>CAYQQM010000013.1:0-74678 GCA_964419605.1 uncultured Kofleriaceae bacterium | reverse complement strand
TTCGGTTGATGTCGGGAAGCTGTGCGGTCTGGGTGGTGTCGGGGATCGGTGTCGGGTCGTAAATGAAACCCGCGCGAACTGCAGCTTGCTCGGTGATGGCGTATTCGCCGCCGAGGCGGAACGTCGTAGTGTTTTTGTAGTTCTGAGGCGCAACGGTAGCTGTGCCGTCGGGTAGCTCAATGCGCAATTCCTTGAACTTCGACCATTGGATCCACACGGCGTTGGCTTCGATCTCGAGTTTTGGGATCGGCGAATACGCGACACCTCCGACGAAGGATTGCGGCAACGTGATGGTCGTCGAAATCGCGCCGTCCGGAGGAAGTTGATCGCGGTACGGTTGCGCGATGTCGAAGTCGCCCTTGCCTTCAAAATCTAGCGTGACCTGGCTGCGCCACATCGCACCGAACTTGAGCTGTCCAAGCGCCGCGGGGTGATACATCACACCGGCGCGAGCGCCAACGCCGAGGGCGTCGCCGCCGAGCACAGCTGTGCCTTGGGCGTCGCCAAACAAGACCGCGCGTTCGAGCTGAACGGTAGCAGGGACGAGGTCCATACCGCCGCCGATCGAGAGCCCGGGCACGTACTTGTCGAGATTAACGCCGACTGCCGCGGTGATGAAATACGTGCGCAGCGATTGGTCCTGGATCACCGACTGTTGCGGGTGGCGATTGGGCCACGACGTTGCAAGTCCAAATGGCAAATGCAGCGCAACGCCGACCCCAGCCAGTTCGTGCACCCGCGCCGTGGCGGAGATCGAGGGAACGACCGATGGTGACGAGTCCGTGGTGACCTTCGCACCGCCCCCGGCGGGCTCGTACGAACCCTGCGCAAGGTACAACGAGCCGTTGACGGACACCTGCGCGCCTTCGGCGATCGGAATGCCACCGGGATTGAACACGACCGATGACGCCTCGGTATCGGATGCGACCGCGGCGCCGCCTCGACCCGTGACCTTGGCGTCGTGTTCGTTGATGTTAAAGGCGTTGCCGTACGCTGAGCTGCCTGAGCCAGCGAGGCCAGCGGCGAGGAGCAACGAAGTAGTTGTGGTCTTCATTTGATGGTTCCTCGTCGACGTTAGCGGTTGAGAATTAGGAACGTGATGGCGTCGGTTTGTATGCGCCGCGTGCCGAGCTGCCCGCGCCCAACCGACGCGACGTCACATGTGCTCGGCCCACCGGCTTGCTGGGTGCATTGTGCGTCGCCGAACGCCTGGGTAGTGGACGTGCACGTATGCCCCGCGGTGGAACAGGTACCTGGCACGGGGCGAAGCAAGGACGGGTGAGCGTACGACGTTCCCGGCGACGGTTGGTTTGTTCCTAAAGCATCTGGACAGGAAGCGGTCGGGGGTAATGGTCCGTAGGTGACAAATTTGTTCGCCGCAGCCGGCGATACGACTTGCGAGGTCGGCGGAAAGGGGCCCGCCTGCGGGGCGCAGGCCGCCGCGATTGGATTTGCTGCCAGCCCGACGAGAGCAGTCTCGTTATCGGTGGCGTAGTTTGGCACCACGGTGTCGCCGACCACCTTTTGGATCATGAACCGCCGCGAAGCGAGCTTGTGGGTGAAGTTCGCGGGGTCAGCGGGGTCGAGGATCCACCGTCCGATCGTCGAGAACTGGCGATATCCGGGCTGCGTTCGCCACTCATCCGTGGTGCACAAGCCTGTGGTGAACGTTGCATTCGATTTGTCGCCGGTAAGCACGCCAGCATCGATCAGGCTGTTGACCAGCGGGCACTTGATTGCACCGGTCAACGTCCGCTCGAGGATGTCGACCCAACCAACGCCAGGCACATTGAGGACCGCCGCCTTAAAGTCAGGTTTGGACGCCACAGCGGACGATCCGATGATGCCGCCTAGGGACAGCCCAATGTAGCTGATGTGCGCGGAGTCGATCTTGAACTTTCCGGCGCCCTGCGGAGCGAACTGGATCGCGCATGCCGAAGCGCCGCAGAACTTCAACGTTTCGACAAGCCCATGCACATCGAGCACGCTCTGGCGGATCGCATCGCGCGTGGCCGCAAGATTGGTCGACAAGAACGGTGCGAAACATTGCGGCGCTGCGGCGAAGGTCGGGAAGCCAGCGCAACCGCGGGCGGTCTCACTGTTATTTCGGACCGCGCGGCTATCGTGGCCCACGAAATCGATCGCAACGGTGAGAAAGCCGCTCGCGAAATCCGGAAGCTGCGGCGTCGATAACTGCGGGCCAAGCGCAAACACGGTCGTCTTGGAGCTGCCCAAACCATGGCCGTAGACCGCCACCGGAAAGCCGGATGTCGGCGCAGCAGCTGCGGGAACGATCGCGATGAAGCCAATCTTTTCGTCTCTCACCTTTGCGGGTCTGTTGGGATCGTTCCACGCTCCCGGAATCTTGTCCCCGCCAGCAAGCGGGTTGTCGGTCTCGGTCGTGTACTGCGGGGAGTTAAACTCTCCGCCGAGCACTTCGTCAACATTCTCGCAATGGACCGAGGCACATGTCGCGCTGCCTGTGGAGTAGACCTGCGATGCAGGACACCCCGGCTGCTGGCATGCCGCAGATCCGAGTGCGATCTTGAGAAAACATTGCACGTTGTCGTCGGTGCCAGGGCCGCCACCCGCTGGGTCGCATAAGACATACGGGGGCGTCGCGCGGTCAATCGTGGCTGTCAGTGATCCGAGCTTTATCGGCGCGGCGCTTGGAACTTTCATCGCGGGCGAGTCGGCGACAGTCGGGTCCAAAGGATCAGTTGTCGTCTGCGTGTTGAACTCCCACGCCAAGAGGACGTCCGAGCGGGAATGGTTCTTCTGCGCCAGGAAGGTGAGCCCCGATTGGTGCGCCTTCCACAGCAGATCGAGCCCCTGCAACGTGGCAAGATCGGCGGCGTTGCGCGGATCGAGCGGCGTCTTGTTGGAGGTGACATTCCCGCTCGCGTCGAGGGTAACAGGAGCGTTCTCTTGCCGCACCAGCGACCAGGTAAACGACGGCGTGAAATCGGTTCCGGAGGCCGTCTTCACTCCCGACAAGATCGCAGCGACGTACGTCGACTTCTGCTCCAGCGGCCGGGCAGCAACCATGATGAGCTGTGGAACGGGTCTCGGATTCTTGCAGTCTGCGTCGTAGCGAATCGTCACATTCGGCACGAGTACGACGGGGATGGGCGACGAAGTCGCAGGATCTGCCGGCATTCCGGCACTGGCCCGTTTGTAAAGCACGACCCGGTTCCCCGCAGTTGCCAGGTCGAACATTTCGGAGAACGTGGCGGTCATGGCGGTTTCGTAGGTCCCGAAACCGTCGAGCTGGTTCAGCACCCCAGTGCGAAGGGCCGTCGTCGCCGGGCCCTCGCCGCAGGACATCGGTAAGGTAACCTTGCCGGTCGTTGGATTGAGCAAGAGGTTGTTGGGGAACGGAATCACCTTGTTCCCAGGGTCGAAATCGACCACTGGGCCCCCTGTTCCGATCTCGTCGTCGTCGACTTTGACATCGGGACAGCCGCCCGCAGCGATCAGAAAGCTGGACAAAGCCAGCCAGCGCCAGTGAATGTGCATATGCTCCTCCGTTGGATCGAAGCGACCCGAGTATACGCACGTCTCTTCCGAGACATCCACGCCACCAACCGTCTGCCGCTCTTCTTTTTTTGGGGCGAATGACGGGGGTCGAACCCGCGACATCCAGGACCACAACCTGGCGCTCTACCAATTGAGCTACATCCGCCGTGAGATGTGTTGTCTACACGAGACGTCGAAGCGTCGCAATACCGATCACCCCGGCTCTGCCAGTTCGTCGATCCAGTCTTTTATGTGTTGCCGCGGCGCGCCGCCACGATTCGAACGAATGATTTCGAGCGGATATCGTCGATCGACAGCCCGGTGGCCAGGGCTTCTTGCTCGGTCACAGCGCCGCAGGCGATTCCCCGCAAGAAGTAGTTCAATAGCCCCTGGCCGGTGGCGGCATCGTCGAATGTGTCGCCGACCAAGGTCGCCTGCGCCGCTTTGTCGACAAAGTTCTTAAGCCGCTCGCTAGCGGCCTCGAATCCCTCCAGGAAGAACGCGTAGACCGCGCCGTACCGCGGTACGAATTGAGCCGGATGCAGGTCCCAGCCCTGATAGAACCCGCCGATCAGAGCGTGCCGCACGTTGTCGGCGTGCAGGCGCCAAGCGGAGAAGATGGCGGCGCGATTCTCGGCCCGCTGGGCATCCGTCAGGGTGGCGCCCTTGTGCACCGCGATCGGCATCACGGTGGTGGCGCCATCGGACAACTGAATGCCGGTCCCCGCAAACGCCACCTGCATCATATGTTTGGCGAAGTCGCATGCCGGGTGCGTCATTTTCTGGTGCGCAGCTACGATGCCGCAGTTCGCCGTGTAGTCGTACGTGCCAAAGTGGGCTGCCACGAGCCGACCACCACTGACGCCATGCAACTGCGGTAGGGTGGCACGACCCTTGTGATCGAAGATCGCTTGGGTGGTTTCGACCATGATCTCGAGTCGCAGACTGCCCGCCGGTAGTTCGAGCCGATCTTCGAGGAGTTCAAAGGCATCGACGATGATTTCGACATCGCCGCGCGACTGGACTTTGGGCAGGGTAACGACGAAGTTGGTCGGCAATTGCCCCTGAGTCGCAGACGTGAGTTCTGTAAGGAACACATCGAGCGTTCGCAGCGAACGCGCCGCCAAATCGCGGGTCAGCGGCTTGATGCGGATGCCGGCAAACGGCGGTAGGGAGTTGGCAGCCATCGCGGTCGCGACCTGCTGTGCGGCGGCGACGGCGTGGCCATCTTCTTCGTCGTCGGCGCGATTGCCGTAGCCATCTTCGAAGTCGATCCTAAAATCTTCGACCGGCTCTCGGCGCAGCTTGTCGCGCACGCGGTCGCGAACTTTCGCGGCCAGCTCGCCCCGAATGCCGAGCGCCTCGGCAAATGAGGCTGGATCTGGTGCATAGGTATCGAGCGCCTTTAGGGCCAGATTGCCCAGCTTGGCCGGCGTCTCGGCGGTGAACAGATTTGCGCCCCCGTACACCGTGTGCACAGCTTGGCGATTTCCCGACTCCCCCGGATAGCGGCGTACCAATTGGCTCTGTACCCGCTCAACGCGGTGCAGTGCCTTCGCGAGCTTCTTCTCCGGAAACGATGTGCGCACCGACATCCTGTAGTTGTAACCCGGTTTCAGCCCACGTCCAGCTCCATGCCGAGCATCAGAGCCTCCGGCAACGGAACGGACTCCACCGGCATCCGTCCACTCAGTTGCTAAAAAATCTGTTGGCTGCCCTCTCCAGTTCATCTCCCAGCCAAACCCGAATCTTGTGGGTGGCAAGCGGCCCGGTATCGGATCGAACCATTGAGACGATCGCACCTTTATAGTGTGCAATATACGCGACGTGGTTCTGTCCAAGATCGAACGATTCGACGACAAATTTGACAAGAAACCTGCCGCTTCCCTGCACAATATTCAGCTCGACCTCGGACGGAGTTTCGAGTACCGCGGCCTTGGCTCTTAGATCGCTGAAAAGTTCGGCGCTCTCGCGGACGCAAAGGTTCCAACTGCTTGGAAGCGCCGGCTGCGGGACCTCAAGCGGATCGCCTCCTCGAGCGAACGGCCTTGCCCCGGGCCCGCCTGGCGGCCCCTCGGGGGCGCGATAGAATCCCTTCCCCCTGCTCCACCACAGTGTTGCCGCTGCCAACCCGACGGACCACCACGAATCAAAAGTAATCGGCTCGGCGGAGGTGGCTCGCCCCTCTACCTGCGCGGCGACAATGTGCTGCAGTTCCGCCGCCTCGTGGCGGATCGTGCCGCATCGATTCGCCCAAGCTCGAGCGACGTTGGTCTGTGGTCCAGACACTCGTTTGTCCCCCGCATCGCCATAACCTCCCGCACCCGCGGTCGACGGATACAGACGGAGCTTCACACCATCCGATGGGTGGTACATGCCGGCGGGTCTCGCCTTGTCCGTGCACCCCGCTAGGTCGGCGAGGACCTCGGCGCTGAAATCGATCGCTGCATCTGCTGCCTGGACAGCTCGAGACGACATCGTTGTTCGGCGCGGAACCTATCACAAGCGCAGCCGAGACCGGCGCTATTTGAGGCTCCTACGCGAGTTCCTGCAGTAGTCGAGTAAGGCGCAATCGGATGATCTTCGCTTGCTCCTCGGCAGCGGTGCGCAGCTCATCGGGGCGGCTGCGCTCGAACCGAGCGAGGAGCTCGGCGAGCAGCGCATCCGTGGTTTTGCCCGAAGCACAGGCAATGAAAATAAAGCCGTGTTTGGCTTCGTACGCTTTGTTTGCTTCGGCCAGTGCCGCGCGCGCAAGTTCAGCCGCAACGCCCGTTGGATCCGGCACCGAGAGCGGCCCGGTTGGCGAGTTCGATCGCAGCTCGCCGATCCGCGGATGCCCGGCAAACGCCTCGAGGTAGTCACTTTCACCCAGCGAAAACCACGTGCGCTCGGCCAATCGGGCCAACGCGTACGCATCGCGAAACGGTCGCGCTCCGGTCATGGCGGCCGCCCACGCCGATGATCGGCAGCACCTCAGCAAGGCCGCCGTCGCATCCAACGGGGTTAGGGCGTTGAGCTTGGCCAACCCAGGGTCCCTCGACGGGGCGACGCTGCCCCACGCGCGCAATCGCGCCACGCCGCCACACGGATAGATCGATAGTCGCAAATGCGCCACTTCGCCGATGCAGCGGAGATCGCTGTCGAACACGTGGCGTGTATTTGGCTGAAGCGACGTCGATAGCAGCGGACGCCAGTTAGCCCGATCGCCGCTATCCACCGAACCCTCGACGACCGCTCGCGCCGGTGCATTGCCCGTAAAGTGCGACGTGTCGATCTCGATCCGCTCGATCAGCCCGGGACCCGCCAATCGAATCACCGCCCACTCGTTGCCAGCGCCCCGCCGACGCGGCGTCTGCCACCCTTCTTCCATCGACCGCGCCGGCCCCGGTGCAAGCAAGTGGATCGCGGTACCGCCGCTGCACGCCTCGACCATGGCGCCGTGCTCGAGCGCCGCGAGATCGACCAGCGGGTTGAGCCACCGATCGGAAGCGGGCTGACCGTGGACTCGCAGCCGTGCAATGCCGCCGTCGGGATAAATGGCGAGTCGAACGTGAGTCCACCGCTCGGCACTCGCAACGGCAAAGGAGTTCGCACAATCGCCGCGAACCGGGGACCGCGGCACCAGAGAGCTCCAGGTCGCTGTGTCTAACGCACCGAGGTCCAGCGGCTGCTGAATGACCGCAGCGTCTACTGCGATGGTCTGGGGACAATCGTCGCGAAACGAGCTTGTATCCACGACGATCCCGCGAATCGCGCCCGGAACGCCCAGCCGAACGACGCACCAATCGTGAACATCGCTATCGGACAGTGGAGCCACACCGTCGCTGGATCGATAGCGCCGGGTTTCCCACCCGTCTTTGCCGCGATACGCGCCGCCTCCGTCCCCAGGGCGCATCGCACGGACCAGCCGCTCTTTCGGCGCAAGCGACTCATCGCTGCACAACATGGCAGCTCCGCCGACAGCGTCACTCGCGAGATCGGGCAGATCGCGAAAATCCGTCATCGCAAGGTTCGGTCCGGCTGCATGAGATGGCCACAGTATAACCTCGGAACGGTTTCAAACTGTGCGTCGTAACCAAACGCTGTGTTCGCTATCCCGGTGGGGGAAGGAGGCGAAACAGCAGCGCGTCTTTGTTTTGCGCCGCTGCCGCAACACACGCTTTCAGGTCGGCAAGCGCGCGCACCGCGGTCTCGGCCAACATGCGGCCGTCGTCTCGGCGCCGGGGAGCGGATGGAATACTCGCCAGGTACTTCACGAATTCGTCGTACTTGTCGAGCAGCTTCTGAGGGTCGAATTCCTGCAACATCGGCAAAAAATGCGACGGGTTCACCACGACCCAATCACCCTTGCCGATTTCGAGCACGTTGCGATCGGCATACGGTGTGGTGAGCTGCTCGTGCGGGATTGTGCCCAAGAAGCCTTCGTCGTCGGCTTGGAATTTGTGGGGGATGATCTCTGTAAAAAAGGCAAACAATTCTGTGCCCTTACGGAGGCTTGCGAAATCGTCTTCATCGAGCGGTGGAAATGTTTCCGGCATGCCGACGTGCAGGGCTGGCATGACCACGCGCTCCAGGATGTCGATTGCAACCGGTCCAGTGGCACGCCGCAGCGCGATGATCTGCGCAATCGCCTCGAACAACCCGCGATCGTTAGTCTGTTTTGCGATCGGTGCCTGTTGATTTGCCTTGGCCAGCGCGGCAACGATCTGGTCGACGACCGGTGCATTTTGCGGCCCCAAACGCGGCCCCTTTTCCTTTAGCTCCACCACCAATTTTGCAACCGACTCCTCGTTCCACAGCTTGGCGAGGTTCGCAAAGTCCATCGCCATCCACTGCCCCAGAGGCACTGTGTGGAGCCGAATGTAATGCTGCGGTAAAAACCGATCGAGCGCTGGTCCCTTGTCGTGCTGCTTGTGCTCCTCATGGAGACCGCGAATTCGCTCGATCTCGGTAACCATTTTTTTGGTTGCTCCCGACCCCGTGCGCAAAAGCTGCTCGGCGAAGATGAACGGCGCAATTTCGAGGAAGATTTTTGAAAATCCGATCCGCCAGGTGTGCGGATCGTCGCCCAGCATCAACCACTGGCCGCCGTGCCGCCGGCGCATGGTCTCACCGATCCACGCGCCGTAGGTGAACCAAACTTCCCAGTGCTCCTCGGCCTTGAGATCGAGCGCGTCTTTGTCACCGATCTGGCCGAACAGCCACGTGTCGAACGTGATCAGCTCCAGCGACTGGCCGAGCGCGCTCGCCCCGGGATCCCCCTCGACCTCTGCGAGGTTGAGCACGGTCTCGCCTTCGGGATCGATGAGTTCCTCGATGATGAGCTCCGCCTGGCCTCGAGCGCGCGAGCTAAAGCGATACGCTCCCTCTCGCAGTTCCTTCATCGCTTTTTCGAACCGCGCTTTTGCCTGCGCTTCCGCTGCCGCTAGTTGTTTTTCGCCCTCAGAGGACGCCTTTTCCGACTGCTTTTCCGACTGCTTTTCCGACTCTGGCACGACAGGGACATTATACGAGACCGGCGGCTACGGCGAGCCTTGGTCGGTCCGCAACTCCCTGAATACGCTCAGAGCACGCTCCGGAGTTCGTTCGAGCGCGACCCGATCTCGTCGCTTGTTCGAGCGGGTCGGGTCGACACACCGACGTGTGGCATCTCGGAACACCTATCGCGGCGGCTCGAAATGAGTATCCTGGAGGGATGAGCAAGGGCGTCCTCATTGCAACGATTCTCGCGCTTCCGCTACCAGCCTCTTCGGAGCCAGTGGCCAAGTCCGATGCGAAGGTGGCGACGCAACTGGGCGCGACTCTCGGAGAGTCTGAGGCCAAGCGGTCGCGCGCGCTAAACTTGAGCGAGGTAAAGCAGTCCAAAGCAGAATTGCCGCCCGCTCGAGCAAGCGAAAATCTGCGCGTGGCGGATCCTCGATACCTGCCTTCTGGGCCGACCAGTGACAACAAGATCCAAAACATCGAAAAAGTAGAAGCGAAAGGTGCGCGTTCTGCGTATCAGCCGGTGCCTATGGGGGCGGACCGAGTGCGCGGCGCGCGTTTGGGCAAGCCGCGTCGAGTGCAGCTCGCCGCGTTCGATCCGGCGCAGTTGCGCGCCGGTACCGCCGCGACCACGCAGACCGACGAGATCGTCCGATCGTGGAAGTCGAACCTCACCTGGAACACGATCACGATTGAGGGGTACGCGACGCCCAAAGGCCATAGCGAAGCGGAGGCGCAGAAGCTCGCGCAGCGAAGCGCGGATCAGGTGCGCGCGTATCTGGTTCGCCGCGGCGTGCCGGCCGAATATGTGGTCGCCGTCGGCCACGCCGAAGCGAGCGCTCCTGGCGCCAAGGTCGAACTCTCAGTGACGACCTGCGATGGGGCTACGATTGCGTGCCGCGAACCAACAGCCGCCAATAGCCCGAGCCGGAAGTAGTTCCGAAGCTACAAAACCGCGATTCGGCGGAGCCTGCCACCGCGATCGCAGAGGTTCCCAGCGTGCCCCACGCACCGCTCAAGGCGGGTTCGAGTCCATGATCGCGATCGCGCCAGTGCGCTGTTCGGGTCCCTTTGCACCGACCATCGTCGTTTCGAAGCCGTTCCACCCCGTCCACACGCTGACGATGAACCCTTTTTCGTCATCTTCGCAGGTGTCGTTGTTGTTGCCGCCCGGGCAGAAAAATATCGGCGAGCCGGAGTGCCGGGGGCCACCATCCAACTTGAAATTTACCCGCGCGCTGTAGATCGCGCCCAGATCGCCGTTCGCCAGGAACATGCCGACGCTGCTGTTCGACGTGCAGTTCGGCGCAAATGCTGGGAAGGCCAAGTTCGAGACCTGCGAAAGGTTCGATAGAGTCGTGTCGGATGCACCTGAGATGTCCATGTCAAAAAACGGAGCAGTCAGCGGCGCCGTGAGCTTAAGAAGTACCCAATCATCGCTTGGGTCCCACTCTGGATTGAAGCCGGCGTCGATAAATTTACTAGAGACCGGGAGCCAGCCGTCTTCTACGCCATCGACCCGCTTGACCTTGATCGAAGAATTCGCGATCGACAGGTTGTTGTCGTCGTACACGCAGTGCGCGGCGGTCACGACGAAGTTTTGGCGAAGGATGGTACCAGTACAAACGGCGCTGGTATGCGATTCCTGGTTCTGACAGTTGAGGACGTGGCTTTTGCACCAATCGACGCTAATTTCTGGGTCCGGATCGGCAAGACATGCGATGTAGTCGCCGTTATACGGGCAGGTGACGCCGGGGATCACGCGACCGATTTGCACCATCGCCTTGCGACGCGAGCTGTCGGCGCCGACGGCGATCCGGTTGTCGGTGGTCTCCCAATAGTGGTTGTCGTCGTCGGTTGCAAACAGGCCGCCCGAATTGTCGCAGTCGTCGAACACCCATGAGTTCGGCTTGATCGTCATGCGCCGCCCCACAGGCTCCTCGGCCGTTACCTTGCGACTCGGGTCATCAACGGTGAGCCCACGCGCAACCTCGCCGGAAGCAGCATCGCGCGCTGCCACCATGTCGCGCACTTTCGGCATGTCGACCGCGCTTACGATCCACCGCGAGCCATCATCGTCTTCGCGAATCGTCCCGAGAATGCGCTGCTCATCGGTAGTCTGCGTGCGCGCAGCCCCGACGTAGGTGTGCTCGGTGATCGGCTTCGGGTTCCGCGAGTGGCGGGCCTGACCGGCGTACCTCCAGGTCAGTGCGCCGTCGCGCCGAGTCGTTGAGGCATCAACGTCTTCCGGGGGCGCCAACGAGTAGGTGCCGTCGCCGTGATCGACGACTAACGGCGGCATCGTTGAGGACTCCGCGCACGCAGCGACAAGAAGGGTGAACAACCAGATGGGTTTTGAGTTAGGCATGACTCTGCCTGAAGCAACCTGCATTCCAACGCGCGCAAGTGCCGCTGCGTGGACGCTCGTCGACCGGCGGCCGGAGATTCCACGGCAGTGGAACCCTCAGATTCCGTTCCCGACCACAGAACAGCAATCTCCCGGTACCTCAAGGTACCAGCGGGTGACTGAACGGAGCGGACAAACACCACACCTGCTCAGCGGAGTTTTGATAGGGTTCGTGCCGTGACTGGAGGCAGCTCCCACATCGTTGATGCGTACGGCTGCGATCCAGATCGACTCCGTACAACGACCACGGTTACGGGAGTCCTCGACGAAGTCGTCCGAGAGCTACGGCTCGTCGTCGTTGGTACCCCGCAATCCCATACGTTTCCCAACCCCGGAGGCATTACGGCGCTGTATTTGCTCGCCGAGTCCCATCTCGCAATTCATACGTTCCCGGAGTCGAACTTTGCGAGCCTAGACCTGTACTGTTGCCGTCCGCATGCGCCGGTGAACTGGCAGCTGCTGCTCGCGCGCTATCTCGGCGCTTCACAGGTTGAGCTGCGCCGCTTTGTGCGGGGCGTAAAGGCCTAAGCCCGTGAAGACGAATTGCCCAACGTGCGGTGCCCCGGTTGAGTTTCGCTACGACGACTCGTTCGTCCGGGTGTGCGCGCACTGTCGCAGCGCCGTACTTCGCACCGATCGCGGAACTGAAACCTTGGGACGCACCGCGGATCTCGTCGACATCGATTCACCGATTCGATTGTTCTCTGAGGGGCGCTATCGAGGGCTCGGATTCCTCGTCGTCGGCCGCACCCAACTGCGCCATCCGGCCGGGGGCACGTGGCAGGAGTGGTACGCCAAGATGGACGACGGCAACTGGGGCTGGCTGGCCGAAGCGCAGGGCCGCTACTACATGACGTTCGAGCTCGCTCGATCGATTGAACTCGAGTATGACCAGGCCGCGCCGGGAAGTTCGATCCCCATGCCGGATGGGTCGACATTCCAGGTCCTTGAGCGCGGTGAGGCTCAGTACCTGTCTGCAGAGGGCGAAATTCCGTATCGATTCGCGCCGGGAGCGGCGTTCCGATTTGCCGACCTCGGCGACGCATCGGGCCGGTTCGGAACCGTCGACTTCGGCACCAAGGGCGAGCCGCAGCCACCCACGCTCTACCTGGGACATCAAGTCACGATTGCCGAGCTGTCGCTGAGCGGGGGCGAAGCGCCGGCGACGCCCAAGCCGACGATTGCCTCGCGGCGGCTCGCATGTCCCCAGTGCAATGGCTCGTTGGAGCTGCGCGCCAAAGAGACACTGTGCATCGCGTGTCCGTATTGCGGCGCGCTGCTCGACGCGGACAGCCAGGAACTCCGCATTCTCAGCCAGCTCGCGTTCGGCGAGCGAGGCAAGTCGCCGATCGCGTTGGGGTCGACGTGCCGCTTCGAGGACACGGAGCTGACTGCGATCGGTTACGTGCAACGCAGCGCGATCATCGATGGCGAACCCTACCCTTTCGACGAAATACTACTTCACGCTCCGATATTGGGATTTCGCTGGCTGGTGCGTTCCGATGGGCACTGGAGCTACGTCCAGCCGGTATCGCCGGCGGCCGTCGAACTGGGGCGATTCGCCGTGTCGTATGATGGCGTTCGCTTCCGCCAGTTTCAGGCGGCCAAACTTGTCGTCGATCGCGTAGTCGGCGAGTTCTATTGGCGCGTTGAGATCGGTGAGACGGTGTCCAGCGAGGACTATATCGCGCCTCCCGCCATGCTGTCGTGTGAGAGCAGCGCCGATGAGCGCAATTGGTCGCTGGGGCGCTATGTGTCGGTCACCGAACTGCGGACTGCTTTTGGGGACAAGATCGAATTCGAACGAGCGCCGCGAAAGGTCGCCCCAAACCAGCCGCCGCGATTTCGGGGGATCGGGACCGCTGTGGTCGTAGCAACCTTTGCCTTTGGCCTAACCTTCCTCATTCTCCAAGGCCGCTCTGAGACCCGAACCATCACGACCCAGACCGCTCAATTCGCTCCGACAGAACTGCGTTCCAATCCAGAAGACGCTACATCCCCCTCGCTATCGCCTAGCCTGGTGTGGTTCAGCGACCCCTTCGACCTCACCGGTGGCGAGAACGTCCAGATTCAGGTTTGGGCCACAATTTCTAACTCGTGGCTGTCGATCGAGGGCGACCTCATCGATGAGGCCAGCGGCGCATTTGACAGCTTTGATCGCGACATGGAGTACTACTACGGCACAGACGGAGGTGAGACCTGGATGGAGGGGTCGACCAATGCATCCTTTATGCTCCCAGCGCGCCCGGCAGGACGTTACGTGCTTCGCCTGAACGCGAGCGGCCCTGGCGAGCTACCGGCGGTTCGGGTCGCAGTAAGGCAAGACGTCTTTAGCCAATGGCTCGCGATCATCGCCGCGGTCGGAGTGTTCGCACCCGCGCTGTTGCTGGGGCTGTACGCCTATCGATTTGAACGCCGCCGCTGGAGCGACAGCAACACGGCGCCTTTGATCTACGCACGAGTGAGGACGGGTGATGAGTAACCCGCCGGATCAGCCGCCCGTTCCCCAACCTCAGCTGTCGAAAGTAGTGGTTGTCTACGCCGCCTTAGCGACTGTGGCACTGGGACTGTGGGTGTACGCAGGGACCACGGGATGGGTTCCGGTTCGTAGTTCCAAACGCGAAGCCGTGCCCGCCGGTATTCGGTCATCTCCAGGCGGCTACCGCTCGTTTCATTTTTGGCACTCGGGATTCCACGGAGGAAAGTGATGAAGCTAGATACACTAGGCGAAACGATTGTGTCGTCGGTAGCGTTTGCAGGCGTGGGACTCGCGGTATTCGCCGCAGCGTTCTGGATCATGCAGAAAGTCGCGCCGTTTTCGTTTCATAAAGAGATCGAGCAAGATCACAACGTCGCGGTCGGCGTCATCATCGCCGGTGTGATGATCGGCATCGCGATCATCGTCGGTGCGTCGATTCATGGCTGACGCCAGCTCGCCGGCAGAGCCGACCGTCCGCCTTCCTGCAGCCTGGCTATTCCTCAATGTCTTCGTCGTCGCGACGTGCGGACTCGTATACGAACTGCTCGCTGGAACGCTTGGCAGCTACCTGCTCGGCGATTCGGTCACACAATTTTCGTTGGTCATTGGCTTGTATCTATCGGCGATGGGCGTAGGAGCGTGGCTATCGCGATGGGTCGACACCAAACTCGCGCGAAAATTCATCGAAGTCGAGCTCGCGGTCGCATTGCTCGGCGGTGCGTCCGCCCCGGCTTTGTTCCTGACGTTCCCAATCGTGAGTCACTTTCAGATCGTGCTACTGGCGTTCGTTGCCGCTATCGGCATTCTAGTCGGGCTTGAACTGCCGCTCCTCATGCGCCTGCTATCAGGGCAATTAGCATTCAAAGACTTGGTTTCGCGCGTCCTCAGCGTGGACTATGTCGGCGCACTGGCCGCGGCGCTGTTGTTCCCGCTGTTATTCGTGCCGCGCCTCGGCTTAGTCCGCACTTCATTGGTCATGGGCTTATGCAACTGCCTCGTTGGGCTATGGGGGACATGGTTGTTAGAGCCGCTACTCGGTTCGCGAGTTCTAGCGCTACGCGTCCGCGCGGTCGGCCTTGCGCTACTCCTCGTTATCGGCGTTGTGAAGGCAGATTGGCTGACCGCGCGCGCGGAGGATGAAATGTTCGCCGATCCGATCCTCGCCGCACAGACCACGTCCTATCAGCGCATCGTCGTGACAGCGAATCGGGCCGGATTCAACCTGTTCCTCAACGGCAATCTGCAGTTCTCGGCCGCTGATGAATACCGCTATCACGAAGCTCTCGTTGCGCCAGCGATCGCCGCGGCTGGGAAATCGGCCCGCAACGTGCTCATCCTCGGGGGTGGCGACGGCCTTGCATTGCGAGAAGTGCTTGCAATACCCAGCATCGAGTCGGTCACCCTCGTTGAGCTCGATCCAGCCATGGTCCGCCTCGCGCGCGGCTTTCAGCCGTTGGTCGCTCTGAACCGCGGCGCATTCTTTGACCCGCGAGTAACCGTAGTACACGACGACGCAATGATTTGGCTCGCTGAGGCCCCGTCCCATTCGGACTCTGGCCGACCCGCTAGGGGTCAGTGGGACGTGGCGATCGTCGACTTCCCCGACCCGAATACCTTCGCGCTGGGCAAGCTATATACGAAGTTGTTTTATCGCCGTCTGCGCGCGCACCTCGCTCCTGGCGGCGCCGTTGCGGTGCAAACCACGTCACCGCTATTTGCTCGACGTTCATTTTGGTGCGTCGTTGAGACCATGCGGGCCGCAGGCCTGACTGTCCATCCCTATCAAGTCGCAGTCCCGTCCTTCGGGGTATGGGGGTTTGCGCTCGCACGCGCAGAACCCTTCGACCCTCCTCGGCAGATACCGGGCCGCCATCGCTTTCTCAACGACGACACCCTAGCTGCCATGTTTCAGTTCTCGGCCGACATGACCCCCGTCGCAGCGGAGGTCAACCGACTCGATAATCAGGTGCTCGTCCGCTACTACGAGCACGAATGGCGGCGGTGGCAGTGACACGATCGAGGTCTGGACGAGTGTGGTTTTACGGGATATCGCACTACCTTGGCCTACGCGTAGCTAGTACCTCGCCACAGTGGTTTTGATCGGTTCGGGCCGCCGATCCATCGCCGATCGCTTCGTTATGCTCCGTCGCGTTACCGCCACTATTCGGCAGGTAACGCCAGACGATAATACCGAGAGGAAAAACTCGAAAACTGGCGCTGACGGGATCACGTCGATTTCACGACATGTAGCTTGGTGCGCTCGAGTGGTGCTTTGTCGGCGTTACGCTCGAGTATCGACGCGACATGATCTACAAAACCGTCTGGCAGTGCGAGAGTTCGATATCGTATGATGGGGTTTGTGCAACCTCGTATCGCCCATACAACCTGAACGCAGGAGTCTCAAGTGTCCACCATTCTTATCGTCGACGATGCCCAAACCGATCGCGAATTGATCGCCAGAGTTGTTAGCGGAGCTGGACATCATGTGTTGTTAGCCGCCGATGGCAAAGAGGGCATCGCTCTCGCAAAGCAGCATAAGCCATCTCTCATTTTTCTCGACGTGGTGATGCCTGGCCTGGATGGCTTCGCAACCTGCCGGATGCTGAGCAAAGACACCGAGACCTCGTCGATTCCAGTGGTCCTTGTGACCTCAAAATCTAACGAGAGCGACGTGTTCTGGGGCAAAAAGCAAGGCGCCGCCGATCACGTTGCGAAACCATGGGACCGGGGCCGGCTCGAGGACGTCATTCGCCGCTACTGCTCGTAACGCTTCGGCAATAGGTGCACAGTCACGGCGTGCATCGCCAGGTAAGCAACTGCGACGATCGCGATCATGGTAACACTCGGTATGGCGCGGCCGACGGCAAAGTCGGTCACCACCAGGAGAGCAGCGGTGATCGGACGCTCTACGGCAACACCCCGATTGTTGCGCCAATGGATGGCCATGAATCCTGCTACGAGCGAGGCAATCGATAGCGTCAGCATGACTTGGTCAGCCCGAGCCATTGGGTCATACGGGTGCTTGACCATGTGTTTCACCACCACCGCAGCGGCAACGACCCCCACCACGATTGGAAAGTGACCAAACGAGAACATATCGCGGGCAAGCGTTCCTCGCTCGTGCGGCGGTGTTGCTGCGAGCGCGTGCTCCGTTACTTTCGGAATATATGCGAAATACATCCACCACATGACGCACGCCAGCCCAGCAGCGACCCCAAGCGCAACGAGGCTGTCGGCGAATTTGTCGACGGAAACATTCGCGCCGACCGCGACCAGAAGCTCCCCGAGCACAATGATCACGAACAAGGCGTGGCGCTCGCTGAAGTGTCCCGGATCAATCGTCCAATGGTGCGCACGAGAATCGTGGGGCCGCCGCGTTCCCGATCCGAGCGCACCCCCGATTCCTGCAAGCGCAGCAGCGATCCATAGCGCCAGTCGAACGTTGGCCTCGGCCAATCCACCGACAGCCACCAGTACGGGACCAATGCTCGCCAGACCTGCGTACGCGTAAAACGTCTGCCGACGCTCTCTGGTGTGACGCATCGACCGCTGAAGGATGGTGAGCGCGCAACCCTGCACCAAGAGGTAGGCGATCCCAAAGTGCGGCCCGGTGGTAGTCATGGCATTGGGAATCGCGACCGCCATCACCAGCGTTGGGGGGATCGTGAACAAAACGGTGATCTGGGCGGGGGCGTGGCGTTCAAAGTCCACGCCCGAACCGGCCCATGTGAGTTGCGACCACAGCCACCATACCAGCCACATCAACAACAGCGCCTTGCTCACTCCTTCCGGTGTGAGACCCTGGGCGAGCATCGTCGTCATCTGGGCGACCGCAAATACGAACACGAGATCGAGAAACAACTCGAGGTTGGTCGCGCGGCGAAAGGTCTCGGTCGACATGGTCGCAAACGTAGACTTGACGTCTCCAATTGCGCAACCGTGCGCGCCGTAACCAGCCGTCGAAAACGACGGTGCTCGCGACAAGCCCAGTGCCAGGCGCGGCGAAATTTTTCTTCCGGAATGCGATTTTTGCCGCGCTCTGCCAAAACCTGTTCTATACAGCTGTCCCGTGGTGGTACCGCACGTGGCTTTTGAGACGATCCCACGAGGGCACTTCCTCGCGTCCCCCGAATTCGACCCTACGGCGTCGATGGCTGCCGAGGGAATGTCGCCTCCCGTAGAGAACCAGTCGCGCGCGTTCGTTTTCCGCGTGAACCGCGCCCAGCAGGGTACCTGGCCGGAGGAGCTCGGACGTCAAGCAGATCCGACGCCGCTTCGCCCCGATCCCAACCAGGAACCGGGCTCTTGGCAAACGGAGTCGGAACGCGCCATGCAACGCGCGCAGGATCTTTGGGACGCCGTTCCGGTAAAAGAGACCGCGGAGACGCTCCTCACGAGCCTGGGCATCGCGGGCGCGGTCGCCCTCGCCGCAAAACTCCTTGCGGTGCACCTCCATCCATTCGGCAAGGCAATGGCGATCCTCGCGTTGGCCCTCGCTCGAGAGCTACGCATGCCGGTCGCGCTACTAGCGACCTCTGCTGCGTTTGTCCACCTGACGGACGGGTTTGGGATCGCATGGCGCGCCAATGGCAATCAGGACGACATCCGTACAGCGCGCGACGCGATCAAGACCGGATGCCTTCTGCTCGCCGCAGCGGTGGGGGCGCAGGGACTGGCGGGAGCCGAGGGGGCAGCGCTCGAAGCCAGCGAAGTAGCGTTGGATGTCCCGGCAGTGCTGGAAGTCCCCACCGCAGACGGCCTGATCCCAACGGAGCTTGCACAGGAGAGTCTGGGATACCTGACAGAGCTGATCGAACGCGCCGTTCAATCGAACGCCATGTCATTGGCCGCACGCTGGCTGGTCCCTTCGCCCCTCACGCTTGCCGAACAGACACCGGCCGAGACGGTTGGCACGGTTTCCGCGATGTCCACGCCTCGAGAGCGCGCCGGCACAAAGAAAACCGCAAGCTCCGGAAACGGCGCTACCGTCTACACCCAAAGGGTCGCGCTACCGATTAGCCTTCCCGACGGGCGAGAGGTGTGGATCAAAACCACGCCGCTCCGGCAAGGGTTGTGCCAGGAGTTGGTACAGCGAGGAACCTGGGCGCGCAAAGATATCGAGCGATATCTGAAGACGCGTGGCCAACCGGCCAGCATCCTGTCGGCCCAGATGGAATATGTTCAAGTCGAAATTCGTTCGGCGAGAAACGGGAAAGACAAAGGCGCTGCGGTTGTCGACTTCGGCGGTACCATCCGAAAAGACGAAGCCGGCTATCGTTTCGAAACGGGTCGCCGTTTGAATGGAGTCAAACCGCGTGAACTTCGCCCCGTAGTGATCAATGAAGTCGAATGGTGGTTTGACCTATCGGAAGAGGATCACGAGCACCTGATGAATCTGGTTTCAAAACCCGGCTTGCGGCGGGCGGACGTAAATTCCCACGCCGTGAGCCGCATCAAAACCGCGCTGGAACACGGACGGCTCTCGAACGACCGGTCGGCTCCAACCAAGGTCGTCGGCACGATGGGCGTGTCCGTAATTGGAGGGAGGCAAACGGGGGGAAAAAGTATTGTCGAAAGCTACTATCGTTTTTTCCCGGAGGTCGAAACCAAGAAAATCACGACCGAAGACCTGTTGCGATGGTGAGCAGGCAAGCCCCAGGTCACGCCGTGGAGTGACAAGCCGATCTGCGATGGGCCGAGTCTGTGCCCAAAGGGTCCGTCGCCCCCATCGCGCAGCGAACCTGTTAGAACGACGGCAATGAAGCGCCCCACTCTGCCCCCCAAGGGGACTTCCTTCGGGGCGCCCCCCAAGGGGACTTCCTTCGGGGCCCCGTCGCGGCGCGACTTTGTCGCGATGCTCCTGGGAACACCGGTGGCCGCGACACTCGGTTGCCGAACTGTACGCGGCCTTCCGCCCGGGGTACTTCTGGATACGGGACAACAACGCGGCCACGCGACGGTTCGCGATGGCGTGCCCGTGCGCGTTGCACCGGACCGGTGGCGCCAAGCGCGCGTCGTGATTGTCGGTGCGGGTGCGTCCGGCCTCGCCGCAGCATGGGAGCTACGGCGCTCTGGGGTGCGAGATGTGCTCGTTCTCGAGCTTGCCGATGACATCGGCGGCACGGCTCGCGGCCAGGATGACACCGTCACTCCGATGCCCTGGGGGGCACACTACATCGTCGCGCCTCAATCGCATCAGACCGATCTGATCGGCTTGCTGTCGGAGATGGGGGCGATCGAGGACTGGCGCGCTGACGGGGCGCCGATCGTGTCGGAGGAGTTGCGCTGCAGGGAACCCGAGGAGCGCGTGTTCTATCGCGGTCGGTGGTATTCGGGCCTGTACCTGGCCGCTGGGGCATCGGCCGATGACATCGCGCAATACCGTCGATTCCAGAGCGAGATCGATCACTGGGTTAATTGGCGCGATGCAACCGGCCGCCGCGCATTTGCGACTCCGATCTCTAGCTGCTCAGACGCCGCAGAGCCGACTGCACTCGATCGCCAGTCGTTCGCAACCTGGCTATCGGAGCGCCGGCTTACGTCGGAGCGCCTGTTGTGGCTTTGCGACTACGCATGTCGCGATGACTATGGCCTACTGGCTCGAGACACGAGCGCGTGGGCGGGCCTGTTCTACTTTGCATCGCGCATGACTCGACCGGCAGCCGAGCCCGAACCGCTTGTGACGTGGCCGGATGGCAATCGACCATTGATCCAGGCGTTGGCGCGCGGCATCGCGATCGAAACCGGCGTTGCCGTTGTCGAGGTCTCCGATAGCGGCCGCCACGTCGAGCTGACGGCGGTTGGACCTGATGGTGCCGTGGGAATTCGGGCGGAGCGCGCGATCGTCGCGATTCCGCGTCACGTCGCACGCCGGATCGTGGCTCCGCTACGACACCGCACTGAGCCTGTGGTGGAGACCTCGCCATGGGCGGTGGCGAACCTGCACTTGTCAGCTAGACCGCGGGAACGATCCGATGCGCCCCCTGCGTGGGACAACGTGTTGCGCCAAAGTCCAAGTCTTGGCTACGTCTCTGCCACTCACCAGCGCGGACGGGACACCGGACCGACCGTGTGGACCTGGTACTACCCGTTCACCGACCTCGACGCCAAGGCGTCTCGTCGACGTGTGCTGGGTGCTGGACGCGACGAGTGGGCAGAAGTTGCGCTCGCCGATCTATCGCGAGCGCACCCGGATCTGCGTTCGCTTGTCACCCGAGTCGACGTTGCATTTTGGGGCCACGGCATGGCACGTCCGACGGTGGGTGCGTTGTTCGATGGAACCCGGGCCTTACGCGCCCAACCGATCGGACACATTCACTTTGCGCACACCGACGCCAGTGGGATCGCGCTATTTGAAGAAGCGTTCGACCACGGCTTGCGGTGCGCTCGCGAGGTTAGGTTGGCGTTGCAGGGGCACACGTGAACTCACCGATGCGCTCGCCGTGGTTGTGGTCGCCGCGTCTTGATCTAGCGATCTTCGTCGGCACTGCGGCAATCGCACTTGGGCTGGTTGCGCTCGGTCCGGCATTGGGTGTTCCACCCAATGGCGATGGACCTGAATGGTCGTGGATCATC
Organism: uncultured Kofleriaceae bacterium; assembly: GCA_964419605.1. GTDB lineage: Bacteria > Myxococcota_A > Polyangia > Haliangiales > Haliangiaceae > JABFXX01. The sequence goes on along the minus strand of CAYQQM010000013.1, from coordinate 53,214 downwards.
GGCGTTCTGATGGTCGATGTCGCTCATGTATGGTCAACGGCGTTTGTCGTCTACCTCGACCCGGTGGAATTCCATCGCCGGCGCACGCTCTATCTTGTCGTTCCCATCGCGGCGTGGCTGATCGGCATTGCGCTCTATCAATTAGGCGAAGCGAGTTTTTGGCGCGTGGTCGCGTACCTCGCGATCTTTCACTTCGTTCGCCAGCAGTGGGGATGGGTCGCGATGTATCGCGCACGCGCCGGCGAACACTCGCGGCTCGGGCGGGCTATCGATGCCACCGCCATCTATGCCGCAACGCTTTGCCCATTGTTGGTATGGCACACTCAACTACCCAAAGCGTTTTGGTGGATGCGCGAAGGCGACCTCGTACCACTACCCAGTTACTTCGCTCGCTGCGCTGGTGCGGTCTGGGCAATCGCGCTGGTGGCCTACGTGCTCGCTGCGATTGTCGCCGCGCATCGACGCCGCGCGCATGCCGCGGACGGTCCAACGACGAATTGGGGCAAACACGCTGTGGTTGGGACCACGGCCGCATGCTGGTACGTCGGTATCGTTGCAACCAACTCCGATTATGCGTTTACCGTAACGAATGTATTTATCCACGGCATTCCGTATCTCGCCCTGGTATTCCACTACGCCCGCAGCGCCAGTGTCGATGCCCCCCACGGACCGGCCGCACGCTTGCTGTCGCGAGGAGCTCTGCCATTTCTCGCCACCTTGTGGGCGGTAGCGTATTGCGAGGAACTCCTGTGGGACCGCGCGGTGTGGCACGATCGGCCGTGGTTATTTGGCGACAGCGGCACAGCGTCAACTTTCGCGCTCGCTATGCTCGTGCCAGCACTCGCCGCACCTCAACTCACGCACTACATCCTCGATGGAATCTTGTGGCGGCGCTCGCAGAACCCTCGCTTGCCACGCCTGCTTCGCTGAACCGCAGCTCTCGATACAAAGGCCTGGCCAACCCCAGATGTGAACTGCTAGCGTAGCGCACACAACGGGACAGCCGGGACACTGCGATGACATACGACGTGCATGCCTTGCAGACGATCGCTCGTGCAGCGCAAGACCCGGGCCTCGGCGACAACGCGCCGGAGGTTCCCGGAACCCCGCCCGGCCCGATTCAGAAGCCACCTCGCTATCTCCCTCGTATGTACTCGCCTTGCGATCGTGGCTGGCACGACCTAGCGGGTGAACCAAACGGTCCAGCGCACGCGCACGGCGCCGCGGTTACCGTTTCGCACCGGGAACCAGCGCCCCAAAAACCGGAAAAAGAAGCCCCCGGCCACCCGACAACGACAAGAATCCGTTCAGGGAGATGCACACAAAGCTCATCCAAATACGGCAGAAACTCCATGGAGTCGGTCAAAAAATACGGTACTTGGATCCAGAACCCCTCCATAAAGCGCTGTCCGGAGACGTCCAAAAAAACTACGAAGCCCTATTGAAACAATTAGAGCGGTTCGCAAAACGAATGAAAACGTTAGATGAGAAAAACCAACTTCCACCTAGGGACTTCATTTTTGAGGTCACTGCGTATCATACGAACACCATAGAAAAGATTCGCAACCTCGAGTATCAGCTATGTCGTTTGGACAACCGACAGTGCGATAACAACGAAGATAGAAGCGAATAGTCGATACCAATGCGCATAACGTCCAGGGCGGTGCAACTCGTCGCCCAAGTTCCCCCAGCCTGCGTTGTGATTGGCACGTGGATGACCATGTGGCTGCTCGCCTATCCGGGGGTGATGACCTTCGACTCGGTCGAGCAGCTGGCAGAGGCGCGCACCGGCATCTACTCCGATGCCCATCCTCCCGCGATGGCTTGGCTATGGAGCCTGTGCGATTTCGTTGTGCGCGGACCATTGGGCATGTTGCTGTTGCAAACCGGTCTATTCGTCGTCGGCTGTTATCGCCTGCTGGCTTCGCGCGTGGAGCGACGCCTGGCAGCGTGGGTCGCGCTCGTCATTTGCCTGCTGCCGCAGAATTTGCTGGTGTTTTTCGCGATCTGGAAAGACTGTTCGATGGCCGGCTGGGTGATGTTTGGCCTTTCGCTCTTGGTGGCGCCAGCGCCGGGTGACGCGCCGGTCCCCCGATGGCGTCTCGTTCTCGGACTCGCATGCGTCGGCCTGGGTACCGCGATGCGGCACAACGCGTTCGCAGCTACCGTGCCGTTAATATTTCTGGTGTTCGAAATTCGGCCTGGGATGCCGTGGCTCAAACGCTACTCGCTCAGCCTGCTCGCAAGCCTCGCCATGGTCACTGGAGCTTTCGCGTTCAACGCGGCGCTGACATCGCGCAAGCTGTACTTTTGGTACAACTCGGTCGCCGTGATGGACATCGCGGGCACGCTCCACCGCGTGTCGCCAGTGCTGCCCGACTCCGACCTCGCAAAACGCCTCGCTGGCACTCGCCTGCGCGTCACCGCCGACATTCACGCGCATCTCAACAAGGTCCATCGAGCTGGAAACTTCTTGCCGCTGATCGAGGGTGAGGCACCGTTGTTCGATTTGCCGATGACCGGCGTCACGACTCCTCTGCCTCGCGATGTCCGCGAAGCGCTGTTTGCGGCGTGGTGGTCCACCATCGCCGACTATCCGCGCCAATACCTGGCTCATCGCGCCGACCTGTGGTGGAAACACCTCCACACGCGTACGCTGCTTCACTGGGCGCCGTCGGATCCACCTGGAGAATGGTCGCGGGTTCAACGCGCCTATCTCACAGCCTCCGCTTGGTTTTCATGGACAACGTTAGCGTGGTTTCTCCCCATTCTTATGCTTGTTGGCATTGTCGGCTATCGCGATGCGCTAGTGCGCGCGCTGATGTTGTCTGGGTTAGGGCTCGAAGCGAGCCTGTTCTTTATCGCGCCGTCGCGCGACTATCGTTACGGGCACTGGTTGGTTGTGTGTGCGCTGTGCGGCCTGCTAATCGTGGCCGCGGGGCGAGCGAACTCGGCTGCCCGACGCATTTCGGCAGTTGCAAAATAGCGCGTGGCAAGCATTTGGCCGACGACACTTGCAGCTGCGCCAGCGGCGGCCGCGACGATGCCAATTGCGTCAAACAACGCCCACGTAACAGCGATGTTTAGCATCAACCCTGCATTCACGATCGCGCTGTGGGTACGCGGACGCCCGCGTAACACGAGCACCTGTGCGAACGGTAGATAGAAGGAGGCCAAGCTCCACCCCGCCATCAAGGTTGCAAACGCAACGACCCCACCTTTAAACGCAGCACCCGCGATCGGGGAAGCGCCCACCGAATACACCACCGTCGCGACACCACAAATTCCGATAAACAGGGGCATGAACCACCGTTGCACGCGCCCCACGAACGGGGCCAATTCGTCAGGGGTTAGTCTCACGAGCGTTGGATTGAGATTGTTTTGCGCGAGCAATGCAAACTGCATCACCCCTTCTCCAACGGTAGCTACCAGCGAGTACACCCCCATCGCCGCATCCGTCGTCAGCGCGCCCAAGACCCATACATCCATGCGAGAGTTCAATTCCACACCGAGCGTCGCGGGCAAACTCCTACCGCCGTACGCCCACAACGCCGCGCAGTGCTGCCGCCATCGCGGCGTCACGGCGCGCCACGGCAACGACGCAGCCGTTTCGGCTACGAGTACGATCAGCAGCACGCCTTCAGCAATCGTCCACACCGCGCCCAACGGCCCGGTTCGATCGGACAGTGCAAACACGCACGCAAGCCCAACGCCAATCATCGCATACCGCACCGAGGTATAGATGGCGAACGCGCGCATGCGACCGCGGCCATTCACCACTGCCAGCAGAACCTTGTTGATCACGAAAAACAACGCACCCGGCGCCACCCACAACAGGCCTTCGCCGGTTTCGGGGCTCCCCCACCACGCGGCGAGAACACCCGACAACATGGCAAGCGCTGCGGCGACAACCGCACCCGCAACAGTAGCCATTGCGGCTGCAGCGGCGGTCAGTTCTGCAACTCGCACCTCATCGCGGGCTGCCCCCACCGTCGCCACACCGCGCAACACCGCAGGCGGCAAGCCAAATGCGCCAAGGACTGCTGCAATAAAGTACGCCGTCGTTACCTGATTGAATACTCCAAGTGCCGCCGGCCCCCGCCAGCGCGCAATCGCTACATTGGCGCCCAGCCCGACCAGCCCCAGTAAGCCAACCGGAATCAGGTTCCACAGAATGTTGCGGCGTAAACTCACCTAGAACTCGCCGCGGCGCTAACCCAAATCGTCGTGCAAACGCGGAGCTGCGTTGATCGCGGACACTACTTCATCCAGGCTGAAGCCGATTAGCTGGGCATATTCCCGAATCGACGGCCACCGCGGCTTGGAAAACTCTTGCATGCGCTCCATCGCCTCGTCGCGCGTAAGATGTCCTTCCCGTACCATGTTGGCCAACATCACGTCGTCTTCAGTAAACCCCGCCATGGTCTGATAAATGTAGTTGTAGAATGCGGCCGTCCCATCGCCGATACGCCACGTGGTCGTCGTGTCGGTAGCGATTTCCCAGTCGTACAGATTGCGAATGGTGTCGACGATCACTTTTTCGCGCCATTCGAGATAGCTAAATAGGTACAAAAAATCGTCTTTCACGACAAAGGTCTGCCAAAACGCATTGGCTGTGTCGACCAGCGACTCATTGAAATACGCCGGATTGAGCGCGTAGTTTTTTCCGTAATACCAGAGGAGCCCCAGCTTGTTTCGCAACGACATCGCGGTCAGGATGTTGCCGTGGTCGTCCTGCGGCACACCACAGAGCCCAGTTTTATAGGGCGCGTCTTCGATCATATTGCCGGTGCAAAAAATGACCAGGCGAATTCCGGTCTCTTTTCGCAGCTCGCGAGCGTGTGAATAAAACTCCTTGTCACCTGCCATAAACAGAGTGACCATGCCGAGCTCGGGTCGCTTGATCCATGCCTCGACGTTGCGTCGAACATAGCGCCGCTTGGCCACAATGTCCGCCGAGCGGACGATGTGCTCGACGCCGAGCTTGGCGCACATTCGGGCCTGATTGCGCCGAGCTAAATCCGTTACCATGCCCCAATCGTACGTAAACGCGACGGGATTCATCCCGAGCACCGTTTTCACATAGTGAAGCCCGTAGGAGGAATCGCGCCCGCCGCTGAAGGCAAGAATAACATCCGGGCTGCCATCCTTCGATCGATAGGGTTCAACCGCGCGCAACAGCGCTTCTTCCCCTTTGGGCGTGATCTTTTTCCACGTTCGACAGTAGTGGCACACGCCCTGTTCATCGAAGTCGACATAGGGATACGACTCCGGAAGAATGCAACGCACACACCGCCGCAACTCCTTTTGCACCTTTGCACGGTCGACCCACTCCACGCGAGGACGTTTTGCGAACCCGTGCTCGGTCTGCGCCGCTGGTTCGCTTGGAGCCGCGTAGCGGGGAGCGAGATCGAAAGCTTCGGCTTGTAGATCGCGGAGCGCAATGAGGCAGCCCGTGCCCGCTTTCACCTGATCGATCGACTCGACCTCAAACATCTCGGGCATCTCCTCGCACAGCCGCTGTAAAATGAACCGCTCGGACGCGAAAGCGAAAACTCCACGCGAACGACTCCACACTCGGAACAGTGACCCCGTGTTGGTAGCCAACAACAGGTGCGGGTACTCGGACAACAGCGCCGCAATCGAGGCAGAGCCTTCCACCTCGGCAAACGTATCGCGCGCTGCCACGATCGGATTTTCGGTCCGCGCCAGGTGAGCATCGACCAGCGCAAACAACACCTCGCTATCGAGGTCTCCTCGCAGCGCAAGCGCTTCGTGCTTGGCACGCAGAGCTGCATCGTTAACGATGATGCCGTTGTGAAACCCCACCACGCTCTTGTGGGCAACCGGCTGGTTATTGTCGTCGCTCGCCTGCGACCCGTTGGTGGCTAACCGCGAATGCCCTACCGCGGCTACGTACGGCCCAGGTAGCGTCGCTTGAAGAGACTCGTCGAGAAGTCGCTGTAGTCGAGGCCGGGCCAAGAACTCGGTAACGCTGCCGGCCTGTTTGTAGATGTTGATGGCGCCGCCATCGTCAATCGCAATTCCCGCCGCCTCCCGACCCCGCGATTCGCTAAACGCAAACAGCGCTGTGATGGTGCGGCGAGCCACCGCCGCGTCATATGCGCTCGCGACAAACGCTGCGCCAAAGATACCGCACACAGGCGGTCATTTAGCGCGCACAACCGCAACAACGCAAGCCGCGAGGCACGTAGTGATGCGAGGATCCGCGACGTGCAGCCGCTACCGACGTTGCAGAGCGTCACGCCCACAAACACTGTGTTAATACATAGACTTACGACGACGTGCCCTCAGGCTACGAACGCCCCCGCACGGTGCAGCGAAGCCGAGCCGTGAAACGGCGGATTATCGGGAGCGAATTGGATCACAAGGCGGAGACCGGATAGGATCGCGCGATGGTGCGTTGGACTTCTATTGTCGCTGCTGTGTTGCTGATGGTTTCGGGATGCGGGAGCGAGGATGTAGGCAAGGACGGCCGGGTCGTCGGAGGCAGTTGCACGACATCTGGCGGCCCATCCGGGTCATGTGCCGACGGCTCCAAGTGTGTCGTGGACGCCGATTTTCCAGCCGGTAGCTGTGTCAAGGATTGCGTCAAGCAGTCGGACTGCCCCGAAGGTGCGGCCTGCATTCAAGAGAACAATGGCATCTGCGTGCTGGAATGCTCACAACAAAGCGATTGCCGCGACGGCTATCACTGCGTTGAGAAGAGCACGCTCAATCCCGCAGGCTCAGCAAAGGTCTGCATCCTTCAGTAGCTGCGGCGGAACCGGCCTCGCTTTTCAAAGTGACAAGGGTAGGCGCTCGATCTCTGCGCCGGCCTACTTGGCCCGCCGTAGCGCTTTGATGAGCCATCCACCTTTGATCCGGCCGACGACCTTGCGCATCTCAACCCGACGCGCGCTGATGCTCGCCCTGAGCTTCTCGTTTCTCGCGGCGCTCGCAAGGACACCGCTCAAGCGTCAGCCGCTCCTGCGCAAACGCTGGCCCCGTGCCGTAGCGGGGCAATCGCGTCAATCCGGGCCGATCATGCGGCGCCACGTTGGAGCAAAGGTGTACGCTCGGTCACAACGCCGCGATTGCAAACCTTCTGGCGTGGGTCGACGACCCGTCCGCCACGCAGCATCATGCCTATGTTTGCGCATCGCGCATGCTGATATTAATCAATAATATTAAATACTTAAATCGCTCTCCGTAAAAATAAACTATTGGATTACAAATACGTCGAATTATGAAAGTATACTTTGGATGTTCAAGAGGACGCTCGAAGCTGCTCTGACGCGCCATCTGGAGCGCGGGAAGAGTGTGCTCTTGTTGGGACCGCGTCAAACCGGCAAGACGACGTTGCTTCGCAGACTGAACCCCGACCTCGTCATCGAGCTCATTTCTCCGCGAGAACGCCAGCGGTTCGAGCGCGATCCGTCGGTGCTTGCCGACACGGTCCGCGGTTTGCGGATGAAGAAGCCGGTGATCGTTGTTGACGAGATCCAGAAAGTTCCGCAGTTGCTCGACGTGGCCCAAGAACTTATCGACAAGGTACAAGCCCAGTTTGTGTTGACGGGCTCGTCGGCTCGCAAGCTGCGGCGCCATTCCGAGGTGAACTTGTTGCCTGGGAGGGTCGTCTCCCTTCGCCTCGATCCGCTGACGCTCGAGGAAGATGCTTCTCCGACGCTACCCCAACTATTGCTTGAAGGATCGCTGCCCGGTATTCGCTCCCAAGAAGATGAAACCGATCGCGAATCCGACCTTCGGTCGTACGTAGAGACCTATCTTGAGGAGGAGGTCCGCCAAGAGGCTTTGGTAAAGAAGATGGCACCATTTTCCCGGTTTCTTGAATGCGCGGCGCTTGAATCCGGACGCATCGTGAATGCGAGTGCGATTGCATCGGAGATTGGTGTAAGCGCGCCAACCGTACAAGGGTATCTCGAGATCTTGGTCGATTGTCTGATCGCCGAGCGAATCGAACCCATCACCAAATCTGCAACGCGCAAGCGCCTTACGAAGAGCTGTCGGTATCTTCTGTTTGATTTGGGCGTTCGGCGCCTGGCTGCTGCCGAGGGCACGCAACTGGGGCCGTCGCGCATGGGCGAACTTTTTGAGCACATGATTGGGCTCGAGCTTATCCGAATGCTCCGGTTACACCTCCCTGGTGCCAAGCTCCGGTTCTGGCGAGATCCAGGTGGCCCTGAAGTTGACTGGGTGGTTGAACACCAGGGGCGGTTGGTTCCGATCGAAGCGAAGTGGAGCGACCGGCCAAGAACCAGCGATGCCCGCCACCTCCACGTCTTTCTCCGCGAGTACGGCGGCGACAAAGCATTCATTGTGTGCCGCGCTCCGCGCGCACTCGCCATGGATCAGAGCATTACTGCGCTACCGTGGTGCACCATTGGTGATCCGGGCAGTGAACTATTTCAGGCCATCGCCGCCATCGCCGGCAAGCGTTGAGCCGATGGCGCTCCCATGCTTTGACACTCGGTTCGCTGACGGTAGCTCGTGGGACGGCCGCGGAGCGTTCGCCCGACTCCTAAACAGTGGCTTTCCAATGGCGTTGCGATTAGCGAATTGCCAATCATGACAAGCGCGCGACCTGGCGGTACGCGAAACGCCGACGCGTCGTGGGACTCGGCTTCTGACTGCAGCTGTCGTCGCGCTCCAGAGATTCAGACGTCATCTGCGACCGAATTGCGCAGCGAAGCGGTGCTTGCGGGCCGAATTGGCGTCCTGGGCCCGCTAGGTGCGCCGCGCCCAAGGGGGTCGCGACCTCGGGTATCGCTCCGCTGTGTTATGATCAGATGCTTCCGCTGATAAGAAGGGTGTACGCATGGATGGCATCACGACGCTCGGTCTGGCGGCCGGAACGCTGACGACAGTTGCGTTTATTCCTCAACTGCAGAAAGCGTGGAATTCGAAATCCACGGGTGATCTGTCATGGGGCATGGTGACCACCTTCAGCATGGGTGTAGCCCTGTGGCTGCTCTACGGGCTCTCGATCCATTCGCTGCCGGTGATCGTGGCGAACATGGTGACGCTCCTGCTTCAGTTCGGCATCATCGCGCTCAAGGTTAAGTACGGATAATTTGTCACCGGCGGTCAGCTTGCCTACTCGCCTGCGGCGTCGTGTTCCGAGGCAGCGAACACAAATGGATAGGTCACATCTACCTGCCCGGATTCCGAAAGTGGCGGCATCTCCAAAGCCGCGAAAACGTCGCGAAGGCAAGCATCAAAGCTCGGGGCAAGCGGTGCCTCGCGCTCGTCGACAAGACGTTGGGCATCGATGACGGTGCCGACCTCCGGATCGCCCGTCAATGTCAGCGCGGCAACGACCCTGATCCGCTTCGGTGCAGCGCTTCCCTCCGCGTCGTAACACCCGGCCAAAAACGGCGTTACCTGCCGCATCGCATCGCGAATCGTGGTCTTTACCAACGTAACGTCATCGATGGGTTCGGACGCTGGCGAAACCGCGTTGGCGATCGCCGGCGCAGCGGTTTCGCTGTTTCGTGCACGCGCGATTGCGGCGGCAAGCAGTCCGCGTTGCTCGCGCGAAATCTTACGAACCTTGGTCGGCACCGGGTACGCGTCGCGTACCGGATTCACTGGCGCAGCGCCGGCAACCGCGGCTGGCGAACCTCCTGCCCCCAATGACGGGTGCTCAGCCGAGCGCGGTTTGTGGTGCCGGCGCCAGAGCGCTAGTGCGATTAGAAACAGAGCAGCGGCAATCATCGCCGGGCGTTTCATGCTCCAACAACACCACGATGGTCGCCGCGTTGGAAGTTCAAATCGTCCCCCATCGGCTGGGGCGCGACCAAGTGGCCGGGGGTAGGTGCTCGCTCTCTGCGCCGGCCTACTTGGCCCGCCGTAGCGCTTTGATGAGCCATCCACCTTTGATCCGGCCGACGACCTTGCGCATCTCAACCGACGCACGCTGATGCGAAATTCGAGCGGCGACCAGATCGTCGATGATCGACTTGGCCATCGTACTGCGACGAGCGCTATCGATCCAGTCGATCCACCCTTCGCCCAAAGCCGCCAGGCGGTCGGCCATTCCCGATTTGCGCTGCTCTACGAGCGCTTTGGTTCGACGCTGCCAAATCACTTCTACTTTTGCAGCGATGCGCTGCCGAGATGCGAGCTCATCCGGGGTTGGTTTCTGCACCGGCTCGCGCGCAAGCATGGCGCGCGCGTAGCCCGTATCCACCATGCCGTGGTCTTCAAATGCCTCCAGCTCGAGAAGTGCGGCCATCCGTCGGTCGTGGCGAGGCCCGGCTTGCTCGCGTAGGCATGAAACGACTTTGTCGAGCGCGAGCCAGCGGTACACAAAGTCGAGCCCCGTGCCTTTGATGTTTTGGGTGCCCATGAGGCACACGTCGCAGCCTGGCGGCACAGCGCGCGCACACTGCTCGATAATTTGATCGCCGGTTGCACCAGAGTCTTCGATCACAATGACCTGGGCCAGAAACATGGCGCGATAGGCCGCGCCAAACGTCGCCAAAAACTCGAGCCGAGCGGCTTCACTCGGTTGGGTGAACACGTTGCGGAGGCGGGCTTCCAGCCGGTCGCGAATCTGCATCCGCGCGAGCTCGAATACGATGTGCTCGACAGCATCCGCGCGCACAGGGTCCGCCAGTGTTTCGGGATAATCATCGAGAGGAGCCGGCTCGGGAGCCGCAACCAGCGCCGTCTCCAATAGTGTAACCAAACGCTTGTCGTCGGAAAGCGCCCGGCGAACGACTGCGATATCAACCGGTGCTTTGAGGTCGGCATCGAACAGCGCCGCGATAGCGGTTGCGAGCGCAGACTGTTGTTCCGGTGCAAGTACCAGCCCAGCCGGACGAGCGTAAATCGCGAGCCGGATCAGCGCAGCATCTGAAGTCGCCGATGGAATCCGAAGATTTCCAAGTTCGCGCGCGACCCGTGCCGCAACCACGGTCGGAACGTCTCCCGGACGGAGTTCGCTGGGCTCGATGAGCGACACTTCGCTGAGGTAGTCGTCGAGTGCGGTCTCGAGGAAACCGCGAAGCCCCCGCAGGTTGGTGCCGATCAGTACGTGCCGATCAAAAGCCACGTCGCGGACCAAAATCCGTGCAAACACCTCGGATCGCGCGATGCGGTCCGCGCGGTTGTTGACGACCGTCACCACGAGCTTATCCGGATCGCGTTCGCCGTCGAGCTGATCCAACTTCATCCGACGCCAGTTGTTGATAAATCCGGTGCGCTCATTGGCCGAGTTGCCACACACGAACGTCAGGTAGCGACCGCGCACGCGTGCGCGCGGATATGCTTTGAGCACGCCGAGGTCGGCGACAACGTTCTCGGCCATCGTCAAGCAGGCCAAGTCCGGGTCGACGCCTAGTTCTTCCGCTACCCGAGTCACCAACGCAATATTTCGCGGATGTTCGCGATAGGGAAACAGCTCGAGCACGTCGTCCGCAATGAGTTCCGCTTCGCGTTCCCCAACCGTGTACATCGTCGTTTGGCGACTCGCACACACGTCTTTGAACATCGGCAGGTAGCTCGTCTCGCTGGTCACAAGGGTCGACCGCTTTGGAATGAACTCGGTAATGACCTGTGCAACATTGAAACCGACCGGACCCTGGATGTCTTCGTGGTCGGGATAGCAATTGGTGAGCGTAACGATATCGTCGTGCATCCAGTCGTGTTGCAGCAGCTGGACGTATTTCGGATTGAGAGCCATGCATTCCCACAAGAATGTTTGGCAGCGCAGCCGCGCGCCGAGGCGCAACATCGCCATCTGCTCCCAAATCGTCGCCTTATCATAGGGGCGATAGATAAAAATCTCGACTGGCTGCTGCATCGGCGCCGAGTGGATAAACATCGCTTCGCAGCCCGTCGTTTTTACAAACACGTCAAAACCGAGACCGTCGAGAAGTCCAGCTTTGAGGCGTTCGGTACCCGACTTGCCGCGCGTTCCCCAGCCGCCGATCGTCATTGGAATGGACTTCCGCGCCTGGTCGACCTGCCACCGCTTGATCCAGCCCCGGGTCCAAAATACGGTTGCAAGCACGCCGGCGAATGCAACCAACGCCGTCTGCGAGTTTTCGCTTGGCGATGCAAAATAGTAGGCGTTGTCGGAGTACCACCGCCGCACCAGCTCTACTGCGGCAGGCAGCGCCAACGCCTTCGCTGGCGGAGGTTCCGCTTCGGGAGTGTCGAGATTTTCGAACAACTCGCGCACGTTGCGCGATACCGGGGCGGGCATTCCCTTGGACGCCGGGCGCGGATGCGGATGAAAGCGCATCCGGATGCCATAGTCGGCCTCCATCTGCTCGACGTAACGCCGCCGTTGCGGATCGCGGTACGCCCGTAGCGACGCCAAACGCAACCCGGCCAGACGGCGGTAGTTCCATCCAATCGCGAGCCAATTCCGCACCCGATCGGAGAATCGTGGGGGTGGGTCGACGACGGTCGTCCCTAAACTCGAAATGATCTGCACCGACCGAGGCGTTCGCACCGACAGCTCGAGCACATCGTCGATTTGCGGCAGGTGACGGCACCACGAGCCTTCGCTGTCGACGTTAACGCGCTCGCCGGGCACGGTGGTTGCGGTCGCCTCCTCCAGAAGTCCGGGATGTGCCCGGACCTCACCGGGATAGGTACGCCCTACCGTATGCACCCAGGCCTGACGTTTGTTTGGCAACGGGCTTCGCAGCTCGTGCAACACGCGCCACAACCGGCGTCGAAACCGATCGCCGCGCCAGATCACCCACTTCCCGGCGCGCCGCGACGCGCTAGCACCCCAGTTGCGCCGCGTCACGTCGGCAAGAGCGCGACCTACGAGCTCGTCGGAGGTAGACTCAGGGAGTTCGGCGATGGCTACACTGCCCCGGCGTCCCGATGGAATCTGTTCAAGTGTACGTTCCAGCGTGCGCGTAACGCCGCGGCGCACCGGATCGCGCTCGCGCTCGATCGCCTCAGCCGCAGCCGCAGCGGTTTCTACGAGATGGCTCGAGGTTGAATCGCCGATGATGATCTGGCCAAGCGACTCGAGCCAAACCGGCGCAAGCTCTTCAAGTAACGGCGGCGCCGCGGCGGCCAAGTCGCCTGCCAGTCCCGCGAGCTCCTCGCACACAGTAACGACTGGGAAATTGGCGGTATCCGCAGTAAGTCCGACGAGTACCTGAGCCGCCGCCCGGACCGTAAGGTCATCGGACGGAAACCGAGCTGCGCGACTCGCCAGCTTTCGAATCGCAATGGCCGCAGCTCCGCGAACCTTTGGGCTCTTCTCGCCCGGAGCAGCTAACCCGGCAAGGATCGATAGGTGCGCCCCACCCCGCTGCCAACCAAGTTGATACGAGATCTGGACCAAGCCCAACCGAACATGCTCGGAACGATCCACGTTAGCTACGCATCGCGCCACGAGATCGTCAACCTGATCCGAGGAGAGCCGTCGCAGGGCCACTTGGAGCGCGAGCTTGCGAACAAAATGATCGCGAGCTCCTTCGAATGTAAACAGCCGCTCAGCAACCAGCGCCGCCGCAGCCGCTGGATCGAGCAATACGGCGGCTTCCAGCCCCGCAGCCTGTACCCACGGATGATCGTCGCGCGTCCGGGCCGCGCGGACTGCGTCGTCGAGAACCGCGTGGGCATCGAGCCGATATCCTCGAGCAAACAGCTCGGCCAACGCGACGAGTGCACTGCCACCTGCCCACCGCACTTGCCACCTACGCCCAGCGATGAGGGCCGCAGCGCACGTTGCGGGAATCTGCGCGCTGCGCAGCCGACTCAGCGCTTGAGCTCCGTCGGCGTGACCTCCGATCTTCGGCAGTGCGTATGCCAACCACCACAGCGCCAGCTCCACCTGAATCGAACATAGAAGGACTTCCCGATTGTGACGCTCGCGCAATGCATCCGCGCCGAGGTGTCGATCGAGCGCTGCCAAGTCGCCGCGCAATTGTTCCGGGCCTTTGGCATTTTCGCGAAGGTACGACGCAATCAGATAGCGCCTTCCCGCTGCGTCTTCGTGCCGTGTGTACATGTGATTGAACGCAGCGAATCTGCGCACGAGCGCTTGTTCCTCCACGCCCAGCGCACTGATCACCTGTTGCAATCGCAGCGCCAAGATCGCGAGTTGAGCTGGCTCAGACTCATCCATCAGGGGCACTGGGCTTCGCTCGAGATCGAGTACCCGTAGCGCCAACGCCTCGAGCGCCTCGCCGCGCAATCGCGCCTGCAACTTCGGGACATGGTCCCAAAGCAGCGAGCGCACAAGCGGCGCATGCGGTGCTTTGCGCGCGTCAAATTCCGCGGCAGACCAACGGCGCCGCATGAGAGCGCGCCCTAACGCTGTCCGGCCCAAGGAACCTCGTCGACAAAATCGCTTAGTGGCTCTTCAGAAGGCATTCGGTTTCGCTCGCCTGGATGCCAGCCGTCCCACCGCAAGCTCAGGGTTAGCGCATGCGCACTCTGGGAAATGTTCGTCGGGGGATACAGATCGCCTCGAAGCGAAACAACGATCCGACCGAGCCTACCTCGCGCCACCGACCACGGCCAACCAATCTCCGCCGCAAGGTCATGGCGCAAAAACGTGTAGGAGCGGTGGTTATTGGCGAACCGAAGCGTGGGCGCGTACTCGAGCATCAGGATTCCACCGCGGCGCGGCGCGGTCTCGATCAAACCGCGCCACATTAGCTTGCCTCCGATCATATCCACGCTCGCCACCGAATCATTCGAACGAACACTGAATCCGACCACCGCATACTGATCTGCAAAGGGTTTCCCCCTCAGCTCCAGACTTTGGACAATCTGAAACGGGTGGCTACGCCGATAGACGCTTGCAACCATCGGATCGGCGCCCGGGGGAACGGTGGACGGCCCGAATACCGCACCGTGAACCGAAATCGTGGGCACGAGTTGTAACCTCGGGCTAAATGGCAGCGGACGTGAGACGTTGCCGATGCCTCGCGTGAGCCACAACAAACCCGCAGGCGAGGTTTGTGCAGCGGCATGGGCATCTAGCCCTACGTTCAGGCCGAGTGGCAAGCGACGAAATTCTCCCGCAACACGTATCCGGGCTGTCGGACCGAGCAATCCAGACCGGCGACCTCGGAGCTCAGCAAACCACGCTGTGTCGCGCTCGCGGCGACGAACTTGAGTCGCAAGTTCGAACCTCAGATCAAGCGCTGCAAATTCGGTGTCGAGGGCAGCAAAACTATCCTGGCCGATGACCGCTTCGATCGACGGGGTCCACGGAGGGGAAACTTCAACGCTGGCGACCAACGGAGGCTGCGGGATAGACACTGGCCACGGCAGCCCATCGGAAACGTCGACACTCTTCGCGACCACGTAGTCGCCGCCGGCGCGTGTCGCAACCCGAGTCGCAAATCGCACCGCGACAATTTCGCGATTGGGTACGACTCGAATCGTATAGGGGCCCGCGCGGTCCAAGGCTACCGTGCGAACGACTGGACGCGAAATCTGCACATCTCGGCCCGGCTGCGGCCGAAGCTCAGATGCTGCGGGCGCTTCGACAGCGATCGAGATATGACGTTCGCCCTGCGGGCCGATAATCGCGATGTCGGCGTTGGTTGCGCTTGCATTGTAGGTGCGGAGTTCAATTCCGACCGCGCCGGGACCCGCAACGGTTGCTTCTGCGGGGCGATCAGGTGCAGCAAGGAACACCCGCATGGGGCGTACGGCGGCAATCTCCGCTTCGGATTGCACGCTCTGGGTATCAACAAATCGGACCGCAGCGACTGCCGTGGGATCTTCGGCCGCAAGTCCGATCTCAACCTCATGAAGACCGTCAGGGATGTCGACGACACTCGTATGAACCTGCGCATGCTGCACCGTTAGCGCGGTGGCACTCGATTGATCGACCGTCGCTGTTAACGCACAGCTTGTCGGGCGTGCTGCGGGCCACAAGCGCCGGCACCAAATCTCGACCCCGATGCTGCGCGGACCTCGGATCGCCAATACCGTCGCCCGCCCAGGATCCAGAATCGCAGGCGCAGCTCGCCACGGAGCGGCCAGCAGCGCACGCCGCAGCGCGATCGCCGGCGAATCATCGAGCCCGTCGGGAACGGTCGTCAACGACTCAAACCCAGCGTTGCGATCAGTAAACCGCACCGGTTCCCACCGCGACGCCCGCGCCGCCGATGCGCGGGCGTGTTGCATGGCAAGGGTCGCTACACCTTCCAGCTCACCCGCAATTCCAACCCCTAAAGGAGCGACTGCCGCAGTTCCCGCTTCCAGGAGCACCGCAAGCTGGCCGAGAGCTGCCGTGCGAGCCTGCCAGGTTCCGAGGCGCAACCACCTTTCAGCCGCTGCACGCGATTGCCCGGCCCGCCCCGCAATCGTCGCAGCAAACGCATGGCTTTCTGCACCGGCCGGCAGCGGAATTTCACCGCCATCGAGGGCGCGCCACATTTCCGCCACCCCTTCGAGACGTGCGCGACGGGCTAGTCCTATGAGTTCCGGGGTCGGTGGGACAAGCGGCGCCCCTATCAAGACCCCAGACCGAATCGGTCCACCGACTGGCTGCACAGGCAAGTACGCCGGATCGGCGAGCGCTTCAAGTTGAACCAGGGCGGCGCGATACGATGCTCGGTCTTGGTCGCCAACCAGAGGCGAAGCCGCGGCTAGATCGCGGCGGGCCGGACCGATTTCGCCGAGATGGAGTAGAGCGACCGCGCGCGCGATGTAGAACTGGGCGCGCTCTGGATTCTCCACAATCGATGTCGATAGCTCTGCGATTGTCTCGAAGTCCACGCTGCGAGGCAACGGAGGAGTGAAGGCCCCTACGAGCTCGCCGGCATTCGCAGCCGGGCCGTGAACCGATACGTGGGCGTACAGCGGGCCATCGTCCGTCGTGAGCCAAAACTTCGCTGTTCCTGGGGGCAGCCACACCGAAATTGCTGCAGGTGTCCCCGGACGGCGATCGTCGTCGAGCGGCCAGCTCTGCGGATCCACGCCTCTTACGTCGAGTACAAGACGGCGTGGCGGTCCTACGTCGGGATGTAGCCAAACCGTATGGCGCCGCGAGCGTTCTGCCGGGAACCCGACCATCTCAATGCGTACCGGACCAGCGGCGCGCGGCGTGGGCATCTCGTAAACCATCGTCCGATCGACAGGCCAGCGCTTGCGAATTGCGCTCGATGTACGCGCCTCCATCGGAGCCACCGCTACCCCCCCGGGGGTACCGGAGGCAGCTTCCCTCTGCTCCGGCAGGCGAGCAAAGCCGATGAACGCCCTTGTGTTCGAGGGAGCGTCGATACGTACGACATGACGCCCTGCCGTCGCCGCGATCTCCACGACCTCGAGCGAGCGTAGTGCGAGAAGCGGATGCACCTCTCCATCGAACGCAATCGTTACCGGTCCCGGATCCTTCGCCGGAGTAGCGACAAAGACGCGGACCACTCCGAGGCGATCTGCCTCCTCGGGGTGCGGTGCGAGCTGAATCGACGTATCTCGACCAAGTACGACTTCCGAAATTGCATTCGCCAGCTGACTCGAGTCGCCCGCATTGGGTAGCGGGCGCGAATCGCTCACGCTTAGCCACCGCCCCGGTGCTGCAGCGATACCTCCATCGGGCAACGTCGGATCAAGGCGCCGTAGTGCACTCCGCCGGGCCGCGGCAAGAACCGCCGTTCGAAAACCAGGCGCGTTTGGATTCATGCGCCACGCAAGCTCAGCCGCCGCTACCGCATCGCTGCGAGTGCCCGAGTACAGATGGGGAGCCAAGGCCGCTAGCAACGCCGATGAGGGTAACGCCCCCCCCAGCTCGGCCGGAGCGCGCATCGCTTCGACGCGCGGCCCGAGTGATGTCGAACGCCTGGCGACAAGTACCGCGGCGGCGAGCGGAGTCGCGTCTACACCTTCGGGGAGACGCTCCGCGAGCTCGAGAATGATCGCCCGCTCAAGATCGCCATCCGATTGGGCCGCCAACGAGGTTACTTTTCCGATCATCACCTTTGCCAGTTCGGGTGAAAGCTGCCCCGGCGCCGCAACCAGTTGCGCAAGAAGCGCTGCCGCCGTCGAGCCCAGCTGTGCAACGACGGATGGACCTCCAAGTGCCGCAGAAACAAGTTGTTCCCCCAGCGCCCGGGCCGAAAAATTCTGCTCCTTCGCCAGCCCAGCCCGAACGTGCGTCGCATCGTCCGCCAAGTTGGATGAGATCCACTCTCGCATTCGCGACGTGCGACGCCGGGCGTCAGCGCGAACGAGGCCCGCTCCTGTCACGGCGACCGCGTACTCGTGATCGCCCAATGCTAGCGGAACCACTGCGCGAATTTTACGACCTAGGCCCGCCTCACCGATTGCGGGCTGCGAGCCATCCCACGGCAGCGCGGCGCCAGGCTCCACCAAAGCCACCGGAGAGGTAACGTCTTGCACACGCGATACGACGCTGCCGTTGCGGCGAATCTCCACTGTAGCCATCCCTTGAACGGCAGCCTGCTCGGGCGTCGCACGCGTATCGACGACGAGCACCCCCGGACCTCGCAACCTCAGCCGCCAGGGCTGGCCCGGGGGGCCGGATGGACCGTACGCTTCCTCGTCGGAATCTGTAGTAACAGGGCCGTCCGGAACATAGGTGTGGTGCGAGACATACGGATCATTGCCCGGGCGCAGCGTCGCGATAATGGTTTCCACCTGCGCGCGTCGCCACAATCGGATTGCTGCTTGCACGGAGGAGGGATGACCCAGACTCGCAAGCGCACGCCCGCCGCGCAGCCGGATCTTGGCAGCACCGCCATCGTCGACCGGAAGCTCGGGCACCTGGTCGCTGCAATCGCGGTCGATCCAGCCGAGCAACGTGTCGCGCGCTTGTTCCCACGCCAAACGGGGGTCCCGCTCGGCGATTCTCTCAACAACGATGGTCGTCGGAACAGCGGCCGCGATAACCCACATCGATCCGGGCCCCACGGGCTCCGCGAGATCGACTCCACCCGCGACCGGAATGCCCACTTCGTCGGCGACAATCTTGGCTAGCTTCGTCCCACCGACGCGCGCCAACCTGAGCTGAGCCGGCTCGCCCCGAATCACTCGCACCCGCCTCACCGTGACCGCCGGCACCCATAGGGCGGCCGCGCGAGAAGGCGTTACTTCGACGGCATCGATCCGATCCGTGGCGGTCGTTGGAACCCAAGGCGCGACCGGTTCGACCGCGTCGGGGACTACTGGCCAGCGCACCGCTTGCGGCTGCCATACTTCCGCTCCGCCTAAATCGGAGGCGCGAGAACTGGCAGCCCCTAGCACCGCAACGAGCCCCCCAAGAAAGAGTCCAAGAGACCTACTCACGCATCCCCTCCACAAGGGGTCCCCCCACTGATGTCCACGTGCGAGGTTTCTCATCCTTCGGCGCAGCGAGTGTCGTCACAAATCGGACCCAGCAATCCTCTCCGCCGATGCGCGAAAGCTCAATGGTGTGAGTATTGCCTACAAGATCGGGGAGGATGCTTACGCCGATGGATCGCGCCAGCCCCGCCGACTGACCGTTGAGATCGACCAGCACTGCCGGTTGGTCGCGGCGCGCCTCTGGCAGGGTCGTGCGAACCTCCGGGTTAGTGAGCTTGTCGCTAACGCCGCTGCTGCGCTCGGGGCGCCCGCCGTCGACAGTCAGTACGAACATCTGCGCCGTGGAGGCCAATCGCGATGCAGCGTACACGATTGCGTACACGTGGACCGACTCGCGCGGCTTCCGGACAACGCGAACTCGGAGTCGATCTGTGAGCCGGTACAACCGGCGGTCGCGTGAGACGCCCTCGCCTCGATCTGCTGGGGGACGGTCGATCCAGGCCTCGCGGATCGCGCCTTCCACAACCACGCGATGAACCCCTGGAGAAATGCGCGGTAGGTCGAATGCGCCAACGCTGGTGGCGATGGGCACTGCGATTCGAGAGTCGTCGAGAACAACGGTAAGCTCAGTTCCGACTGCTCGTGGATCGGCGGCCCATGACACCCGGGGCCGCGACGCAATGGTTTCCCGAAAATCGATCTTTCGCTCGGCTCCCACTCCGAGCTTGGTCACCGATCCAGCCGGCCAGGCTGCCAACACCTCAGCCAAGTCGTCGGTGCTTACCGGTTCTCGAGCGCGCTGCTGCTCGGGATGTCCCTCGGGGACCAACGCTTCGTAGTTCGATAGTCCCGGCCGCGGTTCCGAGGGCGCGGTGGGCTCTAGGCGCACTTGTACCTCGAGTTCAGCGCCGCGATCTGCCGCCATGGGTTCGGGAACCACGGACGCCTGCATCGGGTACCAGATTCGTTGCTCGAGTCGAGCGTATCGCCAACGGTGTTCCGGCACCTCGATAGCGCGATACGCTGGATCAAGTGCAGCAGTTCCAGGAGCCCACCGGTACGCGCGCAACGCGACTTCGTTCGCGGCTGTCAGCTCCAAGCGCACCGCACCCGGAGCCGCCATCGCCCGAATGGAGGTTGGTTCACTCACGCGCGCAATACGATGTCCGATCGACAGCTGCTCGAACGTAGAAATGGCGCCGCCCACAAGGACCTTGTCGACGCGAAGTTTCCTGCCATCGCCGGCGACGTGCGCGATCGAAATCGGCACCAGCGCGACGTCGCGCGTGGCGGTCCAATCGGAGGCGACAACGCGAGCATCGATACGAACTCCCCGGCCAAGTACAGGCATATGTGCGATGTTCCGCACCGGCACAACCACCGCGGCGTTGGCGCCAGCCACCGCCTGTGGAATGCGAAGGCGGTCCGGCCCCAATTCTCCTGGCGGTAGTCGTATCTCGTCGGCAGCAATCTGAGACTCGCGCGGTCCAAGTAATTTGAACCGCCTAGGCTCGACTCGATCCGTGCGAACGACGAGCGTTGCCGGTTCGGCTGCCACGTCAAATCGTCCCCACGCATCGGGCGCGAGGCGGCGAGGGCCCGAGGCGCCCCCCAAGGGGACTTCCTTCGGGGCGCTCACAAGCGAAATTTCGAAATCGTCGAGGGTTCCCGTCAACGCAACAAGGGTGAGCTGCGCTGGCCCTAGCACGTTGATCGCTGCATCGTGACCCCGCACGACCTCAATCCCTTCACTCGATTCCGTGGGAGGAGCAACGCGAAATGCAGTTACATAGATCGTCCGCGTTGTGACGTCGAAGCCAGAGTCGCCCAGCGCGGCCATCCGCAGCCAACGGTGGGTCAGCCGCGCGTCCTGTTCCTCGGGTGAAAGTAACTGCCATGGAATGTAGGTAGACGATCGAATAAGTTCGTCGCGTTCACTCGCGTCGAGGCGGCGATGGGCCGCTTCGCGTTCGGCGACGTTGCGAGTATCGTCGCCAAACAATCGGATCAATGCCTCCCGAGGCTGTCCCAGCAACCTAAGCGAGAGCGTTGCCGATTCCACGCGGCTGGGCAGATCGAGAATCATGACCCTCTCATCGGTGAGTGCGATCGGTTCCACACCCCAGGCCGCCTCTTGCTTCCACCGCGCTCCATCCCAGCCTGCCTTACTCTCCCGCGATTGCGTAAACACGTCGGCACTCCACACCTCCTTCCCGCCAGTTCGCGCCGACAGTCGAAATCCGTAGGATGTTACGCGCTGCGGATCGTAGCTCTCAACCACAACATTCGACACGAGTTTCAGCCGCGTGCCTTGGACCCGAAACGAAGGGCCGCGGTGCGGAAACACTTGGTAGCCGATCACGCGAACCGCTTCCCCGAGCTTGCTCGCCGCTGGGTCGGGCTCGCGCCGAAGAGAAGCGAGGCTGATTGCCGAAGTCACAGCCACACCGCCGAGCAGGGCGGCCAGGGCAAGGTAGCGGCCAAACCGGCCAATCATCGCTTCGTTCCGCGGATGACCATGACCGATTGACAGCGGGTATCCACTAGTACCTCGCCGCAGAGATTTTGATCGATTCGGGCCGCCGATCCATCGCCGATCGCATCGTTACGCTCCGTAGCGTTACCGCCAGTAGCGCTTACTCCGCAAGCCTCGCGCTCGGCGCGCCTCGGCGACCGGAACCCGTCAAAATCACTGCGGCGAGGTACTAGGCTCGCCGCGCCGACGTCGGCAGCATTGCCAAAGGCGGCGCACCCCGCAACCGCCGCCGCACGAACCACCGAAGCTCGATCTCGGATTTCTAGCAGCACGTAGCCAGCGCGCGCATCTTGGTCCCAACCAAGCGAGGCGGTCACACCGCGAACTGCCGCTGCCTGCGCCAGCGCAGCCAGGTCTAGCGTCGCCGCATAGTCCGCAGCCGACTTGAGCGCGAGCCGTAGCCGATCCGGAGTCGCTTGTACCGGGGTCGACTGCACGATTCCGTCATGCAGCGCAGCGGCCACCGGTTGGTCGATGAAACGCAGCCCGAGCCGTTCAGCGCGCTGCAGCGTGTCCGCCCGATCGCCAACGCGCCGCGCTCCCATGCGGATCGGTTCCGATAGCCAAACGATTGCGACCCCAGGCCCACCCGTGGCTCGCGAAAACAGCAGTTGCGGGTTGCCGGCTCCTGCGAGCTCAACCACTTCTGCAGCTCCGTCGACCCATCGCTGTGAGCCGCCGAGGCGGCCGATGGGCCCCGCCTTGTCTAGGATGCGAGCAATCCCGGCGGGCGCGCGAGCTGGGTCGAGAAGTGGCGTGCCTAAAGAAATAATCAAGTCATCGCGAAGCGATCGCGTTGCTGCGAACCCACGCAACTGAACGATGGCAGCCTCGCTCCCCATCGAGCGAGCGAGCGCCTGGTGCACAGCCTGAAACGCAGTAGCGACGTTTCCGTTGCCAACCACGTCGATATATCCCACCCCAGCAACCTTCCCCTTTGAATCGGCCGACCACTCAGCGTCGAAAACCAGCGCCGAGGCGCCTGCCGCCCCCCACACGTGAGCGGCAACCCGACCCACGCCGGTTTCGACGCGCGGCCACGGCACCTCGATCGCTAGCAACTCAGCCGGGCGCTCGGCGATGACCGCTGCAAGCCAGCCACGACCGCGAATTCCAGCGATCGCCCACGCCCCGAAGGAAGTCCCCTCGGGGGACCCTCCGCTCCGCGAAGCTCCATCCGGCAACCCCACGATCTCGTGATCGAGACTACGCGCGACCTGGGCGACCCACCGAAGTCGGCCGCGTGGGATCCCCGGATCGCGCTGATTCGCTACTAGCCGTTCGAACACCAGTCGCTCCAGAACCAAAAGCTCGGTCTGCGATGGTGGCGACGGAGGCCCCGGCTCCGAGTCAGAGCGGACGTACCAGGCGTCCAACCAGGTGACGACGGAGGTTCGAGCTTGCATGCGAACCTCCGGAGAACTGGTCGCTAGCCGCTGCCATAGGTCGTCGGGGTGAACGCGCAACACGACTTCTGGCGCCGCGTCCGCCCAATGCCCTCCCTGGCCAGGAGGAGGATCCCACGTTAATTGGGCGCGACCTGGCCACAGCATCGGTAGGCGCACCGAGCTGGGCAATGCATCGCGAATATGTAGACGCGGATGGCCCGATGAAACCGTCGCATCGCCGCGAAGTTCAACCAACTCCTGTGATTCCAACGCGCGCCGAGCCACGTGGAAGGGCGACCGTGGGCCGCCATCGCTACCGCTAACGAGAATCGCTCGACACTGCAGCGACTCGCAAAGCACTGCGGCCGCTTCACCAACGGGCTCCTGGTTGGCCGCACTCGGCACTATCAGCACGGGACCTGGCGCTCCTGGAAACAACAAGGCCGTATCCCAACCGAGCTGCGCCGCGAGCTGTTCTTGCGCGTCGACAAGCGCCCAAGCGGGTCGCGCGCTTTCTGGCACAGAAACCAGCCGCAAACCCAACTCATCGGCGCGCGCGACGAGATGATTGCCTGGAGGCGGATGCGACGATGAACGCGTCTGCATCCACGCAACCAACCCCCGCCACAGCGACGCGTAGGACGACAACAGGCGCCGATCCACGTCCGCATCGCGCAGTCCGCGACTGCCTTGGGCTCGCACAGACGCAAGCGCCATTACGCCCAAGGGCGCCCGCCACAGTCGTCGCGAGCTCGCGGAGTCGGTCTCCCGTAGAACCGGCGCATGAGGGCGCGGAGCGACCTGCTCGAGCCCAAAGCCGATAGCACTGGCGGTCACGTAACCGAACAGCGAGACAGCGATCGAAGGCAACAATACCCGACCCGTCTTCTTGAGGTTGATCATCTTCACGGCAATGAGGCTGGTCAGCACGTAGCCAAATCCAAAGAGATTCGTAACGCGAATCTCTGGCCACCAAACGACCAGCACCCATCCCAACGCGAGCTTGAGCGCAAACCCCACGCTTAGTACCAGCGCCAACTTGCGCGGCCCCTCGAGGTTTCGGCGTTTTAACAGCGGAAACGCGAGCGCCGCACGAGAGGCAAAATACAGCACAAGCGCTTCGGCCACTGTTGCGACAAACAGCCACGGCTGAAACCAGGTCAACGCGATCAGCGATGGAACCAGAATGCCGTTGTAGTCCCACCCATACGTGAGATTGAATCGGGCCGCCAGAAACGCGGTAGTCAGGAGAATAATGTACGCTTTCGGGCTGGCTAAGAAATCGAGCGCGACATTCTCGTAGGTAAGCTCGAGACTCGAGTACGACAGATTGGTGAACGGCAGTAATACGTTGGCGACAATGACCCACGTGACCCCGACCGATACTCCGATTTGAAATGCAGCTCGGCGTAGCGACAGCTTCCACGCCATGTTTGCCAAAAGCGGTACGAGCACGAGGCCAATCGACGCAACGTCGTGGCTCGCCCCAAGCGAGCCATTCATGCGCTGATCGAGGATTCGAAGCACACTGTCGATGATCCACAACTCACTCGCCTGTCGAACGATAACGCTGACCAACACGATGAGAAAAAACCGCTCCCGGCCAAAGAACGGACTCCAGCCGCCCAAACGCGACATCGTGTCGCTTGCAGCTCGACTGACGATGAACGTCACCACCGCTTCGAAGCAGATCGCGACCCCTGCCGGAGGCTGAATCGCAAACACCGAAGCGAGGTACCCCGGCACCACAAGCCCCGCCCAAACCCAGCCGAAAAATTCGGTTAATGCAAGCAGCACAAAAACGCCCACTAGCACTGTGACCAGAATGGACTGATCGAGACCACCGTCGGGAAAAATCATCATTCGTCGCTATTGATCGTCGCCAGTCGCCCCAGGTTTTGGCAGGTAGATGGCAATCGTCGTCCCGTTGGCCAGTGTACTCGTGAATTCAACTCGTCCGCGATTTGACTCAATTTCGACGCGCGCTTGGGCCAATGATCGCAGATGCGCCAGCCTAGGCGACAAATTGTCGGGTTTTTCTGACCCCAACACGGCGAGATCGCTGTGCGGAATAGAGACGGTCGGTTGTGCGATTAGAATCTTGATCTCCTCATCGCTATCCTCGACTAGAACCCGGGAACTGCTCGCGTCGGGCCCCGGAGCGCTGCCCAACATTGCCACCATCGCCTGCTCGAGCTCATCGCTACGCGCGACCACAACCGCCGAGGTGGCGCGCAATTCTACCGTAGGAGGCGCTGCCCAGGTGCCTTGCGCAGCCAACGTTGCCATTGCGGCGCGAACCAGATCGGCAACATCGACGACAGTGCGCGTTCCCACTCCCCCGGTCCAGCGCCAGTCCAGCGCCGCCAGTGGCTGATCGTTGCGCTCTACCGCGGTAAGCACGAGCGAAGCTGGACCGTCGTCGGTCTTCGAGCGCGACAGCATCAGCTGGACGAACTGAGGTGGAGCGCCCGGCGAACCCAAGCGCGCCTCCAAGCGCAGCGCCGTGCCGGTCGTAAAGAGCTCGCGCACAACGGTGCGTACCGCTGCCTCGGTCACACCGGTCACCCGCGCCAACGCAGCCACGACGCCAAGTTGCTCAGGATTGTCGACCCCGGCGGCTGCCAGGACCCGCTTCATGGCGTGGTTGCAGCTCTCGACGTGCCCCCAACTGGTCGAGGTCAGCACGCCAACCGGCAAACGGTCCAGCGCGGCATGGGTGCGGCTTTGCATCCGGGCGAGCGCGAGCGCGTCGTGATTGGCGGCGCGAACCGCATCGGGCAACGCTCCAGGAAGATACGAACGCGCCTCGCCCCCTGCGCCGCGTTCCAGGCGCTGCTCGTCCAGAGCGACTGCCGCATCATCGCTTAGCGCTTGAATTGCGTTTAGCTCCGCGTCCGTAAGTTCGACGTTTGCCGGAACGTTGACGATCCAGAAGCCGAGTAAGCGGCCAAACGATGCGACCGGCACTAGCAACGTATCGAGCTCAAGCGCCTCTCGCATGAACAACCGATTCGACCATTCCGGGCGGTGGCTGCCGTATGGCAAGCGCCAGGGATCGCGTCGCACATCGCGTCGCCGTTCCTCAACGTGCTCGTTGGTCGCACCGCCATACCAGCGTTTGATCTGCAAATGCCAAGCGCCGGCGGGCAGTTCCGCCCATGCGCAACTCGCAAGCTCGACATGCGCGCGCAGCGCCTCGGCAAACCGATCGTGAATCAATTCCTCCGTTACCGCGGGCCGCGCAGCAACCGCTTGAACCAGTCGCTCCGCTACTTGATTGTGCATGTTGGCAATGCCCTGCAGCGCATCGCTTCGTTCAAACAGCAGCCCCAGTATGCCGCCGAGTACAATTGCAACGAGGGATTCCCCCACGGGAACGAGCACATAAGATCGGGCGAACAGCGCGTATGCTCCGACGATGAGAACTGCCGCGGTTCCAACGAGCACCGCCCCGGCACGGACTGCACTTTTGGCCCGCCTTGGCACGGCCACGCCGATCGCGGAAAACATCACCACGAGCAACGTACCGATCAGCGCACCCGGTTCTCGCCAGGTGGCCTGTGTCACCACGGCGTGCAGAGCATGTGCGTGCACGGCGGCCGGCGCCATTCGTCCCACCGGCGTTGGAACTTCGTTCGTGAACGCCTGTCCTTGGAGCCCAATCACAACGACCCGATCCGCGAAGGTCGAAGCGGGCACTTCGCCACGCGCGACGTAGTGCGCAAGCAACGTTGGAAGGGCGTTGTCGCGACCAATGAAATTTACAGCAAAGTGGCCAGTCGCCGAATACCCGAGACGCTCAAGTACATCCCGCGTAATGGAATTCCGATCGGTGGCATCCGGGTCGCCGAGGTCGATCGCCTCGACGACGCCTCGCGGCTCGAGAACCACCGCTGGTTGACGAAATCCGATCTGAGCAGGCGGCACAACAAGGCGGCCATCAGCAACTGCCGCAGCGACATCCGCCGGAACGTCGCCGGGCTGCAATACTCTTGGCCCGGGCTCAAGCATGGCCACCAAACGCGGCTTGCCCGCCAAAATGTGGTCGAGTAGGGCTTGGTAGCGACTCCATGGCCATGGCGGCGCCCCCCATTCTCTAGCCGTCGCCTCGTCGATCGCCACCATCACTACACGAGCGCCGCCGGATCGCGGCCCGCGTTCCGCGTAAAACATGCAGCGCGCGACCGCGCTCAGCGCATCCGCAACGCCCGCCTGCGATGCCAACCAGGTTGCTC
The DNA here is from genome assembly GCA_964419605.1 of uncultured Kofleriaceae bacterium. Lineage (GTDB taxonomy): Bacteria > Myxococcota_A > Polyangia > Haliangiales > Haliangiaceae > JABFXX01. The sequence goes on along the minus strand of CAYQQM010000013.1, from coordinate 25,783 downwards.
CAACCACGAATGCCCACACGGCAACCGCAGATCGGAGCCAGCCCAAATCGACTCGCGGAGGTGTGCGACTACGTTCGCGCATAGATGCAGTTCGCGCCCGCTCTGACACCATTATAGACGACTTGCGGTAGCGCGAACTACCCCCCCGCGCGCGGGCTGGACGTCCTACTGTTCGCTACATCAACCGCAGGTTAGGGCTGATTTTGCGGTACGTTGCCCGCATAGTTATGAGCAACGAGAACGGGCGCGACTTGGTACTGCGCTTCCTATCTTCGATCGGCCGACCGCGCGAGTTTGATCAGTACCTCCGGCTATTTACCGCCGAACGCCACCGCTTCGCGCTCATCGTTGTCTCGGATGCGGTTGTGGGCGATGCGCTCGCGGCGCTGGTCGCCGACATTCGATTCTTGGTCCAGCTTGGCCTATTTCCCACCCTGGTATTTGGCGCCACCGATCCCAAAGGTGCCACCCGTCGAATCGAGCGCGTACGCGCAGCGCTTGGCGCGGACGTTCCCACCACGATCGTCGGAATCGACGAAGCGATGAGCGACAGCAACGACAGTGCGGTTTCACTCGTACTGCTTCCCCGATCCGGGATTGAAGGACCGGGAAGCGAAGATATCGATGCGCGTTTTGCTGCCCTTGCAGACCTTGCAAAACAACGCGAGGTGCGCAAAGTCGTGTTCCTCGGACGACGATCGGGTTTGCAGCCTCCCAATGGCCGGGTGGTCTCGCTCATCGATCTACCTCCGCACTCCCAAGGGAGTGCTGCGCACCTCAGCGACCCTGGGAAGTCCCTGACGAGGGGCGAGGCTGAGGTTTGCGGCATTTCGTCTGACCACGAACGCTATCGCTCGGCATTTAGAGGACACCAAGCCAGTCTGTACGGACAAATTGCGCGCATGTTCGACTTGGTCCCGCATGCGTTCACCGTATCGGTAACCTCGCCGTTAGATCTGCTGCGCGAGCTGTTCACCGTCAAAGGTGCCGGTACGCTAGTGCGACGCGGACTTCCGGTGTCGCGCTACGACTCGTGGGCGGCAATCGATAGCGACCGCGTGCGCAACCTGATCGCGGAGGCATTCGGCCGGGCGCTGCGCGTAGATTTTGGTATGGAGCCAATGCACATCTATGTTGCGGGTGACTACAGGGGTCTCGCCGTGATCAGTCATACACCGCACGGCCCATATCTGTCGAAATTTGCGGTGCCGCTCATCGCTCGGGGCGAAGGAGTTGGCGGCGATTTGTGGCGCGCACTTACAGCCCACCTGCCGAGGCTATTTTGGCGCAGCCGCAGTGAAAACGAGATCAACTCCTGGTACGGGCAAATCGCTGAGGGCATGGCCAAGTTCGAACGGGGTCAACAATTGTGGTGCGGGTGGTGGCGAGGGCACTCGCTGCTCGATGTTCCCGCATTGGTCAAATTCTGCAGTCAGGCCGAAGACGATTTCGCAGAAGCGCCCACCGTTCGCAGTGGTTCGGAGGCCCCTGGCCCCACTCGGGCCAACTAGCTAGTCCTTCAGCGGCGATTTCTCCATCAGCAGACCTACCGTTTCTTCATCCAAGCCGCCGCTGGGCGAAAGGTTCATGGCACGCTGAAATGCCAACACCGCAGCTTGCGTGCGTGGACCGTAGAAGTTGTCGATCGGCCCTACGGCGTACCCTAGTTTGCGCAACATGACTTGCGCCTTCCATACACTCAGCTTCCGGGGCCCTTGCTGCGGCACAGGCCGGGGCGACGCCTCCGGAATACCGGCGATGGTGGGCGCCGGTGTGGGCACGGTCGGCATTGCCGCGACTGGCGTTGCGGCGTTGACCGCTGCTGCGCCGCTGGCCACTCCTGTTTGAGGAGCTGCGTTTTGCGCTGCTGCAGGCACCTCCGCCGGCGATCCGGAAGCTTCTTCGCCAACTGCCTGCCCAGACTGAGCGGTCGAGGTTGGATTGGCCGACGGGGCACTTGCCACATCGGTGGCAATGCGCGGAGCAGGCCGCCAAACCATCAAAATAGCTGCGGCGGCTGCAACGATGCCTGTGGCGATCCACACATAGCGAGGAACATGCACGGTCCCGCGGTGCGTCGTCTCTGGTTCAAGCCCAATGGCGACTGCGCCTGTTGCCGTAGGAGAAGACAACAGCGAGTGCAGGGACCCAATAGGCTCGGCTTTTGTATGCGACTCCCCGGGATATCGGAATACGCGAAATTGGAGATGCCCCGGTGTAGACAACAGCCAACGAAACGCGGCAACGCCGCTGAGCGTCTCCGTTCGAGCGCCCAGCAGTTTCCCGGCTTTTACATGGATGCTTCCGATCATCGTATCGCCATCGATCAGCTCGACCACCGTGCGCTGGCGAATCTCGGTCAACGTTTCGAGGAGGGTCCGAACGGAGAAGTCCGTGGTATTGCCAACCATCACCCCAACGCGATTGGTCAACGAGGTGAGCCGCTCGGAATTGGAGAAATCGCGCATCTGGGGAATCGAAGCCGAGGAAGTTCGCACCACCGCCGGCGCGGCCCCAGTGGACGGCAAAGCCACAGCGGCCGCCGCCGGCAACGGTTCAGGCGCTGCCGCGACTGGTCCCGCAGCTGTTGTCAGAAGCTGATGGATCGATCCGAGGGGCTCCCCGGTAACCTCGCCGCTGACTCGAAACACACTGAATCGAAGATGGGGCGGCGAGTTCACCAGCACACGAAATGCCGCCAGGCCTTCCAACACAGCGGTATGGGCAGCCATGATCATTCCCGCTTTGGCATAGATCGCACCCACCGTCTCGTTCTGGTCGTACAACTCAATGCAGTTGTACTGACGCGCAATCGCGAGCGTGTACAAAACCGTCGGGACATCGAATTCCGACAACGCGCCGCGCATGACAGGCGTACGCGGTGCAGGCGGAGAGCTATGGCGATCGCGAGAGGCCGCGTGAAATAGCACCTGGGAGATCGCCCCCAAAGGCTCAGCAGCGCCTACCTCAGCGTCGAGGCGATATACTGCAAAGCTGAGGTCGCTCGAAGCATCGAGAAGTTCGCGAACCGCAGCGATGCCCTCGATGTCGCCAGCCTTAGCGGAGATAAGCTTGCCAGCCTTCACGACTACCCAGCCGATCACGCGTCGGTCCGATCCGAGGATGTCGAGCTGAAGCTGTTGCCGTCCCAACCCAACCGTCTGCAGCAAGGTCGCAACGTCGAAGTCCTGAAGGCTCCCATCCATTACCCGAATTCGCGCGGGCGGCAGTGGCGGAGGCTCGGCCTCCGACGCTGAAGCGGAAGCTACAAGCTCATCGACCATTGCAATAGGCTGCCCGTCCGGGAGAGCACCAGGTTCGCGCGCGATCCGAAATCGCGCATTCTTCTGAACTGACAACATCACATCCAGCGCCGCTCGACCCGTATGAGCCCCCGCAGTTGCCGTCAAGATCCGCCCGGCCTTGAGGACTGCGGATCCTACCAAGGAGCCCGCAGCACTAAACACCTCGAGCCGAATCGTCTGGCGACCGAGGCTCGTCACTCCCAATATGGATGGCAGGTCTGCGTCCGTTAAGGCGCCGGCGAGAATCGGAGCATCGCTCACGACGGACGAGCCCCGCCTGCAATCCTCGCCCCCTGTAGTTCGGAACTCGCCTTGGCCGCCTGGACGCTGAGGCGCCCCATCTTCATCGTCGTCGACACAAGATTGTAGACTTTCGCCCATGCAACGCGGGCGGCAGCGTCGAACTTCTTTCCCAATCCGTAGTCCAGTGTGTACAACAGCGCCTCGCCCACGGTTGCGTAGCTCGAGTCAGGAATTTGATACAGTTCGCTGTGACGTCGCCCCAGCGCGAGCACCACGAGAAACAGATCGTCCTCTTCGCTAACCTTGTCGCGCCACGCCGAATCGGGCCAGTCGAGTGCCTTCACGATAAACGACAGCATGGTAAAAAGTTTGCGCTTCTGCGTCTGCAAATCGCCTTTGAAGTACGCCCGGTACGAGGGTTCGAGCTCGAACAGCCGCTTGTAGAACAGGTCTGTCGCTGTCTCAGCGATGGGGACTACCAGCCGCCACGAATCGCTGATCGCTTGCTTATCTGCGTCGGTTAGCATCTCGTTCCTTCCGTACTTCTGGGGCGGTCGACGGTGCGACTGCCAGCCAGATTGTACCGAGGGTGCGCGTCGTGTGCAATTGGAGCTCTTCCCCGGATTCTGCCCACAGCGGCCTACAAAAGCTCACCTGTGCGCCCGTAGCCGCGAACCAAGGCCCCAGCTATTGGGAGCCAGGCGGACTGCTGAGCCCCCGGCGCCCCTTGGAAGTCCCCGAAGGGGGAGCAGCCGGATTATCGATGGATTGACAGCGACCCCATACAGGTGAAACCCTGCAACCGGTGCGAGCGGCCGTGACTGATGCCGGAGTGCCAGCCCGTTTGGGCAAGTACGACATTGTCATGCCGCTTGCCCACGGCGGCATGGCGGAAATTTACATCGCCCGCACCACCGGCATCGGCAGCTTTGAGCGCACCGTGGTGCTCAAAGTCATCCACCAGGCCGCCGATTCCGCTTCTGTCCGAATGTTCCTTGAGGAGGCTCGCCTAGCAGCCTGTTTGAATCACCAAAACATCGCCCAGGTGTTCGAGGTCGGCCACGACCAGGGATTCCACTACTTGGCCATGGAGTTCGTCCACGGCCAGGACCTGCATGGATTGATGTCAACCGCCAACGCTGCAGCCCGCCCGATCCCCATGGACGTCGGGCTGACCATCATCGCGCTCGCTGCAGCTGGGCTGGACCACGCGCACAATCGCCACAGCCCGAACGGAACGCCTCTCGGCCTCGTTCACCGCGACGTCTCGCCGTCCAACATCATGGTGGGGTACGACGGATCGGTAAAGTTGCTCGATTTTGGCATCGCCAAGGCTACCGGGCTTCCAGCGCGAACCGAGTCCGGGGTTATCAAGGGAAAATTCGCCTACATGGCGCCGGAGCAGTGCCAAAATCAGGAAGTCGATCGGCGGGCGGATGTGTTCTCTCTCGGCATCTTGCTGTACGAAATCACCACATTCCATCGATGCTTTCGCGCCAAGTCGGGTTTTGACACGATGCGCCGCATTGTCGCTGGAGATTTCCTTCGGCCTTCTCACGTAGCCGCCAACTATCCACCGGAACTCGAGGCTATCGTGCTTACCGCCCTGGCCACTCATCCCGACCAGCGATACCAGACTGCGGCTGCATTTCTCGAGGCCCTCGACGCATTTATGGCCGCCTCGCGCATGCTGGTATCGCCCACCAGCATGCGTCGTTTCATGGTGGAGCTGTTTGGCGACCCCCCAGAACCCTGGCTCCAACCCTCGCGAACCTCCGCGCCGCGAATCGCGGTGGCGCCGCCGTCCGACGCCGCGAGAGATCCGCAACCAGACAATCCGTTCGCACCCATTTCGACCGTCGAGGTGCGCAACGTCGAGTCGCTTCGACAAGCCCTTGGGCTGGGCCCCGCAAAACCGGTGACCGTAGAAGTTCGAGATGTAGCCTCCCTGCGCGAAGCGCTAGGACTGCGGCCGCCCCCTTCGCCGCTCTCTCGTCCATCTCCAACCGCGAGGACAGGCACCTATGTCATGTTGGCGGGCTTTGCACTTGGAATTGCGCTCGCACTGCTCGCGCTGCGCGTGTTGGGGTAGCGCGGGCTAGCCGCGACTTGCGCCAAACTTGTCGGCACTCGGACCCGCGCTCGCCCCACCCTTGAGGTCCACCCTGGCTTGATTGTCGCCGGATTTGATCTCGATCTCCGTAACGGTGGGCTCTGCGCTCTGCTCGCCCCATGCCTGCACCTTGTACTTGCCTGGTGCGAGGCTTTTGAACGCAAAGGCTCCATCAGCAGATGCCACCACGTAGTGGGGCGCGTCGACAACCACGACGTAGGCCGACATGTTTGCGTGAATGTTGCAGCCCAGACGAACAATGCCCGCCTTGTCGAACTTCACTTCGCGCATTTCGCTGTTCTTGTACATCCCGAGATCGAACGGTTTTTGGCGAGAAATTGAAAATACGTTGTGAAAGATGGTGTCGAAGTTTGGAAACTGCACCGTGGATCCGACCGGCACCGCCATGACATGAGGAGCAAACGCTTTATCTCTCTGTTCAATCACGCGAATCTTGGCGGTTCGCTTCTTCACGGCGCCCTTGATGGGCCACAACATCACGACGCCGAGCCCCGTCGGCGCCTTGCCATCCACCACCAAGGAACCGCGCAGCGAACCGAGTTGCGACTTGCGATCCGGATCATCCGCTTCGGAGCTACCAACCGCCGCCGGCTGGGGGCCGCCTGATTTCACTTTCTTGGTAGCCGTTGCCACTCTGGGAGGTGCGCCCTCGCGAAACACCGGAGCAGCCGCGGCCAGCGCCTTTGGACCGGCAGCGAGTTCGGCGCGAGAAAACAGCTGCTCGGCATAGGACCGCTGGCCCCGCTCTCCCGCCACGACCGCCGCACGCAATAGGTCGACAACCTGAGGATCTTTGAGAGTCGCAGCCAACTTGGCAACCTTGTCCAGCTGCGCACGGGCCATCGGTTTGAGCTTGTCGGCCGAAACCACCATCTCCGACTTTAGAGGACCGATTGCGCCGAGGAGCTCGCCCTGCTCTTTTTGGGGCACTTTGAATTTATCGAGGGTCGCCTGCAGATTTTCGACAACCGCGTTGAACTCGTCGTCGACGAGATCCATCCCCGCATGCACCTCTTGCATGCCCCTACCGGAGTAGGTGCACGGACCACCGGTTGCCTTGCATACGAATTCAGTGAGAAGCCGCTTGAGATCGACCGGATCTGAATTGAAGAACCGCTGATTGACGCGCGGATCAGCGACATTTCGATTTACGAAATCGTCAACAACCGCGGTAACCGCTGGTAACCCGCCCAGTCGCTCAAACAAGCTCCGAGTCGTGGGGGCGACGTGCTTCGTCCGCGATGCCTCTGCGCCCGCCGGTATCGCGGAACTAGAGCCGGATGGCGCCTCGGTCAGGCTAGGGGACGTCTGTTTTTGAGATCCACCACACGCAACTACAGCGCACAGAATCAGTCGTTTCATGTTTGCCTCCGTCACTACGCGCGACGAGCGCGAAGCAAGGCGAGACCATACACGAGGATAAACAATGCCGCGATCGCAATGCATCCCAATCGCGCGGGTGCGGCCCACATTGGCGGGGCTCCAGCGAGCGGCGTCGCAACAAGAGAAATCACCGCCGAGCCGCTCCGATGGACTTCGATCGAACGCCGCTCTCCGGCGGCCTCCCGGCGCCTTGCCACTAGCTCAATGCGGGCATTGGGGCCAACGAGGTCGGCTGACACCGCATGGCCCGCGAGTAGCTGCTTTGGCGTGGCCAAATCCACTGCCGCTCGAATCGCAACCAAACCAGACACCTTCGATGAGTACCCAGCAATCGGCACGACCTGCACCGTGGCCAGCTGGCTACCGGAGATCGAAAACTCGGCATCGTGGCCGACCGGCACGATCACTGGGGGCGCGCTTTCCGGCAGGCGGAGAATCGATCTCGGCGCCGACTGTTCCGCTTGGGCAAGCTGGAACAATTCAACCGTCTCGCCGTGAGCAACCGAGAACACGTATTCCGTCGCGGCAAGGTCTTTCATCGTCGCTGCGTCAGTTGCAATCGCTGCTCGCACCATCGGTGCGGTCGCGATGCCCTCGGCACGCATCCGAGCCGTGCGCGCAGCCGTGTCGACTGCGTTCGCGATTCGGACAGCATCACTATCTAGAACTGCAGCTGCTTCTTTGTCGGCCGACGTTTTCATCGCGCTGGCAGCGATCGAGATTCCGGCCGCCGCAACACCCGCGAGCCCAGCGAGAATCAGCAGCCACGCGGGCGCGGTGCGAGCCGCCCCCCGAACGGTGAGGACACGCCCTGGAGCCGCGGGCCCACTCGCCGGATTTGAAGTGTTCAACTCGACCGTGTACATGTCGTCGCCGCCCGAACCTAGCGCAAAGGGAGGCGGTGGTGTTCCCGCGGGCATCTCCATCCGCGCAGTGCGCGCTAACTTTCGGTCAAATAGCGTCGCCATTAGCTGAGTCACGCTCACAGACGATAGGGCAAGCTTGTGCTCCCGAGCGAATTCCTCCAGGTCGAGCTGCAACGCCTGTGCAGTCGGATATCGGTGGTCGCGATCTTTGGCGAGCGCGCGCATCGCGATCCTCTCGAGTTCAGCAGGATAGTCCGCCACCGCGGAGGATGGGGCCGGAATCGGAGACTCCACGATCTTGCACATGACGTCGAACTCGGAGTCGGCAACAAACAGCTGCTGCAACGTCGTGAGTTCGTACAGCAAGATGCCAATCGAAAATACATCACTGCGCCGATCCAGCGGCCGCCCCTTACACTGCTCGGGCGACATATACGCGTATTTCCCTTTGAGCGCGCCACCCTTCGTTTCTCGAACCCGATTGGTCGCCTTGGCGACGCCGAAGTCGCACACTTTTACGGCTCCGTCGTGGCTCAAGAGCACGTTGGACGGCGACACGTCGCGATGGATGATTTCCAAGGGTCTTCCATCGCGATCAACTTTTTCGTGAGCGTAGTGCAGTGCCTCACACACCTGAATGATGATGTAGATCGCATCAGCTAGCAGCACGCGGCGACCGGCCTCGGCGGCGCGTTGCATGAGCTGCCGCAAATCGCCACCAGCGACGTACTCCATCACGAAAAAGTACGAACCGTTGACCGATCCGATCTCATGAACGTGGGCGATGTTGGGATGCTCGAGCGTGGCAACGAGGCGCGCTTCATCCAAAAACGACTCGGTGATTTCCGCCGTGCTTACGTCTGGCCGCACGCGTTTAAGCACCACCAGTTTCTCGAATCCCTGGAGACCAACTGCTCGAGCGAGATAGACCTCCGCCATCCCCCCGGTGGCGAGATGTCCTACAATCGAGTACTTGCCAAAATGGCCGGGCAGCTGAGCTGGCGCTTGCCCCATAGAGTTAAACGATACACGGTCCCCCGTCGACCGATCAATTGACTTCGATGCAGCCACCGCGTGTACACGTGAGTCCGCCCCCAGCCGACATCCGCCACTTCGCACCAGATGCGCTAATCGCACCCTTTGGCCAGCGGGTTGGCCAAACACTCGGCGCTGGTGTGAATTGGCTTGAGGCGCTCCGCTCTCTCTGCGACTGCTTTTGCCTCAGCAGCGCGCTGCTTCGCCTCGTACTGCTGACGCTGTAGGTCAGCCAGCTGAGCTTTGGCCTTTGCCCGGTCAGCATCGTTTTGCGCGTCGGCGACCGCACCTACCGCCGAAGAAATCTTGCCGTTGAGTACATCCAGTTCACGGTCAATTTTGGCGAGCGCCTCTTGGGCTTCTTTGGCTGCCTTAACAGCTGCCAAGGCCTCCTTCTTCGCAATCTCTGCTTTCCTGGCCTCTTCAGCGCTCTCACGGATCTTTTGCACAACCACAAATCCGGCGATGACAATACCGACTACCGCAATGCCCGTGACTGCCAGCATCCAGGTCGGACGCTTCTTCGCTACCTCCGCACGCCGTAGTTCCATTTCACTTGCGAACCGCTGCTGCTCGAGCGCCGCTTGCTGGCGTTGACGCTCGGCAGCCTCTGCCGCCTCTACACGCATGCGAGCCTCGCGCTCAGCAGCTAGCCTCGCTTCTTCAATCGAGCGCTGATGATCTCGCTCGGCGCGAATCTTGGCTTCTTCCGCTTCGCGAACGCGCCGCTCGGCATCCTGCTTCTGCTGGATGCGCGCCTCTTCGGCGCTGCGAACCGCGTTCTGCTCTTCCCGGACCCGAGTCTCTTCGATCTGACGGAGCTCGCGGAGAGAAAACAACACCGAATTCTCACGCTTATCGCTCTGGGCCATACCCCCTTATTAGTATCACGCCGGGCGAAATTGCGCTACACACGCGCGGTTGCCATGGGCTTCGTCGACCTACATAGCCACGTATTGCCCGGACTGGACGACGGAGCGCCCGACGACACCGCGAGCTTGGCGATGCTCGATGGGCTCAGCTCGCTCGGCGTGACTGAGCAGTGCGTTACGCCGCATCAGAAAGCCTCGCAATACCTCCCGCCGTGGGATGCGATTGAGGCTGCGCTGGCACGGGTCCAGCAACTCCACCGGCCGGGACACCCTAGGCTGCGCTTGGGCGCAGAGAACATGTGGGACGATGTATTCTACAAACGCGCGGACGCTCAGGCGATTCCGCACTATCGCGATAGCACCGCGTTTCTTATCGAGTTTCCGCCTGAGCTACTGCCGACCGGTATCATTGAGCACCTGTTCAAGTTTCGCCTTGCGGGCAAAGTACCGGTGCTCGCTCACCCCGAGCGTTACCACGCGCTCTGGGACAACGACGAGACCGCCCGGGCCTTAGCGGTGCAGTGCGCATTTGTGGTCGATCTACCCGCAGTCGCGGGGTTTCATGGTCGCCGCGAAATGAAACAAGCGCGACATCTCTTGGAGCTAGGACTCGTGACCGCCGTCGCCACCGATGCGCACCAACTCGGCGATGTACAGCGCGCCCAACAGGGGCTGGAATGGATCGAAAAGAAGTTCGGACATACGGCGGTCGTTCGGCTGTTTGATCACGCGCCGCGCGCGCTTTTGGCTGGAGAACTGCCCGAACCCTAGGTATATCGGCGCTCATGTGCCGCAACATCAGGCCGTTGTTCAATTTCGAGCCGCCAGCGACCGAAGAAGAAATCCGCGCCGCGGCGCTGCAATACGTTCGCAAGGTAAGCGGTACCCGCGAGCCGGTCGGCAAAAACTACATCGTGTTCGACCGCGCCGTTGAGCAGGTCACGGACGCGACGCGCGCACTGGTCGCCTCCCTGGTCACAACTGCGCCGCCCAAGAACCGCGAGATCGAAGCGGCTAAAGCGCGCGCCCGTAACGCCAAGCGATTTGGCTAACGGGGCTCGCGCTGCTATCGGTCACTCGATCAATCCCCTATCGCTGAGGCGTCGAGGATACGCTGAATCACCTCGACAAAGTTCGCGTGCGCCACGCCCAACGCAGGCGTGCCTAAAACGCGGCATCGAAGGCCACCTCGCCTTCGATGCCCACTTGGTACGCAGAAACGCGTCTCTCGAAGAAGTTCGTCACTTCTTGCACGTCCTGGAGTGCGAGAAAATGAAATGGATTGCTCGCGCCGTACTGCTTGTCAAATCCAAGCGTGACAAGCCGCTGGTCGGCGCAATACTGTAGATAGCACCGAACATCCGCGATCGATAACCCGGCGACCCCGCCAGAGACCAAGTCTTCGGCGAACTGCGTCTCGCACGCAATCGCTTCTGCCAACATCGCACGCACATCGGCTTCAAGCTGGGCATCGAACAGTTCCGGCTGTTCGCGGCGCACGACGTGAACAACTTCGAACGCGAAGGCCATATGCGCACTCTCGTCGCGGAATACCCAATTTGTGCCGCCGGCGAGGCCATGAAGCAGTCCCTTGCTGCGAAGGAAATACACGTAGGCGAAGGCGGCAAAGAAAAACAGACCCTCAATACACGCTGCGAAACAAATGAGGTTCAGCAAGAACTGGCGCCGTTGTGCGGGGGTCTCGATCCGGTCGAGCGATTGGATAGAGTCGATCCACCGCATGCAGAACTTCGCCTTAAGGCGGATCGAAGGGATGGTATCGATGGCAGCGAATGCTCGCTGGCGCTCGGCGTGATCGGGCACGTACGTGTCGAGGAGGGTTAGATAGAACTGCACATGTAGCGCCTCCTCGTAGAGTTGGCGCGCCAGATACATCCGGGCTTCGGGCGCATTGACATGCTTGTAGAGGTTGAGAACGAGATTGTTGGCAACGATCGAGTCGCCGGTCGCGAAAAATGCAATCAAGCGCTGAATCATGTGGCGCTCGGCGAGCGGCATCTTGGCCAAGTCGGCCACGTCGGTTGAGAAGTCCACCTCTTCTACCGTCCAGGTGTTCTTGATCGCGGCGCGATACATCTCAAAAAACTGTGGATACGCCATCGGCCGCAGCGTGAGATTCATGCCCGGGTCGAGCAGGCTCACTGGCATGCCTCACATGTTTCCGGGTTCTCAAGCGAGCACGCAATGGCCGCTGCAGCGCTCCCCATCGATGAAGAACCGGACACTTCAACGGTGGTCTTGGCAATTCGCGTCGCCGGGCGCGACCGCAAATAATACGTGGACTTTAGTCCGCGCTTCCACGCATACATATACATGCTGGAGAGCTGTCCAATCGTGGGGCTCTCTACGAATAGGTTCAGCGATTGGCTCTGATCGATGAACGGCCCGCGTTCGGCCGCCATGTCGATGAGCGACCGCATCGGCAACTCCCACGCTGTGCGGAACAACGTGCGCACCTCTGGGGGCAACTCCACTAGCGATTGCACCGATCCGTCGGCGTTCTTCAATCGGTTGCGCGTGTGCTCACTCCACAGACCGAGGCGTTTCAGCGCATCGACCAAATAGCGATTCACCTGGATGAAATCGCCCGAAAGTGTCTCCCGCTTGAACAAATTCGACACCTGCGGCTCGATGCACTCGTAGCATCCTGCAATCGATGCGATCGTCGCCGTAGGCGCGATCGCGATCATCAGCGAGTTGCGCAGACCGACCGCTCGGATTTTGGCGCGCAGCGCTTCCCAGCCGCCGATATGCTCAGGGACCACGCCCCACGCGTCAAATTGCAGTTCGCCTCGCGACGCACGCGTCTGGTCAAACGCGGGATGGGCGCCTTTGTCCTGCGCGAGCTCTACCGACGCCACCAACGCGGCGAAATACACCTCTTCAGCGATTCGCTTGCTCAGCGCTCGCGCCGACGGACCGTCGAACGGCAACCCGAGTTGAAACAGCACATCTTGCAGGCCCATCACCCCGAGTCCCACGGGCCGCCACTTGAGGTTCGAGCGGCCGGCCGCCGCGATTGGGTAGTAGTTCAGGTCGATGACGCGATCGAGCTGACGCACCGCAGTACGAACCGTGCGAGCGAGCTTTGCAAAGTCAAATTCGCCATCGAGTAGATGGCGACCCAGGTTGATCGAACCGAGGTTGCAGACTGCAACGTCGTCGCCGTTGGTCACCTCGATGATTTCGGTGCAAAGATTCGACAAGTGCACCACGTTCCCAGGCACCGCGGTTTGGTTGCACGCGCGATTGGACGCGTCTTTGAACGTCATCCAACCGTTCCCGGTTTGAGCGAGAGTCCGCATCATGCGCGCATAGAGTTCGCGCGCCGGAATCGTTTTCGCCGCCAGTCCCTCAGCTTCGGCAGCAAGGTACGCCCGGTCAAACGCATCGCCCCACAGATCCGGCAACTCGGGGACGCGCTTCGGATCGAACAGACTCCAGGGCTCGTTCGCCTCGACGCGCCGCATGAACAAGTCCGGTATCCAGTTGGCGAGGTTGAGATTGTGAGTGCGAGCGGCCTCGTCCCCCGTATTGTCGCGCAACTCGAGAAATTGCTCGATGTCGGCGTGCCACGGTTCAAGATACACACAGGCTGCCCCCTTGCGTTTCCCGCCTTGATTGACGGCGCACACCGAAGCGTCGAGCGTCTTGAGCCAAGGCACGATGCCGTTGGAGTGACCGTTCGTGCTTTCGATCAACGATCCACGCGACCGCACCCGGTGGTACGCAAGGCCGATTCCTCCCGAAAATTTCGACAACAATGCGACGTCGGTGTAGCGCTGATAGATTGCTTCGAGGTGGTCGACCGGGGAGTCGAGCAAAAAGCAGCTCGATAACTGCTCGTGCATCGTTCCCGCATTAAACAGCGTCGGCGAGCTGGGCAAATACTCGAGTGCGGAGAACAATCCGTAGAGTTCCAGCGCGTCGGTCGTGGTCTCTGCCAACGCACACGCGATGCGCATGAAAAACTGCTGCGGTGTCTCGATCACGAGCCGCGTCGTTGGGTGGCGGAGCAGATAGCGGTCGTAGACCGTGCGCAACCCGAAGTACTCGAACTCGTGATCGCGCCCCGGCGCGATCGAATCATTGAGCTTGCGCGCGTTCGCGGCAACCATGCCCGCGAGCCTCGCGTTGACGAGCCCCAGTCGATGCCCCGTGGCGATCGACTGACTGAACGCGTGGATTTCTTGGTTGTGAACTTCTTTGTCGATGTAAGTCGCCAGCAGTCGCGCGGCCAAGCGACCGTACTGCGGCTCCTCCGCGATCAGCCCCGCCGCGGTGTGAATCGACAGTCGATCGAGCTCGCTCGTTGTGGCTCCGTCGTACAGCCCGCTGATCGTCTTGGTGGCCACGCGCATTGCATCGACGTCGGCAAGGCCGGCGCAACAGCGCGCGACGGCGCGCACGATCTTGTTCAGGTCGACGCGCTCTGTCGAGCCGTTGCGCTTTGTGACGCGCATGGCGATCCCGATCTCCGGCTCGGTCTCCCGGCGGGAATTTCCCAAAATCACCTGGGTGCGCTGCACTTCCGGTACGCCAGGGCGATGCGAGTCTTCGATTTCAGCTTGCGGTTGCATGGATCCTCCTTCGTGGAACGTAAAGACACGTAGGTGGAAACCGCTGCGCTGGCGCGCGACGCCCTCCCCCGAGGTGTCGAATGCTTTCGCGCTGGCAGGTCTTCGGACTTGCGAGCTCGCCGAATGGCTCCTACTGTCCACGCTTCCCAACAGGCGTCAGTGCATTTGTGGAGGTCGTTCTCGCTTACCGCTGCGGGGCAGTTCCGGATTTGCACCGGATTCCCTCTTCGGCTCCGCGACAAAAGTCGCCGAGCACCAGCGTGAACTATGGGACGTCGCTATCTCGTAAGTTGCCTCCTGTGGCGACTCCTCCCTTGTAGACCCCGTTTGCTGCGAGGTCAAGGAACACACTAGGGATAGTGTTCATATTCGGTTAAGCCGCTATATAAGGCGCAGTGCGCCTCCCTACGTCGACGTTAGGCGTTGCCAATGATCGCGCGCGCAACACGCATGCCATCAAGCGCGGCTGACACGATGCCCCCGGCATAGCCCGCACCCTCGCCACACGGGTACAGACCCTCGATTTCGAACGACGCAAGCGAGGCAGGATCGCGGGGCACCCGTACGGGCGACGACGTTCGCGACTCAACGCCAAGAAGAACCGCGTGTTCGCTGAGGTAGCCGTGCATCTGCTGGTCGAAGTGGCGGAGGGAGTCCCGCAGGCGCGCAGCAATCGGAAGGTTCGGGAGCGTAAGCAGTCCGTTCAAGTCCGCGGAGGCAAGGCCGGGCTGGTAACTTGTGGCCGGTAGCGTCGACGACTCCCTACCCCGGACGAAGTCGGTCGCACGCTGCGCCGGCGCCCGCATCTGACCGCCGCCAGCTTTCGCTGCAGCCTGCTCGAGCGCCCGCTGGTACGCCACACCGCGCAGGGGATCGTCGCCGGGAAGGTCACCGGGCTCGACCGCCACGACCAGCCCGGAATTCGCAAACGGCGAATCCCGCCGCGACAAGCTCATACCGTTCACAACGACGCCATCGGGTTCCGTTGCCGCAGGCACGATCCATCCCCCCGGGCACATGCAAAACGAAAAGGCGCCGCGCCCGTCTGAGGGGGTAAATGCCAGTCGATAAGGGGCGGCTGGCAGCTGGGCATGGCCGGCAAATCGCCCGTACTGAATGCGATCGATCAGCGGCTGCGGATGTTCGATTCGCACCCCGACCGCAAAAGGCTTGGCCTCAAGGCGAACGCCCGCGGTCACGAGCATGCCGTAGACATCGCGCGCCGAATGGCCGGTCGCAACGACTACGCTGCGGCCCATCAGCTCTGCCCCATCCGCCAGTCGCACCCCGACAGCGCGGCCGTTCTCGGCGATGATCTGCATCGCTCGCGCGCCAAACCGAATCTCCGAACCAACCGACTCGAGGGCGTGCCGCATGGCCGTGATGACTGTGGGCAGCCTGTTCGAGCCGATGTGCGGACGAGCGTCGACGAGCACCGAATTGGGTGCGCCATGGACCGCCAAGATTTCGATCACATCGCGGACGTCGCCGCGTTTGTGCGACCTCGTGTATAGCTTTCCATCGGAGTACGTCCCCGCCCCGCCCTCGCCGAAACAATAGTTCGAATCGACATCGACATGCCCGCGCTGCGTCAGGCCTTTCAGATCGCGCCGCCGCGCCTGCACCATTTTTCCTCGATCGACAACCAGGGCACGAATCCCCGCGCGCGCCAGCTCATACGCGCAGAACAGCCCAGCCGGTCCGGCGCCAATCACGACAACCGGCGGGCCAGAGGTCTCGCGCAGCCGTGCCCCCCCGAGCAACCGAGATTCGGCAGCAACCCCCACCACATAGTGGAACCGGATTCTTCCCCGACGAGCGTCGATGGAACGCTTGCGCACTTCGAGCGCGGGCACTGTAGCCGCATCGATCCCGAGCTGCTCAGCCAGCCTAGCGGCGAGCGCCGGCACATCATTGGGTTCATCGAGCTCCATCTCGACGGAGTAGTCCCGGTTTGGATCAACCCTCACCGATCCCTCTGCTCCCCGCGGACTCATCGGGGATCCTCGCGCGTTCTGGCGGCACTGGCGCTATGCAAATGCATCGATGGGGATATCGATAGCCGATCGATCCGCACGGGCGATGACTTGCGCAGAGCTGAGCACGTTTGGCAGCACGTTCAACGCAAAATAACGAGCGGCGTACTTCTTGCCGACGTAAAACGCGCGATCTGGGTGATCGGCAGCGAGTTTGGCAGCTGCAGCATCGGCAATCACCGCTTGCTCGAGCAGCAGCCAGCCGACGGTCGTCTCCGCCATCATGTCGAGGAATCGGTTCGCAACCAGTGGCACCAACTCTAGTTTTCCTCCGCCAAACCACTGCATGAAGGTCGCGCCCGTACGCGTTAGCGCATCGGTAGCCTGCGAAAGTACGGCGACCGCATCGCCGTAAACCGGATGATCCTTTGCGCTGGCGATAAACGTGGCCACGTCCTTGGTAAAGGACTGAACGTTCGCTCCGCCACGCTGCATCAACTTGCGCCCCACCAGGTCCATCGCCTGAATGTGGTTAGTACCCTCGTAGATCGAAAAGATCTTCGAATCGCGGCAGTACTGCTCGACCGGCCAATCCTGTAAGTAACCCGCACCGCCATACACTTGGATTGCCGTGGCGCAGATCAAAAACGCTTGGTCGCTGCCATAGGCCTTTAGCAGCGGCACCAAGAGGTCGACTTGTCCCTTATGGTATTCGATCTGATCGGCGTCCCCTCCGGACACTGTGAGCGCGGTGGCGCGATCGAGGTGCATGGATAGTTTCACGGCCAACGCCCGAATTCCCTCGGTGCGTGCTTTCATGTCGAGGAGCATGCGCCGAACGTCGGCGTGGTCGGCGATCGGAACGCGCGGCGCTGTTGCATCTTTCCAATGCGCAATCGAGCTGCCCTGTTTGCGCTCTTTCGCGTACTCGAGCGCGTTGAGATAGGCCGACGACCCCAACGCGAGGCCCTGAATCCCTACGCCGATGCGGGCGAAATTCATCAGGTGGAACATCTGCGACATGCCCTTCTGCTCGGCCGTTCCAACGAGTTCTCCGACGCAGTTTCCGTCCTCGCCAAAAACGAGCTGCGCAGTCGAGGACGCCTTGATCCCCATCTTGTGCTCGATTCCTGCGGTGACCACATCGTTGCTCGCGCCGTCGGAGCGCAGCTTCGGCACGATGAACAGCGATAGGCCCTTGGTCCCTGGCGGCGCATCGGGCGTTCGCGCCAGCACCATGTGGATGATGTTTTGGGCAAGATCGTGGTCGCCGCTGGAGATAAAGATCTTGGTGCCTTTGATGTCGTAGCTTCCATCGCTGCGCCGCGTCGCTGTGGTCATCGCGGAACCAACATCGCTGCCGGCGTGAGGCTCGGTAAGACACATCGTCCCGGCCCAAACACCGTTGAGCATGTTCTTCACGTATTTGTCTTGTTGCGCCTCCGTGCCAAACGCCATGATCACGTCGGCTGCGCCTTGCGTCAGTGCCGGATACATATTGAACGAAGCGCACGCACCAGACATCAGCTCGTCGACAAGCGAGGCAAGCGTACCTGGCCCGGACTGACCGCCGCGCTTCTCGTCGATTGCAAGCGTCCGCCAGCCCGCCTCGTACAGCGCCTTCCACGCCTGCCCAAAGCCCTCCGGCGCACGTACTTGACCGTTCTCTAGCCGGCACCCTTGCGCGTCGCCAGCCGCGTTGAGCGGCCCGAGATGTTTCTGTACCCAAGCGTAGGCCTCATCGAGCACCGCCAACACTTCGTCTTTGCCCCAGTTTGAAAACGGCGGCTTTCCCAGTAAATCGTCGAGATGAAACTGCTCGAACAATAGGAACGACAAGTCGCGCAGGTTCGCTTTGTAATAGTTTTGGTGCGCCATGAAGAACCTCGTGGAGGATGAATGAACCGTCATTCATTTTATGGCCGAGTAATGCGCTGCGTCAACAAACCGATTCAACTATCTGAAATATATGGAGCAGCAGCGGCCAGGAGCAGGGCAGGAGCAGGGATCACCGCTTCGACAGTCCAGCTTCCACCGTAACGACAAGGGTCGGATCAGCCCGCATGGCCTCGGTCCACGCCTTCGCAACCTCGACATAGCTATCCGCATCCAGGCCGAATTGAGCGAGTGCTTCCTCGGGGGAAAGTTGGGCGAGGTCTCGAAGTAGCGCGACATAGTCGCCGGCGCGAGCGATCTTGCTGTTGGAGAAAACGACGCTGTCGGAAAAACCAGGCTCGTAAAGCGTTCGAGCGTCGATTTCCCCGCCACTGCGAATGCGAAACTCGCGGTCGAAAGCGTCGCGGGACATTCGATTGCCGAGAGGTGGAGGGGGGTCCGACGAAAAATACGCTTGCTCTCGAATGTGAAGTGCTAGGGCCCGCGCAAACGGAACAAACCGATCCGAGTCCCCAACTGCATCGGCGAGGATCTGATTCGCAGCTGCGATGGCCCGTTCTGTGACATCGACCTGGTTCTCGGCCGAGCGTCGAAACCGAACCGCGCAAAGCCCAGCGCAGCGCACACGCCAGCTAGAATCGCGAACTTTGGTCGCCGCCGCTTCGTAATTCCCAAACTCAAGCAGCGCGTAGACCGGATGGCGAGGCTCGGACATTACCTCTACAACCTCGGCGCCGATCGGGATTGCTGCTTCCGCCAGCTCTGCATGGGGCCCCGGTTCGACATCCTCGTCGACGACTGCCTCGGGTGCGGCGACCTCGGTGCCGGGTACCATCGCAGCGATCGCCGTGACAGGTGTGGCGTCGTCGTCGTCGTCCGTCGATTGGCCCGGGTATTGGTGTGGGGTCGGCGTTTGCCGGTGCGCTAGATAACTTCTTACCATCTGCGCCTCGTCGAGAAACCCGGCTCCCTGCAGCGCCGCAACAAGCAATTCACCGGCTTGATCTCCGGCTCCCAGGACGAGGTGCTGCATCGCTTCAACGGTCTTGCGTTGCGCCGCCAACGCCAACCCGAGATAGCGATGAGCTTCCGCATCGCTGGGATCGTAGGCAGCAGCCCATCGCCCCAGTCGTTCGGAATGCATTGGGTCGCGTTGCCGCAACGCGGCGAACAGCTGCCCTGCCCCCCCGACAAAGTCGATGGGAACCTCAAGGCCAGCCCGCTGCCAGGCTTGACGAAGTCCGTCGAGTTGCAGGTCGCGCCACTCGTTCGTGCGCCCCGGTGCAGCTCCAAACCCCGTTGCCAGCACTTCGAACGCCACGTGCGCCCGACCCGAATCAAACAGGACTCGCGCAGCCCGCACGCAAGGTGCTGCTGTGATTCCCTCTGCCAAGTAACACGCGGTGTGGAGTCCGTCGACCGCGTCCTCGGGTTCCATTTCTTCAGCCGCAAGTTGCGCCTCGATCGATTCGGCCCACTCGTCAAGAGCGGTGGATCCGGTATGCATAGCGAGCCGACTTGCCTGTGCTCCGACTTTGGCCGCCCACCCCTCACGCCGTTCCCAGCAGGTCCGGGCCACCGACCACGACAACACGGCGGTTTCTTCCGGTCCTAAAATTCGAGCAGCGACCGTGGGCATGTCCTGAACAAACCCGCCGATGTTCCCCCGCGTCCTTTCGTCGAGGCCGAGACACTGCTCCGTCACAGAGAGCCACGATGCCCCCACCCAGCGGTCGACTCGCCGAAGCGTGGGTTCGATTGCAACGAGAACAGCGCGCGCATCGCCGTCGGAAAGCGACGCGCGCAAGGAATACACCAGCAACAGCGCCTCGCCGGCAACAGTTCGAAGTGCACCAGCGATCGGGCTGACAGCGAACGTCGTTGCGGCAAAGTACCGAGCGAGCGCTTGCGCTGCCATGTACGCTGCAGCACTGGCCAGCGCGCCCCTGTCGCCGCCAGACTGCGGCTCGAGCACCACAGAAGGCCAACGCGCTAGCAGTCGATCGCCCCGCTCGCTCTCACCGTGCACATCCGAATCGACGGGTTCGGCGGTTCGCATGGAACCCAGTTCACCAAAGAGTCGATCGATCCTTTCGAATAGGTCGCCAATTCTTGCTCCCGCTCTGTCCGGGGTCGTGAAACCAGCGAGCCAGGCTGGCTCGAATTCAATCTCAGTCCGCTTACCCAGCGCATCACCGATCACTGGGCTATACGCAGCCGCAGGAACATAGTCGGCTACAAGCCGCGCCATCCGGCGCGCGAGTGTCGTCGCGCCAACCGCTAGCCGCTCGTCGATAGCGGCCTCTACGATATCGAGTGGGGTATCCCGCAGTGCGATTGCGCAGCGGGCGATCGCCGTCGTCTCATCGCGTTCTGGTGTCGCCAACTCGACCCGCCACAGTTGCTCCCATGCCTGGCGATAGCGCGCCGAACCTGCAAATGCGTTCGCCGCGGCCAAACGCGACCGTGAACTGCAACGGCCATGGCCCAACCCAAACTGCGCCCATGCCAGAACTGCCTCGTCCTCGCGCCCCAGCGCAGTCAACGCCTCAAGAAACATCGCAAGGTCGATCGCATCCGTCGGCTCGCAGCGCCTGAATCCTTCCACCACGCGAGCGAGATCGCCGCGAAAATACGCTTCGCGGGCGTAACTCTGGGCGAGAAACTTTGGCTCGTGCCGCCATCGATCCAGCAAGCGCGCCTGACCCGGCCATGATGCTTCGCGGTCACCCAACCGTTTCGCCCGCAACGCAATCGCCTCGTCCAGCCGACCGACGCTCTGAAGTGCGGAGGTAGTCCGCAAATCGATTTCGATTTCATCGTCGCTCCAAGGTTCAGAATCGGGACACCCGTGCAATCTCGACGACGACAACGCCTGGACGAGCCTCGCACCAAGCCGCTCGCTCGCGTCCTGTGTGCGCAACAACGCGAGATGTGCACGCCGATCTTCCGGGTAGTGCTGCAGCATTCGTTCGACCCACCGAACCGCTTCCTCACCGCGACCGGTGCGCACCAGCCAGTGCGCAGCATCCGTCACAGCCTCGATCGAGTCCGGACGGTGTACTGCGGCCATCGCAGAGATCGCTACAACCTCCAGACGACTCAGCGTCTGCCCGCGAACCCTCTCCGCGTCGAGGACCTGCGTGATCGTTCGATAAGGTTGATCCCACCCTGGGGCACGAGCGATCGCCTTTCGGATCAGCGCGAAGTCCCGCTCGGTCTCCGAGCTCGACTGCCACGTGGCGAGAAGCGCGTATGGATGATCTGGATCCAGCGCAATCAAATCGCTGCGGAGATCGTCGCCAGAAGCCATCTCCAACAAGCGCAGCCCTGCTATCCGAAGCACAGGGGACAGCTGATCGAACGTACGCCGGGCCCCAGGAGCCGATCCGAATCGCTCACCCGGCATCGCGCTCGATGCTCGAGAACTGCGTTCCGAACGATTGCGCGCGTGGTCTATAAGCCACGGCGCAACCGCGCGCACAGATGCGAGAAATTCGCCGCTCGACAGAGTGCCAAATGCCCGCAAAGCCGGGTCAAGGCTGCGCGCAGAAAGCCATGCGCTGAACGCGTTCCGGAGGCATTCACCCACACTATCGCCAGCGCCCTCGAACGAGTGGCGGGTTTCGTGCCTGTCCCGAGTGTGCAGACGAACGCTTGCCGTACCTCCGCTCAGAACCAGCTCGAACCAGATGTGCTCGTCGCGGCGCGCTGCCACAAGAACCGCTGCTTCAGAGGCGTCCGGCACAAGGTGCCCGTCTTGGGGCACCAGCGGACTTGCGCCGGCATCCAGCGCCGAAAGCAGCGGATGGAGGTGGCAGGCTTCGATACACGCCATCCACAGCAGCAGTGCCGCCTCGCGCTCGAGCACTGCATCGGGTCCATCGATCCGCACTTCGGGCAGAAGAATCGCAACGCGGTACGGCTTGAGACGACCAGACACCGAGGGGCTGTACGCCGAACCCAACTCGGCGCAGCGGTTTTGGGGGTCAAAGCCAGCAGCGCTGCATGCTCGCACCCGTATCATCGAAGGCGCCTCTTCGCCGCGAAGCCGCTGCTCGATCGCCGCGATCGCAACCAAATCGGAGCGATCTGGTTCGCCGTCGAACGGTGCCTGCTTGGCCAGGTTCACGATAGGTACAAGCCCATCGACCAAAGCCGTCGCCGCCGGCCACAACGCTGGAGCGTACTTCTGCAGCCACAGCTCGTGCGGTCCGGGGAACGCGGACTGCGCCGAATCGTCGACAGTCTGCGGAGACGGCAGGTCTTCGCGGATCAGCCGCTGCGACAGATCGGGGCGGCCAGCGCGGTAACAGGCAAGCGCGCGCGCGACGACCAGTTCGGGCGTATTCGTCCGTGCAGTCTCGGCAAGGTCCAGCGCGGCCAGCGGCTTGCCCCAAATCGCCAGTTTCAACGCCCCAACGTCAGCGCCACCCTCCGCACGAGCGATCGCCACCAGGTCAGACACTCGACCACGTCGCGCGAGATCCTCGAGGAGTAGGTCGCGGACATCGCGCTGACATGCAGGATGTACCGCAAACAACTCGCCCGCGCGCGCCGGGTCGCCCGAACCCTGCACCATCCAGGCCCACAGCCGATACAGGTACGGCTCCGCGTGGCGCGCAAACCGCGTCAAGATCTTTAGATCGTCGGCCGCCAAGCCGCACCGATCGACGCGCTCGGCTGGCGGGATGACCGCCGTCGATCGAGCGATGCACAGTCCGCGATGGGTCGGAATCACGCCCGGGTGCTGGAGATGCCACTTGGCCCGACCGCGTACGCGATCCACCTGCGGCAAGTGCCGAATGGCAGCCTCCAAGCCTGCAAGCCCCGCCTCGCCCTCGAGAGCGACGACCAGTAACAGCGCTTCGAGCATCTCTTCGGCTTCGAGTTGCCCCGAGCGGGCGCGCAGCATCGAAATGGCTTCTTGACCGAGCACCGCGGCGCTCAAGCGCAACGCGCGGACCCGATGCGCCGGCGGAAGATCTTCCACGCAGACGAGCACCACGCGGGCAAGCGCCGGTGTCCCAAAGCACTCGAGCGCCGCCCCCCACAAGCCGGGCGCCCGCGCGCAGACTGCAGATGCGCCTTCCCACTGAACGTGGCGCAGTGCAATAGGCAACTGGGCAAACAGCATCTGACCGGCCCGAGTGGCGTGATCCGCAAGGCCGACCAGAACATCGTCTGCACGCTGAATCGCTTGCGGAGACCAAAGCGTTGCATGGTGCCGCGCGCGCAGCTGCCGATCTCCCAACGCGCAAATCGCTTGCTCGCGGACCGGGTGAGGTGCCTTAGTGTCTAGGGCTAAGGAAGCGAGGCATTCGACGCTGGTAAGCGTCGGAAAGTTCGCCAGCCAAATGCAGCCAAGCTGCCGCACCTCCTCGCGCTGATCGGCCTGGATCAACCTATGCCCTAGTTCGACCAGATCCGGATCCGCCGCGAGCCATGGTTCAACGTCATAGAACAGGCGTTTGACCCGTTCGCAGGCCGCACGTTCTAGCTCGCGGCCCACGCCCGGCAAGCTCTTTACGACCTCGCGAATGCGATAGCGAACGGCCGGCGGAATCGCATCGAGCCC
Organism: uncultured Kofleriaceae bacterium; assembly: GCA_964419605.1. Taxonomy (GTDB): domain Bacteria; phylum Myxococcota_A; class Polyangia; order Haliangiales; family Haliangiaceae; genus JABFXX01. The sequence goes on along the minus strand of CAYQQM010000013.1, from coordinate 1,894 downwards.
GGCTGGCGCTGAGGGATCATCGGTCACTGGCCCCGAGTATATAGGGAACCGTCCTTGGGCTTTCACGCGACCGCGCCGATATCGCCGATCGTGTCCTGATGGAAGTTCAGTTGGCAGTGCTTTTTCACGTATTTTTAGATATTTAGAACAATGGGAACGTCTACTCTGTGTCCCTTTGGGACGACCGTTGTGTTACAAATTGTACGTGGGTAACACATTGACGATTCGACTCACTACGGAAGAAAACCGCTGGCTCAACGCTGTTGCGAAGCGGACTGGCAAAACCCGCAGCGCGGTGATTCGAGACCAACTCCGCGTGGCTCGATCACCTCAGAAGTTTCGCCACCTGGTGGGAGCGATTTCAGGGGGCCCCAGCGATCTGTCCGAGCGTAGAGGATTTCGGCGCAAGTGAAAGCCATTGCTGACACGGGATTTCTAGTAGCGCTTGCAAGGCGCGCGGACAAACACCATGCATGGGCTGCCGAGTTGTCCGAGCACATTACCGAGCCGTTGTTGACATGTGATGCTGTGCTTGCCGAAGTTGCGTTTCATCTGGAATCGACGCGATGGACGTTGGCGATGGTGGAACATGAACTGGTCGTTTCGGCATTCAACAGTGACGCAAACACGCGCCGACTTATTGAACTTGCCGAACAGTTCGACGATCTACAGCCTGATTTCGCTGACCTGTGCTTGGTACGCATGAGCGAGCTACACCCAAAGCACAAAGTCATAACGGTAGATCGGCGAGACTTCACCGTACTTCGCCGCAATGGGCGAGAGCCAATCCCGTTAGTGTTGCCGTAGGTAGGCCGACAGCAGCGCCATGTTCTTCCGCAATCGTTGGCATGACTGGCGCACAGATGTTCTTGGGTGGACGGGTATCGCTGAAGCCGCCTCCTCGTGCGGAGCGGCTTCATGGGTCGATCGCATTCCGGCCGATCCGGACGGCGGATGACTTCGAGCGCTGGCAGGTCACGACCTGTTCGTCGCCACACGTCTGGCACCCGCCCGATCAGGCCGTAGGCCAAAATGCCGCAACGCTCGTACTTGTCGAATTCATCCCGAACATGCCGCGGGTAGCCGCGCCCGCTCGCACTCCGTGCTTCCGCTTCGGCAAACTACTTGAAAGGATTCAAGACCACGACCGCGCCAAAGCGCTGCCCGTGATTCAAGTCCTCGGTATAGAGCCTGGTGCACCCACCTTCAATCGCAGCCTGAACGACTAGCGCATCCCAAAACGATAACTGATGTTTGCGATGCAATATGATCGCTGCTGCAAGGAGTTGTCCGGTGTTCTCTATCACGGTCCACGTAAGGTATTCTTGAACGATATCCAATGCTTGCTGACTGGCGAGTGGCTTCCTTACCTTCCGGGTGACGTTGACATAGAATTCTTGCAGCACCTGTACACTGAGCACCCCGTCGCGACTCTCCCACAGCTGTGTCACTAGGTTTCGCGCAACTTTGTGCTTCGCCTTCCCGTCGCGATCTTCAGCGTAGAGGAGAATATTGGTATCAACGAAGCTTGGCACGGTCGTGAAGCTCTTCCCGTGATGGCCGTTTTCCTCCACCGAGGGACTGACCATGGCGAAGTCGTCGGAGAGCGGCGTCCCTGGCGATGTGATACCTGCGCTGCCTCTCGACTAGCTGAGCCAACTGTTGCCGCAGAAACGCAGAAACCGAAAGGCCGAGCTCAGCCGCCAAAACACGCGCCTCGCGCAGCGTTTCCTCGTCCAGCGCGAGCGTAATATTTCGCACCGCAACCACGTGATTTACGTGTAACACGTGAATCACGTGCAGTCAACCCCCAACCTAGTACCTCGCCACAGTGAAGACGATCGGTTGAGGCCGACGAGCCGCGCCGAGCGCGAGGCTTGCGGAGTAAGCGCTA
>CAYQQM010000012.1:0-76103 GCA_964419605.1 uncultured Kofleriaceae bacterium | reverse complement strand
CTGCACCTGCACCTGCGCCCGCCCTGTCGCACGCACCTACCGAATGGGGACCAACTCCAACCCCGGTACCGATTTCGCGACCGTCCTTCGATACAGCGAGCTCAGCGCCGCCCGGTACGCTTGCTTCAGGCGCAATGATCGGAAGGTGGGAAATCCTCCGACACCTAGGCACCGGCGGCATGGCATCGGTCTATCTCGCTCGAGCGCGAGGCGAGGCTGGATTCGAAAAACAAGTCGCCATCAAAGTCATGCACCCCCATCTTGCCCGCAATGAAAGCGCTGTCGAGCACTTCCTCGATGAGGCCAAGCTGGCGGCGCACATCAGCCATCCGAATGTGGTGCAGATCCTCGACCTCGGTAAGATCGGCAGCGACTTCGTCATCGTGATGGAGTACGTGGAAGGTGTCGATCTGGAGCAACTGCTTTCGGAGGCCCGACGCACCCTGCGTCCCGTACCGATCGACGTTGGGCTCGGCATCGTGCGGCGAATCTGCGACGGCTTAAACGCTGCCCACAACGCCACCACTTCGGATGGACAGCCGATGAACCTGGTGCATCGCGATGTAAAGAGCGCCAACGTGCTGGTGTCGTTACAAGGCGGCGTGAAAGTGGTGGATTTCGGCATCGCCAAGGCCGTTACCCAGAACCACCTGACGGTGGCCGGCGAAACCAAAGGCACTCCGTCTATGATGGCCCCGGAGCAACGTGTGGGCGACCGAGTCGACGTTCGTGCCGACGTATATTCGCTGGGAGCGATTGCGTACGAAATCGTAACGGGATGCAGCGTGAACCTCGACCTTGCCGCGCTGGCTCACCTAGGCGTTGACAATTGGCCCCACCTGCAAGCCCCGTCGAAGGTGCGTCCCCAGATCCCGCCGGAGCTAGATCCCCTGATCATGAGCGCGATGGCATTCGAACGCGACCGACGCCCGGCGGATTGCGCGGTGTTTGAAGCGGCGATCGAAGCCATCATGAAGGCGAACACACTGGTGGCAACCGACAAGGACATTGCGCGATGGGTCGCCGAGGGGCTGGCGATGCGCAAGGCATAGGGCGGTTTTCGAGCGTGCGTCGCGCCGCGATATGTTGGCTCGCGGTTGCTTTCGCCGCGTGCGGCAGCTCCGGGTCCACTCATGGTAGTAGCGGCGGCCAGCTGCCGCTGCTGCCGGCACCGGCGCCCATTGACCCGGGGCGACCCGGGGCGGCGTTCCTGATTCAGCTTGCGTCCCAGTTTCAGCGCGGTTGGAGCCAATTCCTCAACGACTGCCGATTGCGGCTGCCTCCAACTCACACTCTCAATCACATGCAACTCGCCGCCGTCGTCGATATTGCGATCGACCGCGCCGGGCGTGCTCACGTTGAGCTAAAGATTCCATCGGGTAACGCGGAGTTCGATCGAGCGGTGCGAGACGCGATCGCTGACGCTGGTCCGTTCTTCACTCCGCCGACTGACATCCTCAGCGATGATGACCGGGCTCACGTGCGCTGGTTGTTCGCGCGCGACCGCCGTCAAGCGGGTGCCAGAACAGCGGAGCTCAGGTACATTCGGCTGCCGATAGCCGGAGTCGTAACGCGCTACATAGAGGCCGGCGAGTTTTCCCGGGCAGCCCGCCGCATCGCGGCCGAGCCACCTGGTTCCGAACGCGAGGCGGCTACTCACCGGATGATGCTCGCGACACTTCAGGACGCACTTCGCAGCACGGAGGCTGCTGTGCAACTTGCGGCGGTGCGCGCCGTCGCGCAGGCCCGCGTTGCGGAGCTCGCGGCGGATGTGCGCGGACAACTGACCGTGGCCGCAGATCCAGCCGTTCGCATCGCGGCGCTGGATGCCGCCGGGGAGATCCGGGATCAAGAGGCGGTTGCAACCATTCTCGATCAGCTACCGAAGGACCTCGTGACCAGTCCAGATCTCTCTCGAGCCGCGACCCGAGCTCTGGTTCGCCTCGATAAATTCGACGCGGTAGCGCTCGCGATTCGTCGGGAATTGGCCAACCATCGACCCAGCCCGTTCGCGCTCGATGCGCTCGCGCATGTCCCTCCGCATCGCCTCGACGTCGCACTCGATGCCTGGGTCCAAAGCTCGGATCCCCGATTCAGGGCTTCGGCGTGTCGAGCAATGCCAGGGGTACCGATCGCGCAGGCGGAGAAACGGATCGGCCCAGGTCTTGCCGACCGCGACGCAACCGTGCGGGCGGCCTGCGCAGCGGCTGCGGCACGCGTTGCAATGGTCTCGTTACACGGTAAGCGCTCGCTGACCCTACGAATCCGTTCGCTCGTTCGCGACTCTGATCAAGCGGTGCGCGCATCGGCAATTGAAGCGTTGGGATCGATGGAACCGTCGCTGATGACCGATGTCAGTAGCGATCCCGCAGCTGTGGTTCGGGCAGCGTACGCAAGCTTGCGAAGCGCTCCAGATGGAGCGTTGCTCATTCTCATCGATGACCGCGATCCGGGTGTCCGCGCCGCAGCGTGGACTACCCTCAGCGAACGCACAGCTTTTCCAGAACGCGGCACGTTGGCTGCAGTCGCGCTCGCCGATCCAGCAGCGCACGTGCGACTCGCGGCTTTGCCCTCGGTCGAAAGCCCAGATACGCTCCGCCGACTCGCAGCCAGCGACGATTCACCCGAGCTGCGCACCGCCGCAATCGTGGAACTCGCGCGAAGAGTCGGGCGTTTGCGAGTCGCGGATATCGCACTTGAACGCTTTGCGACTGCATCTGGAATCGGTGCAGAGCATGTGGGTCTCGCTCTAGCCTGGTTGATAGCCCGGTAGGTTGTGAGCCAGGATGCGATGAAGTGACTCCGAACCGAGCGCTCCTCGCTGCGTTTGCCTGGGTGGCTGGTAGCTCCATGGCCAGAGCTGAATCCATGGGTAGCGTGGTGCGGGTCGATCGGGCGGCGGCACGCGACGTACTGGTTCCTGCGGGCGCATTCGTCATGGGGCTGTCCAGTCGCAACGACGATGTCTCCGAGCTGAGACAGTCATGCGAAACGTCGTTCGCCCAACAAGAACTCCGAGAGTTCCCCCTCCCGGGTCAAAACGGAACAACGTCGTTTTGTCAGCTGTACGCGCGGCAACTCGAAGCGATGACGGATCGAATCATCGGCGCAGATGGCTCCCTGCGCGAGCGCGTGGTGTACCTGGGAGCGTTCGCCATCGATCGCTACGAGACAACAGTCGCTGAGTACCGCGCATGTGTCGATGCCGGAGCGTGCTCACTCGACCCGCTGATCGCCGGTGATGAGCGCTACCTGTCCCACGAGTTGCCGATCGTCAACGTTACCTGGTACGAGGCGGAGGCACACTGCCGTTGGCGTGGCGGACGGCTACCCACCGAAGCCGAGTGGGAGCGCGCGGCGCGCGGCGCGGACCACCGGCGTTGGCCGTGGGGAAACAGAAACCGCACGACCCACTTTAACCACGGCAAGTCGCGTACCGCGGCGATGCGTGAACTCGATCGGTTGGCGTGGATCGGCATCCCCGTACCGTTTCTTGGCGATCCAGACGACGTCGACGGCAGCTCGCTCATCGCCGCACCGGGTAGGTATCCATGGAGCGAAGGCCCATATGGCACGCGTGATCAGGCGGGTAACGTCGCCGAATGGACCGCCGACAGCTTTGGCGGCATTTCGCCTGCATTGGCGATCGATGAACGTAACTTCGGGTACAACGGGTTGCCGTCGATCAACCCGCGGCGCGACGAGGCGCCCACGGATCCAAGAGTTGTTCGGGGAGGATCCTGGCGCCAACCGGAGTTCCTCGGTCGGGCGAACGTGCGCGACCCATTCAACATGCTGTACGTCCCCACCGGGCGTTTCAGCCACATCGGCTTTCGCTGCGCCCGAGCGGTGCGAAACGACCCTAGATCGCGCTAATTTTTCGGCCGATGCGACGGCCCTTGCGTTCGCACACCGCGCTGCCGTCGTACACCGCGACGCTGCGCGCCCAAGCGTGGCTCGAACCCGGGTGGGCCAGCGCCTGCATGTACGCCTTGCGGCCTACAAATAGATCGAGCTGCTGTCCGTCGATGTTTCCACCGGTGTCGTCGGCGAGAACACAGCCGTCGTGGACATAGCCACCCCACGGCGGGCGCCCGGGCATCAAACGACCCTCCAAAACGGGCAAATAGAGCAGCGAACCAAGTCGAACGACTTTAGGATCGACCGCTACCGTCCGAAACGGCTGCAGCGGATGGCTCCGCCCCGAGGTGCCCCACGGATTCTTTGTGACGTTGAAGCAGGGCGACCGCTCACACGCGCACCGCCCCGAAACGCTAAGCAGCCTCCCATCTCGCAGCTTACCGCTGCCCTGAACCGTAAGCTGAAACGCAAATTCAGGCGAAACCCTGCTGATCTCTTTACATCCCCGCGCCCCGACGGAAGTCCCCCTGGGGGGGGGTTCAAAGAGCTTAACTTGCCGATTGGCTGCGGTCGCCGCGAGCTCCACTTCGCGGCGTTCATCGCCATCGCGCTTTCGAGTTGCTGCAACCGGCTTTGACTTCGCCCGCCCAACCTCGTCTTCACCGATGACGAAGTAGAACGTGACGAAAAAGTCACCAAGCTGCTTCGGCTCGGCCGGCTGCACCGCGGCTTCCACCGGCTTTGCGAACGGCTCGTCAGCTGCGTGCGGCGTCACCGTGGGCCCTCGGCATCCGAGAGCCCCCGCGAGGATCCATATATATAAGAATTTATGAACCATTCTTCGCCGGGCGACGCCTATAACACGATGAGTCGAGAAGTCCAAACCACCATGCTAATCCGGCGGTTCCGGAGTTTGGAGGCCCCCGGCGACAAAAATCCGAAGTCACCAATATTGCTGGCGTAGTGCTTTGGTCCGACCCATTTGACACGGAAGGCCGCGCTGCCTCCATCCCCTGCCCGTCCCGACGATCCGGAGCGCTTTGCTCAGTCTCGCTCGCCCCTAACCTGACACAGTAGTGCTAGGTTGCGCGAAAATGGCTCGGGCGAAGATCGTTTGCACGCTGGGCCCTGCGACCTGCACGGAAGAACGCATCGGTGAGCTCATCGAAGCGGGGATGAGCGTCGCGAGGCTCAATTTTTCACACGGCAGTCATGAAGACCATGTCCGAACGCTGCGAATCGTCCGGTCGGAAGCGGCGAAGCGAGGCAAAGCGATCGCCGCCTTACTCGACCTCCAAGGGCCAAAAATCCGCGTCGGCCGGTTTGCCCAAGGCCAGGCCGTGCTCAAGCCCGGCGCTGAATTTTCGATCTCGACCGACCCCGGAGTCGTGGGCGACGAAAAGCGAGTCTCTACGACGTACACCGGGCTGACGCGAGACGTTCAGGTGGGGGACCACATTCTCCTCGACGACGGCTACCTGTCGCTCGCGGTGACGGCTGTGCTAGCGCACGAGGTTCAGACGATTGTCGTTGCCGGCGGCGTACTCAAGAACAATAAGGGCATCAACCTTCCCGGTGTCGAGGTGTCGGCGCCATCGCTGTCGGAGAAGGATCGTCGCGACATCGAATTCGCACTGCGCTACGGCGTGGACTACGTCGCGTTGTCGTTTGTTCGTCGGCCGGAAGACGTGCTCGAAGCCAAGCGCCTTCTCACCGTTGACAACGTGTCGATTCCTGTCATCGCTAAGATCGAGAAGCCGCAGGCACTCGACCGGCTTGGCGACATCATCGACGCCGCGGACGGGGTCATGGTGGCGCGCGGCGACCTGGGGGTTGAACTCGGGGCAGAGAAAGTCCCGCTGTGGCAAAAGCGAATCATTCAGGAGACCAACCGGCGCGGAAAAATCGTCATCACCGCAACGCAGATGCTCGAGTCGATGATCACGCAGCCCCGGCCCACACGCGCGGAAGCCTCCGATGTGGCCAACGCTGTGCTCGACGCTTCGGATGCGCTGATGCTCTCCGGCGAAACTGCCTCGGGTGCACACCCCATTGAAGCGGTCCGCACCATGGCGCGCATCATTGAGGAAATCGAAAAGAGCGCCTACTACCGTGCGCACTCGCGTCAACCCGAGATCGAGTTGCAGGTATCTGCAAATGCCATCGCCCATGCCGCAGTCATCGCTTCGCGAGCGATGAAGCTGCGTACGATCGTCGCGGTTTCCGACTCGGGTGGCGCGGTGCGGTTGATCAGCGAATATCACCCCGAAGCAAACATCGTGGCTCTAACCACCAACGAAGTGAGCTATCGACGCCTGGCGCTGTATTGGGGAGTTACACCGGTGCTGATCGGACCTTCGGCAACGACCGACGAGCTGGTCGACCTCGTAAGCGCGACCTTGCTGGAACGAAACCTGGCGTTGCCCGGCGAAAACGTGCTCATTACCATGGCAGTCCCGGTCGGCAGCGGCGCACAAACCAACGTACTGCGGATCCACCAGATCCACTAAGGCGCTGTCCCCTAAGGGCCCGCCGGAAAATAAGTCGTCGAGCGAGGCACAGCAGGCCGGAGCAGATCGCGAGCGCGCCCGGACCGACCGACCGAGCCGTACCCGTCGGTACGGCGACCGAGGGAGGGAGGACGTAAGCCGCGAGCTGCCCGGGATGCGAAGCCGCAGCCGATCGACTTATTATCCGGCGGGCCCTAACCCCTAACGACGATTCCCTTGGCTGCGCGCCCACATGACGGTTTGCGCCACAGCATCGCTCCATGGCGTGGGGTCGATGAAAAATTCACGTTGAAAGTTATCGCTGTGAACGATGAACGGCTGCTTCCACTGGTAGGTCATTTCGGCCAGTTCGCGCAGCATTGGCGAGAACAATCCCATCACCCGCAGCATGGCGGTGGGTACGGTTTGGATCGCGACGTTGCGGCCTAATGCGGCCGCGAATCGCGCGATGACACTGCGCGTGCTCTCTGCGGGTAGCGTGGGCAACATCCACACGCCGTTGCTGCCTGGACGCGTGCCGAGTGCGACCAGGCTGCGCGCCACGTCGGGTGAAAACGAGTACGAATGCGGCTGATCGGGGTCGCCAAAGACTTGAGCCGTCTTGCCGGCTAGGATCCGCTTCCAGAATGCGTCGCCAAACACCGTCGTCGGCGTGTCGGGGCCAAAAAACTCGGGGGCACGGCCGATCGCTGCACCGGCGTCGAGGAGGATCGCGGCAGCTTCGGCCCGAAACCGCCCTTTGCGAGACACGGGCGCGATCGGCGACGTTTCGTCGAGGTGCGCTGTCTCACCGTACATGTACAGATTATCGATGACGACGAGATGCGCGTGAGATTTGCGAGTCCCCTCGGCAATTCCCCGCGTAAGCGGGATCAGTTCCTCGTGCCAGCGATGGTATGCGGGACTCGCGCAATGGTAGACCGCGGCGGCATTGGCCGTGAGCCGCGCAACTTCGGCCGCATTGCGGAGGTCGACTGCGGTGATTGACAGGCCCCGGATCGGAGGAGGTTGTGCGCTTCTCCGACACAATACGACTTCGTGGCCGTCGGCGAGCAGAAGCTGAGCGACTTTGCTGCCGATCTGACCCGCGCCCAGGACGACATGCGGTTGTTTGTCGCTCATTGGTAGGGACCGTCTTGTTCGGCGAGCACTTTCGCGGCGTGGCTCCAAGTTGCCGATCCTATCGGTCCTTGCCACCGGGTGAACGTGCTGGTGCCACGGCTAAGCGAGTTGCTCTGTCGCATGGCCGCGTAATGTGCCGGGCTGCGGACGAATGCGTCCATCGATGCTTCGTCACGCCAAACCGCAAGAGTGCGCGCCGATAGACATGACTCCGACGTGGAAAACTCGAACGAGATCAACCCAGGAGTGGACGGCAGCACGCGCAGCAACTCGGTCATCAGGCTGCGAAACGTAGCTTGGCCTTTGGGGTCGGGCGTGAGCGCGAGATAGGTCGAGGAAATCCACACATCGCCAGCGGTGGTAGCTGTCGCATTCACGACTTGCGTTGGCGTGGGCTTCAAATCGGGCTCGATCGAGGGCGCTTGACAGCCGGGATATGCCTGCGCTGCGTTCGCTGATGCAGTGGTCGATGGCGCGGGTGGCATTGGAGCACCACCGCATGCAGCGACCACCATGGATCCAATAACAAGTCGCGGATTCATGGCAGGTGTCCTCGCTAATATTTGAGTTTGACGCGCTCAGTGGAAGTCTGTCCGTCGACCAAGACGACAGAGGACTCGGCGAAGTTCGGCGGCGACATAGCGGGCAGCTTGTTTTTGGTAGCGCCGTAGCCTTCGGTGGGAGCGCCGAACACGCTGGTGTCGATCTTCTGATTGTCGTTGGCGTCGTGATAGACGGTGACGGCGTAGGTTCCGGCAGGCAATTCGCTGAATTGGCACGACGCGCCTTCGGTGGGTGACGCGGCTACGTTGCCGTTCTGGACCGGCGACGGGCCGGGGAAGCCGTCCGGGGTATCGAACAGAGCGCACCGGATGTGTCCGTTCGAGCCGCTAACGCCCTCGACGATCACCTGGAGCGCCGCGCTGCCCTTTGCGAGGGGCCCGCGCGGCGCGGGTGGTTTGGCGGATCCACAAGCGCCGGCAAGCGCTGCAGGTAACAAGGCCCGCAGTGCGAGCCATCGACAACTGGCAATGTATGTATTCATCGTGCTTTGAACCATGCGCCCGGGTCGGGCATGACACAAATGAATAAATTTTGTTCGCCACATGCAACATCTTCATATGTGGCAATGCACTTATGTGGTCGAGTGGGCCATCGAAGTAGTGATAAGTTGTCGCAACCAGGAGTGCCCGGGGTCGACGTGGGAGCGCTCGTGCCACATCATGACGATATCGGTGCTCGGCAATGCAATGGGAGGGGGCAGCGTCACGAGGTCGACGTAGTCGCTCGCGGCGCGCAGCAGGTGACTGCCCAGCGTTGCTACCAGGTCGCTCGCGGCCACGAGTAGCGGCGCCGATACAAAGCTCGAAACCCGCACCGCGATGTGCCGTGCCTTACCGCGCGCAGCTAGGATCTGATCGACGACGCTGCCCGGAAACCCATACGGCGCCACTTGCAGATGCGACAGCGACACGTACGTCTCAAGCGATAGCCGGCGGTGTTTTCGCAGCGCCGGGTGACCCTTGCGCAGCGCAACAGCATACGTATCTCGGGCGATTACTTTGCGGCGCAGACTAGGAGCCATTGCGCCCGAAGCCGTCACTGCTGCATCGATGGATCCGGAAGCCAACCGCTCTTCAATGTTCCCGCTGACCGGCTCGATCGCAATGGCAATGCGAGGTGCTTGCTTGGCCAAGCGCTGCAACAACGGCCGCACCGCGACCAACTCGCCGTAATCGTTGGCGGCGATCGTGAACTTGCGCATCGATACCGATGCGTCGAAGGCATCAGTGGAGCGAACCGCCGCGCGAAGATCCGCCAACGCGCGCCGCAGCGGCGCGACCATCGCGTGAGCCCGCGGCGTGAGTACCAACCCAGCGCGTCCACCCGCTAACAGAGGGTCGCCGAGTTGTCGCCGCAGCTTTTGTAGGCGGTGACTCATCGCCGACTGCGTAATACCGAGCTTCTTGGCGGCTAGCGTTACGCTGCGCGTAGCGAGCAGCGCGTCGAGGGCAACCAACCCGTTCGCATCGACGTCATCCATAGGTAGATTCTAGATCCGCCGCGTCGATTGCGCGCACGCCAACTACCAACTTCGGCACCCGACTTGAACGCATCCCGGCTCGCATCGCATTTGCGCCTACACATCGAAACTGCGCTACTATAGGCAGAAGTGGACACCGGTCGTCGCCGCATTCTCCGATTTACTCCCGCCGGAGACTTGTTGGCCACGGACGGCCCTACCTTGGTGGTCTACGATTCCGACAGCAACAAGCGCTACAGCACCGAGATTGGAGAATTCTTGGACGTAGCCGCCGTTGGGGAGGAACTGTGGGTCATGGCGTCGAACCATCTAACGCGACTCCGACTCGCCGATGGGCGCCAGATTGCGATGGAAAATGTGGAGCGCATGGACCCGAACGGCCGCTTTCTCATATCCGCGACCGCGCCACTGCTCCCGGTTTGGCATGGCGATGAACCGAAGGTGATCCGGCTCGGTTCTCGCAACACCACATCCCTGTCGTCTTACAACGTGCACACCGAAGTCCCCGGAAGCGGCGGAGAGGTCATTCTTCCTCTGGCGGACCGCCGTTGGCTGTTGTGGCAAGCCGGGCAATTGCGGTTGTGGCGCAGCATCGGCGAGGCATGGCGCAAACCGCTCGGCGAACCCGGGTCGCGTCCGTTTGATGCCCAAATTGTCTTGGACGGACGAATGTTTGTGCTTGCTCAGTGGCGCCCGCCGCGACCGGGGGAAGATGGCAGCGAGCTCCGACTTTCCGTCGCAGCGGTTTCCGACGGAAGTCCGTACGTCAGCCTGCGCCTGCCCTCTGTGTCGCAACTTGCGATCGCTTCCCGTCGGGGACTCGCGGCAGTGCGTTTCGGCAACCGCGTTAGCGTATTCGACCTTCGGTTTGGGCGGTGGACTCATAGTTTGCAACTTCCAGACGGTGTTGTCGAATTTGCCGTGGATGACGGACTCCAGAATATCGCGCTCCGCAATGCAGAGTGGGTCGAGCTCGTACGACCAGAGCGGCTGGTCGCATCGGCTGCGGAGGCCAGCCAGCCGGTCCCGGCAGCACCACCACCAACCACCGCGAACGGACACAGCACCGAGCCAGAAGCGCTGGCGGCAGTGCAACACAGCGCGGCCGGTATCGATGCGCCGCAGCCCGAGGTGCGGGGGCCACAAAGCAATACGGCCACTGACAACGAGACGAGCGAAACGCCGCATGACGAAGAACCGCTGCCCAATGAACCGCTGGTCCGCCTCGATCCAGTGACTGTGTCGCCAGCAGGTAGCGACGAAGAAATTGCCCAACTGACAGAACTTCAGCTCCAGGTCATCAACGCGCGGCTAGGTGTTGCGATCGCCGAGGCCTGGGACACCGGGCGACTCTCGCAAGCCGATGTGCAAAAACTTCCATTTTTCGAAGAGGTTCACGGGCTTTTGCGGGTTTCATCCGGCCGTGCGAACAAGCCTCTCAGCAATGCAGTCGATCGCCTGTCGGAAGCCGAGAAGGCGTTGGAGAACGCTCAGAAGCGGCACGCCGTGCAGACGCCTCTCGACGTGCTGGTTCGCGATTTTCAGCTGACGCCCCTCGCCGCGTCGATTGTATGTGCGATCGCGGCAACGCGGTTGCATGGCGAAACCGCTCGGCTATACGGAATTCTCACCAACGATTCTGGCCGCCCGCTCGTCGACGAATTCGTGCTCGCCCGGGTTCTAGGTCGCGAACATGCCCAAGCGATCGGGCGCGAACTCGACGGAGATCAACCGTTGCGCAAGTTCGGCATCATTCGTATGGGCTCGGGCGAGCGCCCATTTGCCGGACTGACGATCGATCCACTCGTTGTGCGCTTGATCGCAAGACAACCGCTCGATGGCGAGGCCGACCCGCATCTCGCAGTGCGCCGCGTGGATCGCAACCTCGAGGAGCTCCAGATGCCCCGAGACCAGCTCGTTAAGGCGTTGCGCTTTCTTTCGAGGCCTACGGCGCAACTCGCTGCAACTGCGGCCCCCTCCATCCGGTATGCCGACCCGAACTCATCCGTCGATCATGTTCGCGTCGTAGTCCGCGGCCGTACGGGGTCCGGTCGTCACACGCTCATCACCTCCCTGGCGGCGCGCGCCGGTCGGGATGTAGGAGTGATCGACATATCCACGATCCCGCGCGAGCCGAGTCTCATTGCAGCAACACTTGAATCGACACTGCGGCGCGCTTTGCTGCGCGGCCTCTTGCCATGCATCGATGGCTTGGAGGTGATCGGCTCCGAGCAACCGGAGCTCAAGCTCCAAGTAACGGCGGTTCTGCGATCGCATCCAGGCCCACTCGCGGCGCGCTTGCCCGCCGACGCAACCATTCCACTACCCCCGGGATACTTGCTCATCGATCTTCCGGTGCGGAACGAGGTAGAGCGCAGCGAGTCGTGGGCGATCGCACTCGACCGTCACCAGATCGATCTTTCCGATGCCAGCGAGCTGGCCGCACGCTACCGAGTAGGTCCTGGAACCATCGATCGGGTATGCGCCGAGGTCGCTCGCAAACCGGAGCGCCCCTCCGATGCAGCCGGGTGGGTGCGTGAACTCGACGACGCTGTACGCCAACACCTCGACAATCGCCTCAGCGCCACCGCGCAACGCGTAACTCGGCTCGCGAAGTGGAGCGACGTTGTACTTCCCGAAGAAGTGACCGACTCGCTGCTGGAACTCACATCCCGCGTACGGCATCGCAAGAAGGTCTACGAACAATGGGGATTTGATCGCGCGCTTACAACCGCCCGAGGCATTACCGCATTGTTTTCCGGAAGCCCGGGCACCGGCAAAACCATGGTAGCAGGAGTCATCGCCCGAGATCTTGGCCTCGAATTGTACCGCGTCGACGTATCGCGAATCACGTCGAAGTGGATCGGCGAAACCGAAAAGAACCTCGGAGCGCTTTTCGATGCGGCAGAAGACGGACAGGTCATGCTGCTATTCGACGAGGCCGACTCGCTGTTTGCGAAGCGGACCGAGGTCAAGACCTCCGTCGATCGCTACGCAAACATGGAGATCAACTATTTGCTTCAGCGCCTCGACACATTCGAAGGCATCGCGATCCTCACGACCAACTTCGGTTCAGCCATTGATCCCGCATTCAAGCGCCGCTTGACGTACCGCGTCACCTTCCCGTTTCCCGATGAAGAGATGCGCGAACAACTATGGCGATCTCTGATCCCGCGCGAGGTACCGATTTCCGGAACCATCGACTACGCAAGCCTATCGCAGCGCTTTCAACTCTCCGGCGGCTACATCCGCAACGCGGCGTTGCGGGCGGCATTTCTCGCAGCCGAGGAAAGCAGCCCTCTCACGCACGATCATCTCGAGCGCGCGATCCGAATGGAGTTCCGCGAAATCGGCAAGCTCGCCGAATCGGGAACACTCGAGTAGGTTCCGTTATCTGCTGCTTTCACGCGGCATCGCATCGACATCTGACAGCGAGCCACGGTCCCAAAAGTTTCGGGCGCTCGTGGCGAATTTGCCTTGTGTCGTTGCAACGCACCCATGAAATCTCGTGCATCGAATGTTGGTGCACTCAGGGGCATTCGAACGCGCGGCGTGAACTCACACCTGCACACACGCAGTCCAGCAAGTACGCAAAAGACCTTGGCTCTCGAGGCGTTCACAAACACCAGTGTGCTTGACAGCTTGCGGTCCGCCACGCGACCCTAACACGATGGCCGGATGCTCTTAGCAGCCGTAGCACAGCTATCGAACCGCGTCGGCGAACATCGAAGGAAGTGTTGATGATCACTGAGACCGAAAGACTCATTATCCAAAATACCTGGCGGCTCGTGGTGCCAAATGCCGAGGCCGCGGCTGACTTGTTCTACAAACGCTTGTTTGAGCTACAGCCTTCCTTGAAGCAGTATTTCACCAGCGAGTTTCAGCAGCAGAAGCTGAAATTGATTACGATGCTCGATTTTATTGTGAAATCGCTAGACTGGCCAGAGTCCGCGTGGCGCCGCGAGGAGGTTAGAGAAGACGACGATTTGTTTCTCGCCGTCGTAGCGTTAGGACGCCGTCACCGGGAAGCGTACAAGATCCCAGACTCCAGCTACGACACGGTTGCAGAGGCGTGGCTGTGGACGCTCGAGCACAGCCTCGGCAATAAGTTTAACGCCTCCGCGCGTGCCGCATGGGCAAAGTTCTATGGCCTCGTTGCCAACACCATGAAGTCTGGGTTACCTACGCACATGGGCGCCGGCCCCAAGTAGCGTCCAACAGCCAACATCACGGCAGATAATTCCAAACGAACATCGACTTCAAATCGCTTCGTTTAGCGCGCAGCCCGCATGAGATCGGCAATATCTTTTTGCCCCGCAGAATCCTCGAGCACCGTAATGGCGTGGTTTTCCAGTAACCCGTCTATTTCCAGAAGCAACTCGATCGCGCGCCGAGCACCGACGAGCCCCGAAGCTCGCCCGGGAAGCTGTATCGACCACTCGGCAACGCCGGCTCGCCGCAATACATCCACGATCCATGCGAAGTCGCTTCGAAATCGATCGTCGCTATAGCCCTTCGCATCGCCCAGCCCGAACCACAACACGCGGTGAAACCGCAACCGGTGCCCAGGCGGCAACAACAGGGTTTCGCCGTGCGCCGCTGTCGCCCGATCCGACGTCAGCAGTCGCGACAAGCGACCGCACAGCCGCCAATCCGCAAGCCCGGCCGCTCCACGTAGCGGCCGATCGTCTTTGAACACAGGCAATACGAGACCATCGCGCTGGGCTTCGTCCCAACGCACTAGATCGAGAGGAAGCACAGCCACCGACACGATTAACTCTCCGGCGAGCGCCCAGATGCCGCCGCCATCCGATCGAGAACACCATTGACGAACGCGGGTGATTCCGCAGTACCAAACCGTTTGGCGAGTTCGACGGCTTCGTTGATCACGACCTTTACCGGAACATCCGCAAATGCGATCAACTCGCACGCGCCGAGGCGAAGAATGTTGCGGTCGACGCGTGACATTCGGTCGAGCCGCCAGTTTTTTGAGGACGACGCCACGAGTTCGTCGATAGCGGCCGCATGCTCCGAAGCAGCAGCTACCAATGAGCGGGCCAACACTTCCGCTTCAGCGTTGACCTCAAGCTCAAACTCCGAATTCCACGCGCCCGCGGAGGTTGCGAGGTCGCTCTCCGGATCACCGTCACATGCATAAAGTAGTTGAAGCGCGAACGCGCGGCCCGCCCGGCGGCTGGTCATCGTCGACATGTTAACTTGCATCCTTGGCGAGTCCGCTAACGCGCGGTGGTACGGGCACCCGTTCGACAACCTCAATGCCAAAGCCTTCCAGACCCGGTATCTTGCGGTCGCTCCACATCATGAGCCGGATCTTGCGACAGCCGATGTCGGCGAGCACCTGAGCCCCCAACCCAAAATCGCGCAACGCTTCACTAGACTGGTCACTCGTGCGCGCATCGGACATTTGACGCTGCAACACGAGCCGATCGAACGACGTTCCAAGCTTCATGCGCAGCGGACTCACGACGTAAAGCAACACGCCGCAGCCGGCGTCGTCGATCGCCGCGGCCGCCCGCCTCAGATCCGGTCGCAGGTCAAATGGATCGGCTAGCGGGTCGAGGGCGGCAACCCGCACGAGAACGGACTCGCCGGCGGCCGAAACTTTCGCAACGTCCCCGCGAACTAACGCGAGATACTCCGTATCTTCCACTTCGCTGCGGTAGTGGTGAGCAACAAACGGCTCGCCCGGGCCGAGGAAACCCGGCCGCAGCGCACCGGTGCCTTGGCATCGCACCATGCGCTCTCGTCCAAGGCGATACGAGATCAGATCCGCCACACTCACAAGCAGTAAACCATGGGCAGAAGCGAACGACTCCAGTTCGGGGCGGCGCGCCATTTCTCCGTCGTCGCGCATGATTTCGCAGATCACACCGGCCGGCTTAAGCCCAGCGAGCCGCGCGAGATCCACCGACCCTTCCGTTTGCCCAGTTCGCACCAGAACGCCACCGTTGCGCGCGCGTAGAGGAAACACGTGACCCGGCGAGACGACGTCGTCCGGACGTGCATCGTCGGCGATAGCCGTGCGAATCGTGGTCGCGCGATCGCGCGCAGAAATTCCTGTGGACACGCCGCGCCGCGCTTCGATCGACACCGTGAACGCCGTGCCTAGCGAAGCCTGGTTGTTGCGCACCATGGGCGGAAGCTCGAGCCGATCGATCATCGCATCGTCCATCGCCAAACAAATCAGGCCGCGCGCGTGTGTTGCCATGAAATTGATATGCTCTGGCGTAACCAGTTCCGCAGCGAACACGAGGTCGCCTTCGTTTTCGCGATCTTCGTCATCGACGAGAATGACCATGCGGCCAGCCCGGATTTCTTCCAAGGCACGCTGAATGCGTTCGATCGAAGTCATGACCTGCCTTCTACCAACTTCTCGATATACTTTCCCACGATATCGGTTTCGAGGTTGACCCGGTCGCCAAGGCTCAGATCGCCGAGCGTGGTCTCCTGCAGCGTGTGAGGAATGATCGCGACCGAAAATGTCTCGCGATTCGCGGTATTAACCGTGAGCGACACTCCGGCCAGGGCAATCGAGCCCTTCACTACGACGTAGCGCATCAAGTCGGCTGCAGCGCGGATTTCCAAAACGAGGTTGGCCCCCAGATCGCGACGCGCCGCGAGTTCGCCGGTACCATCTACATGCCCCGCGACCCAGTGTCCGCCAAGCCGGTCCCCTACCCGCACGGCTCGCTCGAGATTCAGCTTTCCGCCGACGCGCGCCGCCGCAAGTGTCGTTCGGGCAAGCGTTTCGGCGCCAGCAACAACCGAGTACGTGGCCGCATCGACGTCGGTTACCGTGAGACACGCGCCGTCGTGGCACACCGACTCCCCCACCGCCAACTCTGAAACGGCGATCCGGCGCGGGCGAATCGATAGCATCAACGCATCGCTGCGATGGGTGGCGCGCACCACCGTGCCGATATCTTCGACGAGCCCCGTAAACACGCGCCACCATACGCAGCGACAGGGTCTCCACGCAAGAACCTGGCTATATATATTTGAAATCGCTGCGTTTTGCAGGCTCTGCGACAAGCGGAGTATGACTGCGTCCACACTAAACTTCGCGCTGGACGCTCAGGGCAAATTCGCCGAGAGTCGACGTGCTCCAACGATCCGTAACTTGTTCGAGCACTCGGTCGATGCGCTCCAACTTGTCGTCGATCGGAATTTTGAGGTCGGGTTGGCGCGCAACGAGCTCACCCGGAAGGCCGTCTTGCGCTGCATCGGCGAAATCGATGCCGTGCAACTCGAGATTCCAAAACGGGCGCCGCGCCATTCCGTCGATCAAACGGGCGCGCAACCACGGTGGTGCGAGGATGAGCGATGTTCCAATCGCATGAATCCGCAACCACGGGGTGGTTGCGATGGGCAACTCGACTAAAGGGGCTTGTCCACGGCGCCACGGCGCAGTCATCGCCGGCCGATACGGATCGGGAGGCGCTGTGAGGAGCCGGGGGTTCGTGAGCACAGCGCCGCTAGGGCGGCGTACTGCGGCAAGTGTTCCCACGACCACAGCCTTGGCGGCGTAGTAGCCGGGAGCAGGAAATACCGACGAGTCGTAGCAATAGCCCAGCTGTGCGAGCACGTCGAGCATCGCGGGTGAAACGTCGTATCCCGGAGCGCGAAATCCGCGTGCCGATACTCCGAGCGATCGCAACACGCGATCGCAACTCGCGATTTCGTGCTCGACCTCTCGCTGCGGCAGCCGCGCCACATCGTACGGATGAGAGTACGAATGATTGGCCAACTCGTCGCCACCGGCAGCGAGTCTTCGCAGTTGTTCCGCGCCTCTCACCCGCGCGTCGTTACCCGACGCAAGGTCGACATCCCGACCGATGACGAACCAAGTAACGCGCAACTTGTGACGCGCAAACAGCGCGGCCGCGCGAGGCAGCGCGCGAGCGAGGATGACCGACTCGAGCTCGCTCGGTGCGGTTCCAAGCCCGTGAATCCGATAGTAGCAATCGATGTTGTCGAGATCGATCGAAGTCGCGCAATACACTAAGGGTTTGTAACAGAATATGTTGTCGAGCGAGGCACAGCAGGCCGGAGCAGATCGCGAGCGCGCCCGGAGCGACCGACCGAGCCCCCCGTCGGGGACTTCCAAGGGTCGCCGTACACGTCGGTACGGCGACCGAGAGAGCGAGGACGAAAGCCGCGAGCTGCCCGGGATGCGACAGTGAGCCGGGCGGATCTCGGCGTGTCGTCGTCCGCGACGACGCGCCGGTCCCTACGGCGAACGCATCCCCGTGGGAAGCCGCAGCCGATCAACATACTTTGTTACAAACCCTAAGGTTTTCCCCCAAAGCGAATCACCCGGGTAAGCGTGGCCATCCCACGCAACACGTTTGGCACGCGCTTCAGTAGATTGATCGCCGGCGGACGCTTCTCGTTGAGGCGAACCGGAATCTCAACCACCCGCAGCGCCCGCCCTGCGCGAATCACGAGCTCACTCGCGAATAGATCGCGATCGATCACGCACTGCTCGACAATCGGAATCAGACTCTCGCGATGAAACGCCTTCAGGCCATGGGTGTCCGTGCCGCGAAAGTCGACCGCAATGCGCAGCATTCCATTGAGGATGCGGGTCGCGGCTCGCCGCATCAACGGCCGGCGATCGGTGGCGCCGTGCATCGCCTTTGACCCGACCACCATGTCCGCCTCGCCTCGGAGCAGCAGCGACAAAGCGCGGCGATAGAAATCGAGATCGCAAAGATCGATTTCATCGCAGATTACCCACGTGCCGCGCGCCTCGAGAATACCGCGGCGCAGTGCTTTTCCGTAGTTGGGCTCGCCCAACGACAAGGCTCGCACGTCGTCGAGTTCACGCGCAAGTTCCGTTGCGAGCGCAGCGGTGCGGTCAGAAGACCCATTCTCCGCCAGAACGATTTCGAATCGAAGTGCAGGCGCCCCAAGGTCCGCTGCAACAGCGCCAATCCCATCCGCGATGTGGGTAATCGCGTCGGATAGGATCGCTTCTTCATTGTACACCGGGATTACGATCGAAACGTCGGGCAACACGCGTCTGCTAGGCATCATCCCATATCACGCGAACGTGCGGTCGAAATGCACCGTCTCTCCGGTGGACATCACGCGAACCCGGTCGCGAAGCCCGCGTGCCGCTGAAAGCTGGGTGAGCCAGCGAACCGGCTCCTCGAGCTTTTCGTAGGAAAGCGCAAACGCACCATAGTGAATCGGAATCAGTAGCCGGGATCTCAAATCCTGAAACGCAAACAATGCGTCGAGTGGCGACATGTGTCGGTCGCGAAACGATGCTGGGAGGAAGCCTCCGATTGGCAGCATCGCGATGTCCGGCGCATACCGCTCGCCGAGATCCTCGTAGCCCGAGAAGTAGCCGCTGTCGCCACAGAGGTAGAGGCTTGGCCCATCGCCGCGAATTACGTACGACAATCCGCGAGCGCGACCAGAGCTCCCGTGCGACGTGGCAGCAGCTGTGATCTGCACCCCACGCAGCTCGAGATCACTGCCGGGCTGGAGCTCAACCACGCGAGAGAACCCCAACCCCGCCACCGCAGCAGCCCCGCCTTCTGGCGCAATTACCGTTGCCGCGCGGGGCAGCCGTCCGAGCGTTGGGCGATGCAGGTGGTCCGCGTGGCGATGTGAGATCAGGATTAAGCCGACGTCACAAAAATCGGCCGGAACAAGGCCGGGCTCTGACTCGCGGCGAACGCCACCCAGCCGTTTCCCCAACATTGGATCGAACGCGATCGCAAGCGAAGCGTAGCGAGCCAGAACGGTCGCGTGGCCGCCAAACGTGACGGCGAGTTGCCCCGCTGCCACGGAGGATCCTCCGCGAACTTCACCGGAAGTCGCGGCAGAGGCCGCGCGCAACCTGGGTTCGGTGGTCGTGCGATCCATCGGGTTGGGAGCGCGAAACCAGCCGCGAATCCAGTGGGCGACCAAGCTGCGGTAGCGCTCGACAGGAATGGAGCGGTGAAGCACCGCCAGCTCGCCCGCGCGTACCGTGGACACGACGCAACATCATACGGCCCGCCGACCGATAAACCCAGTCAGTCCGCGATCAATCGCGCGGGGGAACTGCGACTCCGCTTGCACGAAGCAAGACCCATCGCCATGACACAGCCACCACGTGACGATGGTAGGGTCGGCTGCGTGAAGCTCCGTGGAGCGATGTCGCAGTGGTGGATTTCGCTGCCTTGTGTGCTGCTACTTGCAGGCGTAATCCTCGTACCCGGCCTTGGAACGTTTGGGTTGTGGGAGCCGCACGAACGGCAGTTGTCGGCACGAGTCGCGCCGAGTAGCGCACAACGTTCTGGGGAGGCGACCGAGCCATCACCCACCCAATCGGGGACCTCTGACCCCTGTTTGCGCCAAGCCCCCAAGGATGCGGTCGCCAGAACGTTGGCCGCGCGCGCCCCTGCGTGGGGTCGGGACAATTTCGGCGATTCCGACGCCGGTCGGCGCCTACCGTTTGCCGTTCTGGGAATTCTATGCGTGCTCGCCAGTGCAGGCATCGCGTCGCGCATGGCGGGCGCACGAGCCGGAGTCATTACAGCGCTCGTACTCCTCTCCATGCCTCTACTGGTTCTCCAGTCGCGCCAACTCAACAGCGAGATCGGCACAGCCGCAGGCACCGCGCTCATCCTGTACGGATTGCTCGCAATTCGTGGTCTCGAACGGGTTGTAAGAGGAATCTTGCCGCTGTGTATCATCGAGCGTCGACCGAGTGGTGGCATCGTCCCCGCCGCGATCGACGGCACGGTCGGCGCGCTCGCTCTTGCAGCCGGGATTGCCATTGGTTTTGCCTCGGGCGGTGCGCTGCTCGGTGTCTTGGTGCCAACCGCTGCATTTGCTGCACTAGGGGGGCTCGGTATCCCGACGCTCTGTGACCTTGTCCGTTGGTGTCGCAACCGCAGCTTCGCACTTGCAGGCCGAATCACCCCGCGATGGACCACCGGCAGGGCGCATTGGAGGTACACCCGCTCGCCTGACAACGCATCCTCATTGGTCGCAGCAGCGCTGGCGTGCGTTGCGCTCGTTGCCCTGCTGTACCAGGTATTTGACCTGCGCGAACCGGCCGCGGTGGCACAACCCATCGACGCCCAACGAACGCTGTTGGGAAAAGCCCTGGCCGCATCGGGCTGCTATTCACCTGCGCTCGGTGCGATCTGGCGAGCTGACGACGACCTGCGCTACGCGTTCGACTCGTCGTTCGAGCAAATCGCCTACGGAACGTTTCCGTGGGGGGTGCTCGCACCGATTGCGATCGCATCGCTCCTCTTTTGCGATTCGATTCGGAGGCGTATCGGCGCCCTGGCACTGTGCTGGGCGGGATGCGCATGGATCGCAACAGAGCTATTCCAACGCAAAGTCGGGTTTACCTTGTGGGCTGGATTTCCGGCGCTTGCGATCGCGATTGGCTGCTGGCTCGATGAAATGCTGCGTCGAGTCTTGCACCCCAACGCAGTCGGTCAAGCCGGAGACCGCATTCGAAATCGCGCGTCGGACTTTGCCGCTCACCAGGGCCTCCCAGCGAACGACGACCGCGCTTCAGTGAGTTCAGTCGGACCCCTCGTCGGTATTTTTGCTGTGGCAGCTATCCTGGTCGTGGGAAAAGATCTGCAGTCGTTCACCGTGCGCCTGTCATCGCTGCTCGTGGGAGGTGACGCCATTGCCTACCCCGCCGCGTCGGCGATCGGTCCCGTACCCGTCCGCATGTGGATTTTCGTACTGGGGCTACTCGTCGGCCTTGGGGTTGCGTTGGCTTCGACCCGTGTGTCGCGCTTTGCTCGGATCGGCATCGCGACCGCCACCTCCGGAACCATCGCAATCTCCGCGTTCTGGGCGTTCGGATGGCAGCCAGCTCTCGCCGTTCACCTGTCCTCGAAGGCGATGTTCGACCGAATTCGCGAGCTCGCCAAACCCGGAGACACGCTGGTCATCATGGGGGAAGCGGCGGAAGCGGCGAGCAACTATGCCCCGAGGATGAAGGCGGAAGTTGCGACAACCCGTCAGCCAATTGTCGCAGCCATAGGCCAACCCAGGCGCGCGTTTGCGATCGTTCCACAATCCGAGCTGTGTCCATTGCACCGAGAATTTCGCGATACGCCTTACTACCTCATCGACAATCGAAACGCGCGGTCGCTTGTGCTGTCCAACAAAATCGACGGCGCCATCGACCAGAATCCGTTGCGAACCGCGATCGTGTTTGCCGAGCCGCCCCAGATCACCGCACGCCCATCGGGTCGCATCGTATGGGATAATCGGATTGAACTGCTGGGGTGGGACATCCCGCGTAGCGCGAGGCGCGGCCGCACGTTCACGGCGACGATGTATTACAAGGTTCTGCAACCTATTGGCGGATCGTGGAAGGTCCTGTTCCACTTCGATGGCTCGCTGCGCTTCAACGGCGACCACGAGCCGATCGGCGGCCGCTGTCAGACCGCAACATGGCAAGCCGGAGACTACATCGTCGACCGCCACACAGTTGTCGCAGGCAACGGGTCGTTTGCTCCCGGGCCATACGAGGTATGGACTGGATTCTTTGCAGGCTCTGCGCCGAATTTCAGAAATATGCCCATCGCGGAAGCACCTGCCGAACGCCGCGATAGCGCGGACCGCGTGAAGATCGCGACAATTACCCTCAGGTAGGGCACCAACGGTCCAAGTCCAGCTCCACAACCCTGGCGTTTGCTGGTTGCGTGGATTTTCAATTCGGGGGTATGACCACGCTATGGTGCCCACGCGCGGAACAGCGCAAATCAACGCGACCGATCGCCGCGCCGCGCCACGCGTATTTGTCGATCTTGAAGTCGACTACGCCAGCGAGGACAATTACCTATTCGCGTACATCACCGACATCAGCGAAACTGGCATCTTTGTCCGCACCACCAGCCCCGAGCCACCCGGGACGCTGCTCAATCTACGATTCCGTCCGGATGACGCGAGCCCTCAACTTCAAGTCGAGGGCGCCGTGATTTGGGTGAATCCATATCGGCCAGGGGTGGCCGACAATCTCCATCCAGGAATGGGAATTCGATTTGTCGCGCTCGACACCGCAGTAAAGGCTCGACTGCTCGACCTGGTGCGCCGATTTGCGTACCTGAGCGAGGGGCCATAAGGACTTCTCACCCATGACGATCGTATGCGGTACAGACTTCTCCGAAGCCAGCCTGGACGCGCTTTCCGCGGCCCGAGCTCTCGCTGCACTACGCGGCGATCGCGATATCGTGCTGGCTGCCGTGGTCGAGAACGACCGCGACGCGACCGCTGCCCAAACTACGCTCCTGGAGGCGATTGCGACCGCTGGCCCGGGCGTCGCAATACGCGCCCGGATCGCTGTGGGCGACGTGGGAGATGCATTCGCCGAGATTGCAGCGTCTGAGGCGAGCGATCTCGTCGTCATCTCCGCTGGCTCCAGCCCCCACCGATTCGGCTCAGCCGCCGAACGCATCGTTACGTCCGCGCGAGTCCCCGTGCTCGTTATCCGAGATCCGGCTCCATGGCTTGCATTCGCCGACGGAACCCGTCCGCTCCGATTGCTGGTTAGCATCGATGACTCCCTTCCGTGCGAGTTAAGCATCCAATGGACGCACGCACTCCGAGCGGGCGGCCCCGTCGACGTCGTACTTGGCGCGGTCTACTACCCCGATGAATCGGCCGAAGTCTACGGCCTTCCGGCCAAGCCTCTGGTCGAGCGCGATCCCGAGGTCGAAGCCCTCATCACACGCGACCTCATGCGGCGGTTCGGAACCGCCGATCGCGTCATTGCGCGCACTAAGCGCGGCCTCGGCAGAATCGGCGACCACGTGCTGGAGCTAGCAACCGAAGAATCCGTCGACGCCATCATTATCGGAACCAGCCAGAAGACCGGGCTCGGCCGATTGGGATCGGTTTCCGCGGTCGTGGTCCGCGAAGGTCGACAGTCGGTGCTGTGCGTGCCGCCAAACGCCAAAGTCCCTACCCTGGTTGTGCCAACGCCAACCTCGGTCCTCGTCGCAACGGATCTGTCACCGCCCGCAAATCGCGCTGTTAGCGTTGCGTTCGGCGCCATCCCGCACGGGGGCGAAGTACACATCGTCCACGTCGTTGAACGAGGCGCCCAGGTTGATGAAGCTCAGAAACTGCGCCACCTAAAAGCGCTAACTCCGACCAGCCCGTCCCACCGCCTCACTGCCCATGTCGTGCGCAGCGACGACACTGCGATCGCCATCGCGCAAACCGCTGCACGTCTCGGCTGCGATTTGATATGCCTCGCTGTACAGAAACGATCCGCGATCACCCGCGCCGTTATGGGATCCGTCGCCGACCGAGTACTGCAAGTCTCGACCAAGCCCATACTAATACTCGGCCCCCGCTAGCGGTTTAGGTTACGACGTATGCGTACCATCGTCGTCGGTGGAGAGCGATGGTTCGACAGCTGCCGCGCCCTCCGCTTCGACTGGAATGCGGTACTCTTCGTCGAGCCATCTGCCGAGGTCGATGCTGCGGCATCGAGACGAACAGAACGGGAATGCTGAGTTGTCGTTCTTTTTCGCCTCACGCTGGCAGGTCGGACACGAGCGGGTCATGCCTTCGACAGCCCCAACGAAACCGAACGCGCTGCGAGGTACCCGGGCGAAACTCCGAGTTCAGCCGCTGCTGCCGGAAAATCTCCTCCTTGCCGCCCAAGTGCTGCAACGATCGCATCTGTCTCCGCCGTATCGATGATGTCGCGCAGGGGCCTCGGTGTGCCAGCCGCGGATGCTTGAGCGACCCGCGGCGAAATCATATCGCCCGATAGCTCGCTTGCTCCCCCAGCCAGGACCAGCATGCGCTCGATCTCATTTTCGAGCTCGCGAATATTCCCCGGCCATGAATAGGCCATTAGCAGTGCTAACGCTCGTTCGGATATTCGCGGCGGCGCTGCACCCCGCGCATGCTTGGCGAGGAAATGCCCGACCAGTCTCGGGATGTCTGCAGCGCGGCTGCGCAGCGGGGGCACAGTGATCTTCAATACATTCACTCGATAAAATAGATCTTCGCGAAATTGTTTTTGCTGGACCATCTTGGCCAAGTCTTTGTGGGACGCGGCGATAATCCGCACATCGACCCGCACGGGTTTCGTTCCACCGACGGGAATGAACGTACTCTCCTGCAAGACCCGCAGCAGCTTGACCTGAAGCGCGGCGCTCATATCCCCAATTTCGTCGAGGAAAAACGTGCCGCCATCTGCCGCTTGAAATAGGCCCTGCTGATCCCTCACTGCCCCGGTGAACGCTCCGCGAACATGCCCAAATAGCGCACTCTCAAGTAGATTGTCGTTAAACGCCGAGCAGTTCTGCACTACAAACGGTTGCTTCGCGCGCGGTCCGTGGAAATGGAGAGCCCGCGCAATCAGCTCCTTGCCCGTGCCGCTCTCCCCGTGCACCAGAACCGTTGCATCGCTTTTTACGACCTTACTCAACAATTTAACGACATCGCGAACTGCGGGGGCATCTCCAACAATCTCCGTGAACGGGTGCGAAAACGTAGTTGGAGAAATGGTTGCGGGCTGGGCTCTCTCCACGGCAGCAGCAGCCGCCGCAACCAAATCTTTGATTCGAGCCATCGCCGTCTCATCGAGCACCGGAGCCGCTGCCGCCAGTGATGGGGCTTCGAGCGTAGCTGCCGTTGCATCGCCGATCGCAACCTCCACGGCAGCGGCGTCGACCGCATGCCGGCCGCCACTGGCGTACACGATGCCAATCGGCGCGCGCGATGCACCGCGCACCGCAGCTGCTACAATGGTGAGTTGAGCGAAGCAGCGATGGACGATGGCCCCGGTTGCAGCCGCGGCACGGACCGCCGCATGTTGCATGGCCCCAGCGCAGCCTCCGCCTGGAACCTTTTGCAGCGTGGCACAGGTTGCGTGGGAGGTTCGCTCATAGCCGCTCCCATCCGCCGCCGCAAAGCCGAGCTCGAGGCCCCACCAGCGGCGCAACAAATCTCGCGCCATCGCCACCTCGGCGATAGAATCAAAGGTCACGGACACTTCGGCGCGGAGTATAGCGGCTCCTTCCGGGTGGGGCCATCATTGAGGCCGACATCACACCGCCCCGTCCTACACCCCGCTAACTACGCGTACCTACTCATACAGCGGACCAAATCGGATCACGAACGATGGCTCAACAAGGAGATGACGATTGCGGTTGGTTCTTTTACACTAGAATTAGGGTAGCACTTTCATGGTCAGCGTGACGGCACGAAAGATTCGTGAGCTCGGATTCGAACGTCCAAGTGGTGCTGGCGGCCGCCTGTACACCGGGTACCTGATCTCGTACCCCCACATTGGTCGAGGCATGGTGATCTTTCGAGATCCCCACGGCCATCGGATGATCACAACCCCTGTAAAGCGGGTGCTCGGAGAGCCTGGTGGGAAAATGATTTACGTTGAAACCGAAAACAGCGTCTACCGGCTCGAGATTCACGGCGAACCGCTGTTTCCTGGGCGCTCCCCGGTCGAGTAACGGGCTGCGCGGATCAGCCGGCTCGCTGACGCTAGTACCCATCTACTGAAGGCTGTAGGTAGCGCTGGCGTCTCTAAACGCCGTCCTGTTTTCGCAGCCATTGATCTTCGACAGTAAGCTATTACAAACCCTTATCGCCCGGCGCGGCAATTGCTTACCGATCCATGCGTGCAACGCTCAACTCTATTGCTTTTTTCTATCACCGCATGCGCGGGCCCAGTTTCAGAGTCGCCCTCGGGACCACGCGGGTACCGGGCCGACCAGCACCTTCGTATGGCCGCTCGATCGGACCAGCGGGCGTCCGAGTTGACACAATGGCCAGAAACCCGTCCGGGCGCTGACGGCGCGTATCCGCTTCCCAGTCCGTGGTACGGCACGTGGGACACCGCGGCCGAACATCGCCGTCTTGCCGCGGTTCACCGCTCGGCAGCGGCGCAACTCGAAGCCGAGTACCAAGAGGCGTGCGCCGATGTTCCCGAAGGCGAAATACCGGTCTCGCCGCTCCAACGCTACGGCGTGGGAGGCAATGCCGTCCCCGAAGGAACGCTAGTGATCTTACGCCCAGAGGCGGGACCGCCAGATCGCCTCCTGAAAGCGATGCGATGCCATCGCGCATGGATGATGATGCAACAGCGCACCGACATGGCAGACTGCCCGCTCGACCTACCGGGAATCCGCGTTTCCGCGCGCGGCGATGACCGAGCAATTGAAGTCACGATTGCGGTCTCAGATCCAGCACTCGTTCCCGAACTGCGCCGCCGCGCCGCACACGATTTGGAACACCGCAGCAGCTCCTCAAAATCCCCCCAACCACCGCGAAAATGATCGGAAGAAGGCAGTGCCTAAGACCGACCTGCCTGCCCCTCTTTCACCCGTGTGCATGATGGGAACCGCCGTCACCGCCCGCAACCCGCAGTGCGCCAACAAGCACGCCTACCGCCAGGGCCACGAACAGTGCGCCAGCGGTCGCGGAAGCCAGCGAGCCATCTATGCGAATGACTCCGAGAAAGAACCCGATCGACGCAATGGTGGGAAGCATGACCAATGCTAAGACTGCAGCCATGATGGCTGGGAATGCGCCTTCCATGCCAACAGCCATTTGCCGAAAATCCACGACACTTCGTCCTGTTCGCGAAACAACTGCAGCGCTGGGCTGCGCCCGCGCAGGATTTGCGGCAGTGGTTGCGCTGGGCGCCGGCGCGGGCAGAGACGTAGCGAGCCCACGGAACTGGCGCTACGCGAAGTCGCTCAGCGGCCGCAGCAGCAACAATCCGCTACGGCTTGTACTCATCTGCGCCAAAGTCGCAGAGGTCTGCCTGGGGACGAAATTCTCCGTCGAAGTCGAACGTGTTTCCGTTGCAGTCCACTTTATCGCGGATATCGGCGGCGGTGTTGCCGGTTAGGTGGTAGTCGCCGGCATTGGCATCCCTAAAGCCGGCGCCTGCGGGAGGCTCGCCACGAAGAGATTTGCTGCCGTCACAGCCTACGATTTGGTTGTTTAACGATACATCGCTACCGCTCAGTACGTTATCGAATACGAGATTGTACGGAGCGGGAATGTTCTCCGAACAATCGAGGCCCGCGCTCGCTCTCATTCCGATCGACGTTTTGTTTTTGACAATGGTGTTGAACTCGATCTTGTTCGTGGTGCCCCCGGACACGGCTCGAACGCCGCCGGCGAAAGAGGAGATCGAATCGCCGTTCTTGGCGATGAAATTGTTTCGAATATCAAAACTGGTCGATCCAAGCATGTAGATGCCTCCCTCCTTGTTCTCGGCGATGACGGACTGGAAGATGTTGAGAGTCCCGCCATCGGCCCTAATGCCGGCCCCTGAATTCTTGAGAATTTTTGCTCGGTAAAGCGAGAGCGTAGAGTTGTTGCCAGCCGGCATAGATATCGCGTGGGAGTCTTTGCCGCCCGCGGCTCCGGAGAGCTCAAGGTCGTAGATCGTAAGCTTGGAGCCGCCAACCAGCGTAATCAGGGTGTCGTTGGTTTTGGGAGTTAGTTTGGCGCCAACGTCTGCAAGCAGTGTAACGATTTGGCCGTTATTGACGGTCACGTTCTCGACGATGTTGCCGCTAATCTTGACGTACGGAAGCCGCGTGCTTAACGCGGCGGAGAGCAGGCCGCAAGGCACGGATTTGGAGCATACCGTCCCTGTGCCCCCCTCCTTGACGTAGGCAATCGTGTTGGTCGTCTCGGTGGTGCAGGAACCATCAGGAAGGCAAACGTTGGTCGAGCACTGGCTGTGCAATGAACACGGTTGGCAGGTGTAGTCGGGGCCGCAGACAGGCTTCTTGTCAACGCACGCAGCGGACTCGGACGTAGTGCATTCCACGCACGTGCCGGCGGACAAATTGCAGACTCCGGTGGGAGCGCTGCAAGCAGCATTGGAATCGCACTCAGGCTCCTCCGGCATTTCCGCCTTCGAGCAGCCAAGTGTAACCATTGTGACAACGAGTGCGATGCAATAGAGGCGATAGGTAGACATCAACTTGATTCTCCGAATGGTAGCGCTCGTGACCGCGACGTGTGCGCGAGCCGAAATCGTGTACCACGTCATGCGCCACGCGAATACAGCGATCTTGTTCATGGATATGATAAAAATCACACTGCCGGCGTAACCGAGGGGATTCGCCGGATGGAGCTATGCCGCACTATCGACCGCTGACACACGATTATCGGACGAGATCGAACTCTACGACGCCTGCGCCGGCAACGTGAAGAATCCAAATAGCGCGAATTACAGGACAGTCTCCAAACGCAGAAAACCGCTCCGCGGCCAGCCTATGCGTGTATCATTGATCGGTGCGCTTGATGTTGTTGTCTGTTTGGTGCGCGCTGGGCTGCACGGCAGTGACGTATTCGGATGAACGCCGCGATGCGGCCCCGCAAGCCGATAGTGCGCGACCTCTCGACGCCAGCGTCGACGCTGCCCCACCAAACCCACCGCCACCGCCAACTCCGACGTTCGTTCAAACAGTTTCGAAGCCGTGCGGAACGGCACAGACCTGCACCATCTCCATCCCCGGAACAGGCTCCGGTCAACTGTTGCTGGTGTCGATTACCAACACTCCGCAGACGGTCCATGTAGCCTCCGTGAAGAACAAGCAGGCTCAAGCATTTCAGCGACTGATCGGCCCCCTCGCATGGGGAACTAGTTTTCAAACGGAGCTCTGGTGGGGCAAGCGGAGTGCGAGCGCGGAAGCCATCACAATCAGCCTCAGCGCTCCTCCCGGTAGTGTTTTTCTCGCCTACGCCGATGAGTTTGTCGCAACCTCCATCGATCAGACGGCCTCTGCATCCGGTGCCGCGACGGCCGCTGGTGCCATCTCAAGCGGAACTCGAACCCTCACATCGGTTCCGCAGATGATCTTTGGCCACGCTGAAGGCGACGGCGCCACCGTGGGGGCAGGAACAGGATTTACGGTCCGCTCTGCGGAGTTCGCCAACATCGAAGAGACCAAATCGGTCTCGGTTCAGGGAACGTATAGCGCGTCGTTCACATTGGACAAAGCGGGTGCGTGGATGGCCATGATGGCGACTTTGCGATGATCGCCGTCAGGGTGTGGAGCTACATCGAGTAACACCGGTTCACGGAAACGAAACGGTCGTCAACTGATCGGCAGTAATCATTACGGTGCGCTCGAGAATGGGATCGCCACTACTGGGATCGGTCAACACCACCCTATGAGTGCCGGCCGGGAGTGCAGCTTTGAGGATCGGCGTACTCATCGCCGACCCTCCATTGATCGAAACGTACGCAAACGGATTGGAAGTCACTTTCAAATAGCCGGTTCCTACTACAGGCGCGGGCGAAGGCGCCACCTCATCGGGAGCGATGGTGACATTGCGACGGCGCGAAATGCTGCGAGCATCGACGCTGGATCGGCCGCTGCCACCGCGCAATACCGGCCGCGTTTTCACCTCGGGCGCAACCGGCACGGACTGGGCATCGACAGAAACCGGCGGTAGCTCACCGCGCCGAGGCGCCTCCATGTGCTCGCTATCCCGGCTGATCAATGCGAATGGAGTTTCGGCGGCCCTACGTGTTGGCCCCGGCCTCGCGATCAGCTGCCACCCCAGCACGGCTAGCACTGCAGCAGCAGCGACCACTGAGGCAGCGATACTCCCGAGTCGCCGCACGCTTGACCGATGCGGCACCGGTTCGAGGCTGACCGCGGAGTCCACACCAGGATTGACTTCAATAGTCTCAGCGACTGCCGTAGTCGCACCCGTGGCGCGGCCACGCGGTGCGGGCTGACCAGCTCCGAGAATGTTCGCCAACCACTGGCGATGCGACTCGCGCTCCTCGACCAAAGCGCGGGCACAGTACGATTCGAGCGACTCGCCGCCGTGAACCGCAACGATGTGCTCGAGTTGTTCCGCCACTTCGATAGCGGATGAATAACGCAAGGCCGGATCGCGGGCGAGCGCGCGCAACACGACTCCATCGAGTCCGAACGGCAATGAACCGGCGATGGTCGACGGCGCGACAATCGGCTGATCTTCAATGGCACGGGCGATGGCGTAGATCGAGTCGCCCCCGAACAGGGGCCGACCCGTAAGCAACTCCCACGCCACAACGCCAAATGAGTAGATGTCGCTCCGCCGATCGATAGCCTCATTTCTTAGCTGTTCCGGCGACATGTACGGCGGTTTTCCTTTGAGCACGCCCATCTCGGTTATCGCCGCACGTCGACCTTTTACGAGGGCGATACCAAAATCGATCACCTTGACGTGCCCGTCGAAATCGATCAGCACATTGTCGGGAGAAATGTCGCGATGAACGACGCCGAGCAATTGCCCGTTCAGATCGCGCAGCTCGTGTGCTGCATGAATCCCGCGACACGCTCCAGCGATAATCTGCGCCGCGATGAGTGGCGGAATCCCGATGCCCGCGAGATGGTGCAGTGGAACCCCCGCGACGTACTCCATGACCAGATAGAGCGCACCCCCCAAGGGGACTTCCTCCGGGGCGCCGTCGATCTCACCGAAGTCATGAACCGTCGCAATCGCGGGGTGACTGAGGCGAGCCAAGATCGCCGCTTCATCGAGAAACATCGCCCGCATCTGCGGCGCGGCAGCGGCCAGGTCGGTCCGGATCGTTTTGATCGCAACCAGCTTTTCGAATCCACCTGGCCCGCTGCGCCGGGCGAGCAGTACCTTGCCCATGCCGCCGGACCTAATCTCGTACAACACCTCGTAGTTGCCGAACCAGGTCACCGATTACTCCGGATCGTCGCCGGCATCGCCCGCCCGCTCGAGGAAGCCATGTTTGTAGAGCAACTCGCGAAAATGGCGCCGCGATAGGCCCGCGTGTTCGGCAGCGCGAGTCACATTCTGCCCGTTCGCGGTAAATACCAAACCGACATAGCGGCGCTCAAACTGATCGTTCCACCGCTCTTTCGCGTCTTTGAATGGCAGCGACGCATCGACGACCTCACCGAATTGCGCGTTGGGCGCCCCCGTATCGAGCCACAGTCGCAGCTCGCGAAAGCCGGTCGCCGCGCCAGCGAGGGCCCACGCGCGCTCGAGCACGTTGCGCAACTCGCGTACGTTGCC
Source organism: uncultured Kofleriaceae bacterium (assembly GCA_964419605.1). Lineage (GTDB taxonomy): Bacteria > Myxococcota_A > Polyangia > Haliangiales > Haliangiaceae > JABFXX01. Next base: position 44,510 of record CAYQQM010000012.1, on the reverse strand, counting down.
CGGCCAAGCGTGACGCCGCAATCGGTCGAGGTTCGGTCCATCGATCGGACCGGGGACTAGGCCACGTCCGGCGTAAAGCGTGGCGATCAGGAGCGGCAAATCTTCGAGCCGCTCGCGCAGCGGCGGCAGCGCAACGTGAACCACGGCGAGCCGATAGAACAGATCGAAGCGAAACTCTTTGTTGGCAACCATGCGCGCCAGGTCGCGATGCGTGGCGGCGATCACCCGTGCATCGACGCCGACCGGCCGATCGGCGCCGACCGGCTGAACGGTTCGGGCCTCGAGCGCGCGCAGCAGCTTGGCCTGCGCCGCCAGGGGAAGTTCTCCTAGCTCGTCGAGAAACAACGTGCCACCGCTGGCTTCCACGAAGGCACCCTTGCGATCGCGATCGGCTCCGGTAAAGGCCCCGCGCACGTGACCAAACAAGTGCGATTCGATCAGGTGTTCGCTCATCCCGCTGCAATCGACGACGACCAGAGGCCCTGCTTTGCGCAACGACGCATCGTGAATCGCGCGCGCTGCGACTTCTTTGCCGGTTCCCGACTCGCCCTCGATCAGTACCGTTGCGTCGGAGGGGGCGGCCAATTCGAGCACCGCGAACAACTCGCGCATCGCCAGGCTCTGTCCCGCCATGGGGCCCAAATGGTCTCGCTGCGAGGGTGGCACCGATGGCGCATCGTTTGCATCGACCTTGACGTGTACGGCGCCGAGCTGAATCGTCGCCCCCGACGACACCACCACTTCGCCGATGCGACTGCCCTGCCACCACGTCCCATTGGTCGATCCCAAATCGCGCACCTTCACGCCCTCGGGCACCGCCATCATCTCCACATGGCGGCGAGAAACTTGCGGATCTTCCACAACCACCTCACACGACGAGTGGGCTCCCAACACGACTGGGCGCGCACCCAGAGCCACGCTGGCGCCGCGCTGTCCCATCACGTGCAACGTGTAACTTCGCGCAGCCGTACGGCCTTTGGTGGCGGTTGTCGCCAGTCCAGTCGCAATTACCGTCTGTCGGTCGAACTCCACGCCGCGAGCATACTCGCTGCGGGGTCATCCAGAAATGGAAAGTCCAATGAATGTAACCGCTACCCCTCCTCTTCACTCGGAGCGGGATCCTCGACGAGAACTTCGGAGAGGTCGCGGCGCGGAGCCGCTCGGCGAATCTCCTCCGATGGCACTCCGAGCCGAAACACCATGTGGGGATACCCAACCTCCGGTGCGAGTTGAGCAACGCGCTGGCGGAATCCCGGGATCTCCAGCACCTGGTTGAGGAACCCAGCAGACAACCCGCGAGCAGCCGCGTGAAGCAACACGGCTTCCAGCGCCTCGCCACACGCTAACCACGCACTTGGATCATCGCTTGCGGTCCCAAGAATGCCAACAAACGGCGAGCCATGGATCAGTGCCTCTTCTGCGGTTCCGAACTTCTCCCCGAGGTCTGGGGAGCGCATCGCGCGCATGACCGCGAACGGGATATTGGAGCCATACTCTTTTTCGACGAACGGAATGCCGTCCTTACGCCAACTGCCAATTGGAATCAGCCACTGCGATAGCTCTTCCCGAAACGCCGGATCTGCGTACTGAAGCTCATCCGCTTGCTCGACGATAAGTCCGAGTTCTCGCTTGTGCTCCGGATCCAACCGAACAAGTGTCGCCCCTCGTTCAGCAGCAGCCGCCGCGAACAGCTCTGCATCCGCGGCCGCGACAGGTCGCGACAGAAACGAGCGGCGATTTGTGCGCCGCACGGCGATTGCACTCATCAGCGACCGTTCCTCAGCGGTTGTGACATGAGGCGCTCCGAGTCGAATCGTCGCAAGATGCTCGGCCGACGCGGTGTCGACGAGGATTACCGAAACTTCGTCGGTATATCCCATCGCGCGAATCGCGATGCGAGCGTTGAATAGAGCGCACCCACAACTTTGGATCTGCTGTCGCCGTTCCGCGTCGATCACGCGTAGGTCGCGAGTGCGGTCGGCGTGGAGCTCAAGCGCATCGCCGTGAATCCGAAACCGCCACGGCTGAGAGTTGTGCGAACTTGGCGCCATGACCGCAGCGGCGACCGCGTTCCGAAACACCCCCCGAGAACCTCGGACTTCGACCTTCATGGGGCTGTTTGGAGCAAGCGTTATGCCGCAGATCCTGCGCGGCCCGTGGACTCAAGCCCGCAATCCCCGCGCGATCCAGCAAAGGGCCCGCAGGAATTGCGCACGAGGCTATTTCGCAATTTGTTGCGAGGGACCAAGCGCCGTCGCGTATTTCATGAATGCGGGGATAGCCACAGCGGCGGCGACGCCAATCACCGCCACCGGGGCTACATACTTCATGTAGTCTTGCCCCATCTCCGCGCTCGAAATGGACATGCGAAGGCGATCGTTGCCCATGTCGGTCACGACGATTCGGTCGAATGCAGCGGCTTGGTGGTACTGAAAAATCGCCACCAGCTCTTCTCCGACCGACAGCGACTCGCGCTTCTTGTAAGGTGCTTCGCTTTGTCCCTTTAACGCTCCTTTGACCATATTCACCATGCCCACCACACCGTCGCTCTTGCCGGGTTGCGTAACGACTTCCGCCTCGAAGCCCGCTTCTCCAGCGCGAAAGTCGAGATGGACGAGTGGAACCTGCGATGTGATGGACGCAACCTCCGGCGGCAAGCGCGTGAAGTCGACCGCGGCGCGCATAAACACACCTTTTCCGTCGCCACCTGCGAGTTTCGATAGGCTCAGCAGCGGCAGCGATGACGGAGCCTTGGCCAACGCGGCTTGCAGGGCTCCGCGCTCTTTGGCTCTGGCAACGGCAGTGCCCCAAGGGGCTATTCCGACGGCGACTTCTTTGCCGACCACTGGCGTCAACGCCACTGGCCCCGGTGGTGGCGCTGGCGTGGTAGGCGGTGCAACGAACGACACGAACAGCGCGTTCTTGCCGCCGGAAACGCCGATAGCGGCGAAATCGCGATACGGCATGCCGATGTGGTTGGCGAACACGCCGGTCAAGTCCTGACGCGCAGCGGCACGATCCAAAGGCCGACCGAGGACATCGGACCAGGCGAGGAAATGCTCGAGCGCGGGACCGCCGAAATTGATCTGCGCTGCGAAAAATTCGTCGGCGGCGACTGCTCGATCGGACCACGAGGGCGCCGGCGCAAACGGTCGGTCCCAACTCGGCTTGCGCCATGGCAGGTCGACGACGACGCGATCCGCTTCGCTGCGCAGCGAAACGCCATCCAACCACGCGTAGCCGTAGTGGCGCGCAAACACTGCGAGAAGCTCCGCCCCCGCTGTGCCATCAGCCTTCTGTGCGATCATCCGATCGACGTGCGCACGCGCCTGGGTGAGAGCGTTGCGCAGGGCCGTCTCTACGACCGCTGCTCGACCCGGCTTGGGTACCATCGCAAGGTGAAGGCCCGTAGACTTCACGACCAGCGCCGCCAGGTCCACATCGGACATCTCTCCCTGGTCGACGGGCGAGCCGAGTTTGGCGAGCTGGTCGCGCCTGACCGTGATCAACGCGGGCGAGTTACCCGCTTCCGCCAGCGCCAATTTGGTCCACGACGATTGGGTCAAAAGAAGCCGTTTGGCAGACCCTTTCGCGGCCAGCACTTTGTCGATGAGCCGCATCTCGCCTACCATCCACAAGCTGCCGGTTTGAGCAACCGCTACGTCGCCCAGGTCCACGATCGTCGCACCGTTGCGCGAACTCGGCTTGGCATCTCCGGTCGCCTTGAGCGCGCCCGCAATTCCGCCCAAAAAAACGATCGGGCGTTCACCAATCACCGCAAACCCGATGGATGTTAGTCCCGCCAGGTCCGCTCCAAACCGACGCTTCGCCATCGCTTGGAAATCCGCCACCATGGCCCTGTGGGTGGCTACGAGGTGCGGCTCCATCGCTTTGAGCCACGGCTGATCCAGGTGAACGTAGCCGAAACCGGCCGTATCATCCGGCAAGAAATCGAGGAACGCCGTGGGTACAGCATCCGCGGGGGTCACCACACTCGCCGCCGTTTTGGACTTGTCTTTCTTACACCCGGCAACCATCAGTGCAAGGCACACGCACAGCCATAGCGTTCGCATGGTTCCATGGTACCCGCAAAGGTTTCGTCCCACATGGATCAAGCGTAACATCCGCGCTTTTACGTGACCCTTCCGCGATCCGACGCATGGTATTGCCCTGTGGCATTCGGCCGAGTACCGTGAGTCGTGATCGCTGCCCGAACCACTGCACTGGTTCTGCTCGTCGTCGCTGCTTGCGATGAACCGAATCTGACGATCGAGCTCCGCTCGCCTTCGGGGCTGCCCGGACCGGTTACGCGCTCCACCGTTACAGCGTACGTTTCTGAAACCCTTACCTGCGACGCGATTGCGTTTGGCGACGTGGAAGCGATCGACCTCAACGCCTCGCGGATTCAGGAAGTCGAGCTCACACAGTCCGCAGAGTTCACGAACCTGCCTCGCATCGACCGCAAACTCTTCGTGGCCAGCAGCTTCATGGGGGAGCTCAGTGACATTCCGGCTACTGCAGGCTGCGCGGAGGTCGGAGAAATCACGGACCACTCCGCGATCGGAATCGATTCACAGTGGATCGCTTCGGTCGCGCTCAGCGGATCCATCGGCGGCGGCACCTTCTCAGATCGCCGCATCGCTGTCGACGTGGACCAACCGAACGGAGCGGCGCTTGCCGGCCGCGAGGTTCGCTGGACGACGATTGGACCGAACGGTTCGTTTGGAGGAGCCCATGTGCGCACGTCGTTGCAAGCCGGATTGACGATTGCGACCAACGATCGCGGCCGAGCCGACGTAGAACCTGCCGAGTCGGATGTTTTCGGACCGATGGTTGCTCGAGTAAGCGTCGCGTGGGCGGACCGCCCGCTGCCGCTAGTTCAGGGATTCATGCACGGGCTGCACGTCTCCGTCCCGCTCGACGCGAGCGGGAACACCGCTTCCTCACCACCGGTATGCGTCAGACGGCGCCGACTCGGGCGGCCGACCGTCGCATGCCTCCTCGCGAACAGCTCGACGCGGCGCGTGGTCGAGCTGAGCCTGAGCGGCGTCGACGTTCAAACGCGCGACCTCTCCGCGCCCGGAGTCGAAACCGCTTTTTCATTGGTTTCCGCCCCTGCACCTATCGGCGAGACCGAACGGCTGTACGCCCTGCTCAGCGATGGCCGATGGCTAGGCCTCGACGGTACCTTCGACGGTAGCACCGCCGACCTATGCAAAATGCAACTTGGCACCTGCACCGTACAGCCGGTTCGCTCCGTAGCACTGCCTGATTGCGGCGGCGGGGCCACGAAGGTCGTCATCGAGCTCGCACGAAATGACGGAAAAAATCAGTTCGAAACCTTCACCTCGACCGGTCTCCGCGTCCCCGGCTTGGCGACACGTGTTCGCGGCAGTCTGCGGATCATCGGCGCGGGCTGCGTCGGCTACGGCGAAGCACTGACCGAAGCTCTGGTCGTCACGACCGCGGATGCGCTCAATGGCCAAAATCTGGCCTTTGTCGACTGCGGTCGAGAAACCGCGTGCAGTGCAAGTTGGATTGGCTCTCCGGTGGTGGCGTTTGCACCCGGGCCATCCGCCGACGATTTGCCAAGATTGGTCGGATCCGTCAACGATATTACCGGTCCTGTCATGGTGGATTGGACGTTCGCGCCGGACATCGGGCGCAACGGTGCGCCAACCGTCGTTCTGCGCGAGCAGCGCCGTACTTCTGCCGCAGGATTCCCACTGGGCGTCGTTGCCGGTCATTTCGACGCCGACACTGCAATTGACCTTGCGTGGACGCTAGTCTCAGGCGACGACGCGCAGCGAGGAAAAATCCAATTTGCACTGGCGCCGGAAATCTCCGGGCAGCGGCTGACGGGCGTAACCCGAGGCATTTCTTCGACCCCACCCCTGGCGCTTATCAGCCTCGACCTCGATTGCGACGGCCGAGACGACGTCATCGCGATCAACTCCAGCGCAGCTCACGTGCTGAGGACGGGCGTTCCGATCAGCGGACCTGCTCCGCCCAGCGGCTGTTAGGTGGGGTCGCGAAGCTCGGGCTGCTACCCCCGATACCGCCAGTAGCGCTCCGCCTTCCGCCTCGCGCTCGCGGCGCGGGTCGGCAACCGGGCTGGTCACCAACTTACGGTGAGCTGTACTAAGAAAGGCCATCGTCGTTTCTGGTGCGCCCAGCAGGATTCGAACCTGCGGCCTACGGCTTAGAAGGCCGTTGCTCTAATCCAACTGAGCTATGGGCGCGCGGGACGGAATTTGCACTGGCTCGCGCGTGGCGGCAAGCGTGTTACCCTGAATCGCGATGCGAATGGCCATGCTACTTGGATTCATACTGGGAGCGCTGGGTTGCGGCAAATCCGAACCCGCGCGGGGCGAACCGGCCAACAGCCAGGCTGACAGCGAGCGTGTGCCCGCCCCCCGTGCGGCATCGGCGGCCAAGAAGGTAAGCCCGCCAGTTCCCGGCGGTGCAAGGCTCGCCTGTGCAAACGTTATCGACGCGGCAAAGTTCACCCGCGCGCTGGGCGAAGCAGCACCGCTTTCGGTCGTCGACGCTCGACAAGAGCCGGACGCAGCCGCATCCTGCTCGTTGATCCGCGGCGGTCGTCGACCCTCCGAGCGCGAGCAGCTCGCTATCAAAAAGCGTAGCGGACGCGTGGGGGTAATCCCCGGCGACGAACTGCTCAACATCTCCACGTTCTGCTGGACGATCGAGGAGCCTGACCGCTTTGCAGCCAAGTGCCTGGAAAAAAAGGGCACGTTGGATAACGCTCTGGGCTTCCAGGCCTGCATTTTTGACAACCCGACCGGCCAGAACGACGTGCATCGATACAAGTTCTTTGATTCCGATACGAAATGTATCCTACAAGTGCGCGCCGGTCCGGGCCTGGTCGACAACCGCTTTATCGCCAAGAGCGCAAAGGCCGCATACGACCTAATCGGCCCGGAAGAAATTCGCCCCAGATAACCGGTTCATGACCAAAAAGACTAAGCTCGGCTCGGCCAGATCCGCCCGGATGCGGTCTAGGCTTACCGCGTGGCGCTCCGTGGCCAGCTCAAGAGCGTGAAAATTCTCCTCGAGGAGGCTCGCGGCGATCCGTCGCGGCTCGACGAAGCCGATCGCATCGGGCTCGCGGAGCGCGTTTCCGATGTAATAGACCGGGTCGAGCGCACACCTCATCTCAGTGCGGTCCGCGAAGCCAGCATCGCGTTGCGCAACCTCATCGGTTCGCTCCGTCGGTCCGACTTGGCAGACGACCTCGACGCCGAACTAGACGCAGGCCTCGAATCCCTCGGCGACCTGCTCGCAGACGAGACGTTCCTGTCCCCCGACGAGCTTCGCGAAGCGATCGAGTACCAGCTCCACGCACTCGGCATCCGGTCCTGCTCTCTGTGTGGCAACGACGACATCGCCATCGAGCCATCCTACGTGATGGTCAAGCCGATGCCATCGGATCCCGAGCTCGTCGCCTCTCGGCTTCCGTGTGCGCTAGTGACCTGCCGACGATGCGGGCAGCTGCGAATGCATGACCTTGCACGGCTAGGAGTCGTGTAGCAACTCGGGCCCACGTGCTGGGGCCTTCGTCGCCCGCCGCGCGTCCACGGCCAGGGGAACGCTCACGTACAGGGGAGCGGCCGCGGCATCCAGAACAGAAAGCGAACTGTGATCAATCATGAGTCGAGCCGGGTACATCGCCGAATGGTTCGCGCCAACGCACCCTCAGGCCTTGATCCCGACAACCAATCCGTCGGGGGTGGGAACGCAGACCGAGTCGCACGAGGCGGCGACGAGCTCGTGAAACGCCCGCATCGCCGCACCAGCCGCGGAGTCCTCCAGCAGCTCGCCAAACAAATACGCGTTGTCTCCGATCACCAGACCGCCCGCTCGGAGATGTGTCACGGCCCACCTTCCATAGTGCTCGTAACCGGGCTTATCCGCGTCGATGAACACGGCATCGAACGGCGCGTGGGGCTCGAGGCTAGGCAGCACGTCCCGGGCCGCGCCCACCGCAACCGTCACTACGTCGGCCAGTCCAGCAGCCTTAAGGTTTCCTCGGGCCACCTCTGCGTGCGCGGGATCGGCCTCAATCGACCAAAGCCGACCGCCGCGGGGCAGTGCCCGCGCCATATGAATCGCCGAATAGCCAGCCAGCGTCCCGATTTCCACCACGCGGCGCGCGCCCGCCAATCGGAGCAATAGCCGAAGCAGCTGGCCTTCACTCGGCCCCACTTGAATCGCCGGCATGAACGTTGGGACTGCAAAGGCCGCCTCAAGAACAGGATCGTGCTGCGCATGTACGCGGTTGACGTAGTCAATGATCGCTTCGGAGGAATACTGCGCTCCTGCGCGCGAACTGGAATCTGCCATAGGTCAACGCTACTCCTCGTCGGCTCCTGCCGGATCTCGATACGGCCCATACTTCGCAAGCTCTGCAAGCTCTGCCACCTTCGCGCGCCGCTCGCGCTCGGTATACTCGCAAACTGCAGCGGCCAGTCCCGGATGCCGAATCCAATGTGCGGAATACGTCGCGCTGGGCTCAAACCCGCGCAGAAGCTTGTGCTCTCCTTGTGCCCCGGCCTCGAACAGAGGCAGTCGGTGCTCAATGGCTCGCTCGATGCCGGCGTAATACGCCGTCTCGAAGTGCAACAGGTCGACGCGCTCTGTGGCCCCCCAATACCTGCCGTATAGGGCCTGCGGCGTCTCTAAAAACAGCGCCCCAGCGATGCGCTGACCACGAGCGATCACTTCGACGATCTGCATTTCATCGGGCAACGTCTGTGCAAGCCGGTGAAAGAATCCGGGCCGCAGGTAGTCCTGCCCGCCGTGATGCTCGGTGGTATTTCGATAAAATCGATCCAGGTCATCGAGCTGCTCGCGGGTTGCATCTCGACCCGAGACCCAGCTGAGCCGTTCCATGGCTGCTTGGGCCCGCTGCCTTTCCTTGCGGAGTTGCTTGCGCTTGCGGCTTTTCAATTCTGCCAAAAAACCATCGAAGTTCAGATAGTTGCGATTCCTCCAATGAAACTGCAGCGACGTGCGGCCAAAGAAGTCCGAGCGGGCGAGCCGCTCCTGTTCATCGCGGGTGCAAAACAGCCAATGGATCGAGCTGCAACCGGAATCGTCGGCCACCGCTCGGACCGCCGCGATGAGCGCCTCGTACACGTCGGGTCCAGATCCCTCCGCCACGAGCAGGCGCGGACCCGTCGCAGGTGTCAAGGGGGCGGCGACGACGAGCTTTGGATAATACGCGATGCCTGCTCGATTCGCCGCGTTTGCCCACCCCCAGTCGAAAATGTATTCGCCATAGCTGTGCGCCTTGATAAACGCGGCCACCCCACCGACGAGCGTGCCGCCGCGCTCCGCCACGATATACAGCGACGTCCAGCCCGAGTGGGCATCCGGGCGTTGCGGAACCGTCGCGCGATCAATGGATCCCGAGTCCTCCAATGCGCGCAAAAAACCGTACTTCAAGAACGGCGACGCGCCGTGATGCAAGGCATCCCACGCCGCTGGGTCTACGGCGGCGAGTTCGCCAACGACTCGCACCTCGATCCCTCCGGGCACTCCTTTACCTGCCATGTTCATGCTATGAGCCGCGACATGACCCTAGATCCGGCCCTCCGACAGAAGCTCGACCAGCTGATCGCCTCCGATGCCGTCGTCCTGTTCATGAAAGGTACCAAAAGCTTTCCGCAGTGCGGCTTCTCAGCCTCTGTGGTGAACATTCTCAACACGTTGATCCCGAACTACACCACGGTCAACGTGTTATCGGAGCCGGATATTCGAACGGGTATGAAAGAATACTCCGATTGGCCAACGTTTCCGCAGCTATACGTCAAGGGGGAATTTATTGGTGGCGCCGACATTGTGCGCCAAATGTTCGAGGCGGGCGACTTAGCAACCAAGCTTGGAGCAATGGTCGCTCCGGCAGCACCCGTTGCGATCGCAATAAGTCCTCGCGCAAAAGCGGCGCTGCTGGCGGCGCTGAACGACGCGTCCCCCGGAGACGTTGTGCATCTGACCATCACAGCGACCTGGGAGCACCAACTCGACCTCGGCCCCAAGCAAGACAATCTGACCACGGTGCCGTGCGGCGAAATCACGATCCAACTCGATCGCAGCAGCGCCGGGCGGGCCAACGGAGTGCGCATCGATTTCATCGATGACGCCGAGGGGGGATTTAAGATCGACAACCCGAATCGACCAGCGGCGGTGCGACAAGTAGGCCCCAAGGAGCTGAAGGCCCTGCTCGATTCCGGTGCCGTAACGCACATGTACGACGTGCGCACGGACAAGGAGCGAGACGTCGCGATGATCGGCAAAACGCCCCTCCTCGACGACGCCGCGATGGCTGCCATCGAGCAACTCCCCAAGGACACCGCGCTGGCGTTTTACTGTCACCACGGCAACCGCAGCCGCGCTGCCGCTGAGCACTTCCTCAAGGCCGGGTTTACAACCGTATACAACCTGGCCGGCGGCATCGACGCCTGGTCTCAGGTGATCGATCCAGCGGTCAAGCGATATTAGGAAATACCGGAGCTCTCCGAACCGGCCCCTACCAAATAATCTCAGTCTCAACTTGAGCCGTCTTGTGCAATCTGGTCTCATCGCCCACCGTGAGTCGAGCGACGCCGTATCAGCTTGACCTCGCCGCTGGGTTTGGAACGTGGGAGTGGAACCTCACGACCGACGAGTCGACGTGGTCAGACGAGCTTTACGCAATCCTCGGAGTGTCGCCGGACTCCACGGTGCCGGGCCAAGCGGGGTTTACGGCGGCAATGCACCCCGACGACGTTGCCAGAGTTGCGGTGGCGCTCGATCGCGTCCGACGCGACGGGGCGCGGGCGGAACTCGAGGTGCGAATTCGTGCACCCGACAGCTCGGTCCGGTTCGCACGACTTCGCTCGTGGCGCACCGCCGACGCGAACCGACTGGTCGCCCTACTCGAAGATGTCACCAAGAGCACCACGATCTCCGACCAGGTGAGCTCGGTAAGCGCGTTCGCGGCGGGCATCGCTCACGAGATCAATAACCCACTGAGTTTTCTGTCCGCCAACCTCGAAATGATCGGCGAAGAACTCGAGCCCGTACAAACGCCGCGCGAAGTCGACGTGTTGCTGCGCGAAGCTCGGCATGGCCTCCAGCGCATTCACACGATCGTGCGCGGCCTAATGACGTTCTCGCGCGTCGAACCAACGCATTACGAACAGATCGACGTGAATCGCCTGATCGAAGTCGCGATCGGAATCACGCACATGGAAATCCGGCAGCGCGCGAGGCTCGTCCGCAATTTTCAACCGGTCCCCCCGATCAAGGCCAACGCCGCGCGGCTCGGCCAGGTGCTGGTCAATTTGCTCCTTAATGCTACGCAGGCAATCCCACAAGGCGATCAAGCCGACCACGAGATTTCGGTAGCGACCCACGTCGACAACGCCGGGCATGTGGTGATCGAAGTAACGGATACCGGTCGGGGCATCCCTCGCTCACTCGGAAACCGCGTATTCGAAGCTCTCGTAACGACCAAGCCTCCGGGGTCCGGGTCAGGGCTCGGCTTGTCGGTATGCCGAAATATCGTCAATGCCATCGGTGGCGAAATCACATTTGAAAGCGAGCCTGGAAATACCGTGTTCCGCGTCGTCCTACCCCCCTCCGTCTCTGAAGCTCCAAGATCGCCATCCGTGCCTGTCGCCGCTCGTCGGGGCAGCGTCATGATCGTCGACGATGACACGATGTTTGCGAACTCGCTCGGGCGATTGCTGTCGCGCGAACACGACGTAGCAGTCTGCCGCGACGGCAACGAAGCGTTTGAGCGCCTCCGCGCCGGCGAGCGATTCGATGCCATTGTCTGTGATCTGATGATGCCTGGATTGGGTGGTATTGACCTGTATGGAAAGGTATTCAAAGTGGCTGCTGCACAGGCAGAGCGAATCGTATTCTTGACCGCTCGGACCCCGGAAGGACTTACGTTCCTCACCGGAATCACCAATCCGTATTTTGAAAAACCCTGTAATATTGAGTCATTAAGAGCAACGATACGGCGTCTGGTAGGGTAATTCGGGGTTTGCTCTCACATTCAGTGCCCTGTAGGTCGATCTATTCGCGCATAAGCGCATAATGGAGAGGCAATTATCCGCGGATGTCCGCAATGACTCACATCTCGTCAGCGGCACAAAACTCAAAAAAGCATGTCTTAGTCGTCGACGACGATGAGCTGCAGCTTCGAGCGCTGCAGCGATTGGCTCGGCGCATTCCCAATATCACCTTAACTGTCGCATTGAATGCCGACGAGGCATTGTCCGTGATCGCGGCGCTGCGGCCCGACGTCATCATTGCCGATGTGTATATGCCGCGCGTGGATGGCATTGCGTTTTGCTCCCGCCTTAAGGAGAACCCCGACACTCACCATGTCGAAGTCATCCTGACAAGTGCATCGATGACACCCGATCTGGCCGCGATGGCCTACAGCGCGGGGGCGACGCACGCGGTCGCCAAACCGGTCGACCTTTCGCTACTGCTCCGCGAGGAATCCGCACGCGAAGTTACGTGCGAGATGCCGACCGCGGCTCCGGGATCGCCGCGTGGCAAACGCGGCGCCGACGTCCTTGTCGCCATGCTGGCGGAAGCCGGAGTCGACGTGATGTTCGGGCTTCCGGGAGGCGCGATTTCCCCGGTCCACGATGCGCTTCTCGACAGCCCGATCCGCAATGTCACCACGCGGCACGAAAGCGGAGCGATGTTTGCCGCGGCTGGATATGCGCAAACCAGCGGCAAACTAGGGGTCGTCGCCGTAACATCCGGCCCGGGCTGCCTCAACGCAATGACCGGACTCGCTTCGGCGTGGTGCGATGGCTTGCCCGTTCTGCTCCTGGTCGGCGAAGTGCCTCGACACGCCCACGGCAAGGGCGTACTGCAGGATGGGTCCACACATGGACTGCAGCTGGTGGAAATGGCTCGGCACGTGACCAAGCTCGCGGCAGAGGTACCCCGCCCAAGTGCCCTGCCGCACCTAGTTCGACGCGCGATCGCAACGGCAACGTCCGGCCGCAAAGGCCCCGTCATGCTGACGCTTCCCCTCGACGTGACCACAGCTCCCGTGGCTACCCCGCGTGCTGGGGGGGCAATCACGATGGGTGAAGCAATCGCGCCCGAAACGGTCGAAGAGATTGCCGAGCTGTTGCGCAAGGCAGCTCGCCCCCTCATCCTCGCCGGCAGTGGAGTGCGCGGCGGCGGAGCACCTACTCGGCTAGTTTCCGTTGCGGAGCAGTTGCAATGTCCGATTGCCACCACGCCGAAGGCCAAAGGTGTCTTCCCAGAGAACCACCCGCTTTCGCTCGGAGTACTCGGCATGGGTGGGCACGCTTCGGCGCGGCAATACCTCGATGACAGCGTCGACGTGGTACTCGCGATCGGAACCAGCCTCGGCGACCTCGCCACCGATGGATTCGCGCCTGCACTGCAGGGCTCGAAAGCGCTCATCCACATCGACATCGACGCGAGACAGATCGGAAAAAGCTACGAGCCCACACACGCGGTGGTCGCGTCGGCCTCCGCTTTGCTAGGCGCACTTGCTGAATACCTGAATCACAGAGAGCACGGCGCCCTACGTCCCGCCATCAGTGGAGTCCACCGCCAACAGTTACCATCTTCCCTGGCTCCGGGCCTCATCGCACCCAACGACGCAGTCATCGAGCTGCAGCGCGCCCTGCCACCCGACACCATCTACACGGTCGATTCGGGAGATCACTTCCTCTTCGCCACGCATTTTCTCGAAATCAATCATCCCGATTCGTTCCTGGTGATGACCGGCCTCGGTTCGATGGGGCAATCGATCGGCGCCGCGATTGGCGCACAACTCGCACACCCCGCGCGAACCGTCGCGGCAATTTGCGGCGACGGCTGCTTCGCAATGAACGCGTTCGAGATCGCAACGGCCGTCGCCGAGCGATTGCCGCTGCGGGTTTTTGTGTTCAACGACGGTCGACTTGGCATGGTAGAAAAAGGGCACGAGACGGTCTACGGCCGCCGACCCGACTACCCTACGACTCCGCTCGATGTCTGCTCCGTCGCCCGAGGACTGGGTGCAGCGACGCTGCAGATCAACGGAAAACATCAGTTGGCGGCTGCCCGGTCTGCGCTCATGGCCGCCGGTCCAGTCGTATTCGACGTGCGCATCGATCATCAAATTGGCCTTGCCAGCCGCGACCGGGTCAAGGCAATGGCACCCGCGAGCACGACCATCGCCGAGGCAACCTCACCTGTGGCAGCAACGCCTGATACACCGCGCCCGCTCAGGCTCGTGAACTAAGACACTGTCCCGTAATCGGTGCGCTAGCGACCTCAGCGCATTTCCGGCGGTGCTTGCACCAGCTCGATGAGAACGCCTTCGCCCGAACGCTGCGAAGTCGCGTCGGCTTTGGGGTGGATAAAGCACACGTCATGCCCGGCGGCGCCTTTGCGAATTCCGCCCGGTGTGAACCGAACTCCCTGCGCGCCTAACCACGCGACTGCCGCGGGAAGGTCGTCGACCCATAAGCCGATGTGATTGAGCGGCGGCTCGTGAACCCTCGGCGATTTGGTCGGATCGATCGGCTGCATCAGGTCGATTTCAATGCCGCCAAGCGCAAGAATGTCCTCGTCGACATTTTCGCGCTCACTTCGATAACTTCCCGTTGACGCAACCCCGAGTAGGTCGACCCACAGCGCGCGCAACGCTGCTTTGCTGGGACCACCGATGGCGATTTGCTGCACCCCAAGTACCTTGAACGGCCGAGTCATCATGCTTCTTGGCCGCGCAACGTGCGCTGCGCTCGGACATCCGCGAGAGTGCGCAGCCCCGGTTTCGGCGCATTGACAAGAATCGCCATGTTGCCGGAGGCGTGCCGATTATCCCTCATCAGCTGGTGGCAAGCTCCGGTTTCGGCGAACTCGAACAAGCGTGACAAACACGGATCGACCTGACCGCGGTCCACCAGCTGGGTGACTCCCATCGCTTCGACGTCATTGGCGAAGTGACTGCCTTGTAGCCGTTTCTGGCGCATCCAATGGTAGCGAAGGTCTAGCGTCGCATTGTATCCGGTGGTGCCAGCGCAGATAACGATCATCCCACCGGTTTGGCACAGAAAGCACGAGGTCGGCAGGGTCGCTTCGCCGGGATGTTCAAACACAATCGCCGGGTTTTGTTTGTCGCCCAACGCTTCCCAAAATGCGGCGCCAAACTTGCGCGCGCCCGCTTGCCAAACGCCGTACTCCAACTCGTCGGACCATCGCGGAAGCTTGCCCCAATGGTCGAAACGGCGCCGGTCGATCACCCCAACTGCGCCGAGGTTCTTGCAGTACGAGTCCTTCGACTCGTCGGACACCACAGCGACTGGACGCCCCCCGGCCGCGCGCACAATTTGGATCGCCATGGAACCGAGTCCACCTGCCCCGCCCCACACCAACACCGGATCGCCCGGCTGCACTACATTGGGCGGCCATCCATGAAGCATGCGAAACGCCGTCGCCCCTACCAGCATGTAGGCGGCCGCTTCCTCCCAGGTGAGTCGCGCTGGCTTGGCCACACACTGATGGTCCTGAACTTTCGCGTACTGGGCAAAACTGCCCCAATTCGACTCGTAGCCCCAGATGCGCTGCGACGGTGCAAGCATCGGGTCTTTGCCCGCGACCACGTGAGGATCGTCTGCATCCCACATCCCACAGTGCACCACGACCTCATCGCCCACCCGAACCCTTGTCACGGCGTCGCCGACCGCCCACACCACTCCGCTAGCATCGCTGCCACCAATGTGAAAATCCTCTGACTCGCCCTTCTTCTGGCGCGCTTTGATCACGTCGATCGGAATCCCCATCGCCGCCCACACATTGTTGTAGTTCACCCCGGCCGCCATCACATAGATCAGAACTTCCCGTGATCCCAACGACGGAACGCTGACGACCTCTTGGCAAAACGCATCTCGCGGTTCACCAAATCGCTCGGCGCGAATGACCTGAGCCAACATCCGGCTGGGCACCTTGCCGAGGTCTGGAACCTCTCCGAGTTCGTAGTCAGGCGACACCATGCGCGTAACGCAGGGTAACACAACGGCAATCCCGCCCGCTGGCCAGCACGCGGGTCCAAGAATTGGGCAATATCGATCACAGTGTTGGCAAAAGCTGATAACGCAAATCCGCTCCCAATTGCCGCGGCGCGCCGTCGGGAAAAAATCCATAGGCAGCAGCCAGGTTCGCCACACCGGAGCCCGCCACCCAGCTGGGCGCCCTGCCGCCGATGACTTTGGGCGCAATGTAGAGCACGAGCTGATCCACCAAGTGCTGGTCCAAAAGCGAAGCGTGAACTTCCGCACCACCCTCGACCAACAGCGATAGAATCCCCTGGCTGCCAAGCCGACGTGCGAGTGCGCCAAGCGGAATCGTGCCGTCGCGACGCACGCGGAACCGCCAGATTTCGGCGCCGGCGTTCGCCAGCGCCGTCGCTCGAGACGTTGGCGCGTTTTCACCCGTCGCGATGATCGTCCGCGGACCGCGCCGCTTCGGCAGTAGCCGAGCATTTAGCGGCGTGCGCAACGCTGTGTCGAGCACAACGCGCACCGGATCGCGTCCCCCTAGAATCCGGGATGTAAGGCGCGGATCGTCGGCAATGACCGTGCCAATTCCGACGAGAATGGCGTCGTGCGTTGCGCGCAACTGGTGCGCGTCGCGCCGGGCCAACTCACCGGTAATCCACTGTGATTGACCGGTCGCGGTCGCGATCTTGCCGTCGAGGGTAATCGCCGCCTTGAGCGTAATCGCAGGTCGTCCACTTTGGACCCACCGAAAAAACGGTCGATTTGCTGCGTCGCAGGCGGCTGTGTGAGCGCGCGCCACGGTGATGCCTGCCCGCTTAAGGTCGCGGATTCCACCGCCATGCCCGGGAAACGGATCCTCGCTGCCAACGACAACACGTGCAACTCGCGAGGCAATGACTGCCGGAGCGCATGGCGGCGTGCGACCTGTATGCGTGCACGGCTCGAGCGTGACGTACATCGTCCCGCCCGCTGCGCTACCCCCAAGCTTATCGAGGGCATCGCGCTCTGCGTGTTTGCGCCCCGGCCCGCGATGCGCACCTTCGGCGATGATGTTGCCGCCTCGGTCGACGATCACGCAGCCGACGATCGGATTGGGTGACGTCCGACCGCGCCACTTCTCTGCAAGTCGCAACGCACGGGCCATGAACGCCTCGTCGATGCCGCGCTGAGCCGAACGCCCGACCATGCTTAGGGTCCTCGAATGAGAAAGTCGATCGTTCTCGCAGCCGATGCATCGCAGCTCGCTTCGTTGCCGGCTCCGGTCCTCGGGTCACATCCGTCGAGGATGCTCCCCTCCGGTCCTCGCCGTCGCCTCGCGATCCGCGCGCCTCGACTGCGATTATCGACCGACTTTCTCATTCGAGGACCCTTAGGGTCAATCCACCTCAGGGTGGATGAGCGGGCGAGGATCGATCGGGGGGCCCTGCGACGGTGGATCTTCACGACGCAAGGCGTCGAGTTCCTTTGCGAATCCGTCGAGATCGCGAAAGTCGCGGTAGATAGACGCGAATCGCACATACGCCACCTGATCAAGAGCTTTGAGCTTGGGAAGAACAAGCTCCCCAACGTCGCGAGCGTTAATCTCCGTCACGTTGAGTTCACCGACTTCTCGCTCGACATCCAACGCGAGCGCCGCCACTTGATCGCGTGACACCGGACGTTTGGCCACGGCCGCGGTGATGCCGTGCTCGATCTTGTTACGGTCAAAGGGCTCGCGACGACCATCCGCCTTTATCACGAGCGGCATCGATTCCTCGATGCGTTCATAGGTGGTAAATCGCCTGGCGCATGACTCGCATTCGCGCCGCCGCCGGATCTCGCGTCCATCTTTCGAACCCCGAGTCTCAATGACCTTGTCATTCTCATCGGCGAAACAAAACGGGCAACGCATCCGAGCCTATTTGTCCAACGCGGACAGCAAGTCGACCCGGCGCTGATGGCGGCCTCCCAAAAATGCCGTGTCGCGAAATAGGCGCACCGCAGCCTCCGCAACCCCAGAGCCAACCACCCTCGCCCCAAGAGCGATCACATTTGCGTCGTTGTGTTGGCGCGATAGCTCCGCCGTATAGGAATCGTGAACCACCGCACAGCGAACACCGACGATCTTGTTTGCAGCAATGCTAATCCCAATCCCGGTGCCACACACCACAAGCCCTAACGCACTGCCAGGCATCTCGGCCACAACGCGTCGGCCCACTTCGGCGCCAAAGTCCGGGTAGTCCACCGAAACTTCGTCGCGCGTTCCTACATCCACCACGTCATCGCCGAGCTCGACAAGGCGAGCGACCAACTGCCGCTTCAGCGCGAGTCCTGCGTGGTCAGAGCCTGCAAACCACTTCATTGCACCTTCCTAGTCGCCCGTGTAGCGTCGTAGCACGAGAGCGGCATTTGTGCCGCCGAAACCGAAGCTGTTCGACATCGCGTAATCGACGCGCTGTTCGCGCGGCTGATTCGGAATGTAGTCCAGATCGCACTCCGGATCAGGTGTTTCGTAGTTCGTCGTAGGCGGCAACACCCCGCGCATCAGCGCCAGCGCGGTAATCGCCGCCTCAATTCCGCCCGCGGCGCCGAGCGTGTGCCCTGTCATCGACTTCGTGGACGACATCGCGAGCTTTCGCGCAGACTCGCCGAATACGACTTTTACTGCGGTGGTTTCGTTCTTGTCGTTGAGATCGGTCGACGTACCATGGGCGTTGATATAGCCGATGTCTTGCGGCCGCAGCCCGGCATCGCCCAGAGCGACCCGGAAGCAGGCCTGCGCGCCGCGGTGTTCCGGTGCGGGCGCCGCGACGTGATAGGCGTCGCTGTTGGAACCGTAGCCGATTAGCTCCGCATAGATCCGCGCGCCGCGTTGCTTCGCGAGCTGCAGTTCTTCCAGTACAACCACCCCGGCGCCTTCGCCGATGACGAAACCATCGCGGTCCTTGTCGAACGGTCGGCTCGCTTTTTCAGGCGCGTCGTTGCGAGTCGACATCGCGCGCATGGCGTTGAATCCGCCCACGCCGAGAATCGAAATCGTTGCCTCCGCGCCGCCGCAGATCATTCCGTCGGCATAGCCATGCCGGATCGCTCGGAACGCTTCGCCGATCGAATGGGCTCCGGTCGAGCAAGCCGACACGTGCGACAGGTTCGGCCCGGTAGCGCCCGTTCGCATCGAAACCATCCCGGGCAGTTCGTTAATGATGATGTCGGTAACAAAGTACGGAGAGAACCCGTGGCGAGGGCCCTTGAGCTTTGCCGCAGCGTACGTGTCTTCGATGGTGCGCACGCCGCCAAGCCCAGCGCCAATATACGACCCCCAGCGGTGCTCCTGTCCCGCCGGAACCTTCGAGCCTAACCCCGCATCTTCGACCGCCATCATCCCCGCCGCGACGCCAAATTGCAGAAACCGGTCGAGGTGTTTGAGCTCGCGCTTGTCGAACCACTTGCTCGGATCCCAGCCCTTCACTTCGCATGCGAAGCGCGTCGCGAAGTCGGTGGTATCGAACAACGTGGTTGGCGCCGCGCCGTTCTTTCCGGCAAGCAGCGCAGACCAGGTCGACTCGAGATCGTTTCCGATCGGAGTGATAAGTCCGATGCCGGTGATTGCGACGCGACGCATAAGCTAGCTCTCCTTTACAGCGCAGTCACGGGATGCCGCGCCTTGGTCATTTCACGTGGGTCTTGATGTAGTTGGTCGCATCTTTGACCGTCTTGATCTGCTCGGTATCCTCCTCGGGAATCGTGATCTTGAATTCCTGCTCGAATGCGAGCACGAGCTCAACCACGGCGAGCGAGTCGGCCTTGAGATCGTCGATAAACGACGCCTCGGGGCGAAGCTGCTCACTCGAAACCTCGAGCTGGTTGCAGATGATTTCTTTGACTTTGGCTTCGATCTCTTCTGGTGACGACATGATTCCTCGCAGGAGTAGATAGTTCAGAACCGCCCTTACATCAACAATCCGCCGTTTACACGAATGACCTGACCTGTGACATAGGACGCCTCAGGTCCGGCCAGGAAAGCGACGGTATCAGCGACTTCATCGGCGCGCCCGATTCGAGCCAGCGGAATTTGCTGCAGCAACTTATCGCGCTCGGCCGCAGGCAAGTGCTCCGCCGTCATATCGGTCTCGATGAATCCAGGAGCGACCGCATTGCAGGTGACGCCCCGGCTTGCCAACTCGCGAGCCGTTGACAGGGTAAGGCCGATGAGTCCCGCTTTGCTCGCCGCGTAAGCGGCTTGCCCGGCGTTGCCTTGTTCGCCGACCACGGAGGTGATGTTGATGATCCGCCCGTGCTCTTTGGCGCGCAACAGCAGCGAGGCCGCAGCGCGAATGCAGTGAAACGCCCCGCTGAGATTGGTGCCGATCGAGCGCTGCCACTGTTCGTCGGAATACCGCATGAGCAGACCGTTGATGGCAACGCCTGCGTTGTTGACCAAGATGTCGAGTCGTCCGTGATCCTTGCCGATCTGGGCGATGGCTTCGCGCGCGGCGGAGGCATTCGCCACGTCGAACTGTGCAACCGCCGAGTTGCCACCGGCAGCTACGACGTCCTGGGCCGTCTGACGCGCCGCGTCTTCCCGCGAAGCGAAGTTCACGATCACCGTAGCGCCGCGCTTGCCCAACGCAATTGCAATCGCCCGACCAATGCCGCGCGACGCTCCCGTAACGAGCGCAACTTTTCCAGACAGTACCTTGTCGTTGATGGCCATTACGCCTGAGCTCCTAGTTCGTGTGGCTCGGCAATCGCGGTAACTTCAATCGCCGAGCTAATGCGTTTTACCAAACCGCGAAGTACCGCGCCTGCGCCAAATTCGTATCCGCGCACTACGCCACCGCGGACGAGCTGCTGCACCGACTCCTCCCAGCGCACAGGAGCTACCACCTGTCGAACCAGAAGCTTGCCGATCTGCGATGGATCCTGAGTGGGCTCGGCTGTCACGTTAGCCACAAGTGGAACTCGTGGTGCTGCGATGACAAGATCCGACATCGCAGCGGCGAGTCGCTCTGCGGCCGGCGCCATCATCGAGCTGTGAAACGGTGCACTCACCGGCAACTTCTTCGCCAGCTTTGCACCCGCCGCTTTAGAGCCTGCGATCGCGCGTTCAATTGCTGCGATGTGCCCGCTAATTACGATCTGCCCGCCGCCATTAAGGTTTGCGGCTTCTACAGGCTCTCCGGGTCGCGACGCGTCCGCGCACAATAACCGCGCAGCCTCTAATTCAAGGCCGATGACTGCCGCCATCCCTCCCTGGCCAACCGGAACGGCCTCCTGCATAAACGTCCCGCGCTGGTGGGTCAGGCGCACAGCATCCGCGAAGGCGATCGCACCTGCTGCAACGAGCGCGCTCCACTCCCCGAGAGAGTGCCCAGCCACGGCGTCGTACGAAATTCCCTGAGCCTCCCAGACGCGAAAAATCGCAATCGACGTGGTCAGGATTGCGGGCTGCGCGTTCTGGGTCAGCGTGAGCTCGATGTCGGGCCCCTCAAAGCACAATCGAGACAACGAGAACCCGAGCACCGCATCGGCTTCCTCGTACGTACGTCGCGCTTCGATAAAGGAGCTTGCGAAGGCTGCTCCCATGCCCACTCGCTGCGAGCCTTGACCCGGGAAAAGCAGCGCGGTTTTCATTGCAGACGTCACGGGCCTCGAGGCGGGAAACCGCAACTCGACCGCGGAACATTCGTCCCGTCAAGCAGGTTAGAAACCATTGTTGTTACATGGACTTACCATAATGGCAGGTCTATTCGTCGGCAGTTTTCTTAGCGAGGATCTGCTCGCCGCCGTACTGGCCGCAGCTCATGCATACACGATGTGGAACGCGAGGCGCTCCACACGCTTTGCATGCCTGTACCGTTGGGCGATTTTCTCCGGACTTCCTGCTCCACGCCGAACGTTGGTGGCGCGTAACGGCGGGGCCGCGTCGTCGTTTTTGCAATGCCATGGGCTGTCTCCGAGCCGGGTGTCATGCCAGTTCGGCGGCCCGATTTCAAGCCTTTGTGCCGCAAGGGAGGGAGAATTCGCCATGGGGCTCGCCCCTGTCCCGATTTCTGACAGAAAAAACTGGCGCGGATCTCGCTCTACGACGGGAGCTTCAGGTTGCGCAGGCCCTCCAACCGGGGGTCCACGGGCGCCTCACATTGACAGGGAGACGTATTCCGGTCCGCACCGCACTTGGGGCATAGCCCTCGACAGTCGTCGCGACATAATGGAGCAAACGGGATCGCGAGGATGAATTGCTCGCGCAACATCGGCTCGAGGTCGATGCGATCGCCGTCAAATGGAAAAACGTCGATGTCCTCTGCCGTCACTTCGTCCCCGTCCTCGTCGCCATCGGTATGGTCGCTCGGCAATTCGTCGGGAGGCATGAACGTCACGTGAAGCGACTCCTCAATCGGCAGTCGGACCGGCCCCACGCATCGGCTGCACGCCACCGTGATAAATCCCGAAAGCGCGCCATTCGCGAACACGTGACTGCCGTCGGCGTATAAGTCAAACGTGGCTTGGCCGGATCCCGCGTTCGGATCGGGGTCAGGTGCGTCCAGCGCTTCGCGCATGGGCACCCCCTTTACCCAGTCGGATACCCGCGACGCCGGAACTTCGAAAGTCCGGCGCACCGGCAGGTCGCGAGCAAGTACGATGTAGGGTGAACCTTTCGCCATGGGCGGCCGTACGCGGTATAGCACGGCACTCGCTAGATCGCGGTGCGCTCCGCCGCGCGGCGCGGGATTTCCCGGGGCGGCCACGTGGTGCGCTGCCCCGACAGAGCGGTTTGGTCGGAGGGATCAAGCCCTTGGGTCGTCCAGCGCCCTGCATCGCGATGCGGCTTTTTGCCTCGGGTGTTTTGCAAGCACGCTCAAGACGATGTTACGATGGACGATGCTTGACCTTTCGCGCGTCTTGGTTCGCTTGGCGCTCGCCGCATTGCTGTGGAGCGGGTGTTCCGACCGTGTCAAGGTATCCTCCGACGGCGCAGTACCCGGCATGGATGCCGACAAGCGGTTGCGCTATCACATCGGCGGTACCGTCAGCGGCCTGCTTCCCGGCGCCCAAGTAGTGCTGCACAGCACCGCCGGCGATGACCTGACCGTCACTGCGGATGGCCCGTTTACCTTCGCGGTGCCCGTACCTGAGGGTGGGTTTTACAACGTCACCGTCAAGACCAATCCTTCCGGCAGCGTCGCGCAAGGATGCTTTGTCACCAATGGCGCAGGTATTGCGTCGGGGGAAGTCACCGATATCCGCGTAGCGTGCTCGCGCAGCACCTTCGCGGTGGGCGGCACCATCACCGGTCTGGTCGGCACCGTCGTCCTCTCGAACAACGCGGGTGACCAGATTTCTCTGACCGACAATGGGACGTTCCTGTTCGGCGCGCCGGTATTGAGCGGCGTCCGCTACGACGTGCAGATCGTCCGGCAGCCAAATTTCCCTGCGTCGCAAACCTGCGAAATCGCCAATGGGCGCGGCGCGATCGCCGATCGCAACATCGAAAATGTCACCGTCGTGTGCACGATGAACAGGTTTGCCATCGGCGGTGTGTTGCTAGGCCTTGCTCCCGGCAACTCGTTGGTTCTTACCAACAATGATCAAGAATCGATCGTTGTTTCAGGCAATGGCGCGTTCTCGTTCTCGACCGCGGTCGCAAGCCAGGCGGCCTACCACATAACGCTCGGGTCGGCGCCCAATGGGCCGGTCTCGCAAACCTGCCAGGTCGCCGGAGGCGATGGCAGCGTCGTCAATAGCGCAATCACCACCGTCTCGGTGGTTTGCACCACCAACCAGTTCACCCTGGGAGGCACGGTCACCGGCTTGGCACCGGGCGGAAGCGTACGGCTTGCCAACAATGGCGGCGATGAACTTGTCGTCGGTGCCAACGGCACCTTTACGTTTACTACGCCTTTGGCGAGTGGCGCCAGTTACGCCGTCGAGGTTGCAGAACAGCCTTCGTCACCCGCTCAGACGTGTCATATCGCCGGGGGCGACGGCACCATCGGCAGTCAAGCTGCCACCGGTGTCGTCGTTAACTGTGCGACCAACACCTACCTGCTCGGCGGCACCGTCAACGGGCTTTCCGGCCGGGCCTCCTTGCGCAACACCGATGGCCAAACCGTTGAGCTCAGCGCAAACGGTGCATTCTCGTTCGCGACGCCGCTGGCCAGCGGCACGTCGTACAACGTGACGATTTTCAGTCAACCACTGGCTCCGATCGATCAGACCTGTTCGGTCCAAAGCGGCATAGGTACCGTGTCCAGCGAAAACATCACCGCCGTCGTCGTAAATTGCGTTTCGAACCCGCACGTCGTCGGCGGAACGGTCGTCGGATTGGCGCCTGGGCAGAGCTTGATCGTACAAAACAACGCTGGCGACGATCTGACGATTTCGACCAACGGCGCGTTTGCGTTTGCCACCCGTGTGGCCAGCGGCAACGCGTACAACGTCCAGGTCGCTACGCAGCCGAGCGTGCCGATTTCGCAGACCTGCGTCGTAGACAATGGCGCCGGTACCGTGGGAACTGCGGACATGACGGCCGCCGTGATCACATGCACGACCAATCGCTATTCAGTCGGTGGCAGCGTGGTGGGACTCGCTTCCGGCGCCGCGGTTGCGCTGCGTAACAACGGCGGCGACGACACCATCGTTGCGGCCAATGGCACATTCAACTTCTCGATCGCGATCGCCAGCGGCGCCACGTTTGATGTCACGATCGGCGCGCAGCCCTCTGCCCCCGTTCAGACCTGCGTGGTGTCGGGTGGCACGGGCACAGTCGGCGGTGCAGCGGTGACGGGCGTGGTCGTCAATTGCGCGACCAATACCTACACCGTGGGCGGTACCGTCACCGGGCTTGCCGGCACGCTGACCTTGCAAAATAGCGGCGGCGATTCGCTCGTGCTGACCAGCGATGGCTCGTTCGCGTTTTCGACCCCGGTCGCAAGTGGCCAGAGTTACGCCGTCACCGTGGCTGCCGATCCGACGACGCCAAGCCAAAACTGTGTGGTGACAAACGGCACGGGTACGATCGGCGGGAGCAACGTTGGCAACATCGCCGTCACCTGCACGACCAATCGCTTCACGCTCGGCGGCGCGGTCGCCGGACTCGCCAGCGGTCAGAGCGTGGTTCTGACCAGCAATGGTCAGAACGTTACCGTCAACGCGAATGGCAGCTTCCAGTTTGCAACGCCCATTGCGAGCGGCGCGACGTTCAACATCTCAGTCACCACGCAGCCCGCGAGCCCGATCTCCCAAACTTGTACCGTCGCCAGCGGGGCGGGCACCATGGGTGGCGCGCCCTACGCTGATGCCGTCGTGACCTGCGTTGCCAACACCTACTCGGTGGGCGGCTCGCTCGCCGGACTCAAAGCGGGGACGACGCTTGTCCTGTCCAATATGGGCGGCTCGACGCGCACCTTGACTGCGAATGGTGCATTCAGCTTTGCCACCCCGGTTGCCAGCGGCAACAACTACAACGTCACGGTCTTGTCGCAGCCGACCGGCCCCAGCCAGACCTGCACGGTGACCAACGGAGCCGGCGTGATCGCGGCGAGCAATGTCACCAACATTTCGATTAGCTGCCAGGTCAACTCGTTCTCGATTTCAGGCACCGTCGTCGGGCTCGTTGGCACGGGGCTGCGCTTGCGGATGCAGGGCAATACGCTCCAGTTCCTCAATATCGCCGGCAACGGTGCGTTCACGTTCGCGAGTCCCGTGCTCAGCGGAAACAACTACACAGTCACCGTGGAGGTTCAGCCCGCTTCGCCGACGCAGAGCTGTAGCGTCTCCGGTGGCACCGGCCTCGTCGGTGGAACCAACATCACTAGTGTGGTCGTCAACTGCGCCACCAATACCTATCTGATCGGGGGCACCGTTTCTGGCCTGGCCAACGGCAATACGCTTGTGCTCAACAACAATGGCGGCGATCCGCTCAGGGTTACCTCGGATGGAACGTTTGCGTTCGCGACGCCTATCGCCAGCGGTGCTAGCTACGCCGTCGCTGTGGCGACTCAGCCCACTGCCCCCATCGCACAGACCTGCACGGTAACTGCCGGCACGGGCAACGTCACCAACGCAAACATCACCAGCGTTGCGGTCGCGTGCACGACCAACGCCTACGAGATTCGCGCCATCGTGTCTGGCCTCGTCTCCGGTGGCGCCGTAACCTTCCAAAAGAACGGTGCGAGCAACATCACTGCCAACGCCAATGGCACATACACCTTCACGGGCACGCAGCTAAGCGGATCGACGTATACGATCAGCTTTGTATCCCAGCCGACTACGCCGCGGCAGCAAACCTGCGTCGCGTCTCCGACGTCAGGCGTGGTTGGAGCTGCGATGGCTGACGTGGCAATCACTTGCACGACCAACCGCTACACGCTTTACGTCGACGTTCGCGGATTGGTCTCGGGCAACGGTGGCGCTGTCACGCTGCAAAACGCCGGCGGTAACAACCTTACGGTAACCAGTGCCGGCGTGCAGCCGTTCCCAATCTCCGTCGCGCACGGCGACCCGATCAGTGTCACGGTGCTTACGCAGCCCACTGGGCCCCGTGCCGCCGACGTTGACCAGCGTTGCAACGTTCCCTACCCGACGGGCACCATGCCCGCGAACAACGTCACGGTAGGCGTTTACTGCGCGACGACCTGTGCCAGCATCAAGGCCAATGGTCACGCACCAGCCGATGGCACGTATGTCCTGGATCTCGATGGCAGTGGCCCTAATCCGCAATTTATCGGCTATTGCGATCAAACCCGGTACGGCGGCGGTTGGACTCTGGCCTTGTCGACGGCGGGCGGACTTGGTCCCACAGAATGCGCCGTGGCGGTGCCAGGGCCCGGCACGTGCCGCTATCTGCCGGTCGGCTACGTGCGCTGGTTGGCATACAACAGCTCGACGATCATGATCGATGGCAACGGCGGTCAGGTGCATTCCGCCGTCAATTCGCGGCCGATGCGCAACTTGCGCGATGGCAACATCCTCAACCTGAATATTCCTGTTGGTGACTCCGCCGCGGCGCGCGCCCCGTGGACCACGTTCGGGGTTACCCCAGCCGTGTTTGATTTCACTTGCGCCATGACCGGCACCCCGGCGTGGCCCAATGTCTATTGGGCTGTGTGCAACGCCGGTGGCTTTCACCTTATGAACGATCACTCTCACTGGATCTTCAATGGCCCCGAATACGGCATGGGGGTCTTGCTCCGGTAGTTGCGCTCAAGTTCTTGCTTACCAGCAACAGTGCACTGCCTCAGCGGTTATTGTCGAAGCGCGCAACCGCACAGTGCCAATCCATGGGCGAATCCGTGATGGAGTGGTGACGACCCTTACGATAGTGGTAGCGGATTCGGGAAACAACCGGGTGCGCGCCGGCGACCCAGCGGGAACGCGCCGGCGTCTTGGTCGAACTGTCGCGAGCGCATTGACCGGTTGACCGCCTCTCCAGTAGCCGAGGCACCCCGATCACCATCGAAACATCGCACCAAACCGAGCAGCCTGCTCGTGTTTACCGACACAATTTGCTTGCAAGCTCTGGCTAGGTCGCGCGCACCTGAATGGTCTTGCGCAACGGAGAACCTTCGAGGGGGCTGGCCGAGAGATCCACGTCGGCCCACCAGCGGCCCGCATCTGCAGCCGTCCATTCCCCAAGGGACAACGAGGCAAGTGCAGCGGCGAGATGTCGGACTGAGCGAAAGCGCTGATCCGGGTCCTTCGCGAGACACATTGCGATCATGTGATCCAATTCGACGGGTACGTCGACACCGCACGATTGAACGGTAGGCGGAAGTTGCGAAAGCTGCGCCTCGACGATCGCCTCATAGGCGCTGTGCTCAAACACATCTCGTGCGGTCAACAGAAAAAAGGCCACACAACCCAATGAGTAAATATCGGCGCTCTGAGCTAACGCGTCGGGAGCGGCAAATGCTTCTGGGGCCATGTAGCGCGGAGTGCCCACCACGTGATCGGCCCTGCTACGCTTGGTCTTTGCGAGGCCAAAGTCGAGAACTTTGACGTGGTCGTATGCACCCGCCCGAGGCCCCACCATAATGTTCGCGGGTTTGATGTCGCGATGTACAACGCCTAGGGCGTGAGCTTCAGCCAGTGATCCGCAGACTTGGACCAAAATATGCTTCGCCCGCGCCGGCGACACCGGACCAAACCGCTGCACGATTGCATCCAGGCTTAGCCCAACGACATATTCCATTGCGAGATAGAACTCGCCCTCGGCGGAATGACCGTAGTCAAACACGGTAATCGTATTGTCGTGAGTTAGTTCACTGGTGACCTTTGCCTCCTGATCGAACAGCTCTCGCGTCTCGGCCGATACGTTCTGCGCCGCAATGACCTTCACTGCAGTGCGTCGACGCAACAAGGTGTGCTGCGCCTCGTACACGCAGCCCATGCCACCGGTTGCAATGAGTCGGACAAGCTTGTATTGGCCCAGCGAGGCCAGCGCTCGATTCTTGCGCCGGAGCTCCGCACTCGCACGCGCAGCAGCAACGGCAGTACTTACCGCTATGGCGAGCAGCACGCCGACAACAAACATACCGAGTGGGACCAGGACATGACTGCGGCGCGGTGCCGTGACCACCGCGAGCCACCGTCTGCCAGCGAACGCGATCGTTCGAGTGTAATCGAGACCGCGGGTGGTGGTTGTGGCTGTGGTGGAAAACAAAACGCGGTCCCCCGGGGCAAGCGAAGGATCTTCGTCGATAAGTGTGAGCTGCTCATCGCGACGCAGCGCGCCCCCCCAGGGGACTTCCGCCGCGGCGCCATCGAGAACTCGACGCAATAGCGGCGAAATTCGATATAGCGCAATCGCGAGCGACTTCACCGCGACTGGCGTGCTCCCCACGGAGACTTCGTTCGGGGATCCCACAAACTGGGGTTCGTATACCGCCACCGAATACATGGCCGGCGGATCTTCGACAAGCTGGAACTTTGCCGAGGCCGTGGTACCGCGGCGGCGAGACGCATCGTCGAGGAACCGCGCCCTCACCGGTTCGAAAGCAACGTCCAAGCCCTCGAGCCCGCCGATTGCGGGTGCCATGCGGGTGAGAACTGCATAGCGATCCCGAGCTGGCGATCGGACCATTTTTCCTGTGGCGTCGGGCGCGCGAATCTCGAACGCTCGACCAAGTTCTCGTGAGTACTTGGCCTCGAACGCGTCTCGCTCGTCGGCGCGAACAACTTGCGCCCATTCCAGGGCAGCGAGACTTGGATAGCGGGAAAGAAACGTGTCCGCGAAGCGAGCGAACGCCGCGGCGCTAGGTTCGGAGACAGCCTGAGTGAACGCGTCCAATGCCTTAAGCGCTTCCAAGGGGGCAACAAGCGACTCCTCAATGCGCGCAATGAGACTCGCCGCGCGGTGAGAGAACTCGACTTGTTCTCGACGACGAGCGAGCGTGTGCGCCACGAGGGCGCCGGCAACAGCAATTGCGATGCCCAGACCGAGGACTCGCTTCGCTTCGCTGCTCCGAAATAGCAACGAGCGCAGTGAAACCTTCGGGTCCGTGGAAGATGAAGTGGCCTGCACGTTGCCGACCGTTCGAAGCTCCTACACCGCCAACGAACGGGGCAGTCGGATCACAAACCTACTGCCGCGATTGGGAGAACTCTCCAGATCGATCTTCCCAGCACACTGCTCGACGATACTTGCAACAACCGCAAGTCCCAATCCCGACCCACCGCTGATCTTCGTCGTGTAAAACGGCTCAAATGCGTGGCGGCGAGTGGTATCGTCCATGCCAATCCCATCGTCGCCAAAAACGAGCACTACATCCTCTACCTGTTGCGCGAGCTCGACATGAATTTTCTTAGCCCCAGCATCTCGTGCGTTAAGCACCAGATTTAGGCAAATTTGATCGATGTGCGTCGGGGCAGCCTCAACACACACGCGCTGATCCGGAGTGCGCAACTCCAACTCACACCTGCCGTCCAACAACCGCTCAAGCGTCGGCCGTAGGGTTTCGAGTGTACGATTTAGTTCGATCGCGATCGGCGAAGCCACGCCTTCCTTGGCATACGTCAGCAGTTGATTCACCATGCGCGAACCGAGCTGCCCTTCAGACATCAGAGCGTCGTACGGAGCCACGTCGTCGCCGCGAAGCTTGGCGGCGCGTCGCAACGTCTCAACTCGAATCAACATCGAAGACAACACGCTATTGAAGTCGTGGGCCAAACCGGCACCAAGTCGCGCCAGCGCTGCATCCTTTTCGAGCCGTGCAGCCCGCTCTCTCTGGTGCATAAGCGCCGCCTCAATTTCCAGACGGGTCGTCTGTTCGAATAACACGGCGACAAGATCTGCGACGGAGCACGCGAGATCGCGCTCGCGGTCGGCCCAAACTCGCGGCGAGCCCGTATGCTCGTGACATACGACGCCAACAACCTCTCCCGAACGGTGCAGCGCAGCATCGAGCATCGAAAAGATGCCGTTCGGAATCAAATACGAGCCGGTTAGCTCACGAGTTTCAACCGCTCGGCGCGCGTCGTCTGCAACAATGACGCGTTGGGTCTTCAATGCGTGAGCGTAGACGGGAAACAGGGCAGCATCGAGGGTACTACCGCCTTGGTGACGCCCCGTCGATCGGTCGTATGAGGTAACGCACACCAAGTGCTTTCCGTCGATCGACCACAACCAGACGCCCACCCTCTCAACGCCGAGGGTGTGTGCTGTGGTTTCGGTCGCGATTTCAAGTCCGCGAATCAAGTCAGTGGACGCACCCACGCTCAGCCGAGCTAGGCGCAACCGCGTTTGCTCAAACAACGACGGCATCCGAATCACGTCCATCATGTCGGGCACCGGCTATGTAACACCCGTCATCAAGAAAAAATCCACAGCGTGCGCTCCGTAATTGCCCGGCGGCCCTCAACCGCGACGTACATGTGCGCGTCAGGGAGAGACTCAGCCGGGCTGAGGACTCGACCGGTCGCCCTGGACGCGCGGGCGATCTCGCCAGCCGGGCGGCTCGGCCGCGATCATCGCTCTACTTATTTAAGAGGTTGCTCTATCGATTCATCATGTGGTCGGCGAGCTTTGCGAACGACCCGGCAAGGAGTTCGCGCAACAATCGGTCTGCCACGGTATCGTCGAGCGCGCGTCGCATGCACAGCATCCACTGATCGCGCTCGGCGGGCCCAATCGGAAATGGCAAATGGCGAGCGCGCAGTCGGGGATGACCGAAGCGCTCGACGTAGTACTGGGGGCCCCCGAGCCAACCGCACAAGAACCAGTACAACTTGTCGCGCGAACTTCCCAGGTCAGGTGGGTGTAGCGCGCGGATGGATTTCGTTTCCGATAGCTCGCTCATCAAGTCGTAGAACCGATCGACGAGACGCCGCACACCCGCCTCTTCGCCGAGGCGACTATAGTGGCTGGCTTCGGCCATCGCGCTCATCGCGAGGAACGAACCATTGCCGCAGCAAGCTCGGATACGAGCCCGGCTACCCGCTCTGGGGCCCCTCTGGGGTCCCCAGCCCCTACTCGCTCGACGAGTGCGGAACCCACCACGACGCCATCCGCGATGGTGGCGACCGATTTGGCATCCGCCGGGGTTCGGATGCCGAACCCCACAGCAATAGGCGCTGCCACGGCTGAGCGCACCTGAGCGATGCGCGCAGGATCCACGGGGGTCTGCGCCCGCGCGCCCGTCACCCCGGTTAGCGAGATGTAGTACGCAAACGGCGGCGCAAACGCGTTTAATCGCGCGATGCGATCCGGCGTCGAGGTCGGGGCCACCAGCGGCACCACGTCGACCTCGCGCTCTGCAAGCGGCGCAGCGAGCTCGGCAAGCTCATCGATCGGCAGATCGACGGTAAGCACGGCATCGACCCCCGCGTTCGCCGCCCGTGCAGCAAACGATTCCGGCCCCATGACAAAGATCGGGTTGTAATATCCGAACAGCACAATGGGCGTCGCGATGCCGCGGCCTCGCAGCCCAGCAACCGCGTCGAGAGCTCCGCTCAGCGTGCTTCCTGCCTCAAGCGCCCGCTCCATCGCGCGCTGAATCGTGGGTCCGTCGGCCGAAGGATCGGAAAACGGCACGCCGAGCTCGACGATATCGGCGCCTGCTCGACACGCCGCCTCGACGACCTCGATCGAGGTCGCCGGGTCCGGATCGCCGAAGGTTAGATACGCCACAAGCGCGGCGCGGTTCTGCTGCTTGCACTCTGCAAAGGTGCTGCGCAATCGACCCCTCACGACGCTCTCCTTTGCGAGATCGTCACCATGTCTTTGTCGCCACGGCCGGAAAGTCCAACGACGATCGCGCTACCACGGCCCACAGTTCCCACGACTTCGTCGAGTGCAGCCACCGCATGCGCGGTCTCGAGCGCGCAAAGGATTCCCTCGGTGCGAGCCAAACGAGCCAGTGCAGCGAGCGCTTCGTCATCGGTGCGCGCAAGGTACGTCACGCGACCAGACTCCTTCCAATGCGCGTGTTCGGGGCCCACGCCCGGATAGTCGAGTCCCGCACTGATCGAGTGCGCGTGGGCAATTTGCCCATCGGGTGTGGTCAAAACGTAGCTCTTGCTGCCGTGCAGAACACCGACTCGACCCGAACCGAGCGTGGCAGCGTGCCTTCCCGTGGCGACGCCCTCGCCGGCCGCTTCAACTCCGAATAGCCGCGTCGCCCCATCGCGCACAAATGGCGCGAACAGTCCGGCTGCGTTTGAGCCACCACCGACGCACGCGACAAGTGCGTCGGCGGGGCGCCCCAACGCCGTTTGCAGCTGCGTACGCGTCTCGCGTCCGATCACCGACTGCAGATCGCGCACCATCCACGGGTAGGGATGCGGGCCTGCCACCGAGCCGATCAAATAAAACGTGTCGGCAACGTTGGTAACCCAGTCGCGGAGCGCTTCGTTCATGGCGTCCTTCAGCGTCCGCGTGCCGCTGGATACCGGGTGCACCGTGGCGCCAAGCAGTTTCATCCTCTCGACGTTGAGAGCCTGACGAACAACGTCTTCCGCTCCCATGTAAATTTCGCACGGCAGCCCGAAAAGCGCCGCAACGGTTGCGGTTGCAACCCCGTGCTGCCCGGCCCCTGTCTCGGCGATCAGCCGCCGTTTGCCCATCCGCCGTGCCAACACTGCCTGACCGATGCAGTTGTTGATCTTGTGCGCGCCGGTGTGATTGAGGTCTTCGCGCTTCAGATAGACCTGTGCTCCTAGGTCCGCAGACAGACGCTGCGCGTGGTACAGCCGCGACGGTCGCCCAACATATTGGACGAGCAGTTGGTCGACCTCGCTCCAAAATTGCGCGTCGCCCCGCGCGACCCGCCACGCCGCCTCCAGCTCCGCGATCGCTGGCATCAGCGTTTCTGCGACGTATTGGCCGCCGTAGGGGCCAAAGCGCCCTCCGACAGGCTCAGCGAGCTCCTGGATCTCTTCTACAGTCCCCACCCCGATGGCGTATCACACCGACCCTGGAAGAGGCACCCCACAGCGGTGGTTCCGACCTGCAACGTTGAACGCGGCGAGCGTATGCGCTTTGCCAAGCACTAAAGCACCGAACCGGTTGAAATGTCTGCTGCGATGCGACGACATTCAACCTGTTCGGTGCTCTAGGATCTGGGGATGAAGGCGTTTCTGACTGTACTGCTCATGGCTCAAGTTGTGGTTGCAGCGCCCGTCAAACGAGCCACTCGAACAGGGCTCCACGTCGGCTACGACGCGACGCACCTCGACCTCGATAAACGCGCGCTTCAGTTCACACTCACTCAGCCTGCGGCAAGCGCGACGATCACAGCGATCGCAGAAGATGGAAGCGAAATCGGGAAAGGCAACGCCACGTACAACGCAGATCGGCCTGGGACATGGCTAACGATCTCGTGGACCCAACCCGCGGGAACGCGCGTGCTCAAACTGCTCTTGCATGCTGAGTCGACTCAAGGAGCAAACGTCGACCTCGAACTGATCCCGTGGTCCGTGACCGTCGATCACGAGGATATCAACTTCGCCACAAATCGCGCCATCATCGAAGACAGCGAACAGGGAAAACTAGATGCGAGCGTAATCGCGATCACCAACATCGTGAAGCGGTCCGAAAAATTCGTGAAGATGCAGCTGTTCATTGCCGGACACACCGACACGGTCGGGCCGTCGGCCCAAAACCGCAAACTTTCGCTGGACCGCGCTCGGGCCATCGGCCGCTACCTTCGGAATCATGGAATCGCACTGCCGATTCTGGTCGCAGGTTTTGGCGAGGATGTGCCGAAGGTTAAGACCCCAGACAATACCGACGCGCGCGTCAACCGGCGTGCGGACTACGTCATTGGGCCCCTGGGGGCGCCGCCGCCCTTTGCCGGACCCTATCTGAAAGCGAGGGCCGCCTGGACAGCAAAGTTGTGACCAAAGCACAAAATTTCAACGGCGGACCGGAGGTCGTGGCAGTATTCAATCGTGATTGCTGCGCCTGAAACTGAGATACGCCACGGCACGAAGATCGGCCGTTTCGTGGTGACTGGCGAGCTCGGCGAAGGCGCAATGGGCGTGGTCTATTCCGCCCACGATCGCGAGCTCGATCGTCAGGTCGCGTTGAAAGTGCTGCGAAGTGCTGCGGCAACTGATGAGGACCGAATGCGGATGCTGCGCGAAGGCCAAGCGATGGCACGCGTTACCCACCCAAATGTCATTACTGTATTTGAGGTCGGTGTGTCCGGGAGCATTGTTTTCTTGGCTCAAGAGCTGCTCGATGGTGGGACACTCGGGCGCTGGCTGGAACGCGAGCACACTCAGGCCGAAATTGTCGACAAGTTTATTGCCGCCGGCCGGGGACTGGCAGCTGCGCACGCGGTTGGACTTGTGCACCGCGACTTTAAGCCAGACAACGTGTTGCTGGGCAAAGATGGCCGCCTGAGAGTCGCTGACTTTGGCCTTGCACGCGCGCTCGGAGCTGGCGATGAACGCCGCCCGGCAACCGCGAGCACAGTGCCCGGCGGTAGCGAAGGCATCCGCAGTTCCCACGAACAACGAGACCCGATGAGTCGACTCACGCGAACTGGTGTTGCCATGGGAACGCCGATATTCATGGCGCCGGAGCAGCACAAAGGCGAGCGCGTTGACGAACGCTGCGATCAGTTTGCATTTTGCGTCGCCCTGTATCACGCGCTGTACGGCGACTGGCCATTCGCGGGCAAAACTACGGTGGCACTTGCCGACGCTGTTATCGAGGGCAAACTGCAAAAACCGCCACGAGGTCATCGCGTATCCGCACCCCTGCGACGCATTCTGGTTCGCGGCTTATGTGCAAATCCCCAGGAGCGCTACCCAACGATGGACGCCCTTCTGGCGGATCTCGGCCGCCGGCCACGCCGCAAACGAGTGGTCCTCGCAGGCGCCGTGGGCGTACTCACCGCGATCGCGCTCGCCTTGGCTGGAGGCTACGTCCTCAAATCTCGCGATGAACGCGTTTCGCCTGTGCGCGTCGCTCCCACGTTTGATCCGAAGCGCCTCTCACCCGACCGCAGCACAGCGTGGCTTTCGCAGGCGATCGAACGAGGCCAACTCGACGATGCGCTCGAAAAATATGACATGGCGGCGGCTCTGCAGGAGCAAAACGGCGCTCGCGCGCAAGCCTCGATCGCGCGGTCGGCTGGTGCGCTGGTGCTGGCGCTCCGAGGACATTTCGATCAGGCGCGCAAACATCTGGGCGAGGCCAGTGCTACCAAAGGCATCAGCCCCATCGCATCGGCATACGCGGACCTTGCAGCAGCGGCTGTTGCGTACGGCGCCGGCGACCTGGGCACCGCATCGACGTTAAGCGATGCGTGCTCCGAGGCATTCGCATCGCCAGAACCGGAGTTGAGCGCGATGTGTCTCGAAGTAGCAGGAGATACTGCGGCCGAACGGGGCGACCTTGCGACGGCGCGGAATGCGTATGCTCGCGGCTTGTCCCTCGCCAAGCGGATTCCCAGCGCCCAGAGGGCCCTGTCGCTCGAACTCGCGCTGGCTGCGCTAGATTTCGATGCGGGGTTGTACGATTCGGTCGTGAAGAAAGCTACCGAGCTACAGGCCGCTGCGGCGGAACGCGGCGCTACGAGTTCCGAGCATCGCGCGTGGGTATTGCTCGCGCGCACGTATCTTGCACAGGCAGCGTCGCAACAGGCACTAGAGGCCCTCGAGCACATTAAGGTAGCGATCGAGCCAATGCGAATCCGCCTCGAACACCGCATGGCGCTCGGCCAGACGTACGCCCTTCTCGGCGACCCAGACGAGGGAGCAAAACATCTAGAACAAGCGCGTAAAGAAGCCGAGCGCGCGGGTGCGCTCGGCCTCACCCTCGCCGCCCGCCTCGCTCGGCTCGACGTCGACCTTGCGACGGGGACGGGAGATTCCACGGCCTCCCAAACACAGCTGATCGCCGACGCGAAGCGCGCCGGGTTCGGCCGCCTCGCACAGCTGGCTGAAACGGCAGGGGACCGGTGACTCATTCTGCCGCGATGACCGACTGCCAGCTGTGCGGGTCTCGACATCCCGACGACGGCCCCCCCTGCCCGGAACTGCGAACCGGCCAGCGCCTCGGCGAGAAGTACACCATTGGTCAAATGATCGGTCTGGGTGGACTGGCCGCGATCTACACCGCTGAACACCCGGTGTTGCGCCGTACCGTTGCAGTGAAAATCTTGCATCATAGGTTTGCGCGCGACCACGAGCTTGCCACGAGGTTTGTCCGCGAAGCCCGAGAAACCGCCGCGCTTGGTCATCCAGCGTTCGTACAAGTTCACGATGCCGGAACGACCGAAGACGGTTGCCCGTACATCGAAATGGATCGCCTGGAAGGTCGCGAGCTATACAGCTTGCGCAAGGACATAGGGCCACTCGATCCAGAACGAGTTGCAGCAATCGCGATACAGGTCCTGGATGCGCTTGCAGTACTTCACAGCCGCGGCATCATTCACCGTGACGTGAAGAGTCAAAACGTCTACCTCGTCGAGACCCAGGCTGGCGAACAGATCAAGCTTCTCGATCTCGGATTTGCGAAGGTCGAAGACCAGCTCAAACTCACCTCAAAAGACAACATTCTGGGCTCGCCACTGTACATGAGCCCTGAGCAATACGTGGATCCCCATACCGTCGACGCACGCGCTGACCTATTTTCACTCGGAATTGTGATGTTCGAAACCCTCACCGGCGAGTGGCCGTATCTTTGGGACTCCAAGCGCGACCTGTTGCACAAAGTCATGGCTGGCGAGCTCGAACGCCATCCAGCGACTCGCCGAGCGGATGTCCCGTCTTGGCTAGATCACATCGTTGCCCGGTCCCTCGCCCACCGCCGCGAGGACCGGTTTGAATCTGCCGCCGAAATGAAGGCCGCGATCGAACAGGGTGCGCCGCCCGAGAAACCTGGAATCTTGCGCCGGATCTTCGGCGCCTAAAAACGAACTGCGTTAAAGGCTACTCAGAATCTGAACCCGTATTAATGCCTTCGAACAAGACGGTCGACAAGTATCGCTCACCCGTGTCGGGCAACATCGCGAGGATCACACTTCCCCGCGGCGAGGTGGCCGCAACCTTGCGCGCAGCCGCGAATGTTGCACCGGAGGAGATGCCGACGAACAAGCCTTCTTTCTGCGCGAGGTCGCGCGCATTTTGGACCGCCTCATCATCCGCGATGGCGAGGCGCTCGTCCGCGATAGTCTTATCGAGGATCGGCGCAACGAAGTCGGGAGTCCACCCCTGAATCTTGTGCGGCTTCCACTCCTGGCCACCGAGCAGCTGTGCCGAGGCCGGTTCAGCCACCACGATCTTTAGCTCGGGGCGCGCTGCTTTGAGAACCTGACCCGCGCCCGTCAACGTGCCACCGGTGCCCCAACCAGTTACCCACGTGTCTAGTCGCTTCCCAGCAAAGTCTTGCAAGATCTCAGGTCCGGTCGTGGACCGGTGATACGCGGGGTTCGCCTGATTCTCGAACTGCCTCGCCAAAAACCAACCGTTCCGCGTTGCCAATTCTGCAGCCTTTTTGACCATCCCACTGCCGCGCTCCGCAGCGGGGGTCAAAATGACCTTCGCTCCGTATGCACGCATGACTTGACGCCGCTCCACCGAGAACGAGTCGGACATCACCGACACAAATGGATAACCGCGGGCCGCACACACCATGGCGAGCGCGATGCCCGTATTGCCGGAGGTTGCCTCTACCACTGTCTGACCGGGTTTTAAGTCACCGCGCCGTTCGGCATCCTCGATAATCCCGATAGCGAGTCGGTCTTTCACCGAGCCTCCGGGATTAAACGACTCGAGCTTGACGTACATTGTAATGCCGTCCGGAGCCAATTTGTGGATGCGTACGATCGGGGTTCGACCGATCAAATCGGTGATGGTGTCGTAGATCATGGCGCCCCGAGCCTACCCCTATCTGTCACCGCCTGCCACTTCGACTGCGGCGCGAACGTGTTCCACCACGCGATTGCGGTCCAGCTCATCCGTGAGGCGCTGACCGCCGCGAGTCACGTAAAATACGTCGGCGATCTTCTCTCCCTCCGTAGCAATCTTTGCAAGCGAAATGTCGAGCCCAAGTTCGGCGAGGGCATGGGTAATCGCGTACAGCACCCCGACCCGATCGCGAGTTGCGACTTCAATAATTGTAGCTTGCGTCGAGTCATCGTGAAGATTGATCTCGGTCGGCACTTCGGGAGTGATGCGAGGCGGCATCGTGTTACCGGGGCGTCTCCTGGCGATGAGGCGGGTAAGCCCCTCGGCATTTGGCGCGTCGCCGCAATGCACGCGCAGATCTGCCAAGACCCTGTTCCACCTAGGATCGTCGTCGGCAATCGCCTCGCCCTTGAGATCGCGGACAAAGAACACGTCAATCGCAAGCCGGCCGGAGCGCTCCGCACTCCCTGGGGAGTGCGGAGGTGGAGGTAGATCGATAGCTCCGGCTCCGTCCCTCGTCAGGGACTTCCCAGGGTCGCCGGAGCGCGCAGCACTCCCTGGGGAGTGCGGAGGTAGATCGATAGCTCCGGCTCCGTCCCTCGTCAGGGACTTCCCAGGGTCGCCGGAGCGCGCAGCACTCCCTGGGGAGTGCGGAGGTAGATCAACATGACCGAGTATCGCGCCAAGCACATCTACGCGATGAGCGGTGAGCACCCCAGCAATTGCCGCCAAGACACCGGGCTTATCCGGGGCCACAACCGCCAGCTCGGAATGCCCTTTCATGGGATAGCAATGGACGCTAAGGGCAACGCGCGGGTCGCCTTCGCTCGAACACACCAGCTTGACGTGGCGAGCAGCTTGACGCGGCGTAAACTGGACCAACAGCCTCGGATCGATGCCCTCGACGACCGGGCGTTCAGCGTCGGACAATAGCTCAATGACTTTTGTGCGCCCCGAGGGTTCACCACCCACAACCTCGAGGTCAGGTACTCCGCGCAGAACTGCTCGCGTGCGACGAAACAGCTCCGCGAGCAAATTGTCCTTCCATGCGGTCAAATTGTCGGGAGCAGTCATCGCAGCGTCGCAAAGCGTTAACAAATACAGGTCGACCAACCGTGCTTCGGTCCCAATGCGATGGGCAAACCGAGCAACGACCTCGGGGTCGGATAGATCCCGACGCTGTGACAGATTGGACATCGTCAGATGCTGGCGAACCAAAAACTCCACCAGCGCACACGCTTCTCCCGGCATCCCGAACTTCCGGGCCACGGCTCCGGCGATCACCGCGCCCTTTTCCGCGTGGCCTTTGCCCAGGGGCTTGCCTACATCGTGCAACAGCGTCGCGAGAAGCAGCGCATCCGGGGTGGCCAAGCCGCGCCACAGCTCCGTGGCAAGCGGGTGTTCCGCGATGAGCTCTCCTCGCGCCAAGCGCTTTTGCATGGCCACCGCGTACAGTTGGTGCTGATCGACAGTGTACACATGGTACAGGTCGTGCTGAACCCGTGCTGTGCACGGTGCCCATCCCGGCATCAGGGCCGAAAGAATACCGAGTTGGTGCATCGTTTCCAGAGCCGATGGTTGACCAGCGTCTCGGATGTCGGCCAAAGCCTCCAGGAGTAGGCGGCATGCCACCGGATCACTCGCAAGTGGCGCTGGGTCGCGAGCGATCGCCTCAGCGATGTCGTCCCGCGTATTGCCCGCAACCGAAACCTTGGTTTTGACCGCTACGCGAAATAGTCGCACCATTTCCGAAGGTGCTTGTGCAAACCGCGCTGGATCTTCAACGGCAAGCTCGCCATTCACCGTGATCAGCGAGTCATCGATGCGGGCGATACGAGGCTTGCGCTTGGATGGCACTCGCGCGGATTCGAGCAGGCGCTCAGCAACATGAACTACCTCGCGTGCGTGCAGATAGTAGTCGCGCATCAATGCCTCGACCGCCGGTCCCACAGCACTGCGAATCTCTCCTTCCGAAGGCCTCGCGTGCGGATAAAGCGACGGCGCGATGGCTTCCTGAATCTCGAACGTGAGCTGATCAAAGCGTCGTTTTGCGGTCAACTGGACCAATGCGCGCAAACGAAGTTGAAAGTCGCGTGCATTCGCCAGCAAATCGCCCTGACGTCGAGTCAAGTGGCCGTACTCCACGAGCCGATCGAGCAGGCGACCATTATCGTGATCGACGTCGTTGCCACAGGTGCCGGGCCCAACCCAGCGCACAGCTGCGGCCCACAGCGCCGTCGCAAGGTCGCGCAACGCGCCAATGCCTTGCTTTAGGTTGGGCTCCAGTACGTAGATCGCGTCGCCAAATCGATCGTGACGAGCTTTGTTCTCAGCCGCGAGAGCCGCAATAAACTCATTCGCGTTGCCGCCGGGGGCCACCACCGCACGCGTTGCTTGAACGAGTTCGGTCGTCAACTGGCGTTCGCCCGCGATATGGCGCGCGTCGAGTAGCGCGGTAGCAGTCGCCAGGTCGGCTTTGGCCAGCTTAGCTGCGGCCCGAGGTTCGCGAACCGCATGTCCAATCGCTAGTTTCTCATCCCACAGGGGATACAACAGCCGATCGCTGACCAGTTTTGCGGCCGCCTCATCGCGATCGTGCAGCACGATGAGATCGATGTCGGAATACGGGGCCAGCTCGCGTCGCGCCCAGCCGCCGGTCGCCACCAGCGCCATCCTCGTGGAGGAGTTGGAACTCGCTGCCGCAAACCGCACCGCGAGCTCGCGATCGTACACATCAGAGATGGCCCGACTTGCATCGGCACCAGTGCCAAGTTCGCGCAACCGACTGGGCAGCCCGACAAAGATTGCATCCAGCGCGGAGCGCAAGCTGCCCAACTGAATAGTCACAGCTGCCCCGTTCCGGTGGGCGAATTCCCCCCCGCCGGTTGAAACGACACCTCGGAAAGATCGATCCATCCGTTCCAAACGCGTACGTTGACCAGCCGATTGTGCACTAACCCCTGCGGGGCCTCAGCGACGATTCCCGCGATGGGCCAGCTCTCGTTGAGGGCTGTTGCAAGCTCGGAGATCAATGGCGATCGTTGGTCCGGACTCCACGCCGCTCGCATCGCCTCGAGTGCGCCGATCACCCGTGGTTGAGCCGGCCACGCGCGATCGTTCCGCGCGATCACGTCCGCGATGTCACCGTCGCTCATTCCGCCCCATATATACTCCACCAAGTCGTATTGCCCTTCCGAAATCCATTTCGAGACCGCAGATTGGCTTGCAGTGCGCACTTCGATAAGCACACCGGCTCGACGGCTTGCTTCGACAAACAGGTCTCGCTCCGATTTCGGAGCCGGACTAGGCACGGGACTCGCAGCCACTTTGGCCACGGATTTTTCCGTGGATTCCGAGGAGCCAAGGTGGTTCACGGCGACAAGCACAAGTCGAAGCGGGGTGCCTGCCTGATCGCGAACGCCGTCTTTGTCTGAATCGATCCACCCACTGGCATCGAGAAGCTTGCCGGCGGCTTCTGGATCAAACTCGGGCACCGCGGCTTCCGGACCGTTTACGGGACCTCCCGGCCAGATCGGCCACAACACGGGACGCGCAAGCCCGCCGAACACACGCTTCGCAATCGCTCTACGGTCGACCAGCAGAGAAAGGGCTTTGCGGATCCGGGGCTCGTCTAGAGGAGCACGCGCGGCATTCATCGCGAAATAGCGGAAGCGCGGCGGTGAGAGCTGCAGCGAACGAAACGACGCCACAATGCTGGGTGCGCTGGCCTGCTCCGGCCAGTGCGCTGGAATCAACCCTGGAATGATGTCGAGCTCGCCTCGTCTAGCAGCGGTTAGGGCGACCGCCGCATCTCGCTGAGACACAAACTCGAGATCCGAAATCACAGGCTGTTTGCCCCAATAATGAGCATTCCGGCTGAGATGAACGACGCCCTCTTTTGTCGAGGTCCATTTCCAAGGTCCCGTGCCAACGAGATCGTTGGGGCTGAAATTTGCCGCAGCGGGATCGTAGATATGCATCGGCAGAATCGGAATCTCGGCGAGAGCGCGCAGCACCCATCCCGAGGGCCGACGGAGCCGTAAGCGTAGTTCCACCGGGGACACAAGCTCGACTGCGGTGACCTCGTCGAGCATGTCGCGCAGCTCGCGTACAGCGCTGCGCGGGTCGCGCACGGCGTCGAGGGTGTATTGGACATCTACCGCTGTGAGCGGACGCCCATCATGAAATGTGGCGTTGGGCTGCAGGTCAATTCGAATCGCGAGACCGGTTGGAACAATATGCCAGCTCCGGGCAAGACCCGGCGCATACCGGCCGTTCGGAAGCAGCCGTACGAGGGGTTCAAAGATCGTACCGAATGTGATCCGACGCGCCCAAACTGTCGGCGCAATGTCCGCCCGAGGCGCCAGCCGCCCAGGATCGGTATCGACATGGATGCGCAGGGTGTGGCCTCGCCGTCCTTCGCCCGAGGCGAGCGCCGCGCCCGTACCAGGCTCATCAGGTGCTTGCTTGCGCCGCTCTTCAGGGAGCCGCCCGTCCGTCCCCGGCAGCACTGCGGAGCGGACGTGGCGCCAGGGCTTCACCCGTGCGGGTGCTTCGCAAGCGACGCCAAGCACCGCTAGTACAGCAACTTGAGAGGGCCGCCCGACCATGTTAAGACGAGAGCATGTCGCATGTTCTGGGGCTTGGCACCACCATCTTTGCGGGCTGTCTGCTGGCCGTTGTTCCCGGGTGTAGTAAGAGTCAGCTGGAAGGGCCTGCCGCCGAAGTAAAAAAGACCGACGTCAAAGTCGACCTGCCTGCGGTGCCTCCCTTTGACCTTCCCGCACCCCCGAGCGAAGGCTCACACTCGGTGAAGGAGCTCCGGGTCAAGAACAAGAAGTTATTCGACACCGAAGTCACCGTGCATGGATTCATTACGTGGCAATACGACTGCGCCAGCGCAGTGCGAAAAGCGAATGAAACGGATAAGGACCTACAGAAACGGCTCGATGAGGATCCTACGCTGTGCGAGCGCCCCAAGTTTTACGTTGGCGACACCAAAGACACCCCGCCCGAGAAGAGCCTATGGGTCGTCGATGTTCCTCGCCCGTATCACAAGCTCGAAATGGAGCGCATGCGAAAAGGCGAACGCAACCTGCCCGACCGCTGCGAACCAAAAGAAGATCCGAAGAAGACCATTTGCCCACCCTATGCAGTCGGCGATGAAGTGATCGTTACCGGAACGTTTAAGCTATCGTCGCCTCACAGCGAGCGAAATTCCGATGGCTTGTTGGTATACAAGAAACTAAAAAATACGACGCAGAATTGGGAAACCCCAGGCACGGCAGCACCTGCAGCTGCAGGCGCACCACCGCAGCCAACCAAACCATCGCCGAACGACATCGTCAACGGAAAACGAGGTTAGCCGGGTCAACCCGATCGGGATAGTCGAGGGCTGCTCCCCCGTCGGACCGGACCTGTTGTCAGGAGATACCCTTTGGTTTCGTGTGCAGAGTGCCGCACGGACTTATCGTACACTGCGAGGAACGTGCGACCGCGAAAGTGGGTCCATGCGTTGAACTCGGTCTGGCCGCCGCGGTAGGCGATCGGCGTAAGCGTTTCTCCCCGCAACTCAAACAACGCGTGGTTTTGTCCCGCGTCGAAGTCCTCGGGATCGATGCCGCCAATGTAGAAGCGGTCGCCACAGTACGCAACCGAGGACAGATCCGCATGACTCGCCGGCGGCAGCGTGTTCCACTCGATTCCGTCTTGCGAAATCGCAACCAGCCCG
Organism: uncultured Kofleriaceae bacterium; assembly: GCA_964419605.1. GTDB lineage: Bacteria > Myxococcota_A > Polyangia > Haliangiales > Haliangiaceae > JABFXX01. The sequence goes on along the minus strand of CAYQQM010000012.1, from coordinate 377 downwards.
GCTTTGCCAACTGCTACGATGGTTCCGTTGGGCGCTTTGCTTGCGGCCATGACCCTAGGTGGGCAGGTGTTCAGCTCCTCGAGGCCGTTGGAGGCAATCCAAAATGCCCGCTCACCCAGCGCGATCAGCCCTTTTGGTGTATCGACAAAACAATAGATGGGCTTGGTAGTGGGCGCAAAGGTGCTCCACGATTTGCCGTCGTCCAACGACCGGTACACCGCGTTGAACCCGCCGGCCCAAATCGTGTCGTCGGGAGCACGATGCAAAGCCCATACACCAGCGCCAAACCCATCCTCCTGCCACGAGTCGCCGCCGTTGGCCTGATTTTCCAATCCGTTCATTACTCTTTCAAACAAGTCGTCAAATGTTTTCACAAC
>CAYQQM010000011.1:80538-81504 GCA_964419605.1 uncultured Kofleriaceae bacterium | reverse complement strand
CGTGGCGTAGCTATTTTCGTGGCAGCGATCGGCGATGGATCGGCGGCCCGAACCGATCAAAACCACTGTGGCGAGGTACTAGACGTACGGACATTCGCCTTAGAGCGCGCTGAAGCGGCGACCGATTTCAGCAAGCGAATACTGAATCAACAACGGCCTTCGGTGCAGGAGTCGAGCCGGGCAAGCGACCCGATCCAAAGCGTGAAGGAGCCGCTCGGCCTCGTGCCGCGTAACAACTTGGCCAGCAGGCACGGACCGGCGGCAGGCGAGCTCGGCCCAAGCGTCGGTCAGTCGATCCTCTGCAGTCGATGCAGTCGCCCAACGTTCTAGAACATCCCGAAGCAACCTGATGGGATCCATGCGATCTTGACCAGGTCCAGGTTGCCGGGACGAGAATCCGGCCGGCACCCCGCGAACCACGAGGGTTCTCGCGTCGGTGGGCTCGACCTGAAACCCGATCTTGGCTAGCAAGTCAGCGTTGTTGGAAGCGAGCATAGCTAGATCAGGTCGTAGGTCGACCCCGATTGGAATCAGCAGCTGTTGAGCACGCACTGGGCACAGCTCGCCCGTGGCAGCGTCTGCGCCGCGTGCCAGGCAGTCCAGCTCGACCCATTCAAAGGCAACGTGCTGATCCATAATCACGAGCCCGCGGTCCCCTTGGTACAGCAAGTACGTCAGGTCGAGCTGGCCCACGTAGCCAAGTGAGCTGTAGGATCCCGGATTCGCCCAATTGCCGGCTCTGTCTGCGAAGGGTTCGCGGCCTCCCTGTCCGGCGTAGGTGGGGTTATCCAGAGCCTCAGGCAACGGGGCCTTCGCTTTACTTTGCGTCGGTAGCGCAACTCCTGCCGGGTCCGAATGGGGTCGCCCGGCCCAATGTGACGTGTCGGCGGACTCTGCCGCGCGCACCTGTAGGACGCGCTGTTTGATTTCGCGTGCCCACGACCGAGCTACTCCGCCTTCGTTCCA
>CAYQQM010000011.1:7220-80438 GCA_964419605.1 uncultured Kofleriaceae bacterium | reverse complement strand
CCTCCGCACTCCCTCATCGGGAGTGCTGCGCATCCCGGCGCGGCCGGGACTTTCGTTCCACCTCCGCACTCCCTCATCGGGAGTGCTGCGCATCCCGGCGCGGCCGGGACTTTCGAGACCGAGATCCGCCTGCGCGCGGTCATGGTTCCACGGATTCCGCACCTCTCGAAGCTCGGCGGCGAACCGGGTTGCAGCCGCACTTGCGGGCGCATCAAATGGCAGAGGCGGCGGGGGTGTTCCACTGAGCGCCACCGGTAACCTGCTGGGGGCAACCTCCCACTGCGCGCGCGCAACTGCCGCTTGAACCACGTGGCGTACAGCAGCGCAAACCGCGCCCGGGTTTGCAAATCGCACCTCCGCTTTCTGCGGGTGAACGTTAACGTCGACCGCTGTCGCTGGTGGGTCGACGAGCAACACGGCAAGCGGATATCTGCCGCGCGGCACCAGCTCTCCGTATCCAACGCAAACCGCATGAAGCAGGCCTCTGTCTCGCACCGGCCGGCGTCGCACAAACAGCTGAACACCGCGGGCGGTCGTCTGCGCCAATTCGGGTGCGCCCAGCACGCACGTTACCCTCACCCCGGCGTCTTCTCCTAACGACGTGACGAGCCGCGTGCCGGTGCGCCTCCCCAGCAGCGCTTGAGCACGAGCGAATACGTCGCGATCCGGCGGCACATCGAGAGTATTGCGCCCGTTATGGCGCAACCTTAGATGCAGCGCCGGGTACGCCATTGCGATCTTCACAACCAGATCGGTAGTATGCGACGCTTCCGTTGGGTCCGACTTGAGGAACTTCAGCCGCGCGGGAACGTTGCGAAGCAGGCCCACGACCTCGACCGTGGTTCCAACCGGCGCCCCCACCTCATCGACCGATTCCAAACGACCTGAATCGATGACGACCCGCGTCGCAGCGACGGCCTCGGCGCGACGAGTCGTTAACGTGAGCCGAGACACGCTCGCGATCGCCGGCAGCGCCTCGCCGCGAAATCCCATCGTCGTGAGCCCCCATAGGTCATCGAACACCCGCAATTTCGAGGTGGCGTGCCGCTCAAACGCAAGCACCGCGTCGTTTGGAGTCATGCCTACGCCGTCGTCAACGACCTTGATGAGCTCGCGCCCACCGGCATGAGTTTCGACTGCGATCGATCGAGCCCCCGCATCGATCGCGTTGTCGATCAGTTCCTTGACCACCGATGCTGGGCGCTCGATAACCTCTCCAGCAGCTATTTGATCGATAAGCTCCGGAGGCAATACCGCAATCGCCGCTTGCACCTCACGGGCCTACCACGACCCTCTGAGATCTGGGATATTTAGGCGCCACACTCCCGCGACATGCTGACCCGCCCCCCCCCTGTCCTGCCCCGAACAGACCGCGTTGTTGCGGTCACCGGGGCGTGCACGTTTCTCGGCACAGAATTGCTGCGCAGACTCGAGGAGGATCCCAGCTGTTCCAGGGTGCTCGCCTTGGACGTTCGGCCGCCATTTCATCGTTCAAGCGGCAAAGTGGAATTCGTCCACCTCGATCTGACCCAGCCCCGCGTCGATGCCGACCTCGCGGTCCTTCTGCAAACCGCTCGGGTAGATACATTTGTCCACGGTGCGTTCCTGTCGCATCCTACCCATGCAGCCGAATGGGCCCACGAACTAGAGGACGTAGGGACAATGCACGTCTTGAACGCGTGTGCCCGTAACAAACCTCGACGCCTCATCATGGTATCGACGACGCTCGTGTATGGCGCGCATCGCCGAAATCCGAATTTTCTGACTGAGGACGCCGAGTTACGGGGCCACCGCGATTCGCGATTTGTAAACGACAAGGTGCGCGCCGAACGCCAAATCCAGCGCTTTGCAACCGAACATCCCGACGTGAGCGTATGTGTTCTGCGCTTCGCCCCCCTACTCGGCCCGACGGTGTCCAACATGTACACCCGATTCTTGTCGCGGCCGATCGCCCCGGTACTCATGGGGCATGATCCGCTCATGCAGTTTGTTCACGAGCAAGACGCCGCATTCGCCCTGTTTGGAGCCGTCGACGGCCAGGCCTCCGGACCGTTTAACATTGTTGGTAAGGGGGTTTTGCCCTACACGACCGTACTCGCGCTGCTTGGCCGCGTGCCGATTCCGATGCCGCAAATCGCAGCACGCCAGCTGACCAAGCTACTGTGGGCTACTCAACTGGTCGGTTCCCCTCCGTCGTTCCTCGATTTCCTTTTGTATATGTGTGTGGCCGATGGCAGCCGCGCACGCGCTAGCTTGGGATTCACCCCACGCTTATCCATCAAACGCACGATTCTCGACTTTTTGGGCGTCGCACCAGAAGATGGAGCCACCGACATCGCAAGGGCGACGATATGACCGATGACGAAGGATCCTATGGCGCTGCCCTCGGCAACGACGAGGAAGACTGGTTTGGCGAAGCCGACCCTCGAGACCCGGGGCAAAGCGCATGGACGCGAGCCGGTGAAGCGCCAGGTTTTCTAAGCTCCGACTACGACAAGGTCGCCGAGCACATTGCTCCCAATTACATCCCGAGCGAACTCGGCGAGAGTGCAGCGGCGCAGCGCGAGCTCGAGCGCCGAGTCGAGCACGACCGATCGCCGGCATTCCCGATCGATATGCGGCGAAAACTTCCGATGGAGAAGCTGTGGCGGCCGTGGCGCGCACTCGCCATGTGGGGGCGCAGCGACGTCGTCGACGATTTCGGACGCGACCCACGCGCCACCGCGCGGTGGGAGTGGTTGTTCGAGTTCCTGTATTCGCGCTGGTTTCGCGTCCAGGCTACCGGGCTCGAACACATTCCCTCGCGAGGCCGAGCCCTGTTGGTGTGCAACCACGCTGGGACACTCCCATACGACAGCGCGATGGTCATGCACGCGGTTCGCCGCGATCATCCCGCGCGGCGGGACGTTCGGCCGCTGGTCGAGGACACCGTGTTTCATCTGCCATGGCTGGGCCCACTCATGAACCGCATCGGCGGAGTTCGCGCAGACCCGGCCAACGCGGAGCGACTGTTGCGAGCCGGTGAAATCGTTGCTGTATTTCCAGAAGGTGAAAAGGGAATGGGCAAGCTGTGGAAAGATCGCTACCGCCTTCAGCGTTTTGGCCGAGGCGGCTTCGTCAAACTCGCGATCCGCGCTGGTGCCCCGATCATCCCAGTCGCCGTAGTCGGAGCCGAAGAGGCGGCGCCGATGCTCGGCAAGATCACGTGGTTCGCCAAGAACATTGGCATCCCGTGGATCCCGCTGACTCCCACCTTCCCGTGGCTTGGGCCTGCCGGGTTATTTCCGCTTCCAAGCAAGTGGCTGGTGCAGTTTGGCGCGCCGATTCACATCGACGCAGGCCCAGATTCCGCGAACGACCGCCTGCTCGTGCACCAGCTCGCAGACCAGATTCGAGGCACGATTCAACAAATGCTCGAGTGCCTATTGCAGCAGCGCACGTCACCCGTGTTGCCAGCGTTTTTTGGGTAGAAGCAACCCAAGTAATGCCAGCAGCGCGACGTCCTGCGTGGCACGCGGTACTATCGGGGCGTGCCGCGCTTTCCAACCGCAATCGGCGCGATCGGCGCGCTTGCCCTGGTGTGTTCGATCGGCTGGGCGATCGCTGAGGAGATCCTTCCAGGTAGGAACAGCGAAACCAGTCATCCCGTAGCAACGGCGGTCAGCGCCGGGAAACACCTTCGCATCGAGGGCCCCCGTGGCCCGATCCACGTCTGGATCCCGAAGAGCTATCGCGCCGATACCGGCGCTACGATCCTCTACGTTCATGGCTACTACGACAATGCGGATTCCGCGTACATCGGCCATCACCTACCGGAGCAGTTCGCCATGAGCGCGCTCAACGCGATGTTTATCGTCCCTGAAGCTCCGAGCACGAACAAAGTTCCGATCAACTACCCAAGCCTCGGTGCGCTACTTCAGCTGGTGGAAGCCAAGGCTGAGGTATCGCGCGGCATGGCCCTGACCGCTGTGGTGGGTCATTCCGGGGCATTTCGAACGATCGGCGCGTGGCTCGATGAACCCCTGATCGATCATCTGGTCCTGATCGATGCGATGTATGCGAACGACGAACACATCGAAGCGTGGTACCGCGGGTCAACGCATCGTCGGTTCATCACTATAGGCGAGGACACCATCATGTGGAACGAGCAGCTTGCGCGCGCGATTCCGGAGCTGTTCGTCATCGATCGAGTTCCCCCGAGCTACGACACCTGGCCGCCCGAAGCGCGAACCGCGCGCGCCGTCTATGTGCGCGCGCAATTCATGCATATGCCGCTCGTGACCGAAGGCGTGGTCCTGCCTTCGGTGTTGCGGTGGCTGCCCGTGGAACTGTTGGCCGACCAACCTTGGCAGCATCCGCTCGGCGGCTTGCCTACGTTTGCCAATGGCATGATCCGTGCGCCCCAGGACGCGCGAGGCTCAGCGGCCCCGAGCGACTCGACCGCGCAGCCGAGCAAATAGCTATTTACTGGGGGGGTACTTTTGAAGCTTGCGCTGCAGGCTCCGACGGTGAATACCGAGGCGGCGCGCTGCCTCCGAAATGTTGCCGCCCGCGTCGGACAGCACGCGATTGATATGTTCCCACTCAGCGCGGGCCAGCGAAGGGGCGCGATAGTCGCGATCGGGAGGATCGAGCGGTTCGAGCGGAGGAGCCTCAGCGCGCGCAAATGCAGCAACGATGTCATCGGCGTCCGCCGGCTTCGAGAGGTAGTGAGTCGCACCTAGACGAACCGCGTCGATCGCAGTGGCGATGCTGCCATATCCGGTCAGCACCACGGTTTTGGTTGCTGGGTCGATGTCGCGAAGCGCCTTGACGAGCTCAAGACCGCTCTTCCCAGGCATTTTCAGGTCCACGACCGCGAACTCCGGCGACTCCGTTGTCGCGAATGCAAGACCGCTGTCGTGATCGTGCGCGATGCGAACGTCGTAGCCCCTATCCACAAATGCACGCGCTAACCTCGCCCGATACGCTTCATCATCATCGACGATTAGGATCGATGGCCGATGCTCTGGGTTCGAGTTCATACCGGCTCGGATACCATGCGGCCCGTCACATCTGCAGGCAATCGTGCGCGAACCTCAGTGCCACCCGCCTCTGACTCGATTCGCATCGTCCCTCCCACACCTTCTATCACCGCCCGCGCCAAAAACAGCCCCAGCCCCATACCTCGGCCAGGGGGTTTTGTGGTGAAAAAAGGCTCGCCGATCCGAGCTCTTACCTCCTCGGGAATCCCGCTGCCACGATCGCGGACCGCAAGCTCGATCATCTCGCCAGTTCGCCACACTGCGACCACGACGGCGGCAGTGGCCGGAGATGCGTCCTGCGCGTTGGTGACCAGAGACCGCAACGCCTGACCAAGAGCACGCCTGGGAATGCGCAGAGTTCCGAGAGCTACTTCGCGCGCCATATCGCGCACCACAGGTGGCGTTTCCCGGATTCCAATCAGCGCATCGTCGACGAATTCAGCCACGGTACACGCGGCGATGCTCTCACCGACGGTGCCCGCGCCCAGTGCCATCTGTTCCAGGATCGCGCGACAGCGCCCCACCTGCTCGCGAATGAGCCTCGCATCCGCTGCGTGGTCTCCGGTGAGTACGCGCTCGAGCTCTTTGGCTGCCAGCGCTACCGTACCAAGTGGCGTTGAAAGCTCGTGCGCCGCACCGGCGGCCATCGTCGCTAGTGCCGCGAGTCGCTCCTGGCGTGCTGCAAGGCCGCGCGCCTCCGTTAGCTCGCGCTCGCGTTCGCTCAGCGCACCGTTGATGCGCTGCAGGAAATGCACGACGAACGCCGAGGCCACCCCGAGCGCTACCCACGCTCCGATCATGCGACTGTCGTCCGGAATCTTTAGCGGTCGGTGGGCGACGAGCAGAATCCCGAATCCCACAAATGACAGCCCCACGAGCATCCAAGTCCACAACGCACGAACGACGACGGTTGCAAGCGCGATCTGCACCAGGTAAAGCAGCGCGAACGGATTGTGTGGCCCCCCAGAGAGGTACAACAGGCCCGTGAGAAGCGCGATGTCGAGCATCATCACCAGCCCCAACTGCCACTCCGCAACGATCGCGCAGGTCATTTGCGGTGACGCTTCGTTGGCTTCGTCGCTCCGGTGCTCGAGTACTGTTTGTACACTCCGCTCCTCGCTCCTCCCACGGGATTCGTTCGCCGCAATGACCCGCGCATCGTCGCAGACTCCGACGCGCGGTCGACCCATTCGGCTCACTTTCGCCGCCTCGCCTGACCGCAAATGACCTTGCGCGACGGCCGGCCAACCTAATGAACGGCTGGCGCCAGCGCGGCGAAACCACCCCGTCGTCGCACCACGGTGCCTGTCGCCGAAGAAATAGCTCTCGACGATGATGTTCGATACTAGCCCAACGCCGATCACAGCGAGCAGCGGCACTAGCGGCAGGCTTCCCCCCAATAAGAATTGTGCAACCAGCACCGTAACGGCCTGCCCACCCACCTCTGCCCAACGCAACCGCGCGAGCCACTGGATGTTCACCCAGTTTCGCTCGGGGATGACAGAGGACGACATCACGGCAAACTACGCGCGCCGCCGGGGCCACCCGGTGCTCTGGGGTCGAACTGCGCGACCAGCGCCAATGCCGATCACGTAAGCGTAACGTGGTACTTTGAAAACGATTTGCAGATCGCGACGCAATGAGTTTGACCTTGACGATGACCCGAACATTGACCTTGACGGCAACGTTCGACGACCCTTGGAAGTCCCTGGCGAGGGACGTCGACCCCACCGTGAACCTCGGCCTTGACGTCGAGGGTGCCCAGCGGGGGCAAGGTGCTGGTCAACGGTCGGGTCATCGTCATGCGTCGCCGTCGAACTCAACGGTGGAGTCAAGGATTACGTCAAGGTCAACAGATGAATACTATTATGTTTTTCCAAACTTACCAGCATTGCGCGTCTAGCCCTTCGGCACTTCAAGGGATTTCAGTCCCTTATCGAGTACCCACTGCTTGTAGTACTCGGCCGCGGAAGCGCCCTGCTGAATCCGCTCGTTCGCCTTTTTTAGCTCTTCATCGATAAGAGCTGAGAACGTTTCGATCGGGCTCGCTCCCGACATGAATCGTCCGTTGATAAAGAAGGACGGGGTTGCCCCAACTCCAAACTGCTGCAGGTCGCGCATGTCTTTCTGAATGAGTTGTTGGCAGTCCTTCATGTCGGTCTTGAACTTAGGAACATCCAACTTGAGCTCCTGAGCGAAACCGATTGCGATGGGGCAACCGGCAGCGCTATCCCAACACTTTTGCGGCGGCCCCCCCCCTTCGGCATCCTTGTCGAAATTTCTCGCCTTAAATCCTTTGTCCCACAGTAGGTTATTCATTGGAGCCGCCTTGCCTTGTCTGGCGGCGGCGCAGAACGCGAGCGCGCTCACGGTCGCTGTTTGCGGATGAACGACGAACTGCTTGTAGACGATGCGCAAGTCATTGCCGTATTTCTTGCGAAGGTCATCCATCGTGGTGCGCACCTTCTCGCAATACGGGCACGCATAGTCGTACGCCTTGACCAGGGTAACCTTTGCGTCCGCGGGCCCCTCAAACGCGTCGCCATCGATCGGAACAGCGTAGGTTTTTGCCGCGTCGGGTGCCGGCCGCGACGGCCGATCAGGGCCGCGTCCACCGCGCGCTCCCCCACCTGCGACCAGCAAGTCCACCTTCTTGTTGAGCTCGTCGATTTTGTGCTCGAGGTTCCTCGTGTCGGACTGACACGAGGCCACCGACAGTAATGCCATCAACAGACCAAGCGTTTTCATGAGTACATTCCTTCGATTGCGCAGTTTCCGGCGCAGAGAGTAGCCCAAGGACCAGCCAGCACCAACGTCTACATCGAGCGAATCACGCGCCAGGACGTCCGCGGGGCGCCGATCTCGAAATAGAAAGCGAATGCAAACGTGATTAGGTGATCGCGGCCGGCGAGTTGGAGGGGGGGATTGGGAAACGGCGCTGCGGCCCGGAACGCGCGCAAGGCTTCTTCGTCGAGCTCCGCTACCCCGGATGGGGTAGTGACGGCGATCTTGGCCAGTTGTCCATCCGACGACAAGCTGACGCCTACTTCGGTGATTCGCGTCTTCGTTCCGTAGACCTGTCCGCCTGGGTCCGTACGCCGCCAAACCGACGCCGGATCCCAGCTTTGCGCCACCTGGCGCTTTAGTCGGTTAAAAAAGCTCGCGTGAATCCAACGCTTGGCGCTGAGCGCGGTTTCATCGCCCTGGTCGACGTCCGGCAGGTGATCGACGTTGCCGCCGCCGAGAGCCCGCTCCAGGGCTTCCGGGGACGGCTTCAGGCTGGGCGCAGCAGGCATCCCGCCGCCCGCGCCGCGTGGCGCTTGCGATCGCCCGGTCCCCTGCGAGTGCGCCAAGGCACCTCGCGGCTTTTTTTCGAGATAACCGTCGGGAGCGACGTCGCGAATCCCGGCCGGCCCTCCCAGGAGTGGGCGATAACCCTGGCTCCGCCAGGGTGCACAGCACTCCCCTGGGAGTGCGGAGGTAGATCGATCCTGCGCGACCTCATTCAGAGCGGGAGAACCAGGACTTCGCATCGCTAGCGCGCCTGGCGCTTTGCCCACGTGGTCGACTTTGTGGCGCTCCGAATCTTCCGGTGGCGTGCGTTTCGCCTCTAGCTCCGGGGCCTTGGCTCGCGCCGTCATCGGCGTTGCGACGGAGCCGCGAGCAACGGTTTGCTTTGCCACTTCCGTGTCGTATTCCGCAAGAAATCGCGCTTGCTTCGGCGAATTTTCCTCGCTGGGCTTCGTCGTCTCCACAACTTGAGCCATGGGCGGTTGCGGCTCCGGCGGCACGACCGCAGGTGGCGGTGGAGCGGGTGGATCGGGGTCGCGATGCGGCTCGAGTAACAGCTTTGGGTCGAGGGCCTTGAGCCGCGCTGCGCGTTCTGGCTCGATCATGGCTACCTGCGCAGGGTTCGGCTCCCGCGCCGCCTGGCAGGACGAAAGGTCGAGCATCCCGTTCAACGTGGCCTCGTGAAAGCACGTGTCCAGGTTGGCTTGCCACGGCGAAAAACACACAGCAAACCTGGCCGCGGAGGCGAGCGCCGCATCGCCTCCGCATCCCGACTGCAGTGTGCGAACCACCCTGCCCCCATGCGCACCTTCGCCAGCCACAGAACCGACATCGTGGATCGCAGCGATCCATGCAGCGTGAATCCCTACCGCACAGGCGATCGCTACCCCCGTCGCGACGGGCCCTGGTCGAGTATTTCGGCGAAGGTCGCCCATGTAAGCCTTAGGGCCCTCCGAGGACCCTTACCTACGTGGAAGTATAAATGGCTTCACCGTCCGAGCTACACAGAAACCGTTGACTGGGAGTCAACGGTTTCTGTTCCGCCTCGATCAAAAGGGGGCTTTCCCGCCCCCTCTGGACCGGCAAAGCCGGTCCATTCACCCCGCCGCGCGTCGCGTCGCGCGGGTTCTTGTCTCGTAACCTATGCGTCACTGTTTAGAACGCTTTCAGGTCGAGAAGATCGTGCCCAGGTCAAGGCTCGGTGCCTTGCCGCGCCCGGAAACCCGTGTGATAACGGGGGTGGAAGCGCGTCTGCGACTGGTGTGCGGCTCGGTCTTCAAAACCGATGGTGCTCTGCGCGAGCAGCGGCACGGTGGGTTCGATTCCCATGCGCTTCCGCGACTCGCTCAGCGTCGCGTCTACCGCTTGCACAACGGCAGTTGCGATCAGAACGTCTATGCGGCCCATACCCACCCGAGGAGAAAGCAGTGCGGTCCAGCTAGAACGAATCAAGCGGCTCGCGAGCTTCGCGCTCCAAATCGCAGGGGTTACTGAACCAGAAGATGTGCTGTCGCACGCCCGTCGGACGTTGTTGGAGCAGTTCGATCTCGACGAAGCTGCGGCCATCTTTTTCGATGGCACCCACCCCGTCGTCGCAACGCGAGGCGGGAACACTCTGCTGGTGGACCGCCGTGTTTGGGCTCAACTGAAGAAGATTCGAAACGTCAAAATCATCGCTGCATCGGAGCCAGCCGCGACTTCGTTCCTTACCCTCGCAGCCGACTTGGGATTGAGCTCCGCCAGCTCCGCGAAAGTCGTCACATGGATCCCCATTCAACCTGCCACGAGCGACCTCGTCGTGTTGTGTGCATGGGCCTCACCGCGCCAACCTCCGACGTCCAAGCGTGCGAAGCGCAGAATTCGTGCGAGCGCTGAGCGTGGTTCCACGGATCCTGAACGAGTACCTCGCCACAGGGATAGTGGTCGATTGAATCAGGCGAGGCACGCGGAGGCCGAGGCGCCGCGACGCAGCGCTACTGGACGTAGCGCCAGGAGCGGCAACGACGGCATCCGCGAAGGATCGCCGCAGTCAATCGGTCAGAATCCCTGTGGCGAGGTACTAGAGTGTACCCGCGATACTCCGGTTGCAGAGCACATCCCTTTTCTCGAGTTATTTGGCGAGCACGTGAAGCGCGCTCTCGACAGTGCCGAATTCACGGCTGAACTCCGCCGTCAAAGCGTCGAACTTGCCGACAGCAACCTCCGCCTACACCGCAGCCTACAAGAACTGGAACGCACTCAAGCGCAGCTAGTTCAAGCCCAAAAACTCGAGGCTCTTGGGCGGATCGCGAGCGGAATTGCACATGATTTTAATAATTTACTTACAGTTATCGTTACGCATGCTCACCTGATCCAGCCGGCGCTCGGATCGCACAGCGAAGCGCAAGCCGATCTCGAAGTGGTGGTCGATGCGGCGATGCGGGCGGCAGAAATTACGCAGCGTCTGCTCGCGTTTAGCCGGAAGCAAGAGAGCCAGCAAGGCGCGGTCGATCTCAACGCAGTGACGATCGAGCTCTCGCGCGCGATGAACCGTTGGATCGGCGATGGCATCGTCGTCGAACTCAATCTGGATCCCAGCGTCGGTCGCGTCCGAGCGGATGCCGCCGACCTCGAACAAATTCTCATAAACCTGGTCGCAAACGCGAGCGATGCGATGCCGACTGGAGGGCAGTTGACCCTGACCACGCGTCATGCTTGCAGCGACGACGATCCAGGCGCCCCCCCCGAAGCCGCGCCACAGATGATCGCGCTGGTCGTGCGCGATTCTGGGACAGGAATGGACGATGAAACCCGACGTCGAGCATTCGAGCCTTTTTTCACCACCAAGCCTATTGGGAAGGGAAGCGGTCTCGGGCTCTCCACCGCGTATGGCCTGGTCACCAAGAACGAGGGACGGATCTACGTGTCCAGCCGTGTCGGCGAGGGTACGTGTTTCACGATCCTTCTGCCGAGCGCGGACGGAATCAGCGGGGCGGACTTGCATGCTCCAGCGAGCGCCACGCGCGGAAACGTGTTGGTCGTTGAGGATGAACCCGCCATCCGCCGCATGGTGTGTCGCGTGCTGCGCAAAGCCAACTTCGACGTCATCGAGGCGGTTAACGGTGAAGAAGCGCTTCGCGTCGCCCACCGACTTCCGAGCCTCGACTTGCTCGTCACTGACGTTGCCATGCCAACGATGAGCGGCCCCGAATTGGCGAAAGAACTCCGGAAAATGGCACCCCGGCTGCGCGTCGTATTCATGTCGGGCTACACGTTCGATCGCCTCGATGTCTCCGCGCTGGATACTGCGAACGAGAGCTTTCTTCGCAAGCCATTTACTCCGAACCAACTCCAGGGGGCGGTCGAAACGGCCTTTATCGGCAGCAACGCCGTTGATGTGCGACAAGCTTTGCGACTCTCTGACGAGAGAGGCGTTCCGGAAGAGGGGTAATTCGCCGGCTAGCCTGGCGCGCTTAGGTGGGATACACCTTGCTGCATGAGCAACATCGCTGAGCTAAACAAGAAACTAGACGACGCAATCCTCACGGGGAAGGCCATGGAAGCCTTCGAAGAACTGTACGACGACAATGTGGTCATGCAGGAGAACTCGGACCCAGAGTTCAAAGGCAAAGACGTCAACCGCAAACGCGAGATCGAGTTCTTTAGCACCGTCGAGGCATGGCACGGCTTTCGCGTCCTCGGCACCGCAGTGCAAGGCGACATCTCATTCAGCGAATCCGAAATGGAAGCAACCCTCAAAGGCGTAGGGAGAATCAAGATGTCGCAGGTCGCCGTGCGCCGCTGGAAAAACGGCAAAATCGTGCACGAGCGCTTCTATCACAAGTAGCCACGTCGCCGACCCGGCGAAAACACGCCGAAAAGCGCGATCCGCGTTGCGGGTTACCGTGTTACCACCCTGGGGTGACCGGATGGCTGCTGCTCGCAAGTTCGGTGTGGGCACTCATCATGGCGGTCGTGATCGTGCAGCAGCGCCGATCGCCCGCGGCCACCATCGCCTGGATGCTGGTGCTCGCATTCCTTCCGCTGGTTGGATACATCATTTATCGGGTCATCGGCCCGCAACGGCTCGAGCGGCGTAAACTGCGGCGACGCCTCACGCGAAAACTCGTCGAAGAAGCGCTCGGCACCCTGACGGAGATTCGCGCAGAGTCGCCCATGCGACATCGCGAGCAGCTGGCCCACATCGCGATCTCGGCCGGCGAAGGACCGCCTCTGCGCGCGGATGCGCTCGAGCTTTACACGGAGGGGCTCGCCGCTTACGCCGACATCGTAGCAGCGCTGTCGACGGCAACGCACCATATTCATGTGGAGTATTACATTTGGGAACCCGATGCGATCGGCGCACGGATTCGCGACCTGTTGGTCCTGCGGGCGAAAGCCGGCGTTGAGGTACGAGTGATCCTCGATGGGACGGGGTCCTACGGTGTGCGAGGTCGCTTCTTCAAACCGCTGACCGAAGCAGGAGGTGAGGTGCATTGGTTCAACCCTGTTTCCCTGCTCGGTCTTCGGCGACGGCGTCCCGATTTTCGCTCCCACCGAAAGATCATCGTCTGCGACGGCCGCGTCGGGTTTACAGGTGGAATGAACCTCAGCAATGAACACACCTCCGAATTCGCGGGTGTAGCCGCGTGGCGCGATACGCACATCCGGATCGAAGGATCCGCGGTGCGCAGCCTGCAACGAGTCTTTGTTGAGGACTGGATGTACTCGGCAAACGTAACCTTGCCGTTCGATGACCTCTATTTCCCCGCCCCTACGACCACCGGACAAGAGCTTGTGCAAGTGGTCGCATCGGGACCTGACCTGTCCGTGTTCGCGATCCACAAAATGTATTTTGCAGCCATCAACCAAGCGACGAGCCGAGTGTGGATAACGACTCCGTACTTCGTCCCCGACGACGCAATGGCTGCCGCGCTCGTATCAGCAACCATGCGCGGCGTCGACGTTCGCATCATGGTACCGGCCAAGGGCGACTCAAAGCTCGTCGACATGGCGGCCCGTAGCTACTTTCCCGATCTACTCGATGCGGGCGCGCGAATCTTCGAATACACGCCTCGCTTCATCCATGCCAAAACCATGGTCATCGACGACGACATCGCGATCGTCGGAACCGCAAACCTGGACAATCGCAGTTTTCGCCTCGACTTTGAAGTTGCAGCGGTCGTGTACGGGCACAACCTCAACGCACGCCTTGCGAACGCGTTCAGCGCCGACCTTGAGTCCTGCATGCGAGTGCGCCGCGTTGCGTTCGAACGCCAACCGTTCTTTACTCGGCTCGGTCAGTCGGGAGCGCGGCTGCTATCACCCCTGCTTTAGGCACTGTGAACGCACTTCGTGTTTGAATACTCGCCGACGAAAATTTACAGTCGATAGTGGAGTTGCACCAGCGCATGGCCGGCGGTGGGCCCGTCGATCACTTCCGCCCTCCCCATCAACAAGATTTCGGTGTGGGAATCGAAGAAATAGTGCAAGGCGAGATCCATCGCATCGCGATCGAGCCCCTTTACTTGCAGGTTCTTGTCGTAGTGACCCAGCGCCAGATCCAGCATCAGGTTCGCCGGGAGAAACTTCGTGACCATGAATTGCCCAACTAGCTGGGATTGAGCAGATTCGCCGATGTAGTGCCGAATAAACTGCCCTTCGGCTTGGAATAGGAGGTCCGCCGCCTCCAGGTAGTACTTCGCCGTGAGCCCACCCCGAACCTTGGAGTCGTCGACGCTCGAAGTCGCCATCGCCCCCGCGCCGACCGCGATGCGTTCGGCCATGCGATATTCGCCATACAGCGCGCCGCCGCTATCGTGGACGACCGGACCGATGAACGGGTCTTTGACAAAGCCCGTCGCATGGACCTCAAATTTGGATGTCACATATTCCGCCGCCACCCCGTAGGTCTCACCAAAAAGCGGGGTACCGCCAAAGCGTCTCGCATACAGCGGATGTTCGACCCATCTCAGCCCAAAGACCGGCATGAACCGACCGGCGCGGACGTATAACCCCTCGTTTTCGCCTGGGTTCTGTTGCCAAGTTAGATAGTGCTCGCGCGACCACACGCGAGTAGCGGCTTCGTTGCCGTACTCTGCGGGGCGAAGTCCGGCGGTAGCGTGAACTCGAATGTGGTTCGCAAACACCGCGCTGGCATACACTTCGAACTGCATCGGCAACCATACGAGGTACTGCTGCGATCCTCGCACGTACCCGTAGATCGTTCGCGCGTCGCCGCCCAGCTGAAGCCAGGACGGGGTTGGCACCTTGTTATAGAAAAATTCGGGCGCCGTCGATAACGCCGCCATGGTCGACGCGGTTTCAAGTCCATTCTCCTTAAGCAGTCCCCCGCCGGCAGGAGAAACGTGGCAGTGGGCACACGTCTGATCGCGGGACAGCTGGAATTGCGGATACGCCACCGCACGCCTGGAAGCACCAGCGACAATCACCACCGCGATGGCAGCCGCGATCCTCACAGGCATGCTCCCTGGGTGCAGTCGCTGGCGCACACCTGTTCGACCTCGCCAAAATTCCAGTCATCATTGCACCGAACCAGCGTGCGATTGTTGCAGGCCAATCCGTTGAAGCTGCTGGGATTGCATTGAGCCCCCCGGGCCGGGGCGACATAGGTAACGCTGATGCACCGCCCAGTCCCCTCATCGGCAGCATCAAAATGGCAAATCGCA
Organism: uncultured Kofleriaceae bacterium; assembly: GCA_964419605.1. GTDB lineage: Bacteria > Myxococcota_A > Polyangia > Haliangiales > Haliangiaceae > JABFXX01. The sequence continues at coordinate 65,455 of CAYQQM010000011.1, read as the reverse complement.
TCGGGCGCGGCACATGCGAGACTCCGGCTGCACGGCGCCTGATCGTCGCGGACCTCAGTGGGCCCCACGATCCACCGCTTTAGATACTCGACGTCGCTAACAGCCAGCGGCGCATCGAGCGGCATCCGGCCCACGCCGCGCCGAAACGGGTCGGTTTGCGTCAGCCAAACGATCAAGCGCGCGTTCGATGGGTCCGCAGGATCGAATTGTAGGCTATCCAGCGAGACTAAGCCAAAGTCCACGATCGACTGCCGCATGCCGGAGAGAGTATCGAACACGTTGCCCGCAGCTTGCTTGAAGGTGGAATGACAGGCGGCAGCACCGCAAGAGGGAGCCAACACCGCTTGGGTAACGAAACGAGCGTCCAATTCCCGCTCATCGCCGGACGCGCTGCATCCGATGGCCAGCGCGACCCACAGTAATCGTTGCATGGTCGAACCATACACTAGTACTCGTCGCCGGCGGAGATTATGGGATGAAGCGTACCACGCTACTTAGAACTTCGCGCACGTGCTCGCTGAAGCACGGGCCCGGAGCCGCATGCCCGCACCAGACGCGGGGCCGCCGCTGGCCGGCGCAGACGCCGAGAAATCGGTGGTGGCTCAGCTCGATATGCGATGGCGTTGCGAATCGACACTCTGAGCACGAGCCGCATCCCCTCAAACGCCCCCATCGAACAGGTCTTGTTGTCGACCATGCCGACCGCCAGTGCGATCCGGCGTACGAGCTGCTCCGTGACATCTGCGCCCCGCTTCTTCTTCGGCCATGCGACCCAGAATCCACCTGCCGGGTGAAGGCGCGCCGCCACATCGCCGAACCGCCGTTCGAGTTCCGCAACGCGATCGACAAACAACACGGCTACGTCGATCAGCGGCTGCCGAAGGTCTTCGGCAATCCAAACATCGTCCCTCGCAAGCGTACGCACAAACGCCCGAGGCGCATCGAGCAGACACACCTTGTGTCCAGCCTTGATCCCGAGCTTCTTTGGTAGCGGCTTCCCCGTATATCCGGCCATGGCCCACGAATCATGCAGCGGAACAGAACGAGGTCAAACAAGAAGGCAGAAGTTCTTTTAAGTACTAGTAATCAAATGAGTTTACGGGAGTTTGGCTATGTGCGTGATTTGACACGAATCGCGGGTCATCCGGGCAGCCATCCGGTTGATTATTAGGGGGTTACGAAGCCGCGTGTTTCGGGCCTCGCTATGCTTGACTTTCTGCATGGCTAGGCCGACGTGTAACGCGTGCCCACCGGCTTACTCCTCATCAATCTCGGTACGCCGCACGAACCGACCGCCGCTGCGGTTCGCCGGTACTTGCGAGAGTTCCTGTCCGACCCGCGCGTGATCGACATCAATCCCGTAGGTCGCGCGCTGCTACTCAATTTCGTGATTCTCCCTTTCCGGCCTGCCAAAAGCGCCCACGCGTATCAGCAGATTTGGGATGCGGCGCTCGGGTCACCGCTGCTGAGCCATTCTCGCGACCTCGCGTCCGGCGTGCAACAGCGGCTCGGGCCTGCCTGGCGCGTCGTGTTGGCCATGCGCTATGGCCAGCCCAGCATCGCGGATGCCCTCGATGCCATGCAGGACTGCGACCGCATCGTGGTTCTGCCGTTGTTTCCCCAACACGCCGCGTCATCGACATCTACAGCAGTCGCGCGCGTCCTGGAGCTGGCCAAATCCCGTTGGGACGTTCCTGCTCTCGACATCGTCCCCGCATTTTTTTCCGACCCGGGATTTGTGGATGCGTGGGTTGCAGTCGCTGGGCCTGCGCTCCAAGCAGCTCAGCCCGACCACGTGCTGTTCTCGTTTCATGGTCTCCCGGAACGTCACATCCGAAAAAGCGGCGATGCAACATGCCTTACGAACGCATCATGTTGCGACAGAACGCTATCCAGATGCTATCGAAGTCAGTGCTTTGCCACTGCGCGGGAGCTAGCCGCGCGGCTAGCGCTCGCGCAGCACACGGTTTGTTTTCAGTCGCGGCTAGGTCGGACACCTTGGATCACTCCTTACACCGATGTCGTCATCGACCAACTCGCGGCGTCGGGCGTGAAACGCCTTGCGGTCCTATGTCCCGCATTCGTCGCCGATTGTCTCGAAACACTCGAAGAAATTGGCATCCGGGCGCGGCAACAGTTTCGGGCTGCCGGCGGCGAAGAACTCGTTCTCGTACCGTCGCTTAATGCGTCGCCCGCGTGGATCGAGGCGGTATCCGCGATCGCAACCAGGCATCTCGGCGTGCGCCCCGTCTAGGCCTTGCGCCGTGTAATGCGCACGGCCTCGATCGAACGATCGCTGGCGGCGACAACCTCGATCGTCACCCCCGGAAACGAAACCGATTCGCCGGGGCTCGGAATATGTCGCAATCGCTCGATGACCAGGCCCGCGATCGTCTCATAGCTATCGCTTTCCGGAAGCGACAAGCCAAGCTCTGCGTTGAGACGTGCCACCTGCGTGCGAGCTTGAACGCGCCAAACGCCGGGGCGATCGGCTCGAATCTGGAGCGGTTCGGGAGAGTCGTGCTCATCATCGATCTCTCCGACGATCGTTTCCAGTAGATCCTCGACCGTCACGATGCCGACCGCGCCCCCGTACTCGTCAACGACAATCGCCAGGTGTTGCTTATCGGTTTGCAGCTGGACTAGTAGGTCCGATGCCTTCATCGTCACGGGCACATACAGCGGCGGATGGGCCAATTCCGCTACGGTTTTCGCCGGCAACTTTCCGGTCGCGGCTTGAAGGATATCGAATACATGAACCACCGCAATCACGTTGTCGACGCGCGACTCGTAGATCGGCATGCGCGAGTGTTGCTTATCGGCCAGCTCCAGCGCTGCCTCGGCGATCGGCGTATCCTCCGGCAGAGCGGTCACTTCCGATAGCGGGACCATTAGCGCACCGACCTGATACTCGGACAACTCAAATACGTTTGCGATCATCTCGCGTTCGTCTGCGCCAATTTCGGGTTTATCGGTCTGCGGGTCACTCTCAATCAGTAAGGCCAACTCATCGCGAGTGAGGAACGCCTTCTTGCGATCCGTGCCAGTGATCCGAGTGACCAGAGAAGCGTATCCACCCACAACGGCCACAACCGGACGCAGCATCCACGAGGCTAACCGCAGAGGTCGAGCGATAAAATCCACGACGCGGTCAGCATGTGCCTGCACGACTGCTTTAGGGACCAGGTGGCCCAGTACCAACAGCGGCGGGACGGCAATACAGGGCGCCAGCAGGGGCGAGACGCCACGGGTAACGAACACCTCGCCAACCATCGCAACCGCCACGAGCGTCGCGAGATTCGCGCCGACCAACGTAGTCGCCAATGTGACTTGTGGAACATCCAACATCGCAACCACGCGGGCAGAACTTCGTTGCCCAGCGGCCGCGCGCGCCCGAAGCGCGTGTCGATCACAAGCGCCGAGAGCGACCTCGGCGCTAACAAAAAATGCTTGCGCGACCGCGCACCCCAGTAGCACCACAGCCAGGGTCGACAACGAAATCACGACGAAAGTTCTCCGGATTTGCGAGGTGTCTGGCCAGACTCGGCGGGCGCTGGAGCGCCGTCCTGCTTGTTCGGAAGCCCGTGAGCCGGTGTGCGCGACCGAATCCGTTCCCCAAGCAACGACGCTTGCAGCTCGGTGCGCTCGTCGCGTATCACGCCAAAAATCTGGGCCAGGACGTCGTCCATCGTCACCAACCCGAGCACCTTGCCGTACTCGCTCACCACGATTGCCATATGGACCTTCCGCTGTTTGAACGCGAGAAAAAGCCGCTTCACGGGCGTCGTTTGGGGTACGAATAGAGGCTCGTACAGCAACGCCACCAGGGGCTTTGGCGGCCCCTGCCCCGTGACCGCGCTCATGAGATCTTTCGCGTTCACAATCCCGCGAACGTTGTCGAGGGATTTTTGATAAATCGGCACACGAGAAAACCCATGATGGGCGATTTCTCGAATCAAACGTTGCATCGGCAGGTCGTATGACAAGCCAAAGATCCGCCCTCGCGGCGTCATGATTTGGCCTACGTTCTTGTCTGAGAATTCAAATACGCGATGGATAAGCCGCCGTTCTCGCGCATCGACCTCGCCTTGGTCCGAGCCGGCGTCGACCAGGGAGCGAAACTCCTGCACAGATAGGTCGCGCGTCTGACGAGTACGTGCGTTTGCGCCAAGCGTCCGAAGAACTACCTCCGCCGTTGCGTTAACCAGCCAGCGCACTGGGGTTACCAGAACCGCCAACAGGTCCAGGGTTAGTACCGTCGCCCGAGCCCAGGCCACCGGCGCTTTTGCCGCGAGGGTCTTGGCCGTTACCTCCGCAAACAACACAGTTAATGGAATCACGCTCGCAAGCGCAACGGCCAACCACTTGTTGAGCGCAAACCTCCGCTCGACGATGCAAAGCGTCACGACCGCGAGCACGCTCGCGCATAGTTCGTTGCCAATGAGCACGGTCGCGATAAGCCGTCGAGGGCGTTCTAGCAGCGCCAAAATCCGACGATCGACCAACGCGTCGCGACGTCCGAGCTGCTCGCGATCTACCCGACGCATCGAAAATAGCGCAACCTCTGTTCCAGAGCAGAATCCGGCGATGAGGATGCACAATACGGTGATCGGAATGGCCAGCGAAAGTTCTGAAAGTTCTGTCAATCGCTGCTCCCCGCTGGGGCTTCGCCTAGCGCCGGATCGCCGACAGGGAACGTTGCGGTGAACGTCGAGCCCGACCCCGGAGTAGAATCGACCCAAATTCTCCCGCCATGAGCCTCGACATACGCCTTGGCCAAGGTCAGGCCAAGCCCCGTACCGCCGAAGGCCCGAGTCGACGAGGAATCGACTTGAAAAAATGGCTCAAAAATCTTTGCGACTTGGTCGCGCGAAATGCCGATCCCGGAGTCCGTCACCACGAGTTGCACTGCGCCGTTGGATTCGACTTCATGAGGTGACAAGGCGCCGGGGCGGAGTGCAACCAAGACGGACCCGTGGTCTAACGTAAACTTGAGGGCATTTGAAACCAGGCTCGACACAACTTGTCGAATCTTCTTCTTATCGGCAATGATGTGCCCTTCCGCCGCGTTGTCGACTCGAATGACGATACCGTGCTTTGCAGCTTGCGGTGCGTAGGTTGCAACCTCGCTGGCCACGACTTCGGCGAGAGATACCGGCCCCCGCTCAAGGACCACCGGGCCCGACTCCAGCGATGCGGCATCGAGAACTGACGTAATCGTGCCGAGGAGTTGTTCCGCTTTGTACAGAATGGTGACAAGGTATTCGCGTTGCTCGCCGTTCAGAGTACCGGCGAACCCACCTGCCATCATCTCAGCATAGCCGATCACGGACGTCAGCGGAGTACGCAATTCGTGAGACATCGTCGCCAAGAAATTCGACTTCAACCGATCGAGCTCCTCAAGCCGCGCCACAGCGCGCTTCAGACGCTGATTGTGATCGGTGAGCTCCGCGAACGTTCGCCGCAGCGCTTGGTCATGTGAATCCGCTGCGCGCAAGGACTGCACCGAACGCTGAACCAGTAGCGCAAGGCTGGTGCCCATGACCTGAAGAGCCGCATGCGAGTCGGAGCCCCTCGCTGCGATCTCGCCAATGACTCGACCGTCGTGGTCGATCGGTCTACGCAGCCCCAACTGCCCCAGCGGGGCCCCCGCCAGCAACTTGCCATCGCCGTCGAAAATCCCGACTTCGCTCGAAAGCGCAGCCTGTACCGAGACGACCAACGCGACGAGCTCCGCTATTGGCACTAACTGTGCCAGCTCGACCGAAGCATCGAGCGCAACGCTCACACCTCATCCTACCGCATCGCCAGCCGAAGTGCCCATTCAGTGTGCCTGGAGTAGGAGGATCACAGCATAGGGCGCAGCGGAACTGGGGTCCAAATCGACAGAAAAACAAGCACCATGGCGAACGTAAGTCTCCGCCGCAAGGGATCAAGAGGAATATCACTTACCGCCGGGTGATACTCTCCGCTTCGGGCTCGCAACACGGCAAGCAGCGCCGTCCAAACCAACCATGGAACCGCACCGTATGTAGCGTAGTGCAGCGCCCCGGAAACGCCGGTTCCCGCGCGACGAGCCGTAACAAACATGACAACGGCCACCGCGACCCCGACCAAGGGCAGCGCGAGATGAAGCCATCTTGACCAAGCTTCGTGACGGTCACCGAGCGCTGCCCGGGCGATGTGTCCGCCGTCGAGCTGCCCGATCGGCATTAGGTTGATCATTGTCAGCAGCAGTCCAACCCACGCAGCACTGGCGATCGGGTGCAGCTGCACATCGATCCCTCGTTCATTCGGGAGCCACTGATGAAACACCGCGTATTTCAGAACGGCGTAGAGGATCGAGTTGCCCTCGATCGCGCTTTCAGGTGGCGATGGCCCGACTGGAGACAATTGCAGGCCGACCACAAGCAACGGGACGGCGGCTACAAGGCCAGCGATGGGGCCCGCCGCTCCAACATCGAACAGCGCGTTGCGATCTTCGATGGGTTTGTCCATGCGGATCACCGCACCAAGGGTTCCCAGCGACACCATCGGCGGCAATGGAATAAAATACGGAAGCGAAACGTTCAATCCGCGGCGACGAGCAACCACGTAGTGACCTAACTCGTGACACAAGAGGATTCCCATCAGGGAACCTCCAAACGCGACACCATTATAGAGCGTGGTGGTTGCGCAACACGCAGCGAACAACCCCACGTGTACAAGCGCATCGCGACGCGCGATCGACACACCGAGAGTGTAGCACTTGCCGATAGAGACAAGCAGCGGCGATACAGGGTGAAGAGTTTACCGCAGGAGAGTCTAGGGAAGCCGGGCGGCTGGTTGGGCAACCAATCGAAGCTCAAAAGCGCAGCCTCGACCTGGGGCCGATACAACATCGGCGCTACCGCCCCACGGACTCACGATGTGGCGCGCGAGGTCGCCAAGATTCGTCGCATGCGGTGCGCCGCTACCGTTGTCAGCAACCATCACCACGCCCCAGCCGTCCTCCGCCATGACTCGGACGCTCAACGAACTGCCAGCAATTTCTCTCGCTGAGTGAGCAGAAGCTGCCACCAGGTGAGCCACGAGCAGCGCGAGCGTACCCGGGACCCCGCGGGTGAGCGGGGATGTGCCGAGATCGATCATCAACTCTACATTGCTGCCGAGGTGGTGCGCCGCGAGCCGAACGCCAAGATCCACGGTCGCTGGCAGGTCAAACCATTGTACCTCCTCGCTGGCCAACGCGCGATCGAGTTCTTCCACCCGGCGTGCGAGTTGAGTGACTTCGAGGTACGCGTCGGCGAGATCATGCCGAAGCGTTTGCAGCGATCGCCAGGGATAAGGCGTAGGTCCGGTCGACTTCGCAACAAAGCGCTCGAGATGATCGACCACCAAGCCAATGCGATCGCGCAAACGATTCAGCGGCTCCACGAGTTGCCGGGACACATCCACGGCGATGTCGCCCCCAAGCTTTGGGTCTGCAGGTTCGGTCGTCATAAGCTCCCCGTCAACAGGAACCACGTTTCATTCGTGCCGCCTTGAATCAGTCCGCGCGCGTAACCCACCTCAAACGTACCAGGAGCAAAGTAGCCGAACTGCACATCGAGCCGCAGAGCAGCCCCCGCCGACCAGCGCAGGTTCGCAACATCAAACGAGGTATCGAAGGCAGTCCCGAGGTCGGTGAGAATCCCAAAGTGTATCCGGCGTAGGTACAGCGGCAGAGTGGCAAGCCCGTGCTCAATCTGCCACAGCTCTTGGCGATACTCCGCATTCACCAAGTGATACTGATTACCCGCGACAGCGCGAGTTCGATAACCGCGCAAATACCCCGTAGATGCGGTTCGGATCGAGTTGACGATCGAGGTAGCAATGTCCTGCGCCGGAACGCCGCCAAGGCCGAACGCCCCACTGCGCACCGCGTCGCCAGCGCGCAGGGCCCCGGTAGCGCGCACAGCAAGCACGGGCGACTTTCCCCACAGACGCTGAAACCCTTCGCCGGAATAACTTGCGGTCACACTGCGGAAAGTCGCGCCCAAAGCCGGATGATCGAGTCGCAGCGATGCGCTAAGCGAATATCCGCGAGTAGCGCCCACGCTGAACGTGGAGCTGCGAACGCTCGAAAACGCGAGGCGCAATCCCGCACCGGCCTGAACGAAATCCGTCGGAGGATGCACCGGAACACGCTGATTGGGATCGAGCTCCATCATGGGCGGCTCAACGAGGCGAGCCCAATCGATATTGTAGTTGCCCGACAACGTCCAGCTCGCCCCCGGTCGCGATTCGAACGGGATACTCAGAGCAGCTGTGCCCGACCAGTCTTCTTGGCGATAAGGTCTGCCGACGCCGTCAACGCGCCAGCCGCCACGGGTCGCAATCGATCGCGCCCCCGCAAAAGACACTCCGGGACGCAAACCCGCATAGCTGTACGAAACGCCGATGTTGGTGTCGGCGCGCTCACCGTCAATCGCCACCCCCAGCACGTAGCTGTGCAGACCGACCGCATCCCGTCCGGTCGTCTGGATGTTCGCCGTCTTACTTGCGCTATCCACGCCCAAAGTCCACGCGCGTGGCGCCAACGTTTCCAAGGGTCGAAAGGGTCGGGATGGCGACACTTCCGCCTCATCATCTCGAATATCTACTGGGGAAGGTCGATCATCGAGGTAGTCCGCGGCCGGTAGCCACGTGCTGCGATCGATTACCAGCTCGTAGAGATCGTAGCCCCCCGCAGGCACCGCATTCTCAAATGCGATCCGAGAGCCATCGGGAGAAATCCTGGGCGCAAATGCTCCCCCTATGACGTTCGTAACCTGCCACGTCGACCGGTCGGCCAAATCGTACGCAAAAATGTTCGCGATTCCGGTCCGATCGCTATCGAAGTAGAGTGTATTTCCATCGGCGGACCAAGCCGGCGACATATCGATGGCGCGGTCTCGCATCACCTCGGTCACCTCTCGGCTCGCCACGTCGACGAGCAAAATGTCGCGATACCCGCCGCGGCGCCAGGCCGAGAACGCAACCCGAGTCCCATCAGGCGACCAAGCTGGCTGATAGGCTTGGTCAAATGGGGCCCCTCGCCATATCACGGTCTCTGTGCCGCCTGGGAGTGCATCGATCACCGCCAACACGCTCTCTGCTTGTTCGTTTTTCGAAAATGCAATGTAGCGACCATCGGGCGACATCGCTGGATCGCGAGCGCGCTTCCCCTTGGTAAGCCGAATGGTCTGATGCGTACGCGCATCCCACCGAAACAAGTCGGAAAACGAGTATTCGAGGCGATATCTTCTACCCTGTTCGTAGATCAGAGAGCCGTCAGGCAACACGTCGAACGAGCCGATCGCCTCGGCCTGCAGAACATCGCGCGCCTGGTCCGCATCCGAGCCGACCGGCATCGAGCGAATTCGAGCCGGCGAATAGCCATCGGACTCGAGCCAAAACAATTGGCTGCCATCCGCAGAATATCGCGGCAGCAGATTCGCTTGCGCCGTCCGCGTCAGTGGGCGACCACCCCTTAGACCACGACGCTCCGCGGCCATCTCCTGCATCCCATACGTATCGCGAAGATAGACCAGCCAGTCTGCATAGAGTTCTGTAAACGGCTTTCCAACGACATTGGCAATCTGGCGATTTACCGCGTAGGGCGGCGCATGAGCACCCGCGGTGTGCGACATTTTTCGCAACTTGTCATCGCCAAATCGATCAAATACATAGCGCACGAAGTGCGACCCATAAACGTAGGCGGCGTTGCCACGCGGAAACCGACGCGGAGCCCCCGACACCTCGTCGAGACGAAGCTCCTGATTTCCCTGTCGCGCGGTGCGAATAAATGAATCAAACCTTGTACCGCGATTGCGCCCCCCCGCGGACCGTTTTGACTCTTGATAAACGGCAATCCCCTCGATCAGCCACCGCGGCATGATCTGGTTCGGCGCCCACGTCTTTCCAAAGATGGTGTTGTAAATCGTGGGAAGCCCGGAATACGTATCCAAATGAAGAATGTGTGTGTATTCATGCGCAACTAAGCTGTACAACCAATCGTCGTGGTCGTCGAGCTCGCTCAAACCCGAGGGTGCGGTAGCGTTGAGTTCAATCGCGTTACGAGGCAACACGGTCGCGAGTCCGTTTGCTGAATCCGTATCGTCAGCGAGGTAGATCAGCGTCTTCTCGGTGGGCCGGTGCCCAAACACGGTTACTAACGTCCGATGTGCGCGCTCTGCGACTACCGCTACGCGACGCGCCACACGGTCGAGCGGCACCCAGTAGTAAACGACAAAATGATCCGTCTCGAGGGTCCGATACGTGCGCGTTGGATCGCCAGCCTCGCCATGGCGAACTGCGGCGACAAACACCCACAACGCCACGAACCATCGAATCGCAGTGGCAAGGTACGCGGAACGGACTCGGCCACTTGAGAGGCTTGCAGCGAGTACCTGCCCGACGCACGAATCGCGGTGATACGCTGTGAGGCGAGCGGATTGCACGGCGTGCTCACGAACTGAGAGTAGGACCGGACTGAGCGTGCTCGGCAACGGGATCCGCAATTCCAAACATGTAGTCGGAAACGATCGCACGAACTTCAACGGCAGTCGCGAGCGGTAGAATGCGGCCGACGAGGCCCTCGGTTTCCGCAACCGTCATGCGGCGAATCGCATCTTTGACCTCAGGAATCGACACCGCGCTCATCGACAGTTCTCGGATCCCAAGCCCAACGAGAACAGACGCAATCATCGGTTCTCCTGCCATTTCTCCGCACACCGAGATAGGAATGTTTGCTGCGCGCGCTCCTGCAACCACCATCCCGATCAATCGAATGACCGAGGGATGCAGCGGCTCATAGAGGTAAGAAACGTACTCGTTGACGCGGTCAACGGCCAAAGCATATTGAATGAGATCATTGGTGCCAATCGAAAAAAAGTCGCACTCCCGCGCAAGTACATCTGCAACAAGTGCGGCCGACGGCATTTCGATCATGATCCCGAGTTTCAGTCCTTCGTCGAACGGCACACCTTCGCCGCGCAGTTCCGCTTTCACCTCGTCGACGAACGCCCGAACGGCCCGCAGCTCAGCCACACCCGAAATCATTGGAAACATCAGCTTGAGCGGGCCGTGACTCGAAGCGCGCAACAGCCCGCGCAGCTGCGCTCGAAACAGATCCTTGCCAAGGTTCGATAGACATAGACGAATCGAACGCAACCCTAGGGCTGGGTTCGCTTCGTCGAGATGGGCTTGCTCGATGAATTTTGCGAGTTTGTCGGCGCCTAGATCAAAGGTGCGAATCGTTGCGGTTTTACCGCGAAGCTTTTCGAGCACCGCTACCGCAGTCCGATAGTGACGTTCCTCATCCGGAAGGTTCCCCGCCATGAACAAGTATTCGGTGCGAAACAACCCAACCCCTTGGGCGCCATAGTCGAGTGCGTCGTCCAGTTCGTCCGGTCCATCGATGTTCGCGAGTAAGGCGAGATCAACGTTGTCGCGGAGCCGAGGCGGAACATCTCGCATTGCCTGGAGGTGCATGCCCGCGGCGAGCTGACGGCGTTGCTCATCGCGATACTCAGCAACCGTTGCTGGCGATGGGTTTACAATCACGACCCCGGTAGCGCCGTCGATGAGCAGCAAATCGCCGGACTCAACCAATTCTGTGATGTTTTCGAGTGCAACCACCGAGGGGATTTCATGCGCGCGCGCGATGATGGCGGTATGCGAAGTTTTTCCTCCCGCGTCGGTGATGAGGCCCGCGACTGCCGCTTTGTGCAGTTGCGCGGTATCCGCAGGTGACAGATCGTACGCCACGACCACCGCGTCGGACGGGGGCGCCAGCGGCCCAGTAATTCGACCAAGCAAGTTGCGCAGCACGCGCTCAAAAACGAACTCCACGTCGCTTTTGCGCTCGCGCAGGTACGCATCTTCGATGTTATCGAACACCGCGCTTATGTCGTCGACCGCCTTGCGCAGCCCCCACTCCGCATTGAGTTTGTCGTCGCGAATGTACTCCACAGCCGCGCCCACGAAATGCTCATCATGGAGCATCATCTGGTGGGCGCTGATGATGTGATAGTCGCTTTCATTCTCCGACTTGAGCTTGTCTTTGATCCTGGCAAGTTGTTTGTCACTCGCTGCAATCGCTTTATAGAGTCGGGCGACTTCCGTATCGATATCGTCCGCTTCGATGTGGTGGCGGGGCGCTTTCAGAGTATCGCGACCGATCAGATACGCACGCCCAAACGCTATTCCAGCCGAAACCCCAAGCCCCACCCGCCGAACTTCTGGCCGAGGCTCTGCCGTCATCGACCCTCGCCGAATTTTTCGTCGATGAGCGCAACGATTGCTGCCACGCATTCGGCAGCTCGGGCCCCCTTGGCGCGAACCGTCACGACAGAGCCCTTGCTCGCCACAAGGGTAAACAGGTTGAGAATGCTCTTACCGTTGACCTCGAGCCCATCCTTCGCGACCGTGACGTCGCAGGGATACTTAGCCGCAAGTTGAACCAACTTGGTTGCGGCCCGTGCGTGAAGGCCGAGATCGTTCTTGATCGTTACGGTCTGCTCGGCGACTTCTGCCATGGCGCTACCTCGCCACCTTTTCGCTGCGAGCCAAATCGCGATGTCGCACGAGGATATCCCACCTCGAAGCCAGGCGCCGACGCAGCTCTTCGACCACAGCGACCGACCGGTGGTATCCCCCGGTACACCCAATACATACGGTGACGTATAGCTTACCCTCGCGCTGAAACTGCGGCAGCGCAAATCCAAGCAGCTCTTCGATGTGTTGAACCAACGCGGCGCCTTCGTTAGTTCCGTGGGGCTCCGCTCCAAGCACGAATCGCGCAACGTCGGGATGGCATCCGTCGAGATGCGCTAGCTTTGGATCAAAATACGGATTCGGCAGAAACCGAACGTCAAACACCAGATTGAAGTCGAGGGGTAACCCGTGCTTGAACCCGAACGACACAAGTGTGACCGCAAGCTTACCCGTGCCGCCGTATCGATCTTGAATGATCGCCTTTAGCTGATGAACATTGAGGCTCGTGGTATCGACCAGCGCCGCGCCGTCGCGCATGTCCGCCATCACCTCGCGATCTCTGCGCACGCCTTCGACCAAATCATCTCCCGACAGAGGATGTCGCCGCCTCGTTTCAGAAAATCGCCGCAACAACGCCTCATCTGACGCGTCGAGAAACATCACTTCGAGGCGATGACCCGCTACCCGCAACTCAGACAGGGTGCTGTGCCATGCTGGAAGGTTCCTGCGCTGCCGCGCGTCGATCGCAATCGCGAGTTTGTCGAAATCGGCCTCCCGTGCAATGTGATCAACCATCTGGGTGACCAGTGGAATGGGGATGTTGTCGACGCAGGTGTATTCGATGTCTTCCAAAGCCCGCAGCGCGGTTGACTTCCCCGCTCCGGACAGCCCGGTGACAATCACGATCTGCATCAGCCGTCCGTGGCCCCTTGAAGTAGTGCCCGATGCAGTCGATCGCGAAACGCGCGTGCCGAATGAATGCCTTGCGCCTTGAGTAGTTGGTTGCGAACCGCAACTTCGATGAGTGTCGCGATGTTGCGGCCAGGCCGAACGGGAAGCCGCAGCTTGGGAATCGCCACGTCCAACAGTCGCTCGACCACATCTTCAACCCCGATGCGATCGTATTCAGCGTCCGCGTCCCATTCGTGCAGCTCGACTACCAGGTCGATTACTTTTGCCTCGCGTACCGACGAAATTCCAAATAAGTCCTTGATGTTGATTATGCCAAGGCCTCGAATCTCCATGTGGTGCCCAACCAAAACGCCACCTCTTCCAGACAGCTGTGCACCGTGACGCCGTACGACAATGGTGTCGTCGGCGACCAGACAGTGGCCCCGCACGACAAGGTCCAGCGCGGTCTCGCTCTTCCCGATCCCGCTCTTGCCGACCATGAGCACGCCGATACCAAGGACATCGAGCAGCACCCCGTGCAGCTGCATGGACGGAGCAAGTCGATCTGCCATCCAAGCTGTCACCAAGGCGATAAACTCCGCCGTCGAAAGTACCGACACTAGCAGAGGCACCCCATGGGTCTCCGCCGCTGTCACAAGCTCGACCGGAGGAACAAGGCCGCGACACACCACGATGCACGCCGGATCGCTGCCCAGCAGCGTTGAAATCCCAAGATCGCGTGCAAGTGCTTGATCTCGAAGGTAATCCAGCTCGGTACCTCCAAGCACGAGAACGCGCCCTCGATGCAGTTGCTCCGGCCACCCTGTCAGCGCCAGCCCAGGCTTTTGAATCCGTGGCACAGCCACGGTACGGGTCAGCCCGACCCGACCAGCGATTACACTGACGCCCAGCTCCGTCCGCTCGACCAGCTCAGAGATCGCTACCACCTGGATCCCCGACAGTCTATGCGCAGTGAGAACGCTTGCATAAGGGGCCTCAGTACTTTGCGTCCTCTTCTGCCACTACGTTGTACATTGCCTCTGCGTTGGGCGCTGCGAGCAAGCGCCGGCGAAAATTGCCGTCCTTAAAAACGCGGCTAATGCGCGCGAGAGCCTTGAGGTGAGCTCCAGTCGACGATTCAGGCGCAACCAACACAAAGAACAAGTAGGTCGGTTGGCCGTCCATCGAATCGAACTCGATCCCAGACGGAACTCGCCCCAGGCATGCAACGATCTCGCTTACCGAACCGAGCTTGCCATGCGGAATCGCGACTCCTTCCCCAATCGCCGTGGAGGCGAGCAATTCGCGTTCAACGAGCACCCGGGAAAGGGCTGCACCATCGATGCGCGGATGATGTTCGGCCATGTAGGAGGCCAGCTCCTCCAGAAGCGCCTTCTTGCTGGAAGCTCCGAGCGCAGGAATGATCATGTCGCGCTTAATCAGGTCGACGATCTTCATGGCGCCGTTAGCATCCTACCATTGGTCCGTCCGAACGGGGTCCGCGCTTTATGGCGTCGGCGACGGTGTCTCGATGAGTCCGTAGCTGCCATCTTGCCGCTTATACACAACTGCGACGTTGTGACCGTCGCTGTCAAGTCGGAATACAAGAAAGGGTTCATTCAGCAGATTGAGCTGAACGCATGCCTCTGAAACCGACATCGGCTGAGCATGAAATTTTTCGGTCTTTACGACCTGAAACTCCGGCTGCCGGGTTTCGGCGTGGCCATTGACATCCACCGGGCGGGCAGGCTTGGCGTCGTGAAATGCCTCATCGATGATCGAGTGCGACCATGGCAACGCAACCACGTGATGTGGCCGAGCGCGCATTCCCTCGAGCTTGCCTTTGTATTTGCGTACCTGCCGTTCGATCTTGGCGATACAGAGATCGATGGAGCTGTACATGTTCTCGGTCGTTTCGTGTCCCGCGATAGACAACCCATTGTGAAGTTGAAACGTCACATCGATACGATGGTTGTGTCGCTCCGTCGACAATACGACATGACAGGAGATCGGATCGGGCAAGTACTTGCGAACCCTTTCCATTCGTTCGCGTGCGTAGTTTTTCAGGGCATCGGTCGGTTCCATGTGGCGGAACGTCACCGCGAATTGCATCGAATCCTCCTGGTATTTCCAGCCTCATTGTACTGCACGTGCGCGGAAGATCGACCTTCAATGGCGTGGATAAACGACGCAGCCCGAAAGCTCAAAATACCTGCTTGCGCTTCGAGCTCGAGAGAATGCCGAGTTGCTCTCGGTACTTCGCTACCGTTCGCCTCGCAATGTCGATCCCGCTCTTTTTCAGCAACTCGACGATCTTCTGATCGGAGTGGGGGTGCTTGACGTCCTCGCCCGATACCAGTTCCTTAATCTTCGACTTGACAGCCTGCGACGCAAGGTCCTCACCGTTCGTGCGCGCGATACTGCTATTGAAGAAAAACTTCAGTTCAAAGATTCCCTGGGGCGTGTGGACGTATTTCGACGTCGTCACCCGCGAAACAGTCGATTCGTGCATGCCGATGTCGTCGGCGACATCGCGCAAGATCAGCGGCTTTAGGTGAGCGATGCCCTTGTCGAAGAACTCCCGCTGAAACTTCAGAATCGATTCGGCGACCCTGACGATCGTGCGCTGCCGCTGCTGGATCGACTTGATGAGCCACTGCGCAGAACGCAGCTTGTCCTGCACGTAGTCTTTGCCAGCTGCCCCCGAGCCCATCGCGTTCTTGTAAAAACCAGAGATTTTCAGCTTCGGCAGCCCATCATCGTTTGGGACGACGAAATACTTGTCACCAACTTTGTGAATGTAAACATCGGGAGTAACGTAGTGCGGTTCGTCAGAGGAGTACTGTCGCCCTGGACGAGGATCGAACTCCATGATCACTTTGGCAGCTTCGTAGATCTCCTCAAGCGGTTGCTTTAGGTCCTTCGCGATCGCCTGATAGTTCTTCTTTTCCAGGTTGCCGAGGTGGCTTTTGATCATTTTGACGCACAGGTCGTCGTCTTGTTCCGCCGCGATGCACTGAATCAACATGCATTCTGCGAGTGACCGCGCCCCCACTCCCGTCGGGTCAAAGGATTGAATCTTCTCGAGCACAACCTCGCACGCCTCCGGATCTGCCCCCAGATCGGCCGCCAGCTCTTCAATAGGCGGATCCTTGAAGTATCCGTCCGCATCGATGTTTCCCAAAATGGCCATGCCGATTTCGAGCTGCTCCGGTCGCAGGTCAGCCATCTTGAGCTGCCACGCCAGGTGGTCGTGCAGACTCGGCGGCTTGGTGAGCGTGGCTTCCAGCGATGGCATCTCCTCGCTGTCGCCGCGGAACGCCGGCATCGGCGGCCCCATCGAGTAGTTATCTAAGTAATTTTCCCAATCAATTTCAGCTATTGCCGTCGCGTCGCCCTTGATCTCCGTCTGAGCAACCCCGTCGACAACCGAGTCGGGTAGCGGGGTCTCTGTGGACAGGCCCTGGCTCTCCATCTGGTGATCCGCCTGTTCCTGGGATCCGAGCACGTCTAGAGCGCCGCTTCGCTCGTTTTCCAGGTCCATTTCATCGTCAAGAATCGGGTTCTCAAGCATCTCCTCATGCACGAGATCTGCCAATTCCATGCGAGACAGCTGCAGCAAACGGATCGCTTGCTGCAACTGGGGAGTCATCACCAGCTGCTGGGAGAGCTTCAATTCCTGCCGCATCTCCATCGCCATGATTTCTCCTTACTTCCAGTTAGTTACAAACGTGAACATCGCTCAGTTGTACCTGGTACGATGCTTGAATGTAAGCCTACGCCCAAAGCAGTAGCTTGTAAAGAGGCGAATCGCGTCGGATGGCCCGGGTCTTGCCTGCAACGGCTGGCCCCCGACCTGGGCGCCAATATTACGGATTTCGCTGCGCCTGAAACTCTACGGCCGCCCGGATGAAGCGGGTGAACAGCGGATGGGGGTCGCTCGGGCGGGACTTGAACTCCGGGTGAAACTGGCAGGCGACGAAATACGGATGGTTAGGCAGTTCGATCATTTCGACCAACCGGCCATCCGGGGACAATCCAGTCAGCACCATGCCGTGTCGCTCCAATGCGTCGCGGTAGTTGTTATTCACCTCCCAGCGGTGGCGGTGACGTTCGCTGATCTCGGCTGCGCCATACGCAGCATGGGCCTTGGTCCCCGGGGTTAATACGCAGGGATAGGCCCCCAGACGCATGGTCGCCCCCTTGTCGGTCACGCCCCGCTGATCTGGCATGAGATCGACGACTGGGTGCGGCGTGCTCGGATCGATCTCCGTCGAATTGGCTCGCTGGAGACCGCACACATTGCGAGCAAATTCGATGCACGCCATTTGCATCCCGAGGCAAATGCCGAAGTACGGAACGCGGTGTTCGCGCGCATACCGTACGGCTGCGATCTTCCCCTCGGTCCCGCGGGCCCCGAACCCGGGAGCCACCAGAATTCCATCGTACGAGCCGAGTGCCGAACCATCGCCGCTTTCGAACACCTCGCTGTCAAGGTGGCGGATTTCGACCTGACAGTCGTTCGCGATTCCCCCGTGCAGCAGAGCTTCGTTAAGGCTCTTGTAGCTTTCGACCAGTTGAACGTACTTACCTACAAACGCAACGGTCACCTTGCGCTTCGGCTCGGTAATGCGTGCAACCACTCTCTCCCATGCGTCGAGCCGCGAAGCCCTCGACCAGATGTTGAGCAGCGCGGCCAACTTCTGATCCAGCCCTTGCTGGGCTAGCATCAGCGGCAACCGATACACGGTGTCGACGTCGATCGACTGAAATACCGCGTCGGGGGCCACGGAACAGAACATCGCCATCTTCTTGAGCGGCTCCTCGGCCAGCTTCTGCTCGCAGCGCACCACCAGTACGTCGCACTGGATGCCGATTTCTCGCAGCTTTTGCACCGAGTGCTGCGTTGGCTTGGTCTTGAACTCCCCCGCTGCGCGAATATGCGGCACCAGCGTTAGGTGGACGCTCACGGAGTTCTGGGCGCCGAGTTCGATGCGCAATTGGCGCACCGCCTCGAGGAACGGTAGCGATTCGATGTCGCCGACGGTCCCGCCAACCTCCACAACGAGTACGTCGAGCCCCTCCGCACAGCGCTGGATTCGACTCTTGATCTCGTCGGTGATGTGCGGAATTACCTGAACCGTGGAGCCCAAATATTCACCGCGCCGCTCTTTGCCGATGACGCTCGAATACACCTGACCGGTCGTGATGTTGTTGAGCCGCGACATTCTCGTAGACACAAACCGCTCGTAGTGGCCGAGATCGAGGTCGGTCTCCGCTCCGTCATCGGTCACAAATACTTCCCCGTGCTGGGTCGGGTTCATCGTCCCTGGATCGACGTTGATGTACGGATCCAGCTTCATATTCGCGACCTTGAGACCGCGATTCTCCATGAGCGCGCCGATGGACGCTGAGACCATGCCCTTGCCGAGCGACGACACGACGCCCCCGGTCACAAACACGAACTTGGTTTGCTGCGCCATGACAACCTCTCGTGGCGCGAAATCCGCTTGCGCGCCGGTAGGTTTCTACCCGATTGCAACGTCGAAAAACAACCGAACTACCTGCTAGATCCGTGGGGCGGCATGAATGGTAGGCTGCCCCGGGGCGATGAGCACCGCGAAGTCAACCTACCACGTGGCCGTGTTACCGGGCGACGGCATCGGCGTCGAAGTCGCGGCGGAAGCACGTGCGTTGCTCGAACGCCTCGGCGGGGCGATCGGCGTTCGCTTTGCGATCGATGAAATCCCTTGCGGCGGCCGATTCTTTCTCAAAAACGGCGAACGCGACTGGCCCGAGGACGCACCGGATCGCTGCCGCGCGGCGGATGCGATCTTGCTCGGAGCCGTTGGGTGGAACGGTGCTGACGGCAAGCCGGTAACGATGGCCAACGGAAAGATGGCCGGGTATTCGGCCGTCATCGGCAACCGAATGGAACTGGACCTGTACGCAAACATCCGGCCGGTCCGCTGTTTGCCAGGCACGCAGCACCGCATCGGCGGAAATTTCGCCACGGTGTGGCAGTCCACCGAGGTCGATATGGTGTTCGTGCGCGAGAACACCGAGGGTCTGTACTCCGGGCTCGGCGAACGCTGCGATGAGCGAGCTACCGACATTCGGGTAATCACCCGGCGCGCCTCGGAGCGCGTGATCCGGCGCGCATTCGAGTTGTCGCGGTCTCGCGCCAAGGGCGCGCCTAGCGATGCAAAAAAACGTGTCACCTGTATCGTCAAACACAACGTCCTACATGGGTGCCGCCTATTTCTCGACGTGTTTCACGAGGTTGCGCGGCAATTCCCGGACGTGGAACCCGACGTCGCGATCGTCGATGCCTTTGCCATGCAGGTACTGACCCAACCCCAGCGCTACGACGTGTGCGTGACCACGAATATGTTCGGCGACATTCTGACGGACCTCGCGTCGATTATGCAAGGCGGCATGGGCATGGCGGTCGGCTGCAACGTCGGAGACGACCACGCAATGTTCGAACCGATCCACGGCTCCGCACCGCCCCTGGCAGGCAAAGATTTAGCCAATCCGATGGCGATGTACCTCGCCACGAGCGAAGCCCTCGCTTGGCTCGGGGCGCGATTCGAAGACGAGCGACTCTCCTCCTGCTCACGTACAATTGCAGCGGTGATCGCAGCGCTCGTGAAGCGAGGACACCCACTCACCGCCGATCTGGGCGGATCGTCCTCCCGCTCCGCGGTCGCCGCTGCGATCCGCGACGAGGTCGACTCGCAACTGGACTCGACCACCAAGCGGCAATCCTGAAATCAGGCTCCCTTCCCTATTCGTCGGGGTACGGGACACCATCCGAAAACACCACCGCCTCTACACGACCAGTTGCTCGTGCAGAGGCGGCTACGGCGTCGTCAGAGGCGCCTACCTAGTCGGCCTGGTAGACGATGCGCTCCCACGCGTTGCTGTTATTTAGGCCCGTGGTGTCGCCACAGCGGTAGCCGCCGCCAAAGAAGTTATGGGTATGCCAGCTCAACCGGGTGGCTCCGGCGAGGACGTCGGCGGAATTTCTTTGTACTGCTGCTCCGAGTGGTGCAAATCCCATCGAGTAATTGTTATTGAAGTACCACCCCACGCCATTGGCATTGTGGACAACGTTGTTGTTGGCGCCGGTGTCAAAGAACACATCCGTACGCGGCGCGTTTGCCGCGAGCGTGAGGGTTGCCGACCCAGTTTGACGGCATGCCAACATGATGTTCGCCTTAGTACACGCCGTGGTAATCGAGTTAGCCAAAGCAAGGTTGTTGTTGCCGTAGAGGTCGCGGTAGCACTCGGTCCAGCCAACGGTAGTGGCGGCAAGATTCACGTTCTGCAGAATGCCGCTGAACGAGAACCGATTGAGGCACGCGACGGCGACGTTGGAAATGTCCGCGCTGCCCACCGTGCCCGAACCGTTGGTCACGGTACACACCTGGCCGCTCGGTTGGGTCAACACCGTAACCGCGTAGCCCGCGCCGCTCGCGATCCTCGTGGCGAAGCTGAACGAGCCGTTGGCGTTGAGGGTGAGGTTGTCGCCACCGTTGTTGCGGAGCACCACGGTTCCGGTCAGGCCGGTTACGGTGCCGCCGATGAGATAGGTGTTCGTGATGCAGTTCACGCTCACGGTCGTAACATCTGCACCGCCTACCGTACCGGTCCCGCTGGTTACGGTGCAGGTCTGGCTGGGGTTGGTGGGCTGAGTCAAGACCGTGACGGCATACGCCGCACCGCTGGCGATGGGGGTGGCGAACGCGAATGAACCGTTGCTGTTGACGGTGAGGTCATCGCCGGCGTTGTTCTGCAGCACGAGGCCAGTGCCCGCGAGGCCGGTCACCGAACCTCCGACGAGGTACTGGTTGGTCGTACAGTTGATGGCGACCGTAACGACGTTTCCGTTGGTCACCATGCCCGATCCGGCACCCACGCTGCAGGTCTGGCTGGGGTTGGTCGGTTGCGCCAAGATCGTGACCGAGTAGGCGTTGCCGCTCAGCACGCCAGTCGCAAACGTGAACGTGCCGTCGGCAGCGATGGCAAGATCGTCGCCGCCGTTGTTTTGCAGCACCAGACCGCTGCCGAGAAGGCCGGTCACCGTGCCGCCCACCGTGAACTGATCGGTGGTGCAGGTGATTGCGACATCGACGACATTGCCAGCGCCGACGGTGCCGGTTCCGTTCGCGACCGCGCAGGTCTGGCTAAGCCCAGAGGGTTGCGTCAGGACCGTGACCGAGTACGTGCTACCGCTGTCAATAGCGGTCGCAAACGCGAACGTGCCGTCTGCACCAATCGCAAGGTCGTCGCCGTTATTGTCTTGCAGGATGAGCCCGGTGCCCTGGAGCCCGGTCACCGTACCGCCCACGGTGAACTTGTTGGTTACGCAGCTAAGCGTTACGTCGGTCACATTCGCGCCAGCGACGGTACCGGATGCATTCGTGAGGCTGCAGGTTTGGCTGGGCACGCCGGGCTGGGTCAGGATCGTGACCGCATAGCCCGCGCCGCTCGAAATCGGCGTCGCGAAAGCGAATGAGCCATTGCTGCTGACCGACAAATTGTCACCGGCATTGTTCTGGAGGACCACAGTCCCGAGCAGACCGGTGGCAGTTCCGCCAATCGTGTAGGTGTTCGTGGCGCAGTTCACAACCACGCTAGTGACGTTGGCACCGCCCACGGTGCCGCTATCTCCTGTGACGGAACACGTTTGGCTCGGCCCCGAAGGTTGAGACTGGACCGTGACCGCATAGGCCGCACCGCTGTCGATCGACCTTGCAAACGTGAATGAGCCGTCGGCCGCAACCGCGAGGTCGTCGCCGGCATTGTTCTGCAACACGAGCCCGGTGCCGCTAAGCCCGGTCACCGTGCCGCCGATGGTGTATTTGTTCGTGGTGCACGTAACGCTGACATTGGTGACGTTCGCCGAGGCCACCGTTCCTGTACCGCTGGTCACGGCGCAGGTCTGACTTGGATTGGTCGGCTGTGCCGCCACGGTAACCGCATAGGCGCCACCGCTCGCTATCGGCGCCGCAAAAGCGAAGCTGCCGTTGGAGTTGACCACCACATCGGCGCCGCCGTTGTTCTGAAGAATAAGCCCGCTACCTGCGAGGCCCGTTACCGTGCCTCCGACGATGAACTGATCCGCCGCGCAATTAACCACCACACTGGTGACGTTGCCGGTCCCGACCGTACCGCTGCCTGCGCTAACCAAGCAGGATTGCGATGGAGCGCTGGGCTGTGTCTTTACCGTCACTGCAAACGCTGCGCCCTTGGCGAGTTTGGTGGAAAACGCGAATGCGCCGTTCGAACCAATCGCCAAATCGTTGCCGCCATTGTTCTGAAGCACGAGCCCCGTGCCAGATAGCCCCACAACTGTGCCTCCGACGGAGTACGTCGTTCCATCGTCCGGTGGAGGCATCATTGTCGTGCTGGCATTGTCGCCGCACGCGACCACCGCGAAAGCCGCGGCCGTCAGTGAGGCTGTTGCAACACCCAATCTTGTAAGCTGCGATATCACACGGTGAGGTCTGCTCATCGTGCTAAACTATCGCCCTTTTTTTCAATCCAACAAGTGGCGGCGTTCACTAATTCTCAGAGCGCAATTAGATCCGTCGTACTCAGGTGCACCGCATCGCACATTGCCCAACACCAACTAGTTCTGCGGCTCGATCGCGACCAGTGCCGGGAGTCGGACTCGAACCGACACTCCTTTACGGGGAAGGGGCTTTTGAGACCCCCGAGTCTACCATTTCTCCATCCCGGCAAGCGCGAGTCGCTGTGAGCAACGCCCACGCGAACTCGCAACGAGTTTCTACATTCCACCCGAGCCAGCGCCTGCGGGAGCAGCTGAACCGGCGCCCGAACCCGCGTCTGAGCCCGAGCCCATGTCCGCGCCCGAGCCGGCACCGGCTCCTCCGTTGTTGGCAGCGGGCTTTTTGTTGCCGCAACCCGCGAGCGCCATCGAAACCACCAATAGAATCATTGCAAACTTCTTCATAGCACTATCCTCTTTCTTTCTTGCTTCTGGTTCTCAGACATACCTGCCTCTGGCGCCTGCCAGGGAGGAACCCAAAATGGACCGGTTCGTCATTCTCCTATCACCGTTCCTAGTGCGTCCTCGAGCTCGCGACGCGCATGATTGTCGGCGCAGCGAGTCGCAACCTCGATCCCTTTTCGATAGATTTCCGCCGCGTGAGCGCGGCGACCCAGGCTCACGAGGGTTCCACCCGCCATGAGGTAGGTGGGAATGTAGTCGGAAAACTGCTGTATCAGATCCGAAAACGCTTGCCACGCAGCCTCGAGGTCGCCCTGCGTCTTGTACTCCATCGCAAGCCCATATCGGGGAAACGGATCCGCGGGAGAGCGCTCGATAAAACTGCGAAAGGCCGCGATTCGATCCATGGTCCGAAAGGTAAGCAAAGTCGTGTGATGGGCGATATCGACTCACACGCGGGCTGATTTTGCAGGACTCTGCGGCAAATGCCAGCGAATTCACAACATTTCTCCGGGATGCGGCGATGCAGCCCTATGCCGCGATCGTGGTACTGTCAGATGCTGGCGTGAAGCGCAGTTTCGCTCGATTCGTAGGGGTAGACCTCGGCGGAGGACGGGGAAAAACCACCGCTGTCGCCGAGATCCGAACCTCCACAGGCGGCGGCGCCGAGGTAGTCGAAGTCGCAACGCGGCGCGGAGACCAACGCTGGAACGACGATGCGTTGGTCAACTACATTGCCGGGCTGTCCCTTGATGCAGTCGTTGCAATCGATGCCCCGCTAACCCAAACCGCCTGTGGCAGGTGCGAACGTCCACTTTGCCCTGGGGTGGAACGATGCGCCGACCCAGCGGTCGAGTGGCTGCGCACCGTGGGACGCCAGCTCGTCGAGGCGGTTGCCGCAGAGGCTGCAGTCGAGGGAAGCGTAACGATCGGCCGCCGCCGCCATCATGTTCAGCAGGTGCGCCTGGCCCCCTACGCCCACCGTGCCACCGACGTGATGCTAACGTATCGCCGCGAGCTGCTCCCTATCTCGTCGCTCAGCGCGAATACCACGGCCGTCGCCGCCCGAGCTACGTGGATCGCCAAACGATTGCGAGTCTCAGGGTACCAGCTGCACCAAAACCTGATCGAAGTGTCGCCTGCTGCAACGATCGCCGCCCTGTGCGACCCGCTCCTAGCGCGAAGCTATAAGCACGATGCCGACCCCTGGTGGACCCGCGCCACGATATTGGAGAAGATCACCGACCTTTCGTTTGCCCCGCAAAGCCGAATGGCACGCGAGGACGTACTCGGGAACGACCACTGTTTTGACGCGGTGATTTCGGCCTACACGGCCTTCCTGTGGGCTCGCGACGGGTGGGAACCGCCAGAGGGCTTTTTCTGCGACGATGGCTGGATCGTCACCCCGCCCTGACTTCGGTCGGACGAATCGCAGCGCAACGTCTTTACCGCAATACTTCGTACGCCGCCGTCACTTCTGCAAACCTCAGCTCAAGGTTGCGCCGATGATCGGCATCGGCGCGCGGCTGCAGATCCGGGTGAAGAGCACGCGCCAACTGCCGGTACGCGCGCTTGATCGCCTCATCGTCTGCGTTTGCATCCAAACCGAGCAGCCGCGCCGCCGCTTCGCGAGCGGGCTGTACGGGGCGGAGCGGTGGATGCAGCTGTTCCGCAACTACGCCCTCGGCCACAAGCGCGTCGACACTGCGCAAGAAGTGCAAAAAGGCCAGCATCCGAAACCGCGAAGTCCGCGCCAGCGGCCAGATCTGGTCGAGGCGCCGCGGTTTTTCCATCGCAGCGAGCATTCGGCGGTCCGCCTCGTCAGCCGGGCTTGGAGCCAGCGGCGGATGAATCGATAACCGCATCCCGGCAAGTTCGCGCACAAGGGAATCCGCACGTGCACCATCGAGTTCGGCCTCAATATGGCTACGCAACCAGCTGGCGATGGATACCTGATGCTGTGGTCCGGGCGGATATGCGTTGACGCCGTCGTGAAACGAAACCGCAAAACGGCCCAGCGACACGAGACGAGCAAGCCGGGTGACAAGCATTCGCCGAGCGAGTTCACCCTCGCCAACCATAATCGCGCCGCGGCGCAACACGAATACCTCTCTGCCGGACGCTCCACCCAGAGCAATCGTGAGCACGCCCGAGGCCTGCTCGCAGCCGAGGCGATAGAACAACTTTACGATCCCGGCGCGCGATAACTCACATGCCGGGTCACCGAATGACGAGTCGCCAACCACAAATATATGGTTGGCGAGGCGCATCGAGTGGGCCAGTTTTCGGCCAACCAGGACCAACGGTCCAAACGCGGTTCGGCCACTTTCGAAGGAGGGACAGTGCCTTACCGAATCACATGAATCCGGCTTTGCGACGCTCAACGATGAAATCGATCACCGTGTTGCGAACGTCCTCTCGGAACTTCACCTGACTCGCCGCGATCTCTCGGAGCGCGGTGACCGCAGGCTTGTTGTCGCACTCCACCCCTGGCGACGCGCCATGGGAGAGCTGGCGGGCGCGCTCCGCAGCTAGGATCACCAGCGCGAAACGATTCGGGACCTGATCCAGGCAGTCTTCGACGGTAACGCGAGCCATAGGGCCGGTGACCTTACTCGATTAGCGCCCAGTGTCAAGGACAACGCTTGCCATAGCCCTCGCCACCCCGTACCCTTAGAACAGCCGCTCTTGCCGAAGCGCGGCACATATGTATGGTAGTTCGCCAAGTTACCCCCGCCGTCCCTCGTCCAATCCAACTCGCGCTGAATTGGGAAGCACTCGAAGTCGCTGTCGAGCGCAATTCGCCCGACACCGATAGTTACCTCGACCTGGTCACCGGGGAGATCGTCTCCATTACGATCGGCGAGCCCGAAGCTGAAGTAACTCGAGTTCAACTATCTGACAACATTAGGAATTATCTTCGCGTCGAGCCCGCATCGTCCAAGGAACAGTACCGCTGGATGGAGAAATTTGTAGGATCGGTGGAGGAGCCGTCGTTGCGCGAACGACTGATGATGTCGATCGACGGCAAAGGAGCGTTTCGGCGCTTCAAGGATGTGCTTCTGGCCTACCCGAAGGAACGCGAACGGTGGTTCGCATATCGCGCCGAACTGCTGCACTGGCATATTCAGACGTGGCTCGAGGCGCACGATATCGCTGCGACAAACGAACCCCCCTGGGGAAAAATTGTCGCTCCAGCCGAATTGCCAGTTGTGGGGCCGCCCATCGTTCATGGAACCGATGCCCCCGGCGAGGTGTTGCGCCGCCAGGCTCGCGAGCTGATCGACGTAATTCCGGCGATCGACCTACCGACCGCGATCGCGTTTCTTGAGTTCCTACGACACCGAAGCAACGATGCCTCAGCCGCAAGCGCAGATCTACGTGACGGCCGCGACCTCGGAACAAAGGTGCCGTGATTTCCGCGATTGAGCCTTGCATTACCAAGCTCATCCACGAAGCGCCGCACCTGGATTCGACGACGGTGGACAAGCTGCAAGCCGCACTCGGAGATATGGGAACTCCGCTCGCGCGATCCATTGCGCGCATTGTCGATTTTCTCGCGCAAGGCCGCGTCGATCCAGGTGTCGCCCTCCCGGCCCTCGCCGAAGCGTGTGCCGCGTTGGTCAGTAGCTCAACTGAAGCGGTTCTCAGGGCCGCGCAATATCAAGTCGATACCCTCGAGCCCAAGCCGGCACTTGTGCAGCTGCGGAAGCGATAGCAAGCAGCCCACGCACCGCCAATTAGCGCTCCACCTTCCGCATCGGTGACCTGAAACTAAGACTTCCGGCGACAAAATGTTCCCCCAACGTGATCGATTGCTCACGCGGCGAGCAACGCTATGTCAACCGGATCGATCGTCAACGATACGCGCGATGTATCTGCCGAAACATGCTGCGTCGGCTCTATAGAGCAGAGTCGCAAGCCAGCTGAACGAATCGTTTATTCCACAATGCGGCCGCTCGATGGTGCCGTCCACCCTGACCATCGAGGTTGCGGTGGGTTTCGTAGCTGAAGCAGTCTATTTTGCTGCTCAAAGACTCGAACGTAGTCATCGGCCATTCGAGCGGATGAGAATCTCTTCACGAAATCATCTCGAATCGCCGCTCGCGATAGCTGCATAGCCTCAGGGATCCTTTCAGCGGCCTCCTTTTCGATAGCTGCTGCCGTCCTCCCTGCTACGTCGATGATAAAGCCGTTGAACCCCGGCCTAATGATCTCCGGAACTGAGCCGAGGCCATAAGCGATGACAGGCGTTCCGGTTGCCAGGGCCTCGATAAAGACCATGCCGAACGGCTCGGGCCAATTGTACGGACACACGCACACACCCGCTTCGCCCAAAAATTGTTGTTTATGTGCCGTCGTGAGGATTTCGCCCTCCCACACCGCTTGGCGGCCATCGAGGAGCCGCGCAACATGAGCATCGAAGTACGCCTTTTGCCCGATCTCGCTGTTTTTGCCTGCCAAACGAATATCGACGTTGGCCATCTTGGCGATTCGAATGGCCGCGTCGGGCCCCTTTTCCAAGTGGGACCGGCCCAACCACACCACATGCTCGCCCCCCTTGCCCAGGCTAAACAAGTCGGCCGGCAATCCGTGGTGAATGTTCGCGACCCAGTTCGCCTCTTCCTGGTACGCCTGTTGCGCCTTGGAGATCGAGACCTGCGCCTGTGTCTTGAATGCGTCGTGGAACGGCTTTAGGTCAGGATGCCCCAGCCATCCATGGACCGTCGTTAAGTTGGCAAAATGACTGCCCAGCGGACCACGTTGGAACCCATAGTCCAGGTGATTGTGGAGGCCAAACGTACCAATGGGGCCAAACTCGCCCGAGAGAGCGCGGCGAGTGATGTCATCGACCATTTCGTAGTGAATCCGCCTGGCATGTTCCTTCTGCCACGACTCAGGATGCTTCCACAGACCCTTTTCGGCCCCTAGTGGAGTAATTAGCTCCGCGCCAGCCATCGCCGAATCCCCGCTTGCAACCAACGTGACCCGATAGCCGCGTTTCACCATTTCTTGGATCAGATACTCGATGATGCGCTCGGTTCCCGCATACCCAACAGGCGGGACTTCCTTGAACAGCGGCGCCATTTGAATGACATGGCGAAGCTCTCCCTCAAGCACCGGAGCGGCCTGTGCGGTTTGCGATGCAGTGCTGAGCGACAGCAACCGACTTCCCACCTCTTCTATCCGCGATGCCTCAACTCGAAGCAGCACGGGTTGGGCAGCCCCCACATCGATCGCCAACAGCGAGGCCGCGCTCCCCAATTTCTGAATCAAGGACGTCAGCCACCACGGGCCACCTGCGAAACCGAATCCTTGACCGAGAAGTCCTGCACCGTTTAAAGACCAGGATGCCGCCAACTCGTCCCGCACCAACCCATACGCCAAGCCAGGGTGGGCCCCAATGGCACTCAGCCCGGCCGCTGCCCGTTGCCGCGTATCGCTGTCCTCCACGAACGAAATCACGTTGCCAATTGTTGTCGGCAGCGTGAAAAGCTTTGCTGCTGCTTGAACAACACCGGTGCCAAAGCGCAACGTCGGCGACTCCCTCCCAACAAGCGAGGTGCTAACATCGTACGCTGCATTGTTGATGGCTTCGCGCGCCCACTCACCCGCGTTGGCCACTACCTCGCCGACGGACGCGGCGAAATTGGGCGTATGGGGCCGGGCGCCCTGGAGGATGGCGTGAACGCGCGCGTGTTTGTCGCGCGTGAACAAGGTGTTGCTGTTCAACATCCGCCCGATGGACGGGAATGCCGAGTATGCAACGTCAGACTCGACCATCAGGCTGCCCATTGCCCCGCCGACCTCATGATCGAAAGCGAGCTCTTGTCCCTCAGTTACGGCGCGTTGCACGAGCGCATACACCATCGTTTCGTTCGGAACGATGCCGGAGGTGGCCGCGACAAATTGTTTCGCGGCCTTCTTGATATCAAAAGGCTCCAGGGCCATGCGGCATCGGGCTTGGTCGGCTTGACCCAGCTTAAGCGCAATGACTTTTTCGATGGCCGCGTTGGCTCCGTCGCTCAACTGGTGACCTTCCTTCTTGAGCAACCGCCCTGCCTCAGCATTCAGCATTCCGATTTCGTTATCGCGTTGCGCTTCGATCAGAATCGCAAACCGTTCGTCTGCGCCTGCCTGGTTCAGAGGCGCGTGCACAAACCGCTCAGCCTTTTTAGCGACAGTCTGTAGTGCATCGGCTTGGTCCGACGCGCTGCGCGTGGAAGTTCCCGCATCTAGCGAATAAAGCAGACCGACTCGCCCTAGAAGGTCCTGCATGACCCCGCGATTGGAAACTGGGCCCGGAATCGCTGGCGCTTGGGGAACTTCGCGAACAACGTAGTTCCTCTCTCCAAGCTCGCTCGCAGGGAGCGGTTGCCGGGCGGTGGTGACATTGCCTTCAAGTGGTTGTTGTACGGCCAAGGTGTCGAAAGTCTCACCTCCACTCCCCCCAGTAGTCAAGCGATAAAAACCTCGCCCGTGGCCAGCCGAAAACACTTGCTCCCACGAGAGATAAGCCAGCCCCGGCACCAGCCGTGGCCGGGATCACGCGAAATCGCTCGTATGCGCCGTCGGCTGCGATGTCAGCGCGTTATCCAGCGCATCATCGCAAACGACGTACCATCCTGACGCACTATCCCGGTCCGCTCGGGCCTCTGTGCTCCGGCGCCCGCGCGTCCCCCAAGAGGGAGACGATGCAAAAAAATATCAGGAAGTCGAAGTCAGCGAAGCCATCTCCGCCGTCGGCTCAGGCCAAGCCGACTGACTATCAAGTGGTGCTCCACTGGTCGGATGAAGACGATTGCTTTATCGCAACGATTCCTGCGTGGCAGAACGTGAAGACGCATGGAGCCACCGTCGAGCAGGCATCGAGAAATGCGCTGGACGTTTTGGCGATGCTCATTGCGGATGCAAAGAAGGCAGCTCGATCACGACTCCATCTACGACGAGCCATGATCCGACAGCGCGAAAAGGTGTACGCAGATGCGACCGCGGGATTGCGCTCGCCGTAGAGTCTGACGCTGTGTGTGCCTCGTCAGAGACTTCCGCGGGTTTCTTACGGGACGAGCTCAAGTGCATGGCTATACCGGGGCCCAATCCGAAGCGGGCCGAAGTCTCGACGATCGGTGGTCAGAACTCTGTAGACGCGGCGTCGCTCGGCTACGGCGGCGACAGTTCCATCCACCAAGCCAAGCTTCAGTTCCCTGAATTTCATGTCCAGTTCGAGGCCTCGGACAATATCCGATGGAACAGGTAGCTCGTATTCGTACCGTGTGCCCGGGTCAAAGATTTCGCCAACGAGCCGTCTCATGGCAGGTCGATCTTCGCGGAGAAAATAATCGACTTCAGCCAGAACAAGCCCGGGAACAATGACCGCGCTTGCAGCGGACAACACCTCTTCATAATCCGGGAAGCTGGGTCTACCGTCCCCTCTACTCGCGAGTGCGCGGAGCAATCCTCCGGTATCGACGACGATCGGTGGCTTCAATCCTCGAGGTCCTTGAACAGCGACAACTCGTCTCCCAACTTGTTGTCGGTTGATACAAACAGGGACGTGGTGGGAGCGCGCCGACCTGCGTAGTACCTCGAGGCGACGACGCGCAGACCCTTCCTAAGGAGATCAGACGAAGAGTGCCCCGCCGCTCGAGCCCTCCGTAAAGCCCGAACATCTTCTTCGCTCAGTCGAACCGTGGTGGAAATGAGGCGCGCCATACATTCAACATACATCCGCTCGAACGGAGGTTCAATACACAAGTCGTACCCTTACGTAACGTGGACTTCGCAACCGTCACGCAACACTACGTGTAGCGGTCGGACAACCGGGACCTCATTGGCCTCGGCGCCGCTTGGCTGCTTCCACAGTGTTCTCGAGTAGACAGGCGATCATCATCGGACCGACGCCTCCGGGAACGGGGGTGATTGCCGAGGCGCGCTCGGCGGCTGCTTCGTACTCAACATCGCCGACGAGCGTGCCGTCCTGGGTGCGATTGATTCCAACGTCGATCACGATCGCGCCGTCTTTGATCCATTCGCCGCGCACATATCCGGGCCGGCAGATCGGGAGCGAACCCGCCCTGGGAGCCTCATCGATCGTTGGACAGGCAGCGCTGAGGCGAGGCGTCCTAAATACAGCCGCTCTCCCCGGGTCAAACCAGGACTACGGGACTGCCATAGACTTGAAGTGTTGCGTCTGCGGTGAGCAGCGAAAGTCCTTCGGCGTGCGCCTGTGCGACGAGGATGCGATCAAAGGGATCGCGGTGAATGGTGGGCAGTAGCCGCACGGTAAGCACATGAGGTCCGCGTATATCCAGCTCGCGATACCCCGCCTTGAGTAGGCCCGTTCGCAATGCTCCTGGGTCGACGTCGAAATCACGCCGGCCTGACGCTTGCTTTATCGCTACCTCCCAGATGCTAGCGACGCTAAACCAAAGGTCGTGGTCCTGTGAAAGAATGATCTTGCGGGCGCGCTTCGGAAGTCGTCGGTCGCCGAACGCACTCCAAAGTAAGAGGTGTGTGTCGAGCAGATAGTTCAACGTCTATCCACCCTTCCCTCAAACGCGTCCGCGATCTCGTCCTGCAGCATGGTGTCGAAGTCGTCAGGGATACGGCCCCTACCCCTCATGAACCCTATTCGCTTTGGCGTTGGCTGAGCATCGAGCTTTAACACCTTTGCAATAGGTTTGCCTGCGCGCGCGATGATGAACGATTCGCCCCGCTCCGCACCTTCAAGCAGCTTGGAGAGGTTGGACTTGGCGTCATGAATATTCACAATCTTCATAGTTAGCTAATCCAGGTTAGTTTACTTGGTGCATTTGTCAAGCAGGCCAAAGCTTGGAGGTGTGAACGCAACGAATTGAATCAGTGACTTAGAGTCCGAAACCGGACCGGTTTCCGAACCCGAAACCGCACCGGAGTCCGAAACCGAATCCGAGTCCGAAACCGAACCCCGAGCAGGCATCGAGAAATGCGCTGGACGTTTTGGCGATGCTCATTGCGGATGCAAAGAAGGCAGGACAACCATTGGCACCCCCACAGGAGCGTTTTTCAAGCAATCTACGGTTGAGACTCCCTGCGTCCTTGCACGCAAGGCTCGCACGCGAAGCGGAACGCGAAGGTGTAAGCCTCAACCACTGGTTAGTGGCTCGGTTAGCAAGCAAAACCGCTGCCGTTCTTAGCCCCGGCGCCGATGCGCGGCTTCCACGGTGTTCTCGAGCAGACAGGCGATCGTCATCGGACCAACGCCTCCAGGAACGGGGGTGATTGCCGAAGCGCGCTCAGCGGCGGCGGCGTACTGCACATCGCCGACGAGCGTGCCGTCTGGGGTACGATTGATTCCAACGTCGATCACGATGGCGCCGTCTTTGATCCATTCGCCGCGCACGTATCCGGGTCGGCCGATCGCGGCGACCACGATATCGGCGCGCTTCACCTCCGCGGCGAGGTCGCGGGTTTTGGAGTGGCACAGCGTGACCGTTGCGCTGGCATTCTGAAGTAGCATCGCGATCGGCTTGCCGACGAGCACGCTGCGACCGAGGACGACCGCAGCTACCCCCGAGGGATTGCATCCCACTTCGGCGAGAAGACGCATGCACCCCTTCGGCGTACACGGCACAAACACCGGCTTGCCTTGAGCGAGGTAGCCCAGATTCAGCGGATGCAACCCGTCCACGTCTTTTGCAGGATCGATGGCTCGAATCACCGCATCGGTATCGAACTGCGGTGGGAGCGGCAGCTGGACCAAAATGCCGTCGACGTCGCGATCGGCGTTCAGCGTGGCGATCAGCCCAAGCAGCTCCGCCTGAGACGTCGTTGCAGGCAGGCGATAGTCGCGGGGCTCAACGCCCGCTTCGCGCGCGGCCTTGGTCTTAGACTTCACGTAAACCTGCGACGCCGGGTCGTCGCCCACCAGCACGACGGCAAGCGTCGGCGCGATATTGCGAGACCGCAGTGCAGCCGCCGCAGTTGCGACCTCAGCGCGCAGTTTCGCGGCGATCGCTTTGCCGTCGATGCGCTGCGCAGGGGCCGGGGCGCTCATGCCGCGCCAGTTCCACTCGACCCGCCCGAGCTGCTTCCGCTGGAGCTACTTCCGCTCGAACTGGCTCCGCTGGCCGAGCTCGACGCAGCTGGGGCAGCGGCCGGAGTAGCAGCGGCCGGAGTAGCAGCGGCCGGCGCTGCGCTATCGCCAGGCTTGGCTTCGCCCGCTTTGTCGGCCTTTTCTGCCTTTTCCGGCTTGGTCGACGCGTACAAATCTTTGTACCAGCCGCCGCCTTTGAGGTGAAACGCCGTCCGCGAAATGAGGCGCTCGAGCGCCCCGCCGCAGGCTTCGCACAGCGTCTTTTCCGGGTCGCTCATGCGCTGCTCATACTCGAATTCACGACTGCATTGCTTGCACTGATATTCGTATACCGGCATCTACTGCTCCTCGAGACTCACAATACGAACGCCAAGTTCGCCGTCAACATTCACAAGCTCTCCATATCCCACCCGCCTGCCCGCCGCACGGATTTCGTACGGCCCCGCGAGCGGGCGGCCAAGCGGCACCACCTGCCCGACCGCCAGCTCGAACACCTGGCGCAGCGATAACTGCGCGGTTCCGAGCCCGACCGTGAGTTCGACATGAGCGTCGTCCGGCAGTGCCATGGCGCGCGGAACATAGCCGGTCGTGACCTCCGCAACCAGAGATCCGGCATCCCCAGCGATCCCCACCGCCCCGCCCAGCACGACCAGCTCCGCGGCAATCCGGCCGGACTCTGCGATAGGCGCTGCTCCAAGCGCAGGTTCCAGCGTGACCACCGCGCGAACCGACAGCGCACCGAGCGCTTGCGCTGGGATTGCACAGCGCCCGCAGACGATCGCCGACTCCACCATCGCAGTATCCGGCCACCGCCACATGCGGGCAGGAGCGGCGCGAAACTGGATCGCGCGAGGAGCCCGGATCGCCGCCGTTGCCGGAATCCCAGCGGCGTGGACCGCGGCGACAACCTCCCGTGCATCCTCGATGGCCGGTGGCGCTTCGCACGCCACGACCTCCCCTGGAACGCCCAAATCCTCGAGAGCCGCGGCCACGGTCAGCGCCCAAATCGCTTGCTCGACAACGCCCAATGGCCTGGGCGCTGGTAGCTCCTCAGGTCCGCCCAGTAGGTGCTGAGCGACCTGGCGCACTAGCATGTTGGAGCCGCGCACCTCGAGCTGGGTTCCGCCCAATCGCACTGCACACGACCCACCATAGCGGTCTTCAAACCTCCCAGGCTCGACCCCGGCAACTTCGATCGGTCCGCCGACAAGCCTCTCGACGCGCAGCCACCCCGCACCCCTTCCGCCAGCCAGCCATCGACACAGCGCGTTCACGAATCCGAGATCGGCCCTCGGCACCACCGGCAAGGCTCCGTACGGAAACGCTTGGATCACACGCACCTCCAAAAAAACTTGGGCCATCTCGGATACCTGTAGGATTATCCCACATCTACCTACGTATCATGGAGCCACGGCAATGAGCGAACGTCGATCCGGTTACCGAATCCCCTTTGAATCGATGGTTACCTCGTACGTGCACGACCGCACCGTCCGAGGCTTGATGTCGAACATCTCCGGTACGGGCATCAGCATGTCATCGCTCTCCGCGCTAGCGCCGCGACCGGGAACGATGGTGGGACTAGAGATCGAGCTGCCCGGCGTTGAGGAGTCGATTTGGGCATCCGGGCAAATCTGCTACCGAAAATCGGAACACCTCACATCCGGACTCGGAGTGAGGTTTGTGGCCATGGCAACGAGCCAAGCTCGTCTGGTTAGGGACTACTGCATCCACAGGCGTCTGTCCCAACTCGCCGAAGCGCGAATCAGCGCTTGAACGCTGCGGTGCCGGCGAAGCGGGCGTCGTCGCCCAGTTCGTCGCAGATCCGCAGCAGCTGATTGTATTTGGCGATCCGATCGCTGCGCGATGCCGAACCGGTCTTGATCTGGCCGGAATTGGTCGCCACTGCAAGATCGGCGATAAACGCGTCTTCGCTCTCGCCCGAACGGTGCGAGATAATCGCGGTGTAGCCGTGGTGCTGAGCCGTGCGAACCGCATCGAGCGTTTCGCTCACAGTGCCGATCTGGTTGAGCTTGACGAGAATCGAGTTGGCGATGCCGTTATCGATGCCCCGCTTGAGCCGTGCGGTCTGGGTCACGAACAGGTCGTCGCCCACGAGTTGAACCTTTCCATCGAGCGCATTGGTCAGCTCTTTCCAACCGTCCCAATCGTCTTCGGCCAAACCATCTTCGATCGATACCAGCGGGTACTTCTCCACCCACTTGCCGTAAACTTCAATAAGTTCGCTGGCTTTGCGCTTCTTCCCTTCCCACTGATACGTACCGGACTTGCCGGCGCTCTTGTCGTATAGCTCGCTCGCCGCGACATCGAGAGCTAGGAAAATCTGTTTGCCGGGTTCGTACCCCGCCTTGCTGATCGCCTCCATCACCAGCGTAAGCGCTTCGTCCCCTGACTCCAGGCTCGGAGCAAAGCCACCCTCGTCGCCAACCGCCGTTGCCTTGCCGCGCGACTTGAGCAGCGACTTCAAGTGATGAAACGTTTCCACGCCAGCGCGCAGCGCGTCTTCGAAGCGCTCGAAACCCGCGGGGGCAATCATGAACTCCTGGATATCGACGTTGTTATCCGCGTGAGCACCGCCGTTAATAATGTTCATCAGCGGAACCGGAAGCAGAGTTGCCCCAACACCGCCGAGATAGCGATACAAGGGGAGCTCGTGCGCCTTGGCCGCCGCGCGCGCAACGGCCATGGACACTGCAAGGATGGCGTTGGCGCCGAGATTCGACTTCATCGCCGTGCCATCGAGCTGAATCAGCGACGCATCGATCGCAGCCTGATCGCTCGGATCCATGCCGATCAGCGTCGGCGCAATGACATTTCGGACGTGGTCAACGGCCTTGCTCACGCCCTTGCCCAAAAAGCGCTTTGCGTCGCCATCTCGGAGCTCGAGCGCCTCGTGCTCGCCGGTCGATGCGCCCGAAGGCACAATCGCCCGGCCAAGGACACCACTGTCTAGTCCGACCTCGGCCTCGACGGTCGGATTGCCTCGGGAATCGATCACTTCACGTGCGTGTAGCCAAACGATCTCTGTCATGCCGCCGATCTACTACATAGCGAGCACGCCGGCGATGACTACGGCACGCCAATTTGTACGCCCCAGCCCCGGTTTTTCACATCCGGCCACCGGCTCCTGCCTCCGGTCGAGGTACAAACCCCTCCATGAAATCGATTGGTGTGGCGCTCCTGGGCTTGGGCAACGTCGGCGGCGGCGTCGTAAAGCTCCTTGCCGATAACGCAGCCGCGATCGCCGCCCGCCTGGGCGCTCGTCTCGAGCTGCGCGCGATTGCGGTCCGCCATCCGGACAAGGCGAACCGAGTCGTGGACTTCGATCGCTCCCTGCTGGTTACAGACGTCGACGCCGCCATCGCGCGTCCGGATGTCGATATCGTGTGCGAGCTCATCGGCGGCACGACACTCGCCAAAGACGCCGTCCTCACCGCGATTGCCGCAGGCAAGCATGTCGTCACCGCGAACAAAGCCCTGTTGGCAGAATACGGTCCCGAAGTATTTGCTGCCGCGGAGGCCGCCGGCACGGACGTCTACTACGAAGCCGCGGTATGCGGCGGCATTCCGATCATTCGCGTGTTGCGCGAAGGCTTAGCCAGCGATCGCGTCGAGGCGTTGTGGGGCATCGTCAACGGCACATCGAACTACATCTTGTCGACGATGACCGAAACCAAACGCCCGTTCGCCGATATTCTGCGCGACGCGCAGGCACTCGGCTACGCAGAGGCAGACCCAACGCTCGATGTAGGCGGCGGCGATGCCGCGCACAAGCTCGCCATTCTCGCCGGGCTGTGCTTTGGAACGTCGATCGACGTTCACCGCATCCCGTGCGAAGGCATCGATCAGGTCGACCCGATCGACATCGCCAACGCAGCGAAGTTCGGCTACGTCGTGAAGCCTCTCGCGATCGCACGCGAACACGAGGGCGTGGTGGAGGCCCGAGTCCACCCGGCGCTCGTGCCCCGCAAATGGTTGCTCGCCGATGTAGCGGGCGCAAAGAACGCGGTCTATGTCCAGAGCTATGCGCTGGGACCGTCGATGTATTACGGCGCCGGCGCGGGGATGCTGCCCACGGCGATGAGCGTCGTATCCGACTGCATCGATATCGGCCGCAATATCCTCGCCCGGGCATCCGGGGCGGGCCGTACCGCGTTGGCCCCGCAGCGGGCCGCCAAGCCGCTGCTGCCACTCGCCGACACCCGATCCAAGTATTACCTGCGCTTTGGCGTCGTCGATACCCCGGGCGTGCTGGGCCGACTGATGACGATTCTTGGCAACTACGGTGTTTCGATTGCGCAAGTCGTTCAGGACTCCGGCACTGACGCCGATCCGAACGCGGCAGCCGAATCGGTGGGAGTCGTTGTGCTAACACACGAGGCGCGCGAGGGCGACTTGCGCAGCGCGCTGGCGGAAATCGATGCGCTGCCGGTGGTGCGCGAGCGAGCCCGCGTGCTTCGGATCGTCGGGTAGTCGTCGAAGGCACCCCACAATGAAACACGAAGTTCGAGTCATCTTTGGCGACACCGATCAGATGGGTGTCGTGTACTACGCGAACTACTTGCGGTTTTTCGAGGCCGCGCGAGCTGCGTACTGGCGGTCGCTTGGCAAAACGTACAAAGACCTCGAGCGCGAGCAAGTCGCGCTGCCGGTAGCGGAGGCGCATTGCAACTATCGCCGCCCCGCTCACTACGAAGACCTGCTCGAGATCAACATCTCGGTCGGCGAGATGCGCGCTGCTTCGATCCGCTTTGATTACGCCGTGCACCGAGGCACCGATTTGATCGCCGAAGGTTGGACGCGACACGCCGTCATCGGCCCCACGGGCCGGCCGTGTGCCCTACCCGAGCTGTTTCGCGAACTTCTCCGAAGTGGCTAACGACCAAGGGCTCGGCGCGACGAGGAGGTCGCATTTCGCTCCAACTGTGGCGAGCTTGGTGCATGATGGGAGGATGCAGGACCGCAATCTCGCTCTGGAGGTCGTGCGCATCACCGAAGCGGCTGCGATTGCCGCGGCACGGCTCATGGGCCGAGGTGAGCGAGACCACGCGGATCACGTCGCCGTCGAGGCCATGCGAGCCGCGTTCGATGCGATCGATATCCGCGGCACGGTGGTCATCGGCGAAGGGGAGCGCGACGAAGCGCCGATGCTCTTTATCGGTGAGCAGGTAGGAGCTGGGTGGAAAGCAGCACTGCCCGAGGAGTCTCCACGAGTCGACATTGCGGTCGATCCCCTCGAAGGCACGAACCTGTGCGCAACCGGAGCACCGGACGCGATCAGCGTGATCGCCATCGCCGACGACGGCCAGTTCCTCAACGCCCCAGACACGTACATGCAGAAGCTCGCTGTAGGGCCCGAAGCGCGAGGTGTGATCGATCTGCGCGAGTCAGCGACCTGGAACTTGCATCGAATCGCTCGCGCCAAGGGCAAGCGCGTCGAAGACGTTACCGCGGTGATTCTGGAGCGCGAACGCCACGCCGAGCTGATCGGCGAAGTGCGCCAGGCCGGCGCGCGCATCCGGCTAATCGGCGACGGCGATGTCTCTGGCGCGGTAATGACGGCGAGCCCCGATTCTGGCATCGACGTGCTGTTTGGAACCGGCGGCGCTCCGGAGGGCGTCATCGCCGCCGCTGCGCTCAAGTGCCTCGGCGGCGAAATTCAGGCTCGGCTGCGATTCCGCAACGACTCCGAACGCGCCCGCGCCGACGCCATGGGCGTACGGCCGGAAGATTTCGTCTACGGCACCAGCGACCTCGCCGACGGCCACGTGATGTTCGCCGCCACCGGGGTCACCAAAGGCTACCTCCTCGACGGCGTTCGATTTTTCGGCGAGTCGGCCAAGACTCAATCGATCGTGATGCGGTCGAAATCGGGGACCGTTCGCGTGATCGACACCACACATCGCGCAAGCGGCCGGATGTACGCCAAGGTAGGCAACGCTTTTGCTTCGCCACCGCGAACTTGACCGCTACAATGAAGACTCGTACGGTGCCCCGACGAGCCGCGACTC
Organism: uncultured Kofleriaceae bacterium; assembly: GCA_964419605.1. GTDB lineage: Bacteria > Myxococcota_A > Polyangia > Haliangiales > Haliangiaceae > JABFXX01. Next base: position 25,977 of record CAYQQM010000011.1, on the reverse strand, counting down.
GTTGCGACTCGCTTGTAGTTCGAAGATGCAACCGGAGAGGAAACACCCATGTTGTTAAAGCGCGCTTTCGCCGCTGCCTGGTTGGCGGCCGCAATGATCGCGGCCGCGTGTGGCAGCGGTCGAACCGCCCGCCTTGGCGACGGATCGGTAGACGCCCTCGACACCTGTGACCCGCTCGCCCAGACGCGGTGCAACGCCGGCGAGAAATGTACGTGGATCCTCGATGCAACAGCACCCGCCGTGTTGGGCCACGTCGGTTGCGTGCCTGACGGCACCGCAGCGCTAGGCGCAGCATGTGGGTTCGGTCAGGCCGGCCCCATGGGCTACGACAACTGCACCAAAGGCAACGTGTGCGTCAGCGGTCGCTGCACGCAGATCTGCGATCAATCGGGCGGTGCCCCGACCTGTGCCGCCAAGTTCGCATGCCAGAGCTACTCCAACCTATTCGACGTCAACAGCATGACCGTCGCAGGCGTTTGCGATCCGGTGTGCGACCCGTTCCTGGACAACGATTTCGACGGCCCGGGAACTGCAAGCATGAAACAGGCGAATAGCCCCTGCACGGCGAATCAAGGTTGCTATGGATTTCCAGGCCGGAACCTAGCCACGGTGTTTACTTGCAGCGGCGCCGGCGACGCGAGCCTAACGCATCGATCCAAATGCACAACGGCCAATGGCTGCCTCGCCGATGCAACGAGCGTCTACATCAATGGCTGCGCCCCCGGATATATCCCACTCCTCAAGGAATCGACCGGAAGCTCCGAAGCGGTGTGCGTTGCCTACTGCCAGCCGCAAGATTGTTACAAGGGAAATTGCGCCAACGGAAAAATCGGCAAGGCGCCCCATTCGTGTAAGAACGATCCAGCGCTAGGAACATTCTCCGCCACCGAAGAGTGCGCGTACTCCTGGATCTTCGAGCGCGATCGGACGGGTCGGTACATTCCCTCCCCCACGTCGGACACCGTCGGCTTTTGCATGGACCACGCAAAGTACAAATACGGCACCCCGGAGGTGCCGTGGCCCAGTTGCGACGAAGTAGGCGTTGGGCCCAACGAAAACATGGGCTTCGACGCAGCGTTCTTTGGCTGCGTGAAGACAGACACGGCAAAGGCTCTCGGCAATCCGCCATTTGCCGCCTCAGCGGCGCAGCGCGAGCCGCTGATCGACCTGCCGCGTACGCCCTACCATCCCGTCGTTCGCCAGTAGCGGCGCTGTCGTGTTTCGACTGCATTACCGTACCGCGACTGCTACGGCCTACTTCTTCTCAAGCTCCGACAGTCCGTTGTAGGCCGCCGTCACGCGCATCGATAGCTCGTGAGCAGCCTTCTGCATTTGCGGATTCCCCGCATGCATGTCTGGGTGGTACTTGCGCATGAGCTGGCGCCTGGATCGGAGCCATGTCCGGTCCAGGCGAGAGCCCTGACCTGCCTGGGGAATTCGGGCCAATCGAAGCTAGAAAACTTGGTTCTCGTACATAACCAACGAAGGAAAGCACGATGAGAAAGAGCCGCACCGCCGATCGACGAAGTCTACGAACATCTGCCATGATCATCGCGTAACCAACGAGAATTCCTGTTGCTTCAACGCGTGGTGTGCATCTTCATTGTCTCCTCATGAGGGTCATTTTGTGATATAAGTGTCTCTCTAATAGAGACACTTCATGGGGGCATTCTCACGGCAACAGCTCGACCAAATCATTGCGGACGCCGCGGCACAGCCGATTCCGGAACTAACCCGCCGTGATATCCAGGTGCGACCGCTGAAGAACAAGGCCTCCATGCTGGTGGGTATGCGTCGTACCGGCAAGACGAGCCTCATGTGGCAGAAAGTGACCGAGCTTCTCTCAGACGGGGTGCCTCGCTCGCACATCGCATTGTTCAATTTCGACAACCTAGCGTTTGATGGAATGGATGGCGCGGATCTGCTTGGCTTAGTTGACGCTTGGTACAAACGTTATCCAGAGGCCGAACGGTCAACCCTTCATCTCTTCGCGGATGAGATTCAGCTGGTGGCTCGCTGGGAGAAAGCCCTACGGCAGCTCATTGAAACGCCACGCATTCAGGTGATGGCTACCGGGAGCTCTGCCAAATTGCTATCCACGGAAATCGCCACCAATCTCCGCGGTCGAAGCTTGTCGACCGAGATCTGGCCGTTTTCGCTTGCGGAGTCGTGGCGGCATTTGAACAAGCCAATGGCTCCAGCGACGCGATGGCCGCTTTCCGCACGGAGCCGCGGTATTTTGGAGAGGACGTTCGCGCACTATCTGGAAGCCGGTGGCTTCCCCGAAGTGCAGGACGTCGATGTGCTTACGCGGCGACGCATCTTGAGTGAATACGTCGACCTCACGCTGACCCGCGACATCATCGAGCGCCACGAGGTTTCCAATGTCCCGGCGTTGCGCGCGTTCGTCCGCCAACTATTGCGTGCCTCCGGACGCAAAGTAAGCATCAACAAAATGACAAACGACCTCACGTCACAAGGCGTTTCAGTCGGAAAGAACATGTTGCATGCGTTTGCCGCCTACGTAGAGGATGCTTATTTCTTCTTTTTCGTGCCGATTTTCTCGGCCTCCGCTCGGAAACAGCAGGCGAATCCGAAGAAATGCTACTGCATCGATTCGGGCATGGTTCGCGCAAGTACCTATGCACTTCACATCGATCTGGGGCTTGTGCTTGAGACCGCAGCCTTCATTGAACTCCGCAGAAGAGGCCTTTCCCCAGCGTATGTGATCACCGACAAAGGCCGCGAAGTCGATTTCGCCGTGGAGCATGCAGGCGAAATGGAACTGATTCAGGTGTGCTGGTCATTGCTAGAGGACGACGCGACCAAGAACCGCGAGCTCACCAGCTTGTTTGAGGCGGCTGAACGTTGGCCGCAAGCTAAGCTGCGGGTCATTACCGCCTACGAATCCGGTACCGAAACCAACGGCAAACGGCGCGCTTCGATTGTGCCGTACTACGAGTGGGTGCTTCGCCAAACTGGTCTCACCGCCATTCCGAACGGATGAATCGCGATCTCTCCAGCCTCACCTCCGAGTCCGCTGCCCCAATCACCTGGGTGAGCCGGTCGACCCGCCGCCTAGCGCCCAACGCAAACGGAACTTGGCAATGAATGTTGCTGCCGTTTCAACCGCGCCTACTTCCCCTCGAGCTCCGACAGTCCGTTGTAGGCCGCTGTCACGCGCATCGATAACTCGTGAGCAGCCTTCTGCTTTTGCGGATTCCCCGCATGCATATCTGGGTGGTACTTGCGCATGAGCTGGCGGTACGCCGCTTTGATCTGAGCCATGTCGGCTCCTGGCGAAACACCGAGCTCGCGGTACCACTCGCCGACTTGGGAGTCGACGCGAGGACCCCGTGGCCGTGAGGATCCTGACGAGGACGAGGACGAAGACGACGACGAAGACGACGATGAAGCCCCCGGCCCACGTCGCGCCGTCTCCGCACGCGCAGCCTGTTGTTTCATCCGGCGGAACGCCTCGTCCGCCTCCTGCCGCTGTTTGGCGGCGCGGGCTTGTTGTTCGCGATGGACCCGGGCTGCGCGTTCGCGCGCCGCTTGTTCCCTCGCCGCTCGAGCGGCTGGCGTTGCAAGGGCGAGTTTCGCTAGCGGGCTTTCTCCCGGCGGACGGTTAGCGCGGGCCGCCTTTCGCGCGGCCAGCTCGCTCTGAAGCGCTGCGCTGTCGACATGGCTCAGCGGATCGTCGTCGACAATGACGAGTGAGGTCAGTTTCGACAACCCCGACTGCGCGCTTTCCATGATGCGTTTCGTTAGGCTCACGAGCTCAAGCGTAGCAGGACGCGCGCCGCCATCCGCTGCCGGTGCAATCTTCCATGCGAGGACCGGCGCAGCGCGAATATCGCTCGAACGGCCCATCCCAGCAGCCTCGTTCGTGCTGACAGCCACTGTAATCATATGAATTTACAAGACAATTGCCTGCTGCGCTGCAAAGCTCGACGAATCCGGCTTCGGCAGCGCTTTGGCCGTCGACGTCAACCGAGCCATCAGTTCGGATCTTACGACCCAGGCCGCTTGTCACCGCACGGGCCACTCGCCCCAACCGCTTGCTCGGAACCACTTTCACCTGTTCGATTCCTGGCCACGCTTCCCGTTCCGCCACGTGCGGTGACCGCGGCAGTTGGGCCACACGCAGATTTCAGCGGCTCGGCAAGGTCTTCAATCGACGGCGCGCCTGACGATTTGCCTTTGCGCTCAGAAGCTGCCGCTTCTTCCACGTGGAGATGGTCAAGAGGCGAACGCAGCGGAACATGGGATTGCGCGGGCGCCCCGAAGGAAGTCCCATTGGGGGGTGCCTGCAACTCATCGTGCAACGGGCGACTGCGCAGGGAACGGCGGATAGGAACCACAAGCGCTTTTGCATGGGATAGCGCCAAAGCCAATACCTGTAAGCCGCCGGCAGTGAGCATGTTCGCCACTATGGACGAAGCGAACTCGCCCAGAGTCATCTTCGCTTTGGACCTGAGCAGGTCGAACGTTAGCTCAAAACAGGTAGCCGATGCCGATGACAAGAGGTTGGCCCATAGCTCGGCAGTGAACGTGCTCACTGTTTCGGCTAACTGTGCGCGAGAAAGCGTGTTGCCTAGCGCTACGCTGAGCGACGCTAGCTGCTCGTCGGAAATGCGTGCACCGATATCCTTGGGAAACTTCGCCAAGAGGTATGGCGAAAATTTCGTTAAAACAAAAACCTCCACGAATGCAGAGCCGCCGGCCTTGGCCGCTTCCCCCATCAACTCCGTCCACGACAACGTGGTGCCATCGAGTGCTGCTTCTGCGTTCTCGATCGCGGTATGGCTGAACGCGGTCGCGATTGCTGCCGCTGTGGCGCCAACCACGGGCGCGCTGCCAACGATCGCCGGCGCGGCAGGCAACATCGCTCCAATCTTCACGACTGTTTTAACAAGCACGCGACCGTGCCTTGAATCGGTGTCGTAGTTGTCAAACTTTCGTTCCAGCTCATCTAGAGCGCGTTGCGTGGGTGTTTTTTCTTCCGCAAAGCGCTCCGGATCCCGGAACAAGTTTGCCAGTTGATTTTCGATCTTGACCAGCTCGCTATAGGCCGGCGGTGCGATTGCAGCGTGCTGTGACAGTGGCGTTGCCGGGTATTGCCAAACACCTTGGACTTTGTCGCCGAGGTGTTGCCACGGGCTGTAGCGCTTGACGTGGTCGCGGTAGCGAGACTTGAGTTCGTTAATGCGATTGGATGCGGCTAGAACATCGTCGAGCGATCCGGGGCCCGGACCTGGCCGATACTGGCCAAATCCGGCGGCAACATCAGGTACATCCACGATTTTTTGCCGCGATCGACTGGAGTGGGAGCCCATGGACAGATCTCCCACGATATATAAGCGCGACTAAAAATACTACGAAAAAGTCTGGCGCATCGACGACGAGCGTGTGTGATCCTGTCGGACAACGTGCGCATCGTATGTTGTCCGCTTACCGGACAGTCCGCGCGTTTACGATTCCACAGGCCATCGCCGAACATGGCGTTCTACGATTCCGCACCAGCACGTCGCTGGGAATCTACCCAAAATTGTTAATAAAATTGCCTTGTTGTCGATTATTTCATTTTTTTGGCAACCTCGGCAGCGACCGACCGATAGCGGTGGCATGGGCGGAGAATACGACACCCGAGGGCGCTCGCACGCAGAGCCTGCTTCCACTCACTCACACGCGTACGCGGCATCTTACGAAATTCACGTTCCGCCGCGGCAGCGCACGCCGCAGGAGCGGGCCGCCGACGTGACCTGGGCTACCCAGGGGGCGTTTCAGGTGGTCGAACATGCGTTCGAGCAGCTCTCGGCGGCGTATGCTGCCAACGATTCTCGCGACTGGGACGTGCAACGCCGCCGGCTCGAGGGTGCGCTCGCCACAGCGACGCACCGGCTCGAAGAAGCGCACGCCCACAACCGCGAAGCCGCGCCGGAGGTTGCATCCGCGCTCGCATCGGCGACACGCGCGCTGGCCGAACACGTGGAGAGAGCGCGTGTGCTCCAGCCGCCCAGAGGCTATGCCGCTACTGCGCACGATGAACGTTTGCTTAGCCTCGTCGCAACGATGGGCGACACCGACCATGCCGCCGTTGTTGCCGAGCTAGGGAGGCTGACAATCGGCGAACTCCGACAGCTGCGCGGTCGAATCGCCAATCCCTTGCCGCAAGACGCGCTCGCCCAGGCCATCTGGCAGCTCGGTGCGGCTGGGCGCGATGAGGTGTCGCACGCGATCGAAGCGATAGACCGCAAGAAAGCGCTCGAAAAAATCGCCCGTCCACTCCCCCAAGCAACGCCACCGGAGCCCGTTACGGTGGATACCCAGCTGCGCGCGGCGTTCGGAACCGAGTCCGTAGAGTCCGATGTGCTGGCGGTGATCGCCACACTCCACGGTGCCGAACGGCGAGTTCTTGCCGAGCGGTTTCGGCGCTATCGACCCGGCCTGGGCGATGACGTCGCAGCGCAGTTTGTTCGCCTCGATGCGGCCGTAAAAAGCCGGATCACCGCCGAGCTCGGTAACGAGTGCAAGACGCGCGGGGCCAAGGCCACGGGCGCCGCCACCGCTGCGAATCCTGCGATTGTGGCCGCCGAAGGCACGGCGCACGGGGGCGAAACGTATCCCCATCTCGCGCGCATCCAACAAAGCTTTGGCAGCCACGATGTCTCGGGTATCCAAGCGCACATCGGCGGCACCGCGGCGGAAGCGACGAGCGCGCTGGGCGCAGAGGCATTCGCGCATGGCAACGCGGTGGCGTTTCGTTCGCAGCCGAGCGAATGGCTGGCGGCGCACGAAGCCGCGCACGTGGTGCAGCAGCGGCGCGGTGTCCGCGTTGCTGGCGGGATCGACGGCGGCGCGACCGACCCCCACGAGCAGCACGCCAATGCCGTAGCGGACGCTGTTGTAGCCGGCCGTTCGGCAGAAGCGCTGCTGAGCCAGGCGAATGGCAGCGCATCTTCGGGGCCGAGCGTCCAGCGCTTTGTCGAGCACGAGCACAAAGCCATCGGCGACGAGGGCAGCGACGGTGCGACCTATCAGTTCCCGGGTATGGAACTCACGCACGGCGACCTCGTAATGCTCAGCGGCGACCACTTCACCCCTTCGGACCTACAGAAGCTTGTCAACGTGTTCTCACCGCAACCCGGTCAATTGCCAAACACGCAAGACGAGATCTTCTGTGTGTTGGTGCAAGAGTTGGGCACTCGCGATCCGAGGTTTGCCCCGGGCGGTGTTTGGGCCCATTGGGCGCACGTGAAATTCTCCGCCGAGGTAAAAAAGTCGGTCGAGGACCGCTATTACAAGCTGGCGAAAAACAACCACGAACATTTCCCCAATCCGCGCGGCCCGGGTTCCGCCGGAAGTGAAGGATCGGCTGGGGGCACCTATCGCGATATGCACAAGCAAGCACTGCAAGAGGCCTACAAAGCTGGCCGCAGCGGAACTCATGTCGGGCCTGCCGTGGCGTGGGAGGCGATGGGACAGCACTTTTTGACCGACGCATTTGCCGCAGGCCACATCTCGACGCCACGCACGGCGATTTCTGAGTACTGGAACAAGAAGTATCCAACCTTCGGTCAGCAGTTCCTAAAGAAAATCGCCCACGATGTCGCGGTGCAGCTGGACCGAGATGCGACCCGGCTCGCCACGTTGATTCCGGTATCTTTCATCGAGAACCAAGCCAAGGCCATGATCGTGGCGAAACTCGGCGCAAAGCCGCTGCCCAACGTCGGTGATATCGTGGCGCTCACCACGCACGCGGTGGATAACCGCGACGGACTTCGCGTGGGAAATGACCTAAACTGGCAGTGGCACGCGCGCGGAGATCATAAGCTCGAACCGCCTGACGGCGCGAATTCGGTCGAAGTCCCGGCTGCGCTGCAGGCCGCCGGTCCCGCCTGTACGATGTCGAATCGCAACATTGCCGTCACCGCTGTGCAACTCGGCATCGACGACGTGCAGCGCGCCTATGCGCTGGGCCAAGATGGCGCCCGTCCGCCGATGTCTGACGAGGTACTATATCAGTACATTCGACAACATCCGAGTGGCGCGGCGAGAGCAGGCGCCGCGTACGCTCCCGAACAGGTCTTACCAAAACTCGAATCGATCGGACCCGACCAGGGCACGGTGAACTGGATGGCGGACAGTCTCGAGGCGTTGTGGAACACCCAGATCCGCACGACCAAGCCAGAAACCTACGGCGATTTCATCGCCAACGACATGTTGCCCGGTGGGCAAATGGGCGACGAGCTCGATGCGATCAGGGCCAAGCTCGACGAGAAGCTGTCGCCGATTCCGAAGTGGCCAAAGGACGGCTTTGTTTCTGACACCCCCGGTCAACTGTTTCCGCGCCGCGCGTTTGACGAGGCGGTGCTCCAACGGCTGCGCCAAAAAGACACGTGCCTCGCCTTCTTACTGGAGGTGATCCGCACATGATGTCCTATCGCTGGGTTGGGATTCTCGCCCTCGGCATCGGCTGCCGAGCCGAACACGGAATTGTCGTGCAACGAATCGGCAGCGACGCCGTGCAGCCGTTCGCCATCGTCGGTGGCGATGTGCTTGTCGATGATGGCAATCACATCGAACGCCTCGCGCCCGATGGAGCCGTGCGATGGCGATCGGATGCGCGGGGAAAATGGGCCATGCCGCACAGCGGTATCGGGTCCGCCTTCGTCGTTGGTGTCAGCACCAGTGTTGACGAAGCACCGCTGCTCGATGTGAATCTCGACACAGGCCTTTCGAAGACGCGTTGTACGATTGATCCTTCTGCTCTCGCCGAATGGTATCGGTTCGGCGAGAAACTCATCGTTGCCAATGGCATCGGCTCCGTCGAGCGAATCGACCCGGCTACGTGCCAGGAAATGTGGTGGGACCCCGGCCACGGCAGTCCAGCGGACCACTTCACCCGCGACGAATTCTGGGTCGCCGGCGGGCGCAAGGTCCGCGCCTTGGCCATCGCCGATGGCGCGAAGCGCGAGATGGATGCCGGCACGTGGGTGAGCATCACCCCCGATGGCCGCACGCTGGTCACCGATTTCGACGCAACCGTTGCGGCGTTCGACACCCAAACACTGCAGCGAACCTGGACCTACGCAGGACGTCCCCATACCGCGATAGCCGCGATCGCGGCGAGTGATCGATGGATCGCGGTGGCATCGAAGGAATACGTCACCGATTCCCGCGTCACCCTCACCGTGCTCCGGCGCGGCGACGGCACGCCGGTGTGGTCGCATCGCAGTTCCCAGAGCCAGTTCCTCGGCTACATCGCGGCGGGGGGCGATTGGGTCGCGTACTACGACAGCGAAGACACCTCGCTTCACGCCGTCCATCTACCGGACGGCAAAACCGGCATCGTGCAAAAATTCGAATCCGGCGTATTCCTGTCCACCGAGCGCGCAGGCATCGCACCCGCCGTCCCTGAAAAGGCGCCGCGCATCGATGGCGACATCATAATCGTCTACGACACCCCGACCGCCCGGGCCTACCGCATCCGCCTCCGCCCCTGAATTTTGCGCATCCCTCGTGGGAGCGCGTTGTGGCATGGGAGAGGTCGGCCCAGTATACTGCTGCTTGATTTGTTAATAAAAACAGGCTTTTATTAAGACTGTAAAGTAGCTCTGCTCGAAAACAAAGGACGGGTACTCATTGAGGTTCTTGGCAGGGACCCTCTCCTTGACAGCGAGGTCTTCTAAGTCGTCGGGGTGTTGAGTCGTAGAACCAGTCGGCGTACGCGATCAGGTCCTTCTTCGCCATGTTGCGAAACCGCAAGGTGAAGGCAGGTTGGATTATCGAGTATGTCATCTGGGAGCGCTCTCAGCGTCAGTGAATGATGATTCCTCTGCTGGACCGCTTACGACGTCGCAGTATCACCCGGATCTCCTTAGTGAGGTCCGGATCGGTGGCGAGCTCAATGAGCGCTGCTCGGGCCCGCGGGTCTTTGGAGCGTTCGAGGGCGCTCAGAAGGAGCAGGCGGCTTGAGCCTTGGCGCGTGTCTCGGGCCAGGGCGATTACTTCGCCGATCACCTCATCGTCGGCAGCGGCGGCGATCGCCGCTGCTAGCCCATCTTTGGGGGCTTTCGCTTGCTCCTCCTGGAACAAACGCGTGAGCACGTCCCAGCCGCACTTCGCCTCGGGCACTGCCACGGCGCGAGCGAGTAGTTCTCGAGCGTCCGTGGAATAGCCGGCCCGCTGAAGGTGATCCAGCAGCATCGGTATGGATGCTGGCCACGGAGCCGCGTTCGGGTAGGGAGGCTTCATGAGGTCTGACGCAGAAAAGACCGAGCATCCGGCGGCCCGAAGGTGCTCAAGTACCGGTATCAACTCGACCCGGAGTGCCTCGACGCGAGCCATGCGGACCGCCTCCCTCGCCTCGCGCTCCGCAACGAACGTCGGGTCGGCGTTGAGCTTAGCCATTAATTCTGCCGCGGTAACCTTCTTCTTCGTCATGGAATGTACCGCAGGTTGATCGCTTTGTTCGCGACCTCTCGCGCCAGTGGTCCCGAGAGCTCCGTATCCGGTCTTACCCAGAGGTCGAATCTAAGGCCGTTCGCTCTAGCATGCGCAGCGAAGTCGCGGAGCTGCCGCGTGTAGCTGAGAGAACTCACGTTCTTCACCTCAGAGAGCACCCGTGCCTCCAGGTTCAATCCATCTGGGATTCGGCCTCGGCCAGCCACGGTGATGGGAACCTTCGGACCGATGTCCGCGACGCTGCGAACGGCGGCTTCGCCGGCCTGCCCCGCGCGCACGACGCTGGCTCCTCCCCGAGCAGCACCTTCCGCGGCTCCGACACTCTCGGAGGCCTTAGACCCTGGCAGACGGCGGAAAAGGGCGTCGGTGGCGGCGCTGGATTGGGCGAATTCCTGAAACGACGCAAACTGTTGCGGGCTCGGCGGGGGTGCGGCTCGATTTGGGCCGTCGTCAAGGGCGTTGAAGAAGCCTATGACGCTGTGGGGCGCTTCGCCGACGGCGTTGGCGACCGCCGTTGCACCGTTTTTGAATCGCTCGCCCAGGCACGCACAGGACGGGGTACCGGCCGAGAACCGATCGAAATCGTGGGACTCCACAACGGCGCGGAGCGCCGCGGGCATCAGCAGTGCGGTTTCCAGCGGCGCAACGCTTAATGCGGCCTCGACGACTTGTTGGCCGACCGCCTCGATGTGACGGGTCTCCATGCCGTCCGGATCGAGATAACGCAGCGGATTGTTGAGGGAGAACGCATAGAGCGAGGCCCGGCGCGGAGTCGTGCCCGCCGCATCGGGCGCAACCCGGTAGCGCGGGTCGCATTGCGTCCATGTCATCGAAGTCTTGTCGTAGTAGCGCGCGCCGTAGTAGGCCAAGTCGCTCACTTCGTCCACGAACTTGTCGTTCATCCGCCGGCGGTGCGCATTCAACCCCGTAGTCGCACCGCCCGCGCTGGTCGCCTCGATGATTTCGCCAAAGGGGGCGTAGCTAAAGCTGGCCTGGACCGTTCCGTTGGCGCTCACCGCTGCGAGCGTGTTGTTGGCGAGGCCGTGGAACTGGTACTCGACTTCGCCGACGAGGCTCGTACCGGTTGCCACGCGTGCAACCGGTGTTCCCATCGAAACGTGGGCATAGGACCGTATCCACTGACCGGCTCCGTCGTAATGAGCTTCTACGTCGTTGATGAACCAGATCGTTTCGGTTTTCGCACCGCTGGCGTTGCGCTTAACGACGATGTTGCGGTTGCCGCGGCCGTCGTACCAGTACTCCTCACTGCCCTGCACCGCGCCATCGCGCTTGCGCGTCGCGCGCCGGAGCCGATCGTTGCCGTCGTAGACGTATTCGGTTGCATCGCTGCCCGTGCAGGAGCCGGAGCCAGTCGCAATGGGCCCCGAGCACCGCATCGTTTGATTGCCGGCCGCATCGTACGTGTAGGCCCACGCAATACCACCTTCCTTCGCATCTACGAGTCCGGTCACCTGCTCGGGGTCGTTGCCGCGGTATTCGTAGGTGACGTTACGCGGTCGCACGTCGCTATGCGGAAGGGTCGCGGCCGCCTCTTGCACGCTCGTGAGTCGGCCCGCTGCGTTGTACGCATAACTCGCCGTGAATGCGTTGGGCAGCACGGTCTCATCGACGCGGGTGAGCTGGTGGCGCGCATCGTAGCCGTAGCGGAACTGCGTATGGTGGGTCGCCCCGAGCCAGTGATCGAGCGTCTTTACGTCGTCGTTGCCGAAGTACGCGAGGTCCTGCCGCGCCACCTGCACCCGGTCTGGGCCGTGCTGCACGACCTGACTCGTGACCCGACCCAGCGAATCGTACGTCCAGTTCGACTCGATGAACTTCATCGGGCCTGAGTCGCGCGTGCGCCGCGTCGTCACCAGACCCGCTACGTTTCGCGTGTTCTCGCCTACCGTGTTGATCGCGGCGGTAGGTGAAAGCCGCAGGTCGATCTCCGCTGGATATCCGCGGTTGTCGTAGCGAATGGTGGACCACGTCGCGTGACTCGCCGTCGTGGGGTAGTCGAAGTAGCTCGTCGTGCGAGTCCCGCCGGCGAGCGTATAGCTGCGAGCGGTCTGACGGGATTGCGACGGTAGATCTCGAAACGTTTGGTGCGTGGACGTTTCGCGGCCGTCGAGGTCGTAGAGATAACGACTTGCCGTCGTTAGGGCACCGCTTGGGGCGTAGGATTCGACGAACGAAAGTCGGCCCACGCTCGACGGTCCGACCTCCCAGATATATCGCTCGTACGCTGCTCCGAAGGTCTCGCTGTCCTCGGCTGAGAGCGTTCGTTGACCGATCAGCGTTCCGATCGGGGCGTCGGTGTCGTCGTACGTGGTCGTGTTCGTAAAGTCGATGTCGGGCTGAATGGCTGCGGTAGAACCAGGAAACGTTTCTGCGATTTGATTGCCGTTCTTGTCGTACGTGTAGGTCCAGGTTCGTCCCCCGCGCGTGAGCTGCGTTCGCCGGCCCGCGAAATCATGCGTCATCGCGGTGGTCCCTCCCGCGGGGTCAACGATCTCGATCACGTTGTCGGCGGCGTCGTACCGATACGTTGTTGTGGCGTAGGAATTTGCGGCGACCTGTTCTTCGACCTTGATCAGCCGGCCGAACGGATCTTTGGTGCTGACCGTTACGGCGCCCTGACCACCCGCTTCGCCCACGCCCTCGGAGACGGTCGTTGAAAGTCCGTTGTAGGCCAGCGTTGTCCCACTCTGGCTGGCAGAGTTTGTGGAGTCCGGTCGCCGCAACGACGTGGGTCGTCCCAAGCTGTCGAACGCGTACGTGTACGTTACTGCCGAAGCATCGATCGACCTCCGCACTCCCTGGTCGGGAGTGCTGCGCACCCCGGCAAAGCCGGGGCTATCGTTTGCCGCTGGATCAGGAGCGGTGACCGCGCGCAGCGTGCCATCGTTTGCGTAGGCAAATGTGGACACCTGATCGGCAACCGCGGCGCCCTGCGCAAACACGGTCTTTTTGATCGGTCGACCGTGACCGTCCAGTTCGACCTTGCTGGTAGCGAATCGAACTCCAACCGTGGCGAACGCAACATCGATAGTCCCGGCTCTGCCGGGGCGCGCAGCACTCCCGCTAAGGGAGTGCTGAGGTAGATCGATCGCAGTCTGGGTTGCGATCGACGACGGCATCGCGTCGACATACGAGTTTCGCTCGCGCTCAAGTTCGATGTAGTAGTCGGGATGGTCGGGGTCGGCGTAGGTCTCCCACCGGCTCAGCGTACGCCCGAGCCCGTCGACCTCAATTCGCCTGCTCTGAAGATGCGTTGTACCCTCGGGACAGATCGACGTCGAAGTTGCGTACGGCGGTGGGCCCGAGCAGCTCGCGATGTTTGGCCCGATCGTCGCGAGTTTGGTTCCGGTTCCATAGTCGTAGACGTAGGTAAAGCGCTTGGGGATCTTGAGATGTCCACCCGGTTCGGTTTGCTCGGCGGTGACAAATAGTTTGCGGCTGTCGTACTCGTAGGTGGTGGAGGGTCCGTCGGCAGAATTCTGCATCGGCTTCCACCGCTCCACGAGATTTCCAGTCTCAAGGTCGTAGCGGCGGCGGGTAACGGCACAGCTTGAGGTCGTTGCGGTACAGGTTGGGCTCGAGTTGTTGAACCACACCAGATCCGCCACGGGAAGCGAATATTCCAGACCCGAATCGCGGTTCCACTCGGTCGCGGTCCGACCGTATACTTCGAATCCTCCAGGTTTCCATACCTCGTTCGTCGTCATCAACGGTCGGACGCGATACGTCGATCCGTCCGACCATACCGCGTAGCTCGTCGAAGTTCGGCGATCGCCGTCGATGAGGGCGGTCCCTCGCTGCAGTGTAGAGTCGGTAGGAATCCAAAGCAGGGCGCCCGGAGTCTGGACCGCTGCTGCGTCGCACGGGCCCCCCGACATCGTCGAAGCACAAGGTGACCATAGGGTATCCGTTCGCGTGTACCCGGCTGCCGTGAAGGGCGTGCATTGCGCTTCGGCTGTGCCGTTGGCACAAATGAGATGATCGGTAGCTATGGCGTGATAGGTCGTAATCGCACAGTTCGCGTTCCCCGCGTCGCAGAACAAGCCCTTCGCAACCCAGGTGGTCCTGTCGATCGTGCGAGCCTCTGCCGGCGCTTCCGCCGGACGCATCGCGGTTTGCGATAAGCGGCCACTCCAGTCGGGGGTGTAGCTGTAGCGGTCCGCCTTCACAGCCCCCGACGGAAGCGTCGTTTCGACGAGGTCAAAGCCTCGGAATCCGAATTGGCCGCGATCATCCGGCAGATAGCGTGGAGATTCGTACCGAAAGCTCGACGCCGTGGTGGTGTTCGCGATCGAGTCGAGAGTACTCAGCGAGCTCACGACCCAGCCGGTGCGCGGCATGTACGACGTGTCGGTTCGCGTCACGATCGCCGAATTCAGCGACGCATATGCAACGTTCGTGATGGCACCGCGCTGGTTGTCGATCTGCACGAGCAAGCGCGGTGGCTGAGTTGGCGTGGCAATGCGCGATATCTGAAGCGAATCGGTAACCCCGTCGGTTCCCGCGAATACGCCCTCAGGGATTCCGTCCCCATCCAGATCGACCATGTCCGAGCGGACTTCCCACGTTCGCTTCCCGCTGCTGATCGAAGCGACCATCCAATGCGCGAGTGCTTGCGCATCGCCCATCAAAGCCGTTCCGGCGAACTGACCGCCTTGGTTAAAGATTGTGGTCGGCGGTGTACCGACGCTCGTCCACACGTCAGGACGGCCATCTCCGTCGAGGTCGATCGCGCGCGTGATGTCGTTGCGATAGCCGCTATCGATCCAGGATCTCGGATTCGCCCTTGGCGATCCAATGCCCACCGAGCCACCGCTCAGTACCTGCATGAATGCGTCGGTCGCTGGCCGAACCGACAGCTGGAGCTCCCCGGTATCGCCAGGCGCTCGAAATCGCGTGCCGTCATTGAACTCAACATTCGCAAGCGGTCCGGTCCCCACCTGATTCCATTGGTCGACGAGGCCGTCGCCATTGGCGTCGAACAGCCCAGCGACTCCGAGGAGTGGACTGCAGATGCCCGATCCCGGGGGGCACGCCGACCGAGCCAGTGTGTCCCCCGTGGCCCCTAACCATGTCCCTACAGCCGGTAGCAGCTGCCCGGTTCCGTCGTTGCGGTAGACCGACCACTCCGAACCTGCGCCAGCAATTGCATCGAGAAATCCGTCGCCATCGACGTCAACCATGCCCTGGTTCTGCGACACGGTAGTGCCGATGATCGACGAGTCCCCCGTCGACGATTCAAGCGGTACGGGTTGGTACTTGATCGCGTCGGGCAGCCCATGGGTGCCAAACGTCGCGCGGCCGTGATTGCGATAAATAAACCACGGGTACAGTCCCCCGCACATCGTGTAGCCCCAGCCGAACGGGTAGACCGGCGGCTGTCGCGCGGGACAGGGGGGAAAGGCGCCAAACAGTGCGGGCTCGGGCGGCGCCTTGAAGCCTCGCCCCCACTGCAGGTCGTAAAGTCCATAACCGCCCTGCGCCGGCGATGCGATGAGATCGGTGAGTCCGTCCCCGTCGATATCGATCCAGCGATACGCGAGCGTAGTGTAATTCGCGGTGGGCGCCCTCGGTTCGCAATCCGCGCCGTTGTTGGAACAGATCCCGTCGATGCACGTACCCGCGGTATCGAGGCCGCCACACGCGGCGTTCATGCCGTGACCTGAGCCGTTGACGTAGGTCGACAACTGGTAGTTCAGAGCACAGGTTTCGTTCGTCACATTGGAGTGTTGATTCGCCCACTCGCCCCCGTTGTAGCGACTGCCCGTTGCCGTTCCCCATTTTAGCGTCGGCAACGCGATGGGCATCGGCTCATCGAATCGCATGTTCCCCACGTTCCGCTGCCACCTCGCTCCACATGCAACGACGTGCCCGTCGCGAAGGATCGGGTCATTAGTGAGCCGGTCGACGCGGCCATCGCCGTCGAGGTCCACCAGCATCGCCTCCACGGTCGGCCATCGGTCTGCGGGGCGATATCCCCAGCTGAGATTGCGGGCTAAATCGGCAGTTTCTCCGATCGCTTGTGTGAACCACGGCGTCTGCGCGATGGTTGACGCTGGGTACACGAGCGACGGGCCGTAACGAAACAGCACCGCGGGAAGGCTGACCCGCGGCGAATGGGCGCCACTCGCGATCTCTTGGATCGACGCGAGTGCCCGATACGCGGCATGACCCGCAGAGCAATTGCCTGCGTCGGACCGGTCGTAGTCTAGCGTGATGACCCGCGTATGGTCGACAGCGCTGGGTTGTCCCGGTGCAAACACTGTAACCGTTAGGGTGTTGAGCTCGCTCGCGCCGGTGACGATTTGTCTCCCGGTTCGATAGCTCGACTGCGAGCCGATCGGCAGCGCACTCGTTGCACCAGGCGTCGTCGAGTGGCACGCCGGCGGGTTGGGGTTGTAGCTGAACAAGACCGAAGCAAACGCGGCGACGGCATGTGCGTTGTTGCGTACGTTGTGGCCCCAAACAATCGATGCGATCCGACACTCGTTCGCTACACCGGCTTGATAAAAATAGTCGACCGCGTTTCCAAACGCATCCACCGTCCGTGTCAGCGGCGCATATTCGTCGGACACGATGGTGCAATTGGTAGTGTGATCCCGGTCGCCAAATGTGTGGATCAGACCATCGCTCGTAAGGACGCGCCACGCGAACCCTGCCGCAGGAAGCGCGCGTTGATAGCGTTGAAACGTTGAGTCGTTTTGCGCGCGATACGTCGCCGCGACATCGCCGGGCGCCGGCTCCGAGACGACAACAAGAGGGCGGTCTCCGGCCAGCGAGCTCTTGTAGCGTTTGGCACCGGATGCCAATCGACCGAGAGAGGTGTCGAGGGTGATGAGGGGGATCGGCAGCGACCATCCCGCGGCCAGGCCGCCATAGATGGGTGCTTGGGACGAATATGCAAGCGACAGTTGTGGCGCAAGTCCGTGTCGACCCGGCGGCACGGCAATCGGATAGCTGTATCGCAGCGCACCGGTTTGAGCGGATACCGATGCATCGCCGTGCTGGACCGCGGCCGCCTTCGGCGGGTCGGAGCCAATCACGGGCGCGGAGGATTGAAAGATATCGCCGGGTTCAGCTGTGACGAAACGTACGTGCCCGACGATCGCCAGCGCCATCGCGACGGTGAGAGCAGCGTTGGCTCTAGAAGTCTTGCGTGTCGTCATAGGTGATCTCGACGAGAAGTTGCAAGGCACGCGGTCAGGGAGGCGGCGTCGCTGGCGGCTAGCGCACACGTCAGTTGGCGCGACGCGACGTTCTTCACGCAGTTCGCGATGTAGGGTTCGCCGAGCGCTTGTTGCAGTGCCGCGCGATGGTTCGCCACTTCGCTCGCCGATATCGGCTCGGACGCACGGCGATCGGAACCGGTGGTCGCGATTGCCGATGCTGACCCGACGTTAGCGAGCGTCTTTAGCTTTGTGTCGATGACATGGTCGCGCAGCTGAGCGCAGCGATTTGCGGTGACGGCTTCATCGCGAGTACAACCGATGACGACAACCATTGCCCATACGGAAGCGAGCCTGGCAGCTGCCACCGCCATGGGGATAGGTCTCGCCTTGGGAGCCCTGGATTACGGACGGACGTACGTGGTGATGACTTCGCGGAACACGTCGTCGCCGGTCTCGCAGTTGCGGTAGAAGGTTCCCGGACCGGATTGCCTTCGGCAGGCTTTGGCATCTCGGGGAACCGCAAAGTCGCCGCACTCGCCGGTATAGGTGAAGCCGCAGTAGGTGAATCCGGGGTTGTTCGGATCCGGGTTGGCGCAATCGCGCTTGTGCTCGTGGGCGCCTTGCAGATTGCGGCCGCTACACGCGTACCACTCGATCGGCTCCGATTCAGGCAAGAAGTATTGGCCGTAGAACGCACCCTCCTCCAGGGTCCACTGCGCGCGCTCTTCGTCCGAGACGTCCAAGGCCCGAGCCGGGCCACGCATCGATATTTGTACTGAAACATCGTGAGCGTTCACGCGTGAAAACAAACATGCGCTGACCCAACGCGAATCTTTCTCAGTCAACGGATGATCTAGCCAGCCCGGCGCTAGGCCGATAGCGCCTCGGAAATCGTAGACTACTCCCTGCGAATCAGTGGCGACGAGCGTAACGTCTTCAGGCATCGCACACTCTACGACGTACTTGAACACTTCCCGGCCGTCTTCGGTTTCGATTAGATCGTCAGCAGCTCCGTTCACCTCAATCTGATTGCCGGCGATTCGATTGCCGGCGATTCGATTGCCGGCGATTCGATTGCCGGCGATTCGATTGCCGGC
>CAYQQM010000011.1:0-7120 GCA_964419605.1 uncultured Kofleriaceae bacterium | reverse complement strand
TTCGATTGCCGGCGATTCGATTGCCGGCGATTCGATTGCCGGCGATTCGATTGCCCGCAATCCGATTGCCGGCGATTCGATTGCCGGCGATTCGATTGCCGGCGATTCGATTGCCCGCAATCCGATTGACTGCGAGCTTGTTACCTGCAATCCGATTTCCCGCGATCCGATTCGCCGCAATCAAAGCTTGACTAGTGCTATCGACTTCCTCGTCACTATCTTCCGTGGCCACACAGCCCATCGCAGCTGCACATACAACAACACACGTCAACTGTAAGATACGCATGAGACCTCCGGTTGCGGTACATGCCGCTAACCGCGATATTTCAACGGGTGCGCTGTCCGCCGCAAGCCAACCAGAGCACTTTCTTTACCTGTAGGGCGACCTTCCTACATGTGCCCGGCACTGCTGAGAGTCAATCCGGAGGCGGCGTTTAGCCACTCTCGGACCGCGATGTTTCGTCGACGAATGGACCCTGACTGCTACGTTCGGGGACTCAGAGGCCGTCGGTTACCCACAAGCCAGTAGACAGAGGAAACCGCACCCAACTCTCGACGTCCAACACAGGTCCATCGACGACTCCGCCGGCCATCGTAGCTCGGCTGCGGCCCAGCGCCATCCGCGCGTTGGCAACCAAGCTGAGCCGCTCGCGCAACGCGGACACCGCCACGCTTGCCGCGACGGCCAGCAAACTATCAGGAGCTTCCAAAGCAACGATCATTCCGGCGTCGCTAACGACGGCTCTGCAATGCGCCAGTTCCGCCGATCCCGCCTCGACATAAACGGCCACGACATTGGTCTCTGCACTTGCCGAAGCCTCGGTCGAGGCCCGCAATGCGGCAACGAAAGCGCGAGCGCTTGCAGGGCGCTGCGCCGGATCCAAGGATAGCGCTTGCACGATCGGCTCGTCGAGCGCGGGGTCGATTTCTACTTTGCTGGACGGCCGCGGCCGCGGCCCGTGCAGCTGAAGGTAGGTCTGCACAACTCCGGGAGCCGCGCCATACGCAGGACTCCCGGTCAACATGTGAAACGCGAGCAGCCCCAAAGAGTAGACATCCGTCCGCGCGTCGACCGCATGGCCGCGCATCTGCTCAGGTGCCATCGCCGCCGGAGTCCCCAGCATCGTTCGCGATGAGGTCAGCGCCGGTCCAGTCTCGGCCAACAGCTTGACCAGGCCAAAATCGAGGAGCACCGGGCGAGGGCCTTGTTCGTCGAAACTCAGGATCACGTTCGACGCTTTTAGGTCGCGGTGGACCAGGCCGCGACTGTGCGCCACTTCGAGCGCATCGCAGATCGGTTCAAGAATCGCCACGGTATCGACTGGAGACAGCGATCCGCGGTCCGCGATCACGTCGCGCAAACTTGGCCCCTCGACAAATTCGAGTGCGAGATACGGCCGACCGTCGCCGAGCGTGCCATGGCCCAGCGCGCGTACCACGTTGCGGTGGTCGAGCTGTTCAATGGCCGCCAGCTCGCGGTCGAACCTCACGAGCGCGTCGCGCGACCGCACCAACTCGAGGTGCAAAACTTTGATCGCGACCCGCGAACCATCGTCGCGATGCGCTCCCCACACCTGGCCAAATCCACCCTCGCCGATCAAGTGATCGATGTGATATCCAGGAATTGTCGGCTGGCTCGTGGGCTCAGCGCACGCAGAGGCCGCGCCCGCACCGGTGGCGGCGTCCCTCGTTTCAGGGTGCATCGCTTCGCTGTTCGGCATCCGTTGCAGTAACCATGGTAACGCGCATCGCCAAGATTGGCGACGTATGCAAAGGTAAGAAGTTAACTACCTCCGGGCCGTGAAAATTCACCGAGGCGACGCTTCCAGATCGGATCAGCCGCTGCAGCCGCGGCGAGCTGCGCCCGCAGCGGCTCGCTCACCGCCCCACGCGCCACGGCCAACGCTCCAAGTTCTAGCTGTAACTGAAGAAACCCTATTTGAGGGAGGGTCCCCGCCAAGTCAACAAGGGACTTCCGATCGTCAGCGGCGATCGCTCGAAGTAATTCGAGTACGATCACCCCTTGCGCCATCAAGCCATCAGTGGAGGCAATTGCGGCTAGCACTTCACGACACTCATCCGCATTACCGTTCCCGATCAATGCGCGGGCAAGCAGCAGCCGATCGAGCTTGGTCGGACCTTCGGCTACCGTGCTCTGCAACGCCAAGCTGCGCCGAGAGAGAAGGATCGCATCTTGGTAGTGGCCGAGCCACAATTTGTGCTCTGCAAGATTGTGGGTCGCAGCGCGCTCGAGAAATGCGAGTCCGCCTTCGCGCGCGAGCTGAATCACGTGCTCCAGATCGCGTTCGGTTTGCTCGATGTCGCCGGTCGCGGACCACAACCACGTCCGATTGACATAGGCAACTGTGAGATGAAAGTGATCACCCCGCGCCGTGCAATCCGCAATCAAATCTGTGAACACATGCGCTGATTCCTCAACCTGACGCTGGTCAGCCAGCGCGCAGCCAAGCATCAACGCAACATCCGCAGCAGTTTCGTCGTAGCGACGTGCCCGGGCGCGCCGATGCAGGCGGCGCAGCACTGGGATGATCGACGCAAACTGCTGTTCGCGAAACAATTTACGCGCCTCGGCGAGTTCCAGGTCGAGCTCGACATCTGGCCAGCGGGTCTTCGCCTCGTGGTATCTTTCTCGCGCGCGACCCACTAGATCGTGGGTTCGGGCGAAATCTTCCGACATACCTTCCATAAAATCGACTGCCATTGCCTGTACCAGAAGCGCTTCCACCTCAATTCGGAGGTCGCCGAGGGCTTTGGCGATAGCCACGGCCTGTTCAAGGTCGCTCACTGCCTCGAGCATCCGCTGCATTCGATAGCGGGCTTTGCCTCGGCCGAGAAGGGCGCGAGCTCGCTCGGCCGTAGGCTCGGACAGCTGGCGCAGCGCTCCCGACCAGGCGATGTCGGCGTCGAACGCACGACACTCGATCGCCGCACGCTCGCCTAGGGCCGTAAAGGCGCGGCCGGCAATGCGGTGATCCCCGACGATATCGGCGTGGCGCGCGACGTGTTCGGTGGCAGCGATGCCAGATGCCGCAAGCCAATAGGTCAACGCCGCGCGGTGGATCGCCAGGCGCTGCTGTTCGTCGGTCGTGGCGTAAATGCCCTCCCCCACCAACGATTGGCGGAACTGAAACCCAAGCCCGGACATCTCGAGCAGCCCGGCTGCTTCCAGTTCGCGCAAGCCTACGTCGACATCGATCGGACTCGTCGCGCCGCCGGCGCGTTCCACCCCCTCGCAGATCGCCACGACTTCGTCGCGGCTCACGGGCAGCTCGGTTCCCGCCAAAACGGAACATATGCGCGCCAGCGCAACCACTTCCGGCGCCAGCCCCGCGAGCTCGCGGGCGGCTAACCACGGGGCCAGGGCGGCAGGTGTTAGATCGTCGAGCGCCGTGGTGTCGAGGAAATGCGCGCCCTCGGGACGAGACCGAACCGCACCGCGCTCATGGATCTCGCGCACCAACATCCACAGGTGAAGCGGATTGCCATGCGCGATGCTGGCGAGGTTGCGCAGCGCGTGCAACGGCGGATATTCGGCCGGCCGCAGCAGCACCGCAGCGAGGTCGACCGCGGCAGCTTCGTCGAGTGGCGGCAGGATGTCTTTGCGGTAGCGGTCAGCGCGCGTTCCCAGCTGGGGCCGCTTGGCTTCAATGCGCCGGGCCGCTGCGCCGAATACCCACAAAGGCAACGGCTCGCCCCCAAGCGTTGCGTATTCCAACGCCTCGTAAAGCTCATGATCGGCGAGGTGAAGGTCGTCGAGAATGAGGGCCGTCGGCCGCCGCCGCGCGGCATCTCGCAGCGCGTCGCCGATGCTCCGCACCACCGATCCGTGCGCATTTGGCGCAATCGGAATCATTTGTGTGACCGCGGTATGAGCCGGCTTGCCGGTGCCGGGCATCGCGATCGTTGCCGAGTGCACAGCGACACCATATTCGTCCAACCGACGCGCCAGCTCGGTCGCAAACGCGGTCTTGCCCACCCCCGCGTCGCCGACCAACAACGCGAACCCTGGCCCAGAAGGCGGCCGCCCAGAACCGCCCAGCGCTGCCGCCGCATCGGCGACGAGGTCGGTGAGCAATGCGTCTCTCCCCAGCAGGGGCGGGCGCTTCTGGTCTTCGTCGAAGATCAGGTATTCGGAGCTCACGTCTGAAGCCCGGGTCGCCACCCGCGCCGCCGCAGCGAACGCGCGCGACATCAGCACCCCCGACCACGTGCCGCCGGGAACCCACGCGCTTGGATCCTCGATCGCAGCGCCGGCCAGCGTCCGCCCCG
Source organism: uncultured Kofleriaceae bacterium (assembly GCA_964419605.1). Taxonomy (GTDB): domain Bacteria; phylum Myxococcota_A; class Polyangia; order Haliangiales; family Haliangiaceae; genus JABFXX01. The sequence continues at coordinate 2,830 of CAYQQM010000011.1, read as the reverse complement.
CTTGCGTCGTGCCGATTCGCAGCGCGTCCAGATGCAACACCACGCGGGCCCCCACCGCAAGCAGCTCGCGGGCAGCAGCAATCGCAATGCCGGCCGGATCGCCGTGTTCCCCGCCCACGGCTCCTGCGATGATCCGCCGGCCGCGCTGAGAAGCTACGATGAGCCGCCGCGCCGAAAAAATCGCCAGCAACGCGCGATCGATGCGCGGTAGCTCCACCCACAACAGCACCACGGGCTGCTTGCTCTCGCGAATCATCGAAATGTCGGGGCTGCTGCCGCGTTCATCTCGGTGGTACACCGCGTTGGCGAGCCGAGCCCGCGTGGCCACTGTGGTCATTGGACGGCGAGCCCGGTCTTTCGATAGGCAGTCGTGACACAGCGCTTCCACGGCGACGGGAAGATCCGCCACCAGCGAGCTCAATTGCGGTGCTCGAAGTGCGGTGTGCGCACGCTCGAGCGCAGCGGCGTCGCCGACAAACGGCGGCCGCCCCGCGAGCAACTCGTAAAGCACGCAGCCGAACGCGTACAAATCGCTGCGCTCGTCGACGGAGGATGAATCGGCGATCTGCTCCGGCGGCATGTACTCCAGCGATCCCACTTGCACGTTGTCGCGAGTTGGATCGTTGGGGTCGTGCGGTAACTTGCGAGCCAGTCCGAGGTCCAAAATGACCACCTGACGACCGGTAACGTGCATCAAGTTTTCTGGCTTGATGTCGCGGTGCGCGAATTTTGCGGCGTGAATCCGAGCCAGGGCGTCGAGAATGCCAAGCCCTATATCGACTGCTGCTGCAACAGGTTGCGGCCCCTGTGCCACAATATCAGCCACTGTCCTACCCCGGATCCGTTCCATCACGAGCCAGGCTCGACCGTCTGGAAACACTCCGGTGCCAAACAAGGCGGGGACGGCTGGCGCGCCAATGGATGCCATGGCCTCGGCTTCGCGCGCGATTCGAGCCCGGGCAAGCTGGTGCGATGCCAATGCGACCTTGGCGACCCGATCGTCGCCCAGTTCCCAGATCGACGCGAACCCACCGGCGCCGAGCTCAGCACCAAGCGGCCTGCCCTGCAGCTCCGGCACCGGCGGACGGGTTTGTCGCGCGAGACTTCTACGACGAGGACGCCCCGTTCCTAGTCCGTGAATCGGACACTCGAAATTATCCCCCAACCGCCGGTGACACGTCAGACATCGGCCCACACACCCAGTCTAGCACTACTGTGTCGGGTCTACGTCGAGCCGGACCGAGCAAAAGCGAGTGGTGTCACCTGAAAGGAGGGTGTGGCTCGGACGCACGCCCCGAGCACGGCCATGCCCGTGCGCCCCATGAAGTTCGCTGTCAAATGGATGACTTGACACCGTAGTGCTCGCCGGGCTTCGAAGCGACGTGATAGAATGTGGCGTCATCCGTGCTTGAGTTCGTTATTGAAGCGATGGTTGATGCGGTCCTGGGAATCGATCCCGAGGGGCGGATCACGCTATGCAACTCCGGCGCGGCTCACCTCACCGGATTTACCCGCGAAGAACTTACGGGCAAGCCGATCGCAACGATTCTCGTCGACGAACACGATGGATTGCGCACCGTGGTGCGTCGGCGCATCGAACACGGCAACATTTTGCGCCGCGAGGAATCGTGGCTCGTTACCAAGGCCGGGGCCAAAATCCCGGTTTCCGTTACTGGCTCGCCTGTTTTGGATACGGAGGGGGTGCTCAAGGGCATTGTCTTGGTGGCTCGCGATGTCCGAGAGGTCCGACAATTGCTCGCCGATAAGGAAGCCGAAATCGCCCGCCGGAGCGCTGCCGAAGACGAACTGCGCAAAGCCAAGGCTTCCATCGAGGAGAAGCTCGATCAAACTCGAACCCAGCTCTTGCTCGCGGAGCGCAGGGCGACGCTCGGCACGCTCGCAGGCGGCGTGGGTCACGAGTTGCGCAACATCGCTCAAGTCCAGGTGGGTGCGACCGACGAGCTCGAGTCCGCCCTTGAAGCGAAGGAAGACATCGCAGCCCTGGTCAAAGAAATCCTGCCGGATTTGCAGCGCGTCGGCGAACACATCACCGCCCACGGCGCTCGCCTGCTGCAGCTAGCGCGCCCAGGACCGGACCGCGTGGCTCCGATCGACCTCAACGACGTGGTTCGCGATGTCGCCGCGATGCTGAAACTCGCCGGAAAATTGCGCCGGGTCGATTGTGCGTTATCGCTTGGCGATCAGCCGGTGATGGTTTCCGTCAACCGAACCCGCATCGAGCAGATTCTGGTCAATCTGATCATCAACGCCGTGGACGCGACTCCGGGTGAAGGGACCGTCACCATCGACGTGCGGGCGAACGAAGACGACACACGGGCGATCGTCGAGGTACGCGACACCGGGACCGGGATCCCGGAAGAAACCCTGAGTAACATCTTTGAACCGTTCTTCACCACAAAGGGCAATGGCGGTACCGGCCTTGGCCTACCGGTCGTTCGCGAAATCGTGAACAGCTACGGCGGTACCCTCACCGTCGATAGCGTGCTCGGCAAAGGATCGACGTTTCGCTTCGACCTGCCGCGCTAGAAGACATGTTTTGGGCGACAAGTAGTGATGAAGCACCGGTTCCGCGTGATTTGGTATCCAACCTAACTAATTGATAATACATCGCTTTACCAGGGAAGCATCTACCGCGATGCGGCGTACTATGCGGGGATTTGAATGCCCAAAGAACGCCAGAACCGCACCGACGACCTGGTGTTCCAGCGTTGGTTGGATGAGATAGCCGAAGAGGATGTACCGCTCGTTGGGGTTCCTGGCAAACAGACGCTCGTCGAGCGAGGCGATCCGCGGATTGCAGAGCTGCGGC
>CAYQQM010000010.1:0-81732 GCA_964419605.1 uncultured Kofleriaceae bacterium | reverse complement strand
AAATCGATCATCAAAAAGCCAACCGAAGGACCACCGGTTGCGAAGGTAGGGCTAGACAAGTAGGACGCTGGTCATACGATGAAGTTCGCCACCGCTACAACACCCAACGCCACCACTCTGCAATCGATTGGCGCACACCTCACGCCGCCTGCGGATTTCCAGTTATGTGTGGTAGCGCTTAAGGGGTATTGACAGTGTGGCTGCGATCCCCTCCCCGATCTTTGGTGTCGAAATGCTCGCGGCCAGGTCATTGCCGTACTGCTCATCGCCGGGCCACGCCCCAAGAAGTTCCTTCTCGACGCGCTCACGTGTCCACCGCTGGTTCTGCTTTGAGGGTGGTTTAAACGCATCCGAGGTGGCTTTCGGGGCGCCGGGGATCCACTGCATAAGCGGCTGGACCCGATGGCCTCCATTCGAGGTCTCTTGCATAGAGTCCTGGAATTCCGACGGAGTGTACGCTGAAGCCTGTACGCCGCTCCCGGAAATGGCTCGTTGTGCGCTCATACGTACTGCAGGACGAATGGCTTATACTCCGTTAGATCGAATCCCCCAAGGTGTTCTTGGGGGTCGCGGCTGCTACACAACGCGCTCCGGGGAAACGCTTTGGTCCGGCCACCACCTCCGCACCGCGATTTCACATGGTTCGCTATTACGGATCAGGTTCGCGTTGTACTAGATGCGGGTATCGGGAGCTCACACTAGCGTGCGCACAGCTTACGCGCCACGGCGCGTTCGTTATGCTCAAACGCCTCGGCGAATTGATCGAGCTCGACAGCCGACATCCCAAGAGCGCGGCCCTCGGCGCGCCAACGCGCCACAGCCGCCTCGACCTCGCAAACGATTTGCGCCGCTCGCTCACGGGTTAGCCGGAAGTATCGAGCAACCGACATCAGCGCGTCGATCGAGGCTAGCGGGCCAGTGTCTTCGGAAATCCATGTCTTGAGCTCACGCACGCGATCGGGGAACGGATTGAGGTCGAACGCCGGCGCGAGGCGCCACAAGCCGCGTTCGACGTGCAAGAAGCCATGATTTCGCAGGTGGTCATCGACGTTCGTAATCAGAATCGAGAAGGAGATGCGCCGAAACAGCTCGTCGATATCAGCCTGCGCCGAGGCACCGTGGGCGCGAATCGCATCGACGATCTCGGTGTATGAGTGTTCGCCCGGATCGGTCGTGTCGACGCCGAGCATCGTTGCAGCGCTGATGTACATGATGCGACCCGCGGGCGTCCTGTCGAATCGGCTTATGAGCGCGACCGATACACCGTCGGAATCGACTACGCGCGCGCGGGCGGCGTTGATGCCGGCTCGCTTGGCGAGGCGAAGTGCTAGCACCTCGCCTTGGGCGACGGCGCGCTGGTCGTGAACGCTAGGAAACTTGCCGATGGACAATTGTCCGTTTTCATCGACAACGCTGCACTTCGGTCGCAGCCCGCCGAGCGAAGTGCCACGTCCTCTCAAGTACGCTAGGTCCGCACTCGTTTCCGTGTTGGTTTCCACGGCTCGCGATGCCGCGAGTAGTGCGCCAAGCTCGATTAATGGCGGTGTCGTTCGCTCGCCCGGCTCGCGGGCACGACAGAAACGCCCGGTTTCGTCTTGAAATCGCAACGCTCCCACACGGCTGATGTCGTCGACGGCCAACAGAAAATCGAGTTCGTTGAGCGCGGCTGGGGGCGGTGGTGCTCCCGATCGTTTTGCCTCCTGTCGACGTTTGGCGTGGTCGCGAAGAATGACGGACTTGCCCCAGCCGTCGGGCTCCGTATCCGCGATCGGATCGTGGAAAATGGAGCCATCCCTCGACCGTTTGTGAAACTGTGGACCAGCAACGCGGCGAAGGTCTGGCGCGAGAGCGAAGGCCGCGGACGAAGCGAGCCAGTCGCTGGCGTACTCGAATACCGCGCTTTCCCGAGCGCCTTGGGAGTCATAGTGGATGACACCGACGCGGACGGGGGTATCGCCCAAAAAGACATGGATCGTGCGTCTCATGACGGCGTCGGGTTCTTTCTTGCGCGAATGCGTTTTGGCACGCGCTCGACATCGAGCAGAAGCCCCTGATCGTCCTCGCGAGCGTCGATCAGGTTCGCAATCACATCGCCGAAGCCCAGGATGAACAGCACCATCGCATACACACCAAAGGCCACCTTTGGGTCACCGTTTTCTGCGCGTAGGTACGTGCTTTGGGCAACTCCAACGCGCTCAGCCATCATCGCGACGGTCAGACGCCGCTTGCGCCGCGCCACGCTGATGTCCTCCCCGAACTTCTTCAGGCCACGGCGCAGTTTGGAGGGGAGCACATCTTCTACGGAGGAACGCATTAATGCCTCATATATGAACTCTTATGCGATATTACATAGCATATATGAGTCCATAAATTCAATCGTTCCTCCGAACCCAGGTGCACAATGCGTTCTGTTTCAATGGCTTAGCGCATTTTCGGTAGGCGCCTGATCTGGGTATAGGTCATCGTCGGCGAATCATAACCATCTGATTTAATTGCCGACGTAGAAAGTAGGGGAAAGTAGGGCAGCCGCGCCGTAGCATATGGGTCATGAATGTCGGTCCATGCGGCAGCATCTCGGTCTGCGGCGAGGAGTACTTCTTATCCACAGCACTCCGAGGACATGTCGTCGCGCTGGAGCCAACCCGCGGCATGTGGCACCGTGTTTGGCTAAAAGCCATGCCCCTCGGCGAGCTTGAGATTGCCAACCTCGGGCCGGACCAGCTACATTCTCTCGTGGGTTGATTCCCTACCACCAAACAGCATGCCGTCAGTTGACACTTGTCAATGAAGTCCACGGTGAAGTGTCAGCGATGTCTTGTCCTGTTCCCTCGTGGATCCATGATCGTCGGAGTTGATCACGGCTACGGTATCGTTCTCGTTCCCGCGCGCGGCCACGACCACGGGAACGACCACGATCAGGGGAACGGCCACGACCCGTAGGGAGTAGAATTTCCGGTCGCCATCTTCGTGGCGACCCACCCGAAACCCGGAAGCGCCTTCTTATAGTTCGTTGATCCAGTTCTGGAAAAGAGTCTTGATCGCTGGATCCAACTTCTGGTTCAGTAGCGGGGGCGGCATGGGTGCGGTCGTGCTGGTGACTCGCTGGAATACGATACTCCCCGCCGGATTCTTGGCGACCACACGAGGTGTTGGACCAGCGGTCAAGGTCTTATAGGCGTTCTCGGTCTGCAAGCTCGTGGCCGTATTCGAGTGCCGAAAGAACAAGCCAGTGGATGCGGCTGGGCCCTGTGGATGGTGGCATGTACCGCAATTGTTGTGCATGTACCCTAAAGCCGCCTTCGCCTTTTCCGATCCTTGGATTTCGGCGGGCTGGGGAGCGGGAGTACTCAAGAGACCTCGCGTGGCTAGCGCAGCAAGCGAAGCGCTTCCCGGCTGGCCCGATAGATCTACCGCATCGAAGCCCAGCAGTTTGTCCTTCGCGGCGCCATGGCACGTGTTGCACATTCCGACGTGAGGCACTTTTGCGTCATGGGTAGCCTGGCTGCGAAGAATCGTGGCGTCGTTTGGATCGCGTTTCCCCCACGTAATGGAAATGCCGTCCCGGACGAATACAGCGGCCTTCCATTTGTCCGCCCCAGCGCCTGGCTGGAACTTTTCGAAGGTGCGAATTTCGTACGCAGACGCTGGTCCTCCGGGCGTAGTGGGCGACCTGAATTCCTTCCAGGCTTTGGTTCCGACCGGAAATACCCAGCCATCGGGGTCGCTGGTGTCGATCGTTTGGCCAGGGGGCAGATAGAGCGCTCGAGCCTTTTCGGCGCCGTCGCTATACAATGGATATTTGGGCTCATAGGGAATGCCATTGATAAAGTAGTCTTGATACGGGCCGGTGAGCGTCTCGAAGCACGCGCTCTGATCCTCCCCGTCGTTCGCAGTGTCACAAACGATATTGCCTTTCGACTGCGGGGGTACATCCGGGCCGAATACCAGCGTCGACTGTTGATCGGTTGCCGGATCCACAATGACTCGAGAACCCACGATGTGGAAAAAGCTTAGCCCGGCTCTTCCGGGCGGCGTGTTGACGAGCAGCTTGGTTTCTAGATTCTTGTGCTTCAGGCTCTCGCTGTCGATCGCCGCTCCGTAGAGCCGTCCCTTGATGTCGTTGCAGGTGATGAAGTCCTTGGATTGCTCCGTTCCAAAGGGGCTGCAGCCTGTGGTCGCGATAACATGTGGAACAGTCCCTTCGGGGCCGACTTGCTGAAATGTCGCAGCTTCGCTGCTTCCGATGCCGGTAACGATAATCACGTCGCCGAGAATTCCATCGCACCCAAACGAAGTAAGATCAAACGGACTTCCAAACTGTTTTTGTTCTCGGTTCCACTGAAAGATTCGTGTCTTCTCTTTCTGAGAAGAACTTAGATCTTGGAACTGTATGCAAAGATAATCAGAGCTTATGTGAGTATAGTATTCATATATTCTATTATATCCCATCGGCGGTTCAAACGTTTGCACTAGAGTTGGCACGGTTGGCATAGCCAGATCATAGATCTCGAGCCTCTTTGGATACGGATATTCCGAATATTGCAGTAGCCAGTGGTCTTCGACGAGAAAGGAACTGCCTACGACCTTCGAACTCACGAACTTTCCAGTCGACAGGTCGTAGATGGAAAAATTTGAGGGATCCGTCGAGTCAGCAGTCGGCTCACCGCTGCGCACATAGAGTGCGTTATCCAAAACCTTGGCCTGAAAAATGTGGCCTCCAAGTTGAGGATCCGTAACGACGGCGTTGTTCACTTGTCCGGTAAGTGCATTCACGCTGTAGATCGTTTTGGTCGGAGAGTCCCACAAATAGAGTTGTTGTTGAGCATACGTAAGGATCGTTTTCCCCTTCCCCGCAAGCGGTACCCTAAAGTCCTTGACAGGAAGATGTGGCGTTGGATTGCTGCGCTTCATGTCAAAATGAAGAATTCGCAGCCCTTCCGCCGTAGTCACCGCTTGCAGCCACAATTCGCCTTCGGCTACCGAAAACGGCTGGGGAGGGGACGGTGTGGTCGAAAATGCAAGGCGGCTTGTGCGCGCAGCCACAAAACCACCGATGAAACCAGTTTCCTTGCCGAGTGGCTCGGGGCCGGCGTCTGGTGCAGGAGGACCAGGCGGTCCATCGCCTCCAACGGTACAGCCTTGTAGCGCAAGCCAAAGCACGCTCGCAATGGGCAGGAGGGTATTGCAATATTGTGGCCGCTTACGAACTTTGATCATGGATATTAGTTCCTACGATTGGGCCGTTCGTTTGGGACTTGCCAAAGCGGTACTCGCAACGACCGTAGTCGCGTGCTGATGGGGGTTCATGCAGTGCATCCCCGTCAGGTAAGCAAAGTACGTGCCGATCCTCTCGATCCTCTCCTCTGCGATCTAAAAGGAAGGGCCTTTTCACAACAATGGATGTGAGAACAATCACATTCGGGTATCCCTTGAACTCTTCTCGAGATTTCGCATCGCTGTAATTCGGGAACGAACTACCGGGTCGGCGCACACGTGCTAGTGATCACGTTCACTTACCCGAAGCTCAGCCAATTCGAACTTACGGGAAGCCTTGATTGGCACAAGGCATTGCGCGGTCGCGCAAGCAATTGCTCGCGAGGTGCGTCGGCTTGGGATCGACTGGGAGGAGGCGCTCCTCGGCCGTACAGTCGCGGGCGAGGCGATAACCACTGACGGCCGAATCGGAAGGAAACCGGGCCGAGCTACGGGCATGCCGTGATCGATGTGATCCATTCGTCGATCACGGATCCCGTGGGATCCGGGATTCTGACGGCGAGCGGAGGCATGCGCTTATCGTCGGTGGCGTGGAGGCGCAGCGCCATGATGCTGGATGTCGGATCGCTTGGGACCAAGATTTTGGTCGCGGTGCCGACCGGGCCGCGCATGCTGTCTTGATTGCACGTGTTGGTGTCGATGAAGTCCCGCGAGAATCGCAGATCGATTGCGCCACCGCCGCCACCCATCGGCCTGTGACAGTGGGAGCAATTTGCGTGCAGATAACTGCGCGCGCGCGCGTCGATCGGATCGGTGCCCGCCGGATCGACGAGATGAGGCCAATGGCTTTCATCCGGGTCGAGCGCGATTGTGAACATGCCAATGTGATCGAGAGTCGTGAGCTGATTTGAGACTCGGGCGGTTGAGGTGTAGACCGCGTCTCGGTTGAGCTGCGCGTTTTCGAGCCCTAGCGTCCTTCCGGCGCCCTGCGAGTGACAGGCAAGGCATTGCGCACGGCTCGGGTAGGTCCACATGGCGCCGGAGTCCAGTGGTTTGGTTTTTGCTCCGGGCAGCAACGTTGCATCGGTGCCTGCATCGTTCCACTCGTAGCTATATCCGGCCCACTCGCCGTCGGCATGGCGCATAAACAGCCGCGTTTCAATTCGTTTGTCGCCGACGCTGAAGTGCTTCATCGTCACCGAGCCGATCGGCAGATCCCAATCGCCATCGCTGCCGATTGCGATCGTCGTGCCGTCGGGAATGGCGAAGAATCGCTCCTTGGTCGCGCCGTCCGACCACAGGGGAGAGTTCACGTCGTAGGGGAGTACGCCACTGGCCGGCTTGGTCGCATCCGCTGCATCTACGCAGCCAGTCTGCGATAGCAGTTTGGGGAATGGGTCGTCCACGGGGGTGCCAGTCGGCACGAGCTTGAAGATCTCGCCGGAGATTTGCACGACATACAACTCCCCATCGTTGTCTTGACCAAAAGATACGAGGCTGTTTGGCACAGCCTGCAGGATCGGTTTTGTCACGCGCTTGCCGGTAGCATCTGTGGTAAGCGCCCATATCGTGCCTTTGATGTAATCGCCGTAGATATACGCCCCCAACAAACTCGGAATTGCGCTGCCGCGGTAGACGTACCCGCCCGTGATCGCATTGGCCTCGGTGCGCCCATGTTCGACCACCGGATCGGTCAGTCCAGGTGTTGCGCACAGTTCCGTAGTGCTGCCACGGCGATGTTTGCCTTCACAAATCTTCCAGCCGTAGTTATTGCCTTTGACCACTTGGTCGATCTCCTCCCACGCGTTTTGGCCCACATCGCCCAGCCACAGGTCTCCCGTCGCATTATCAAAACTCCACCGCCACGGGTTGCGAAACCCCAAGGCCCAGATTTCCGGCTTGGCATTGGCGACGCCGAAAAACGGGTTGTCTGGAGGCGTTTTGTACGTCCCGGCCGCGGCAGATGTGACATCGATCCGGAGGATCTTGCCGAACAACGAGTTCTTATCTTGGCCGGAGTCACACGGATCGTTGCCGGGACCACCGTCGCCAAATCCAACGTACAACTTGCCATCGTTGCCGAACTGGATGTTGCCACCGTTATGATAGACGCTCGGCTGGCCTATCGTCAGAATTTCGTCGGGCCCTTGGTTGAGAGTGGCGCCGCCATTGGAGCTTTGATAGCGCGCGATCACCGACGTAAACGGGCGGACCGGATTGGGGCAACTGGCGGGAGGAAGGGGGTCTCCATTGGCAACATTGCGCGTGTACGACAGGTACGCTTGATGGTTGGTTTGCCAGCCGGGGTCAAACGCAAAGCCCAATAGTCCAGCCTCGTAATAGCTTGTGTTCACGGCAACGCTGACAAAGTCCTTGACGTCGGTATCGGCGGTCGCCGTGCTGGGAAACACGCGCACCTTTCCGCCCTGCTGAACCACGTACCATTTCGAACGATCGCCTGGGGCTTGCGTCAGATAAATCGGCTGAGTGAACGTGAGCCCCGGCCATTGCCGCACGAGCGCAACGCCCTGAGATCCGCTTGCGGTTGGCAGAGGTCGGTCGCGCGCTACGCATGACGTGTTCTGCGGGCGCTGATCCAGCCCAAACTTCGTTGCAACAGGCTCGGTAATGGAACCGCCACTGCACGAGATCAAACTCATTAAGCCAATAAGAAAGCGGATGCGTCCCGTGGGCATGCCAGACTATAAGTCAGTTGGCCGGCGGCACAACTCGACTCTATGAAATCGCCGCATAGCGCTGCGGGCCGACGCAACCAGCTGTATGCGAAGCAAAAAAAACTAGTGGTACCTACGTATCAAATTGTCTACATTGTCCGGGCCTCTGCGTCACAGCGGTATCGACGATGGTCATCGCAGAACGAAGTACTGAGCAACCGCAGGGACAAATCGCCCCGCGCTCCGATGGGCCCGCCCCAGAACCTGGCGTGCTAGCGCCGCAAGCGCAACCCGGCGTTGGAGCTGCTTCCCCCGATAGTCGTGAAACGATTCAGCAAGTTCTTACTTCGGCCAATCATGCCTATTCGCCCAGTGCCGACGACCCGAGCGATTACTTTCCAGTTTTGTCGTCGTGGCTGTATCCTCCACATCGCGCTCCCAACGCCGAAGCGGTCAAGCGCCGCGATCAAACGACCGGTGCTCGTGCCGCTCACGCGATCTATCAACACGTTGGCAGTTACTCTTCGCCAGAGCGGACCCTTCGCAACGATGGCACGCAAGCTCCGCTGAAACCGTGGAAAGACGACGTGGTTCGAGCTCTCACCGAACCCGGGTTGCCGGCGGGGACACTCCTCCACTTCTTTGACGCAGATCACATTCCCGCATCGCTGCGCGACGACGTGGCGCTTGCCGTGTATGAGCGGCTCAAACCCCGCTTCGCCGACATGCATTGGACCGACTTGTGGGTCCTCGCCAAAGAGTTAAACAGCGGATACCTGTCGGAAACCGAGGATGCCGCCGTCACCGAGATTTACACTCACCTCACGCCCAAACAGGTGGCGGAAGGTGAACGCCGGCTCACCGACGAAGCATATCGGGAACGGCTGCGCGATGCGGTCATCGCACCGGCGGATGCCCCGTTGGATCAGGTCGTCGCCGTTGACGGTCCAAAATTATGGCGGCTCGCACCGAAGACCAAGGCCGTGTGGCGACAATGGCCGCTCGGAAAGGTCTACAAATTTCTGTCCAACTGGAGTGATGGCGATTCGGATGAGGCGGTGAAACAAGCGATCGAAGCCGGCCCGCCGCCCAATGCGCCGATGAGCAAGTTCACCGTCACACGCGCGTCGTCCATTGGTGGCGTCCTACATGGGCGAAGCTGGCTGATGGTTCCGGCGAGCATGCTCAAGCCCGATGGCAAGCTCATCATCAGTCACCCGTTCCACGACGATTCGCCACAATCGCAACTGCGTCCACTGACGCATTTCCCGGAAGCCGAACCAGCTGTCGATTTAAGCGAATGGGGCGCGGTCGGCAAGCCGCTGGAATGGCTGCTCAATCTATTTCGCGACAGCGGAACGCCGCTGCCCGAGCACCTGCTCGGACGCATATTCGCAGTCGGCCTACCGACGTATCGCTTCGATTCGATCCCGGCAGCGAGCGACATGCTGCTGGAAGAATTCGAAAGCATTCGCAAGCACGGCAAGCAGTACGGCATCGAATTGCCCCGGGCCGGCAATGCCGCTGGCGAGCACGTGGACATCTATACGCATAGTCAGGCCGCTGTCGAAACACTAACGCTGGCGCGGGAGGATGTTCGCGGTCGGGCGATCCAGGCCTCGATTCGCGCCTTATCTCCCCCGCTCGGCGGTTCGCGGCTGGCCGATGAAAGTCCTTTGGGCATGGTCTTACGATTCCTTGCGTTAGTGCTCGGTGGATCGGAGGCAGCCGAGGCCATTCCGCATCTAGCACCCCACCGCGTTCGCATCCCAGAACACATCATCCTCGAATGCCGCATTAAGGCAGCGTTCCCGACCACGGGTGAAGTGATGACATGGAAGATGCTGCCCGTGAAACTTGCCGGCGGTGGAGATGACGGGTTCCTCCGCGTACGCGATGGCCAGCACCCGTGCGATCCGGCCCGGACCAGGCTCATTCCATTCGACCACCTGCTATCTGCCAAACACTGGCGTCCTGTGTGGGAAGCCGCAGCGCTGGACTATCTCACCGGTGAATCGCCGGCCAATAAGTCGCCGTTTGCAGAGATCGGAAGTGGTGTCGGTCCGTGGCTGAGCCGACACGGATACCCCCCGGATAAAGACTCGGTCGACGAGGACATGGTTCCCGGGCAACTCCAGCGCGAAAACGCTTTGAGCATGCGCGGGCACTGATATAATGGAAAAGCCGTGGGCGACCCCTCAAGAATACCCAAAGTAATGAAAGTTGCAGACCAAGGGGCTGTTCCAGCCCCCCCGGAAAAGCCTCTCTCGCTCCTACAACAGGGGAAAGCCATGTTGGCGGAAATCGGTTGTTACCCTTCCAAAACCTACAGTGAACCGGAACGGGCGTACTCGGGTGGCCAAGCGATCATCGATCGGGTCCGGACCTACGTGGCTCAGCAAACTCAGGAAAAAATCTGGGAGGTCTACGCGACGGATAGTTGCGCAGAGAACGGCGGAAAAGTTCTCAAGCCCGAGGCGCTTGCAAGGATGTTGAAAGCAGCAGCCAGCGCACAAGGGACGACCTACGACGATAACGATGCTTCTCGCGACGCTTGGTCGTTTTTTAACACCAGGCACACTCAGGAGTTTGACCTCCCACTGTTCCAGCGCATTTTCTTCCCCGAACTCATTCAGGAGAAGTAGATCCTGGTTGCTCCGAGCGGCAGGTCCGAAGCATCCGCACGCGATCGTTCCGGTTGCTTACCTCTGCAGCGAGGCCACCGTGTGCCGTGACTACTGGTCTTTTAGCGGGTTGCTCATCGACACTTCGCCCATCATCGCCTGAGCGTTGGGTTTCCTGGGGGCTGACCCCATCGGCTGTCCGTACAGCTGCGCGTCGTAGCCTGTAACTCCGCCTTGAATTTCGACCCGGTCGGGATCCGGAGCGCGGTTCGTCCTGGAGGACAGCGTCATCGCGGCACCAGCACTACCCGCGAGCAGCGCTGCTGCCCCGGCGGCGATCAGGCGGCGCTTGCGGCGACTGGAGACTCCGACTTCGCAGTCTTTGAGAATGATCGTCCCGTCGCGGCGTTGAAAGTAGCGCACGCATAGCCGGCCTTCGTTCTCGACGATCAGCGCCTCGGCCTCATCGCGCGTCATGTTCGACAGATGGTAGACGCGCTTGTCGCACTTTGCGCACTCGCGCACACGCTCGTCTCCGACCATGGCGTTCCAGTCCGCTGTGCATGGCGCGGCGACGCGAATGTTGGGCAGCACCGGCAACTTGGCTTTGGCTTTTGCTTCCGCGAGGAGGGCAGAAGCGGCCTCGAGCTCTCGCGCTTTTTGCTGGACCTCGACCGTCAAAGCAGCATGGCGAGCAGTAAGAGCGGTAACGTCATCGCGATAACTCATTCCGTGTATCAACGGCCGTCTCGTACTAGCGATCTAACGTTGTTAACTATTAAATATTATTATAATTTCTTGGCCTGATCTCGAGGGACAATATAGGTATCGCGCGGGCTTGGCGACCTGACCGACCATCCAGGACAATCCGATCAACCCTGAGTGAACACAGGTTCACAGTCGCACCGACTAGGTAGCGCAGGCGGCCTGGCATCAGGCCCTGGCATCGTGGCGGCGATTGGCATGGCTCATGGAAAAACCCACGGAAAGAGGTAGTTCATGACGCAGTCGATTTTCCGGTGTCTCGTGGTTGCCGCGGTACTTGGGGCAGCGGGTGGCGCGTACGCCCAACCCGAGGTGCGCGACCACCGCTTTCAAGGCGGCGTTCAGGTTTCTCCGGCTTCATCGTATCGTCGTCGTCCCGGACCGCCCTTTATGTTGCCGCTTGCGATCCAAATTGGTGCCACCGGGGCTAACACGAGGACGGGCTTTGCGCCTGGAATCGCGGCCTCGATTGGTGTCCACTGGGCTTCGCTGAGTCCAACGCCGACCAACACCGATATCGGCGTTGGCGCGTTTGCAGGGCTGCTCTCGGCACCGTTGGATGCCTCGAACGCAAGCAGCATTGAGTACGGCGGTGGTTACCTGGAGATCGCGCAAACGTTATCGCACGGCTCGTTCTGGCGAACGTGGGGGGCGGGGCGCGGCGAATACCTGGCGAGCTCCGCGTATAACGGGCCCACGCACCGGGGCTTTGGTGTGTCGGGCCGACTGAGCGCTGAGCTGTACGTCAGCGGCATCGGCATAGCACCCGGTACGCTTTTTCTCGGAACGTACGCCATCGGCGTGTACGCTGAGGTTGCGGCACGGGACATGGCGGCTGGAGTTGGCACTCTGCAGGGCTCGGTGGGGCTGACGTTTCGAACGCCACTGGTAGTTGCGTTGTGATCTCAGGGGTAGGCGTTCGCTGATCCAGGCCAGCGGCCGTCGATGTTCCGTGCGCAACCCAACTGCGCGAAGTTGCTGTATATTCAACTCGGGGTACCCGCGGTTGATCGTCCTCGAAATCGTGCACGGCACAGCTGAAACGCGGATCCATCGCATCGCGAGCGCACGCGCGACGATCGGTCGATCCCCAGCCAGCACCATCGCCATTACCGACTACCACTTGTCGGGAGACCACGCACTCCTCGCCCAGGTCGGCGCTGGGTTCGTATTGCGAGACTTGCGCTCGACCAACGGTAGCGCGGTGGAGCGCGCGGGGCGTCGCATCGAGGTCAACGCAGGAACGAACTGGGAGGTCGTTCTGGCGGACGGCGATTTCCTCCTGTTGGGCAATCGACACGACCCCGTGAGGATCGCGGTGCGCATGGTCCAAGAGGCGCCTAGCGACAACGATGATGAGTTTGGCGATCGACTGATCGCTTCGCGTTCGATCTTGGACCTGCCACGCGTGGCGGACCACATCGAGGGCGAACCCGCCGAAGCCGCACGGGTTTACAAAGCGCTCCAGCCGCTCGGGGCTCGACTCGAGCCGACGGAAGTCATCGAAGCGATCGTTGCGGTCACGTTCCAACTACTGCAGCGCGCAACCCACGTCGCCATTCTCCTCCGCTCAGAGACCGACAAAGATCGCTTTGCGCTCGCCGTGTCGCGCGAGCGCACTGTGCCAAATGAACGCGTGGCCGCAGGCCCCGACCCGGTGCGAGCGAGTCGAGCGGTGCTTCGCCGCGTTCTCGCCGATCGGGCGGCCGTGCTCACTGCGAATGCGCAGGAGGAGTTGTCGACGAGTGAATCGATTTTGGGTGGCAAAATCCTCTCTGTGCTCGCGGTGCCTCTGTGGCGCGGCGACGACATTATCGGCCTGATTCAAGCCGACAATCGCGCATCGGCGAATATGTTCACGGATCGCGATCTCGAGGTTGCACTCCTGCTTGGCGCTCAAGCTGCACTCGCAATCGACAACGCCACGCTGGTCCAGCGCCTCCGCGTCGCTGAAGAAAAGGCACGGGGAGAGAACGTCTATCTCAAACGCCGCGAGACCAAGATCAAATTCGATAGCATCATTGGGCAGTCGGTGGCGATGAAAGCCGTGCTGTCACAACTTGAGCGGGTGATCGACACGCGAGCTACGGTGTACATCGACGGCGAAACCGGAACAGGGAAAGAGCTTATTGCGCGCGCCATTCACTACCAATCGCAGCGCCGAGAGAAAATGTTCGTTGCGCAAAACTGTGCGGCCCTGCCGGAGAACCTGCTCGAGAGCGAGCTGTACGGTCACAAGCGGGGCGCGTTTACCAGTGCTGATAGCGACAAAAAAGGCCTATTCGAAATTGCCGAAGGGGGGACGCTGTTCCTCGATGAAATTGGGGAAATGCCGCAGGCATTGCAGGCCAAGCTTCTGCGAGTTCTTCAAGAGGGCACGATTCGCGCAGTTGGCGCCACGCATGAGAAGCGCGTTGATGTCCGAATCATCTGCGCGACTAACCGCGACCTCGCAGCCGAAGTGGAACAAGGTCGGTTCCGTCAGGACCTGTATTACCGCCTGATGGTGTTTCCAATCAAGGTGCCGCCACTGCGCGACCGCCGCGAAGACATTCCGCTTCTCGCTGGGCATTTTCTCAAACGCTACGCCCGCGAGTACCACATCGAAGCACCAGGGTTTACGCAAGACGCACTGGATGCACTCAGTTCGTACAACTGGCCCGGAAACATTCGCGAGCTTGAAAACGAGATTCAGCGCGTCGTAATCCAAGCAGACGG
This sequence comes from uncultured Kofleriaceae bacterium, assembly GCA_964419605.1. Lineage (GTDB taxonomy): Bacteria > Myxococcota_A > Polyangia > Haliangiales > Haliangiaceae > JABFXX01. Next base: position 67,736 of record CAYQQM010000010.1, on the reverse strand, counting down.
GCATTGGGTCGAAGCAACCGATCTATCGCCGCGCCTACGCCAAATCGAGGGCACCGTTGCTCGCATTGCGCCCAAACCGGGAACGCTCAAAGAAATGATGGATCAGGTCGAGCGTTGGCTGATCGCAGAAGCGCTGCGCGAACACGGCGGCAACAAGACCAAGACCGCAGCGGCACTTGGCATTACGCGCGAAGGCCTTCATAAGAAGCTTGCCAAGTTGAGTGTGTAATGCGCTATCGTCGCGCCCATGGCGCTCACCCTATTTGTCGGCAATAAGCGATATTCTTCGTGGTCATTGCGACCATACGTCGCGCTCGCCCATACTGGCGCAGCGTTCGAGACCCAAATGATTTCTCTAGACACCGCGGATGCGAAAGCGAACATCCGCGCCGTCAACGCGGCAGGAAAGGTGCCGGTTCTTCACGATGGCGAACTGCGAGTGTGGGATTCGCTCGCAATCTGCGAATACACCGCGGAGCTGTATCCACAGGCTGGACTGTGGCCCGCTGAGCGCGCCCAGCGCGCCCATGCCCGATCGATCTCGGCGGAGATGCACAGCAGTTTTGCTGCGCTTCGCAGCAACATGCCCATGAATCTCGGGGTGAACAAGCCCGGCATCGGCCGCACACCCGAGGTGGAGGCCGACATCGCCCGAATCGCCGCGATCTGGCGGGAATGCTTGGATCGGAGCGGCGGGCCGTTCTTGTTCGGCGCGTTCACGATCGCCGATGCGATGTTTGCACCGGTGACCACGCGCTTCGTGACCTACGCAGTGGCGCTAGATGCCGTGTGCAGCCGTTACGTCGCTGCGGTGCACGAACTGCCCGCGATGAAGCAGTGGCACGCCGAGGCCGCCGCTGAACCGGTCACCCGGTCGTAGAGTACGCTCCACCGCCGACGGGTCGTTGGTGCACAGCCAACTGTGCTTTGGTGTCGGAGTTAGCTGCTGCTCGATCGCGCAAATTGTTGCGTACCGCCCTGCACGTCGCCCTGGGTTTTCGTGGAGTTGGCGCTGGACCCATGGTTGCATTCATAAGCCGCCGATGTGCCGCACTGGCGATCCAAGATTTCGAGAACCTCGCTGCAAAGACGGTGTCCAACCATTGGAACATTTCGCCAGTCCCGGGCGGAAGTAGATCGTTGTGTCTAGTCGTTCGTTAGACGCTCGAAGTTCGCCAGGAGGCTGCGCCGTGCAGACAGTCACCCGCTGGAAAATTGCCTGTATGTTGTTCGCTGCTGCAACCGCTGCCCAAACGCTACGCGACCATCGAGCGGGGCGCGACATCCGCAGTCCCGAAGTTCAGACGCATTCCAGCCCCATACCGCTGGCGCTGCGCCGACCGATTCGAGTAACCGCCGGTGCACTTGGCATCTCCGAGCGCGATCTCATTGATCGCATTCTGGCGGCGAAGTCTCTGCGCGACCTTCAAGTGCTGTGCGAAAAGCTGGCCGCGGTCGGTACCGACGACGCAGTCGAAGCCCTTGGAGGAATGCTTGCCGATCCCCGCCCCGGAGTACCTGAACGAATTCTTGCCGCATTTGCGGCGATCGGCACGGAGCGTGCCGTCGACGTGGTGCTCGACGCAACGAGCGATGAGCGGCTGTTGGTGAGGGCGGCGGCGATCGCCGCACTTGGGGCATCTCAAAGCGAAAAAGCCGAGCGGGTGCTGCTTGAGATCGCATCCAAGGCCGGCGATCCGATGCAGGACACTGCGATTGCTGCATTGGGGCGGTTCGCCAGCGAGCCGGCGGTGGCCAAGCTCATCGATCTCGCCAAGTCGCCCGACTATTCGATTGCAGCTGCCGCTGTGTCGGCGCTGGGAACCGCATCGACCCCGTCCGCAGAGGCCGCCGTACGCGCATTACTCGATGCACCCGATAGCCGCATAGCCGCAGCTGCGTGGGCCTCGATAGAGGAGGTCGACGATGAGCTGCTTGGCAAGATCACCGCCGTCGCGAAAACGGGAAATGCGCAACTTGTCCAGGCTGCGATCTCGGCCTTGGCCCACAAGGGCGGCGACGCACTGCCGCTGCTGCGCGAGGCGGCATTGCACGGCGTAACGGACACTCAATTCGCCGCCATCGAAGCTATTGGATCGGTAGGCGGTGACCGTGCGATTGCCGTGCTGGGCGAGATCATGAACGCGAGAGATCGCCGATCTGCGCCGTACGCGGCGAGTCAGCTCGCAAGGCTGGGCGGTCCGGAAGCGCGAGAGCTTCTTATCTCGGCGGCGCTCTCCGACGACGCGCAAAGTACAGGTGCGCTTGCGCAATTGGCGCAGCTTTCGGGGGAAGACGTGGATCACGTCTTGCTGAGCGCGATGAAACAGGGCACAGGCGCGGATCGTCGAGAAGTACTGCCCAGGCTACTCAGAGCCGGCAATTCGGAGGCCTTTGATATCGCCATCGACCTTGCGACCAAAGGATCGTTGACCGAGCGTAGCGAGATGATTCGGTTGCTTGGCGATTCGCGGTCGCGCCGAGCCGTCGACGCTCTCATCGACATTGCCGCAAAAGCGCGTGGCTCGGTTCGCACCCAGTCGCTGGCGATGTTGACACAGTCTCATCCGACCGATCCCGCGGTTAGCCGCATGCTGTCCGAGACCTTGCGATCAGGACGAAGAGATGAGGCAATTGAAGCCGCCGACCTGCTCGGTCGCGTCGGTACAGAAGCGGCTCGCCAGGCGCTTGTATCGGCGCTGACGGAAAAAAACTCGGCCGCTGCACTGGCAGCGGCAAACGCGCTGGGCCGGTCAGGTGTAAGCGACAATGTGAAAGCCGCGCTGATTTCCGCAGCTTCATCGAGCAGCGAAATGAAACTGGAAGTGATGACCCAGCTGGTCCAGGCGGGCGCCCCCGAGGGACTTCGCTTTGCACACGAGCTAATCGAGGGGGAGGGCGGCCGCGAAGCAAGTCAAGCCGTTTGGGTCTTGTCGCGTCAGAACACACCGGAAGCCAAGCAACTGCTGGATGTTGCGTTGCGGTCAAAAGAGCCCGCCGTGAGGGCGGCGGCCCTATCCGGCATCGCGGAAGCGACGGGGACCCCGTCGATCGATACGTTGTTGCGCTTCGTCCACGATGATGACTCAAGTGTGCGAACGACAGCGCTCAGCCATCTCGGCCAACTGGGTACGGAACGGGCTCAGACTGCACTGCTCTCTGCTGCGCGGCAAGGCGCTGTAGATGACCGGATTGCAGCGATCCGTTCGCTGATGAACGTAGACGATTCGCGCGTGGACAGTGAACTCGCGAACTTCATGCGCGATCCGGATCCCAATGTTGCTGTCGCCGCGATTTCTGCCGCTTCTCGCGGTGGTAGCGAAGTCGACCCTCAACTGATCCGCTTGGTCAACGACCGGAATGCGGAAGAAGAAGTACGGAGAGCGGCGGCGGTTCAGCTTCGCGATCGTGGATCTACTGTCGACTCCTCGACGGAGGCGGCGATCGATCGCCTCGCGGGCGCATCGGAAGTGCCCGAGGTCGATGTTCATTTCCAATCGGAAGAAATAGATTAAACCGTGACGCTGCACCCGGTAGTTCCGTCGTAGAATGCAAGCCTGATCCGAAATGACCTGTTGTCGCCAGAGAAACACTCCTTCCTCCCCAATTGCAAGCCAGCCTTGTACATCGATCCAACATGGCACCCCGTCGGCAGGTGTTCTATTCGCCACCGTGCTGTTTTTGAGCGCAACGACTGGTGCGTTTGCCGATCCAAAAACGGTGAAATCGCCAGATGACCCCAAGCCCATTGACGCCGATGCGGTGCTCGACAAACTGATCGCGCTGCGCGACGATCAAGGCGGCATTTACATCTTACCGAAGCCAGGCTCGTTCGAAAACAACGACGCCGCAAGCAAGTGGGTATTCTACGGCGATGCGAAAGTCGTCTATCAACAGCGATTAGCAAGTTCGTTTGCGTCACCCAGAGATGCCCATCACGGATGGTACGTGTGGGCGCCGCGCACCGACTGGGCTGACACGTGGTTTGGCATTGAGAATCGCAAGCCGACCTTGAGGTGTAGTGAGCAGCGCCAGCCACTGATCAAGCTCAGCCCCGACGAGACGCGGTCCCTGTTGAAGGACGTAAAATTCTATCCTCCGCTGTGGAAACGCGAGGCGAAGTTTCTGGCCCGCGACGATGACGGAACCTACTACTACGTCGACGAACTACAGAAAGAATATGGCGGAAGGGGGTATCGCGTGTTTGTCGGCCAAAAAGGTTCGATGAAGCAGCTCGTCATGACGAATGTGGTTTCCGACTCCGCAGGCGAAATCTACGCAACGAAGAACGGCAGACTAAAGATCATCGCTGACAGTGGTCCAATCGCATTCTGGGTGAATCGCAAGAAGAAGCATCCGCTGACGGTCCTGCCTGTGCGCGAGAACCTGTATCTGATCTACCGCGACCTAGGAATCTATGGCCGACTAGGCACGATCTGCGACGACCTGTAAACGTTGCCTCGGCCTCAAAGAACCATCCTGTGCGGAAGCCAAGGTAAGGGGGAAAGCAGTCTGCCCGGAGATCGGCCGCTGGGGGGTGTGATCACAAACCATGCTACCTAAGGACAGGGAATGGAAATTTCGTGGATCGTTCGCGGTGTCGGCACCGTGAGGCCATCATCGCCCCAACACCACACGCGGTCCCCAGCGCGCGCACAGGTGCGGTTGCAGCCGGCTTGGATCTGATCGATGGGGCCGGCTAGCGCAATGCGCCGCGGTTGAATCGCAGCGACCGTTGCCTCGTCGATCTGGTTGACGGCGTTGTCGCCCCAACACCACGCGTCGCCTCTAGAGTCGATGCCGCAGGCATGCCACGCGCCAACGGTGATGCGAGTAAATGAAACAGCGGCTTTCACCTGCACCGGTATCCTCGACGTCGTTCGCGTTCCGTCCCCGAGCTGGTACCGAGTATTGTCACCCCAACACCACGCGCTCCCGTCCTCGAGCACAGCGCACACATGGCGATGACAGCCAGCCGCAATGTCGATCACCCGCATGTTCGGCAATGCGACAGGACCAGGAGTAGGCCGATCGACGAGTGTTCCATCGCCGAGCTGGTTGTCGTCGCCCCAACACTGCGCTCGATCGGCGGTGATCGCACACGTGATGTAGTCCCCCACGGCGAGATGGGTGGTGTTTGAGATCCCCGCCACGGTGACCGGGATGAGCACGTTTGTGCCCAATGTCCCAACAGCGCCCGTCGTTGCTTTGCCCCAACAGGAGATGTGACCGTCGGTATGGCGCGCACAGCTGTGGGTCTGACCCGTTCCGATCTGTGCGACCTCGTCAATCATGTAGACCGGGGTTGGAACTAATCTGCGCGTGAGCGTTCCGTCGCCAACTTGTCCCGCGTCGTTTTGTCCCCAGCACAGCGCGGACCGGTTTTGCGTGATCGCGCACGAGTGGAACTCGCCCGCAGCGATCCCAACTGCCCCCATCACTCCGTCGGCGAGGATCGGGTCGCGGTGCTCATCGGTGGTTCCGTTGCCGTGTTCACCTTGCGAATTTGTCCCCCAACATGCCATTCGCCCATCCGTGCGGAGTGCGCATGCAGGGTCGCCCAATCCGGCGAGCGAGCTCAAACATCGGCGCGCGTTGGGGGCCCCGTCGGACGAGCCGTCGTTCGTGCCGTCCGGAGGAATTTCTGCAGGAATCGGGTCAAAACCGACATGGCCACAGGCGACCAACAAGAGCAGCAGGACAACTCTGGCCATTCTCCATAATACTCTTGACTGACGCGGACCAGGGAGCGTGTTTTCAGTCCTCTTGTAAGTGTCGCACCGACATTGACTTACGGCCGACGCGTTTTGATGTTCGTACTGGGGCTACTCGCTAGGGTCGCTCTTGCCAGCGGAATCGGGGCCTTCGCGCTGTGGGACGGGTCGGATGTAGATGTCGTCGATGCGCCAGTCTCCGGCTTCCTTGCGCAGCATGATGCGGTAGCGGAAGTTGCGATCATCCCAACGGAGTTCGGCCCGGTCGAGGCCGAAGTGATCGAGTCGGCTGTCGATCCGCCTCCGCACTCCCGAGTCGGGAGTGCTGCGCACCCCGGCGAAGCCGGGGTTGTCGATTTGTTCCCCAAGACCAGACAGAAAACCCTCTACTTGTTTGGCCATGGCCTCGCGGCGACGGCGCGTAAGCAGGTCGAGCGCGGCGGCAATATCTCGACGGGCGATGGCGTTGGCGAACCGTTCGATCACATCGCGTGGCCGCTTGGCGTGCACCGCGCTGGCAAGGTCGGTCTCAAGCCGCCACGCGTTCCCTTCGCGCTGAAGGTACATGACGTTTCCGCCGGTGTAGGCCATGCGCGCGAGCTCACGCGTATTGGGGTTGCCTTTGATTCCCGTCTCGAGCGCCTCAATCTGCCACGAGCGCTCCGCCTGCGTGTGTTTCCACTGTCGGGCGAATTCGTCGAAGCTGAGCGTTCTCCTGGTCGTGTCAGAAAGCAGGTCGTACGCGTCGCGCGGGCGACCAGATCGCAATGCATCGAGATATTGCTCGATGGTGGAGACCGCAGGGGATGGTCCACGGACGCCGCAAGCCGCAGTGGCCAGCCACAGCACACAGATAGCCGCATTGCCGTGCCGCATCGGCGGGCTCTACGAACCTCGTGGCCCCGTTTTTAGCTGGATCTCGGAATGCCGAGCTTCGGGAAGCTTGTTGGGGTAGTCGAGCGTGAAGTGCAGTCCGCGCGATTCTTTGCGGCGCTGTGCACTCTCGATAATGAGATGGGCTACCAGGGCGAGATTGCGCAACTCGACCAAATCGCTCGTCACTTTGAAGTCGATATAGTACTCGCGGATTTCGTCGCGCAAAATCGCGATTCGCCGCAGGGCGCGCTCCAATCGCTTGTCGGAACGAACAATGCCAACGTACGACCACATGAACCTTCGAATTTCATCCCAGTTGAGCGCAACGACAATCGCGTCGTTGGAGTCGGTTGCATTGTTGTACGTCCACGGCGTGACCTGAGCTGGGCGCATTCGCGGCGCTTCGCGCACAGCAGCAGCAGCACGGGCTGAGATCACCATACCTTCCAATAAAGAATTGGATGCTAAGCGGTTGGCGCCGTGAAGTCCCGTGAACGCGCATTCACCGATCGCGTATAGACCGCGAACCGTGGTGGCTCCATGAGTGTCAGTCTTTACTCCTCCGCACATATAGTGTGCCGCAGGCACGACTGGGATCGGCTGTTTGGTGATGTCGATGCCCAAGGCGAGGCAGCGTTCGTAAATGTTGGGAAACCGACCGCGCACAAACGCGGCGTCGAGGTGGGTCATGTCGAGAACAACGGAATCTGCGCCCGATTTTTTGAGCTCGTTATCGATCGCGCGCGCAACGATGTCGCGAGACGCCAGGGAGCCCATGGCGTGGTAGTTCTCCATGAACGTTTGGCCAGTGGTGAGTTTGAGGATGCCACCCTCGCCGCGCAGCGCTTCCGAGATTAGGAAGCTGCCGGCGTGGGGGTGGTAGAGCACTGTAGGGTGGAACTGGACGAATTCGAGATCGCCACACGCGGCACCGATGCGGTAAGCCATCGCGATGCCATCTCCGGTAGCGACGTCAGGGTTCGACGTATAGATGTACACCTTGCCCGTGCCTCCGCTGGCAAGCACGGTCGCGCGCGCGCAAATCGTCTTTACCTCGCCGGAGCGCCGGTCGAGAACATACGCGCCAAAACAAGCGGGCTCTGCGCCGTACTTCTCCAATGACAACAGGTCAACGGCGATGTGTTCGTCGAGAAGCGTGATATTCGAATGGCCGGCAACGGCTTCGAGGAGTGCGCGTTGGATTTCACGTCCCGTGACATCTTCCCAATGAACGACGCGGTGATGGGAGTGGGCGCCTTCGCGGCCCAGATCGAGTTCGCCCGCAGAGTCGCGGGCGAGCCGCACTCCGAGCGACAGCAGGCGTTGGACTTGCGCGGGACCGTCGTTGACACAAAGTTCAACGATGTTTCGATCGCACAGCCCGTCGCCAGCATTTAGCGTGTCCGCGATGTGCTGGTCGAAGCTGTCGCCCTTTGCCAACACGGCGGCAACTCCGCCTTGCGCCCAGTTGGTGTTGGTATCGTGGGGGCGCTTTTTGGTCACGACAACCACGTGCCCATGTTCGGCAGCCGTGAGCGCGAAGTTTAGCCCTGCGATGCCAGATCCGATTACTAGGTAGTCAGTTTCAAGGGGCAGCATAATAATGTAGATGGGGGCGTTGGACCGGTCGTGCATCCGACATGGGACTACTGCACCATACCGCGTTAGCTGCCGCGAATCGATTGAGTTAGCCGTGCACGAACCCTAAGATAAAATGGGTGACTGCTCAGCTGCAGCAGATCTTAGCGTACTTCGACCGGGATGGCGTCACAGAGCTCGTGTTCGCGACCAACCGGGCGATTGCCATGCGGCAGAACGGCACCTACGTAAATTTGACGGCTCGGCCACTGACGCTGGCTATGCTCAACGCGTTTGTCGATGGTACTCCGCTTGCGGCGCTGCTGCCGCAGTCCGATGCTGCGACCGAACCAACGGAGGTGGATGTTGGGGCGCGTCGGTTGCGCGTGCGCACGGGTCGCCGCGGCGACGAGGTTGTCGTACGGCTGGAGCCACTGCAAACGCCGGTGCCACGCGCGGCGCCGAGGCCACCAGGATCGCCGCAGGCAAGCACCTCGCCGGGCGGAAGCGTGCGTGGCTCGACCGGGGTTGTCGAACGTCCGTCGACGCCTAACCGCGATCGCGACCGCGACGAGCGACACGGTGGCGTGCCCAAGCAACCGGCGGCTCCGCCACATCGGCCGGACGAGAGCGTGTCGTCGCCACCCGGAGGTGGTCTCGACCTATCGCCGCAGCAGCCATTGACGCTCGATCTCCCAGGCGCCGGGCCGATTTCGCTCGAATCGGAACTTGCACCGTCCCCGACGTCGCACGTGTCCCCGCCTGCCGCGGCTCAAAGCGCGCTGAAGGTTGCCATGGAGCCCGGGCAGCACGCGCACGTTTTCAGTTCCTCGGTCGCTTTGACGCCGTTTGGGGAGCTCGTCGCCGCAGCGCGTGCAGCCGGAGCCAGTGACCTGCACATTTCGGCCGGTCGCGTGGTTGCGATCCGTCAGAACTCCGAGCTCGTTCCTCTCGACGCGCAGACCGAGCCGCTCGATCGCGAAGCGGTGGAACGGCTACTTAAGCCATTGCTCGAAACCGAGCAAGAAGCGCGTTTGAACACAGTTGGCTACGTCGACCTTGCGGTGGAGGCCCCCGGCGGTGGACGGCTGCGCGCCAACATCTCCCGCCACCAGGTCGGATGGAAGGGCACGTTTCGCTTAGCTCTCGCGGCACCGCGAAACCTGGATGAGTTGGGACTGCCAAAGGATCTCGCCAAAGTGGTGGCGCATCACCAGGGCTTTGTCGTGATCGCTGGGCCGAGTGGACACGGCAAGACCACTACGCTTGCCGCTCTCGTTGATCTCGTAAATTCGACCAAGGCCGGGCACATCCTCCTCGTGGAAGATCCGATCGAAATTGTACATCCTCGCAAGCTCGCTGTGATCTCGCAGCGGGAGGCGGGTCGTCACACAAAGACCTTTGCCTCGGCCCTTAAAGCGTCGTTGCGCGAAGATCCAGATGTCATCGTAATCGGAGAGCTCCGCGATCGCGAGACCGTAGAGATCGCGCTTACTGCCTCGGAAACTGGACATTTGGTGATCGCAACGATGAGCACACCCTCAGCTGCCAAGACGTTGGATCGGCTGATCGACATGTTTCCGCCCGAGGATCACAGCCAAGTTCGCGCTTCGATCGCAGGTGCTTTGCGAGCGATTGTCGCGCAGCGCTTACTGCCAGGCGTTGACGGTGGGGTCGTTCCGGCGATCGAACTCGTGACTGGCGTGGTTCCATTGGCGGCTCTGATCCGCGACGACAAACTTTACCAGTTGCCAAACCTCATGCAGCGTGGACGTTCGTTTGGCATGATTCGGTTCGACGAGTCGCTGGCTGAGCTTGTCCGAGCGGGAAAGATTTCCGAAGACACAGCGTTGTCATCGGCCCACGATCGCAAGGATTTTGCGGCACGACTTAAGAAAGGCGTATGACGAACGATTCTCCTTCACGCACCGTAGGGAGTGTTGCACGCCCCAGTGGCGCTGGCACCATCGATCAGTTATTCGATCGCCTCCTCGAGAGAGGCGGTTCTGACCTTCATCTCACGCCAGGCTATCCGCCGATGCTCCGCCTGCGTGGCCAGTTGGTGGCGGAAGGAAATACCTCGCTGTCTTCAGCTGAGATCGAAGCGATGTTGATGACCCTGGTAAATCCTGCACAACGCACTCAGTTCGAATCCACGGGCGACCTCGACTTTGCCCATCCCCATGGTACGAAAGCGCGGTTCCGCTGCAACTACTTGCGCAAACTGACAGGTGTTGGCGCTGTATTTCGCGCGATCCCAACCCTTATCAAGACGCTCGATGAACTCGGTGTGCCCTCGGGGATTCGCAAGCTCGTTGAGCTGCGCGCCGGACTGGTGCTTGTGACGGGGCCCACGGGGTCCGGAAAGTCGACGACGCTTGCGGCCATGATCGACCATATTAATCGCACCAGGCCAGGGCACATCTTAACGATCGAAGATCCAGTTGAGTTTGTGCATCAGCCACGTAAGTGTCTAGTCACTCACAAGGAGGTCGGCGAACACGTTCCTTCATTTCTCGACGCGATCCGAAGTGCAGGCCGCGAAAACGCCGATATTATTCTCGTCGGGGAGTTGCGCGGCGCCGAGACCATGAAAGCTGCATTGCAGCTCGCAAGTTTTGGAATTTTGATCTACGCAACCGTGCACACGAACTCTGCGGGCGCAACGATCGATCGCTACGTCAACGCATTTCCGGCAGATCAGCAGCCGCAGATTCGCGGTCTGCTCGCGGATTCGCTTGCCGGTGTGGTGGCGCAACAGCTGTTGCCCAAAGTCGAAGGCGGCCGCGTTGCAGCACACGAAATCCTCATCGGGAATTTGGCCCTCGCTTCGCTGATTCGTGAAGGAAAGACCCAGCAGGTCGCGAGTTTGATTCAATCCGGAGTAAGCGACGGTATGCAGGGGATGGATAGCGCGCTTGAGAAGTTGGTGAAAGACGGTATCGTCAGTGCGTCTGACGCTCTCGAGAAGGCCCTCGATAAAGAAGCTTTTTCCAAGGCGGTTTCTGCAGCAAAACCTTCCCACTGACAAGTCCCGAGAACCCAATGCCGCCAACGGCGCGAACACTATTCGTCGCTGTCGTCGTCACTTGAGGAGTTCGCGAACTGATCTGGGGTCGCTACCGGAACTTCCCATTGGCTGGGCTCTGCGGCACTCATCGACCCGCGACCTGAACGCTTCGCTTGATACAGTGCCGCGTCGGCTTGTGCGATCAGGCTTTTGAAGGACCGCTGAAAGTAACCGGGAGGCATGGGGCGAGGGACTTCCGACTCGGAAAACGAATGCGGCACAAGGGCGGCGATTCCGATCGATGCACCGACCTGGATGTCGTTTGGGTCGTTCGCCTTGGCTAGCGCGGACAGAATGCGTTTGCTTACCAGCTCGGCGCCCTTGATATCGGACTTCGGTAGAAGGACCGCAAATTCGTCGCCGCCGTATCGGCCAGCAATGTCGCTCTCGCGGAGCGAACTCCGCAGCGTCTTCCCGAATAGAGCGAGCGCTCGATCGCCGGCGAGGTGGCCGTTGCCATCGTTGATTTGCTTCAGCCCGTCCATGTCGGCTAAGAGCATGGCGATCGGATGCCCGTTGCGAAACGCGGTTCTCAATTCACGCGTAACCCACTGCTCGAAGAACGCTCGCAGATGGGTCCCAGTCAAAGGATCGAGCGTTGCCATCTCAAACAGCTGCAGGCTATGAATCGCCGCCGCAGCCTGGTTGGCGAAGATGCGAAGTAGATCGAGGTCGCCTTCCGACTGAATGGATCGATCGAGATATACAACCCCCACGACCAAGGAACCGGCCATCAAAGGAATGATGGTCTTCCCTCCGTCGACACGCATCGAGTGTTCGCGAAGCGCAGAGCTCACGGCGTCGAATTCGGTGCTTTCCAGACAGTCGGATACGCTTCGCCTTCGCTCGAAGCGACCCGTGCTGGCGCGGATGAGTAGGTCAGCATCTTCCGGAGTAGCCAGAAACGCTGCAGGAGCACCCTGCTCGTGTTTTTCCTTGCGCAGCTCGCTGCGCGCCTGAGAGGGCACCATGGCGAGAAACGAGTTGGAAGCGCCGACAAGTCCCATGATTTGCAATAGGACGCCCTGCAGCAGTTCGACCAAGGGCTGAATCTTGTGTAGGTCGGGCGTTACACTAAGGATGTAACGAAGGCCTTCGCGGCTCTTGCGCAACAGGTTCGCCGAGTACGCCGCCTTGAGGCCTACATCCACCCAAATGAGCAGCTTGGCCGGTCCTTCGCTTTTGTCGTGGTATCCCTGAATGTCGAGGCGCTTGAGCAGTTCGCGAGGCGGATTCTCGTTGGCGTAGCCGGTCTGTAAGATCACCTGTACGTGGTCGTTGAACGTGCGCAGTTCCTTAACGACCTCCTCGCCAGTCATGTTCGGCATGATGTAGTCGAGCAACACGAGGTCGACCGAACGGTTGCGGAGCACCTCGAGGCCCTCGGCGCCATCGCTTGCAGTCAGGACCGAGTGACCTTCTCGCTCCAAGAGCATCCGAGTCGTCTCGGCGTAGGCCACATCGTCCTCGATCACGAGAATGGTAGTGTCGGTGCGTTGTTTGGATTGCCGGCGAGCCATTACCAAGTCACTCCTGCGATCCGCAAAAAGACCTCGGTGGGAGAGATCAAAACAGCTTGCAGGCAGTCTACATAGTCAGTAGAGCTGATTCGAACCGTCACAGGTCCATTATGTCACGGCCAGCATGGAGACCTAAATGGGTACAACCGCTTACGTGAATCGGCTCATCGTTGCACTGGTTGGTTCGCGACAGGTAGGGAATCCGGTTACATGATGCTGGGCCGCCTGCATGCCGCAGTCGCAAGCCATTCCTCGAGGTCGTCGCCAGTCTCAACAAGGCAGCTGCCAGTCTCAACAGAAGGTCGTGTGTGGAGACATGAGAGTATGGAGCGTAGAGGCCGCGGACGCTCGCGGCGAAGGACGGAGGCCCGGTCATCGTCATCTTCGCGGCGGTTCACCCGAAGCGCAGAAAGAGCCTGCTGCAGCGCGGCGCTCAGTGGCGATGGCTCAGTATACTCCAGTGGCTCGGCTCAACGTGGCCCAGGCGTTCGCTAGCTGCCACTCGGCTTGGATCAAATTTCCCGATGCCGTCGTGACTGCCGTTTGTGCGTCGGCCAATTCGATTTGGCTGCCAAGGCCTTGGGCATAACGCGCCTCGGCGAGTCGCAGTTGGGCTTGTGTGGCGTTAACTGCCTCGGTGGACGCCTGGACGTTGGCGCGGTTGGCGGCGATTTCTGCCAGAGACGACTCAAGTGCGGCCGTAAGCTGGACGAGCAGTTGATCGCGCTGCGCACGTGCCGCGGCGGCGTTCGCATTGGCAAGTCTTACGTCGGCCCGACTTCGTCCCCCGTCCCACAGTGCCCACGTGAGTGTTAGGGCGGCGGACCAGGACGGCTGCGGCGCCCAGTCGCCGTTGCTAGGATTCCAGGCGGTTTGCGCTTGCGCTGCCAGCACCGGTCGGCGCTCGGCGCGTGCGGCGGCAACGCTTGCGCTTGCAGCGGCGACCTGCATATCGAGTTGCACGAGTTCCGGCCGATGCTTTCGCGCGATCGCGACGAGCTGGGCGAGGGCCTCTGGGACCTCGTTTCTGGGAGACGGCCACGTGGGATCCACCACCGGTTGCGTTGTTGGATCGACCCAGCCGACGGCTGCCCGAAGATTTGCAAGCGCCACGGCTTCATGGGTCTTGGCTTGCGCGAGTGCCGATCGGGCATTCGCGGCCCGGGATTGCGCTTGCGCTACTTCGATCGGATCTTTTGCTTGGGCTGCGACAAAGCGCTTGGCCTGATCAAGGTGAGCTTCTTCGCTTTTCACCGTCGCTTCTGCGGCTCCTACGAGGCGCCCTCGAGCGAGTGCTTCGAGGTATGCAATCTCAACGTCGCGCCGCACATCGAGCTGCGACGTGATCACACCTGCAGCAGCAGCGTCGGCGCTGGCTTGCGCCGCTCGCACCGAGGCAGTGGTTAACCCAAAGTCGGTAATCTTCCAGGTCGCAGCCGCAGAGAGACCGGTACTCGACGTGGCGTCGAACAATCCGCCGCACGTACGCGAGGGGTCGTCGGAACAAGGGTGCGGTACAGTCGATCCTGTCGCGGCCGAAGCGGCCACGCTCGCGGCGGGACGAAGCGGGACTCGTGCGGCGTCGACGCGAGCTCTGGCCGCATCGACCGCAGCCCGAGCTTGTCGGAGCGTCGGTTGTTCACGCTGGGCCAGCTCCACCGCGCGAGCCATGGTCAAGACGAGCTTTGTGGTCTCGGTGGTCTCGGCGGTTTCGGTGGTAGAACGATCGCGACTGCTCGGCGTCCATGAGGGAGTCGGGCTTGGATCAGCGGAAGGTTGAGCGTTCGCGCTGGCAACAGCGATTGCGATTGCAAGCAGCGGACCGTATTTGACATTGTCGCGGTTCACGTTTCGTACCTCAGCGCTGCGATAGGATCGAGTCGCGACGCGCGGATCGCCGGATACAACCCGAACACCACTCCGACACCTCCAGCGACTCCGAACGCAATCATCGCCGTCTGCACCGGAAAAAACAGCTTCCAGCCGTAGTAGCTCGCCATGTATTTCGCGAGCATTGCGCCAAATCCGAGTCCAAGTATTCCGCCCACCACCGCGAGCACCAGCGACTCGACGAGGAACTGGGTCATGACGTCCGTGGGCCTAGCGCCGACCGCCATACGGATGCCGATTTCGCGCGTTCGCTCGATAACACTGACAAGCATGATGTTCATGACGCCGATGCCGCCGACGATGAGCGACATCGCTGCGACGATAGCGAGCAGCGTTGAAATGCGCTCGGTGGAGCGCTGCTGCGACAAAGCGAACTCTGCGAGATTTCGAATTCGGAAGTCATCGTCGTCGGTGGCCTGCAGGTTGTGCCTCTGGCGAAGCAGGGCCGTCAGCTGCGATTCCGCGCGCGAAATGTCGCTTTCGCGTGCGACTGAGACGTATATCTGACCGCGCGTGATGTATTTGCCTGCTCCCTTATCGAGTTTCTGAAGGAAAGTCTTGTATGGAATGACGACGATATCGTCCTGATCTGTTCCCATAGCGGATTGACCTTTAGCCTCGAGAACTCCCACGATTTCGTAGGGCTGGCCGTTAATGCGAATCGATTGACCCGTCGGGGTCCCGCCTCCGAAAAGCTGCGTCGCGACGGTTTGGCCGATTACTGCAATCTTGGGTCCGAGCGCGGCCGCATCGTCATCGAACAGGGTGCCGGCTCGTGGACTCCACGTCTTGATCTTGAAGTAAGGCGCCTTGACACCCGTGATGGACGTATTCCAATTGGAATCCGCAGCAGCGACTTGCATCTTTGTTTGTAGAACCGGCGTGATCCAGCGGATCGACGGGACTTCACCGTTTTCGATCGCCTCGAGGTCGCTCCACGTCAGCGAGGCGCGTGTGCCCGTTCCTCCAGCTACGCCAAAACTGCTTTGAGAACCGTTAGAAACGATGAGCAGATTTGTTCCCATCGCTCGAAAGATCTCGGCAACAGCTTCGCGGGCGCCCTGTCCGCTGGCAATCATGGCAATCACCGTCCCGATGCCGAAGATGATGCCGAGCATCGTCAGGACCGAGCGCACTTTGTTGCGCCAAAGCGCGCGAAAGGCGAGCCTCAGAGTCGAAAACACACTCACACGGCGACTCGCGAGGGTTCTTGAACTTTGTCATCCACAATCAATCCATCGCGCAGGGTGATTACGCGTCGCGCATGCGCGGCGATATCGGATTCGTGGGTAACGAGAATTACCGTGACGCCGCTATCCACCAAGTCCTGCAGGATTTCCATGATTTCTAGCGACGTCGCTGTGTCGAGATTGCCAGTCGGTTCATCGGCCATGACAATTGGCGCCGCTCCGACTAGGGCCCGCGCGATCGCAACGCGCTGCTGCTGGCCGCCCGAAAGCTGATTGGAGTGGTGGTGCGCGCGATCCTGTAATCCGACTCGACGCAACGCATCGAGTGCCCGCTTGCGCCGCTCAGCGCCGCTCACGCCCTGGTACAGCAGCGGCATTTCCACGTTCTCGAGTGCGGTCGTGCGCGATAGCAGATTGAAGCTTTGAAACACAAAGCCGATCATCCTGCCGCGGACATGCGCGAGCTCGCTTCGCGATAGTCGCGATACATCTTGTCCGTTCAGGCGGTAGGTGCCACGCGTGGGTTGGTCGAGGCAGCCCATGATGTTCATCAAGGTCGACTTGCCCGACCCGGATGCACCCATAATGGCTACCGATGAGCCGCGATCGATCGAGAGGTCGACGCCTCGTAGCGCGCGGACGGTGGTGTCGCCCATGGAGTACGCGCGCTCGATGCCGCTCATTTCCACCAGCGTCACCTCAAAACGCCCCTGTTTTGCGCGGCGCGGTGGCCAAGCCCTGAATCTCGGTGATCAGCGGATCGCCCGGCTGGAGGTCGCCCTCCAGGAGCTGCGTCGACGAGCCGTCTGTTAGCCCAAGCTTGACGTGAACGACCTTGGGCTTGCCGTCGACGAGCTTCCACAGTGGTTTCCGGTCGGTGCCGTCTTTCTTCATGCCATTTCCGGACGCACCGGATATCGCATCCATTCGCGGTGGGTCCTTTTTATTGGAGCCCGATCCGGCGTCCGAACCTCGATTCGCGAACCCGCGCGGTGCACCGCCGAAGCGCGCCATCAGCGCCATCATCTGGTCGCGAGACGGCTTAAAGCGCAGGGCGGCGTTAGGGACTTTAATGGCGTTTTCGACCTTGGATAATACAAACGTCACGCTGGCGGTCATTCCCGGCCGCAGCTTGCGATCGCGATTATCGACATCAATGACCGCATCGTAGGTGACCACACCCTGATTGGTGGTGGGAGAGTTGCGAACCTGGCGCACCGTGCCTTCGAACGAGGTGCCCGGATGTGCATCGACGGTAAACGTTGCCTTCATGCCTTCGCCGAGCCGCCCGACATCGCCTTCGGCGACCGCGGTGTCGATCTGCATTCGCGACAGATCTTCTGCAATTGTGAACAACGTAGGGGCTGAGAATGACGACTGCACGGTTTGACCGATGTCGTACGAGCGGGTCAACACGACGCCGTCGATCGGCGAATAGATCGTTGCATAGCTCAAGTTCGTTTTTGCTTGAGCAAGGTTCGCGCGCGCTTGGTTGATTTGCGCGCGCGCGGCGGTCACTGCGGCGCGCGCGGTGTCGCGCGTGACCTCAAAGCCTTCCACGGTTGCGCCGGCGATGAGCTGTTGATCGTGAAGGCCTTGCTGGCGTTTGAGTTGGCGATCCGCGTCGACGAGAGCAACCTCTGCTTTTCGCGCATTCGCGACCGCGAGGTCGTATGCGGCTTGCGCCTGATCGATTTGCGCTTTCAACACACTGTCGTCGAGCCTCGCGAGCACTTGGCCTTTCGTGACCGAATCGTTAAAGTCGGCCTTGAGCTCAATCACACGTCCCGATACCTGCGCGCCGACCTGCACGGTGGTGCGTGCCGACAGCGTGCCGTTGGCGGTTACCTGAGCGGAGATCGTTCCGCGGCCGACGGGGACCGTGGAAAACGTGATCGCATCCTCGGTTTTCTGCCACGGCTTGCGTAGCCAAAGGAACGCCACAGCACCAACAACCACTGCTACGCCGATGAGGCGAGGAATCCAACGCGCGGAAACAGCGGGGTTCACACGCTACCTTTCACGACCGGTTGCCTCATGGTGGCGTCGTACCACGCCTGGGATTCGTTGCCATCTTTGGACGGGTACGGCTCCTGTGAATTCACGTCTGGTTGAGCGCTGTTCCTGGGTTCTGTGGTTCGCTGCGAGGGTCGAGGCCGCGTTGGCTTAGGTCGCGTATCAGCGCTGGCTCGACGCCGAATTTGTCGAGGACAGCGCGCAGCTGCTGCCGGGCGGCGACATCGTAGCGGTGTACGCGTCGGGCTAAGATGAGCTCGTTTTTGGCCGAGTGTTCCCAGCCGACCAGTTCGGTGACCGTGACCTTGTAGCCATGGGCAGCCAGCGCAAGGGTGCGGACTACATTGGTGAGGTGAGACCCCAGTTCGCGGCGGTGCAGTCCGCAGCCAAACAGAGCGGCGATGGCCAGATCGGCGGGCCGCGCGTTCTCGAGCTGGCGCGCCACCTCGGCTTGGCAGCAAGGCACCACGGCAACGTGATCCGCTCCGGACGCGATCGCGAGCGCGAGCGCGTCGTCGGTTGCCGTATCGCACGCATGCAGAGCGGTGACGACATTCGGCCGCTCGATTTCGTCTGTGTTTCCTACCGCAGCGATGGGTTCGCACCGAACGTGAAATCGACTGTGGCCAAACCGTGCGGCGCGTTTTTCGGCTTGCTCTGCGAGCTCGGCTCGGGTCTCGATTGCGGTTAGGGTGCCGCGGCCGGCGGGTCCAAGCACTGATTCATAGAGCAGCGCTCCCAGGTAGCTCTTGCCGGCGCCGCAGTCGACGATCGACGGAGACGTATGGCGTTCGAGTGCGTCGTTTAGCGAAGGGCGCAATAATCCTAGGAGGTGCCTGATTTGTTTCAGTTTTCGGCGCGCGTCGGCATTCAACTGTCCGGTCCGGGTCAGCAGATGAAGGTCCTTGAGTAGCTCGATCGACATCCAAGCTGGAACATCTGGATCCTCGCGTGGATTTGCTGGTGGGGACACCTGTGCAGCCTAGCCGCAAATCGGCGATTCCGAGGGCGTAGTGTATGTCATACTTGCCGGAAACCGAGACGTTGCTTGCGCTCCCCTATTGGGGGAAACTTGGCGTAGGTGTTTCCTCTTTACTACTACGCACACTGGAGGGTGTGGGTCGGGGGGATCGTTGTTGTCGCAATGCTGGGTGGCTGCGGCGACATTTTGGGGCTCGAGCCGACCAGTCCGCCGGCCTCTCAAAACGAGGTCTCGTTCGCAGTCGATGCGGTTTACATTGGAGCGGAGGCTCAAACCGTTGCAGTGGAACTCGACGCCTCAAAGCTCAAAGCGTGGATTGTGGACGCGGGTGCTCCGGGCGGATTCCGCGAACTTCCGGTGAAGTTCTTCGGAGCCAGCGCGCTATGTACGGTTCCTGAGGGCGAGGAAGGGCTTTGGGAGCTGGTGATGCCAAAGCGGTTCGGTGGTTTTACGCGCGTGTTTCCGATTTCTAGCACCACCCGGGAATGGCACGCCGTGGTCACCACTCCCGGCAGCCAGGACGCTAGCGAAACCTGGCCTCCCAATCCTGTGCTCAAGCTCACCACTCCGCTCGACACGCCTTTGCAACCAAACGAGACGTTTAATATCTACGTTGCCGGGCCGTGGATCGCACACGAATTTGCTTACGCAGGCGACGTTGGTGCGACCACCTTCGATATCCAATTTCACTCGTCGCAATTTCGCTCGCGAGCCGGAATCGAGTTCTACACCATCGCGAGCAAGGATCGCCCGTATGTCAACCGCTACCACCAGGCTACGCTGATCTCAACGGCGAAGCTTCAGCCCTTTGACCTGGCCGACGGAGTCAATGTGGTTAGCGGCACGCATGTCCCAGCGGGGAGCGATCGCAAGCTCAACGCAATGCTCAACGTCAGCGACGTGAACGCGCGACTGCAACCGCACATTGCACAAGGCGCACAATTGGCCATGAATAGCTGGCGCCTTGTTGCCGCGCCGAAGGGTCGGATTCACTTCGACGCCGGCCCGACGCTGACTGCTGGGGATCCCGGCCCCGTGATCAATGTCGGGTACGGCAATCCATTTGCAGGGGACGGACTCGTTCCCATGTTCTATTGGCGGACGCACACGTCCCGCGTCGAGAGAGACCCCGATGGCTCTGGTTGGCTACATCTGGCGGGTTTGTACCTGGAGGAGATGGAGCCTGGAGAATTCCGAACCTATTCCGTCGACGCTG
Organism: uncultured Kofleriaceae bacterium; assembly: GCA_964419605.1. Classification (GTDB taxonomy): domain Bacteria; phylum Myxococcota_A; class Polyangia; order Haliangiales; family Haliangiaceae; genus JABFXX01. The sequence goes on along the minus strand of CAYQQM010000010.1, from coordinate 47,684 downwards.
GGTTGCCGACGTCGATCTCCCTCAACGACAACTCCCTTGTAGCCGACAAGATGTCGGTCGCCATCGGGAAGGGAAAGCCGTTTGAGTTTTCGTATACCGCCGATCGACCAGACGGCGAATGGCGGTCGTTGGACTGCTATCGGTTGGACGTCGATCCGCAGCGCGAAGCGCCGGTGTTATCCGTGCGCATGCTCACGGATCGGATCCGCATTCCCGAGTCGATGCTGCCGCGCGGCAAGCGATACAAGTGCCGGATGCACCTTATCCGCGGATCCGCCAAGGCCCAGCAAGGCGATGATCGCGAGCGAGAATCGGCGATTCGCTTCGGATTCCTCGATTCGTCGAGTTTTACCGTTCCTTGACTGGCACAAACTGTACCGACCGATATGGGCGCCGCCGCAAAGGTGAGAAGATCGAGCCGTGACCTGGTACCCAGTGGCAAGAGTCGGCGACATTGGTTCGGGCGATGTGCTTCCAGTTTCCGTTGACGGCAAGGAGATGATCCTCGGCTTGGATGGAGAACGCTACTTCGCGATGCAACGGCGCTGTGTCCACCGCGGCGGTGACCTCGCCGAGGGAATCATCGCGCGCGGGCATGTTGTTTGTGCGAACCACGGCTGGCGTTTTTCCACAACTACGGGACAACACGATTCGGACGGCAGCGTCTGTCTCACTCGTTATTCGGTTCGGGTATCCGGAACACAGATCGAGATCGACCCCACGCCGCGAGGTGCGCAATGACGAAAACCAAAGTAACCCTCATTGAAGGTGACGGAATCGGTCCCGAGATCGCTGCGGCGACCGTGCGAGCTGTTGAAGCGGCGGGTGGAGCCATCGATTGGGAGGCCGCAGATGCGGGAGCCGCTGCGGTTCAAAAACACGGCGACCCATTGCCCAATGCCACGATCGATTGCATCAAACGCAATCGAGTTGCACTGAAGGGGCCGCTCGCGACTCCCAGCGGCGGAGGCTATCGCTCGGTCAACGTAACGTTGCGCCAGCAATTCGACTTGTTCGCGAATGTGCGCCCGGCCAAGACATTCTCAGGTGTTCCATCCCGTTACACGAACGTCGACCTCGTAATCGTTCGCGAAAACACCGAGGACTTGTACGCCGGGGTCGAGCACTACGTCGATCCGCGGCGAACCGCGGCCGAGTCGATCGCGATCATCACTCGGTATGGGAGCGAACGCGTGATCAAGTACGCGTTTGAGTACGCTCGTAGACACGGTCGAAAAAAGGTGACCCTGGTCCATAAGGCCAACATCCTCAAGATGTCGAACGGATTGTTTCTGGATACGGGGAGAGAGGTTTCGAAACAGTACAGCGACATCGCGTTTGACGACCTGATCGTCGATGCGGCTGCCATGAAGCTCGTGACCCGCCCCGAACAGTTCGATGTCATCGTGACGATGAACTTGTTCGGCGACATTTTGTCAGATCTGACCGCTGGACTTGTCGGTGGTCTCGGAGTCGCTCCAGCCTCGAACATTGGCGAAAACGGCTATGCCATGTTTGAGGCGGTTCACGGCACGGCACCGGACATCGCTGGCCAGGGCATCGCCAACCCTACCGCGCTGATGTTGTCGGCCGCGATGTTGCTCGACCATCTCGGGCAACCAGAGGCCGGAGCGCGGCTACGCATGGGGGTGCTCTCCGCCCTCGAGCAGCCGTCGTCGCGAACGCGCGACCTTGGCGGCCAGGCGAACACGCGCGAGTTTACCGACGCGGTGATCGGCAAATATCGGTAGCAGAACAGCGAGCAAAAATTGCCGCTGCCACTTCCGGTGCCGAGATCATCCTGGCAACGAATAGTTCACCCATCTTCGCGAGACGCTATGGCCTCCCGTATTTCTGCAGTCCGAAAAGCGTGTTATTTCAATTAGTTAAAACATTTTCTTCCCGACCGACAAAGTCGGGGTATTTTTCATCGCAACCTTCGGCGCCAGGTACCGATATCAGGCTCATGACGCAAAGCGAAGTTTCACACACCGCCCCTGTTTTTCGGCCATCTGCTGACGGACGCATGATCGCGCCGTCAAGCGATTCGACTTTAGAAGAGCCAAGATCGCTCAACGTATTGGGGGGTGGGGTGCCGGCTGATCAAGGGTTGTCTGGACTCGGGTTGTTGATGCAGCTCGCGGGTGGAGTGGCAGTCGTTACAGCCGTCATCGCGGCTATAGTGTCCGTGTTTGAGCTGTCGTTTCGTCGCGCGAGCCCCGGCTGGTGGTTGCTGATCGCGGCACTTTCGGTTGGGCGATCGGTGCTGCACCGTCGCGCTGGGGCGGGGCTTCTGTACCGCACCACGAACTTGTATCGAACTCCGCTCGTTGGGGTTCGGCGCTACGTCAACTTCGCCTGGGGCCACTCATTTTCGGTAGCCGCAATTTTTCAGGCAGGACTGGGCGTTTCAACGCTGGTGGCGCTTTCCATAGGACTTGGGCTCGCGCTTTGGCCAACGGTCCTAGCCGTGATTTTTTCGCTACCAAGGTTTCGTCGCTTTCGAACAGAGATACCGACTGCGGAGGACCGGGGCTTCGAAGGTATTGCTGTTTACAATACGCTGTTCGGCGTAGCCGCCACCGCCCTAGTGGCTATGGCCATTGCTTTGATGCTCGACGAAGTGCAGTACGGAGCGCACCGAGCCAGCTTTGCAATCACGTGGGTTATATGGGCGGCACTACTAGCGGGATCGATCACTCAGGTGCATTCGGGGCTGCGCGGGCTTGGAAAAACCTCATTTGATCGTGTCGTTCAGGCGAACCGTCGGTATGTCATTGTTGCGGTTCTTGGCGCTGCATGTTGCATGGCCGCCTCACTCCTCCTCATGTTGTTGGGCCAGACCTGGCTGTTCGGATTACTCATGACGCTGACCTCATGCAGCGCATTGCTGGTATGGCCGCTTGCGATCCGACGATTCGTTGCGGAGCGTCAATTCTCCGAGTTCATGAAATCCAACGATTCATCGGTGTTTCATCGGTCGCCGGATGCGGGTCTCACCGCGCTCGGCTGGTTGCTGATCTGCGCTGCATCTGTGATGGCGTCGTGTTTTCTCACGCAGCTCGTTGCGAGCGGACGCATCGGTTACGGCGATGCTGGCGGTACCGCGGCCACCGGGATCGGAAGCGAACTCTGGAATTGGTTGCGGTGGTCAGTTCCATTTGTGGCTCTGCCGGCGTGGGCCGGCTTCGAACTGGTGTGCATGAGCGCGCGGGCGCGGGTGGTGACCGCGGCATTCTGCCTGACAGCTGCCGGCAGCGCGTTGTCGATGTTGTGGCCACTTGTCGAGGAAATGTTCGCCTCTGGTCACTGGTCGAGTGTTGCGTTTCCGTTCGCGGTACTCGGATTTGCGGTCGTCGTTCCAGTCGCGATATGGCTGCTCGTGCGCCGCACTCTCCCGCTTACCCCGCCGACCGCGATCGCGCGGTTTCGCGGTAAGATAAGCCATGACTCGCCCCGATCTAGGCGCTGAGCGCCCCGGCCACCCCTCGGAGACTCGGCAATGGGCTGAGGACATGCGGAGGCATACAACCGAGGTTTCGGGCAAGCGTTTCTGGGTAGCGCTGGCGATTATCGTCGTGGCGCTCGTCGGATACGCGCTTGTCTTGTATGCGCGATAGCGCTCGCGCTGTAGCAAGAGAGATTCGCGTCGTTCATCCCAGGCGGCCACGGTCGAACAGGTGAAGCGAAGGTGGGAGGGTACGCGCTTCGCGCGGCGCGACATCGATGTCGAATACCGCGGTGACCGATGTGCTGTGACCAGGGACAATATCGACGATTGTCACAGCCGCTGAACTGTACACTCGCCACATTCCCAAGCCGGCACCGCCACGCGAACTATCGATTACGTCTGTATCGCTTGAGCGGCCAGCTTCATTGCCGCGCTGGATGCTGGCGAGTACATGATCGCGCGTTAGTCGACCGAACGGGTCGGTGACCACCACAGCGACCAACATTCCGTCTGTAGCGAGTTGAACGAGCGGTACTTCGCGGTCCTCTAGTTCGATCGGTGCGCGTCGGTCGTGTGCGTAGCGCGGCTCTCCGTCGCGGTCGACGGGTGCGTCATAGGTTGCGTTCATCGTCAGTTCGTGCACGACTTCGGAGACTCGCGCGCATGTGCGCCCGCTGCCTCCACATCGGTCGACAAAGGTCGCTCCATTTGCAGCGATCGCCTCGCGGTCCCTGCTGGTCCGCGGATGAAACTCCACCACGACGGGAGAACCGGTCAAGATATCGCCGATCGCGGTGGGTTCCGGATGGGGTCTCAGCACCTGACGCGTTGCGAGGGCCAATTCCCAGCTGCGCGGCATCGATTGAAACGACGGCCAGCCGACCAAACTTACGAGTCGATCGTGGCGGATGGCCCGATCGATCAGCACCGCTGTTGGATCATGACTCCACGCTGTGACATGTGCTTGCGGAAACTTATGATCGCACCACTGCAGCACGAGATCTACAGCGGTGTCCTCACATGCAAGCAATAGTGCGTCTTGAGAAAGCCGTGCGGCAAGTGCTCCCGCTTCAGCTTCCGCGGCAACCCACTCGAGTTGCGCTGCGGATCGAATGACGCGGGCGACGCGATTTAGCACCGCGCGGTTCGTCTCGAGCACTCCGATGTTTGCGCGATCCGGCTCGGTCGTGAGTTCATGAAAATCGATGATCATAGTCGCGATTACTCTCTCGAATTTCGTACGTACATGGTGCGCTGCTCGCGATGCTCTACGACCAGCTCAAGTTGAGACTGCGTTAGGCGATGTTCGCTGAGGGCCTGCACCGAACGGACAACGCGCCCTTCAACGGAGACAACTCGATCGCCGGCCGCTATTGGACCCGACGTGGGCGCGGAGATGACCAGGACGCCAGTTCCGCGCGTCGGCGGAGCGTTCGCAAGTTCAAGGCCCCACACACTCTTGACTTGGCTATAGTGTTCAAGCGCCTGCGCAATCGCTGAAGTCGATAGCGTGTACTCGTTGTCGCGTACGCCGGTTTTAGACTGTAGTTCGAGCTCAACAACGTCTGAAAGTTGCGCTTGTAAATTCGCCACCGCTTCAGCGTCGGATGCAGTGCCCGACCAGGGTCGAAGCTTCAACGGTAGCATCGCTTCCAGTTCCGAAATTACCGCTCGCATGGCGCGCACCTTGGGGGAGGACTCACTGTCGGCTCGATCGAGTTCCACGATCCAATGATCGCTGTCTTTGCGAACGCGCGCCGAGGACAACTCGGAGGCCGCGTGGGGAGGTTGTGGCTTCTTGGCGCTCCATAATACGCCGCCAGCGAGGGCGCAGACCACAAGTCCGCCAACATAGAACGCTACGCCTCGCCGCTTCCGGGGGCCGTGCTCGTGTTGGGGCGTAGGCACCATGAGCCGCAGCCCGCTGGGTGGGAGGGACTTCTCTAGCTCGCTCAGGTCGACATCGACCAACTTGGTCGCGCATCGTGGGCACTGCACGCCCTTGCTGTTTCCGCGCAATTGTTTCAGCTCGTCCGAGCTGAATGTAACGGTTTGCAACATGCGACACGCGGCGCAGCGCCCTCGCACTGCCACAGACTCGATCGTGGCACGATCGCCCAGTTCCGCAGCCAGTTTGATGGGAGCACCAACGAGATGGAGCTCTTTGACTTCGCTGCCTATGTTGCGAAGCGCATCGACTGCTGCAGACAGGGCTGTTCCTGTAAGCTCTGCATCGGCAAACTGGATCTCGACGACGCCTTCGAGTCCGTCAAGGAGTTTTCCCCAGCGAAACCCTTTGTCGATCGGGCGCTGAAAGGTCAGGCGAGTGCGATTCGCGTCGACAATTTTATCAACGGCTTTTATCGACTGCGAATCGGGTTCGTTTGCCGCTTCATTCGGTAACGCACTCCCAAGGTTGGGGCCTGCAGTCCTCTGTTTGTCAGATGCCGCGGGGTTGGGATCGATAAGATTTGGGTCCGAGCGTTCGTCGATGATGGTTTTGGTACGCTCGAGCTCGGCGACGAGCTCGATCACCTCGGCATCACTTTTGAGAGCCTCTGCATATGGTTTCCGCCGGCCCAGTGTCGTGATCATGAGTTCGCTAAGATGCTGGGAAGTCCCTGCTACTCCGAGTTCTTGCCCCACGGTCTGGAGTGCACTTCGCATTTCTTGCGCGGTCTGATAGCGACGCTCCGGGGCCGCAGCGAGCGCACGCATGATCGCGTGGTCGAGTGCCGGTGGGATCGACGGATGAATGGTTCGCGGCGTGACGAGCTGATGATTGGCAATCGCCATCATCAGATTGAACTCGTTCAGTTTTGGAGTGTTGCCGACGTATGGGCGCCTACCTACGACAAGCTCGTAGAGAACGACGCCTGCCGCATACACATCGGTGCGGCGATCAACGACCGTCGAACGCACCTGCTCCGGAGCCATGTAGGGAACCTTGCCTTTGAGCGCACCGGAACGGGTTTCGTTAGACTTTCCGCGCGCTTTTGCAATCCCAAAGTCGATGAGCTTCACCTGGCCGTCGAACGTCACCACGACGTTGTGAGGTGAAACGTCGCGATGGGTGATGTCCATCGGACGACCGTCGATGGACCGCGCTTCGTGCGCGTGATGGAGTCCGTCTAGCATCGCCTCGACGACGAAAAACGCGACTTCCAAGGGGAATTGCTTGCCTCTCAACGAGTGCGTTCGCGCTAGTGTGCGCAGGTTTACGCCGTGGAGGTATTCCATGGCGAGGTACGGCAGTTGGTTGTGGAAGCCGAACTCCTTCATCGCAACGACGTTGGGATGCTGGAGCGACGAAATTACGCGGCCTTCGTCGAGAAACATCTCGATAAACTCGGAATCTCCGATGTACTTGGGCAGCAATTGTTTAACGACTGCAATGCTCCCGTCGATCAGAGATCGAGCTACATGGGCTTCGGCCATACCACCGTGGGCTAGTCGAGTGAGTAGCTCGTAGTTCCCAACGATCATTGCGAACGCATCTTGTTGCGGATTTTGATGGCTGCTTGATGGGGCGTGCCGCTGCGCTCGAGTTTCAGTACGATCTCGTCGCGATCCACGGAAGTCGCTGCTGCCAGCCACTGCTTGGGGGTCGCTATTTCAGTAGCATCCACCGCAACCACGAGGTCTCCAATGCGAATATCGCCTGAGGTTGCTGGCGAAGTCTCGTCGATCGCTACGATGACTACGTTGCCCTGACTTGGGATGGCATCGGCCAGAAGTGGGAACTGCTCTGCAACGGTGATTCCGTGGAGCGTCGCTGTTTCTCGATACGCGGATAGGACCTGATCGAACGAGGCCTTCGCTAATTTGTAGCGGACGGCCGCATGTACTCCGGCCGGCAATGTTCGTGAGGCCACTTCAGTACGCTCAAGGCGTGCAAGGTTGCCGTATTGGGTGCTGAATTTCCTGATTGCGGCGGAGTTCGATGCAGCGGTTTTCGACCTCCGCAACGTAACCAGCTCATGGATTTGAGATTTTCCGAGTCCTTCGAGCAATTGTTTGATTAGCAGTTCGGTGGCATCTACTCGCGCTTTGGCGATTGCCTCAGTGATCGTCGAGGCTTCACCTTCTCCCACCAGGTATACAGAATCATTTTCGATCACGAACGGCTGATCGACCCAGGGTGGCGGAAGGTCGTCCTGGCGATTCCACTTGGGTGTATCGTTGGGACGCTCAACGATTGTCGTCGTTGCGGGGCGCTGGAGTAGCGATGGTCCCAAGGCGGCTGCTACCGCCGCCACTGAGAGTATTCCGGCAGCCGGGAGATATTTGCGAAGGGTCCGTCGCGGAGCGTCAGATGGGTCGGCAACTGTGATCCAGCGTTGGGTCTGTGGCCCGGTTCGCTCGTCTTGCGCATCGATCATCGTGGGAACCGAAGCTCTTGCGGTCATGTTCGCGACGTAGGCGCGCACAACAGGGTTGATCTGAAGTTCCAGCCTTGAATCACAACGCCTGCAGCGAGCCTCCGGATCGCGATGCCGTTCCGTAAGGAGCCGGTCGAGTTGGACCGGGGTTGTGCGCGTGACCTCGCACGATCTGCATAGACCCGCGACCACGACGGAGATGATCTCAATCTTTGGCGCCGGACGGTTGACGAAGCGCTCTAGTAGCTCAACCGGGGCAAACTCAATCGCAACGGGGTTGTGTTCCGCAACCGTGCGCAACGCGATGTCCATGCTCTGAATGCCGTTGGCGTCAGCACTGGTGACCGATGACAGGTCGACCAAAATCGGTCCCTCAATGTGGTCGAAAACACGGCGCCAACGGATTCCAAGGGTCAATTTGCCGTTGACCCGCACCCTGGTGGTGTCACCTTCGATGACCTTCTCGAGGTCCTCGGCAGGTCGGACCTGATCCTGCGCGCATAGAGCATTGTGGAGCTTGCGAACTTCAGGTGGGATAGCCGTGCGCTCGTGGGCCGCAAAAAATGCGAAATACGACCGGGGGTCGTCGTCGAAGCGTCCGGGGCCGTCGCAGCGCGGGCATTTTACCGATTCAGGTGCCGCGTTCCTGATCTCATCGGCGTCGAGATCGCGATCGAAGAGCCGTTCGAACGGCTTGTTGCACGAGTCGCAAAGATAGGGCGCGAAGAACGACAGGATTTGCGAGCCGCCGTCAAACTTTCGGATTAACGTCAGCTGCGTGACGACCGACTCCGAGCATCGCGCCATGTAAGATTCTTGCAAGTCAAAGGCTCCGGAGAACATCGCGAGCCATTCTCGAACGCCAAACGAAGTGATGCGCTGTACATCGCCGAGGTCGAGGATGACTCGGTTCCGGAGCAGCCTCGCCGCCACGTCGCCTTTAAACGCTTCGGTGATTCGACCGCCGATTCGGATGATCCGAGGATCTCCAGCGCCGGTTTCTTCAATCGCAATGTCGGTGAGGGGAGGCCGAGGTATCCGTACGATCGCTCCTCGGCGGTCGTGCTGAAACGATCCCGACAAAAAGTCCCCGCTTTGCAGCGTGGTCGTTTTCTCCACAGAAGCGTGGGAATCGAGTGGGGTGCGGGGATCGTGGGTGATGGAGGGTTCGAGGGCAGGCGTATGCTCGAGGGTAGGATTAGGCTCGAGGGTGGGCTTCGGCTCAAGGGTAGGCTTCGGTTCGAGGGTAGGCTTGGGCTCGCGGCGCGCGTTGGGCTCGCTTGTGAGCTTCGGCTTTCGATGGTTGTTGGGAGAAGCGCTGTGCTCGGCTGCGGTCGGCAGGTCTTGAACGATCCTGTGGCCCGGGGTGACCCGTGGCGAGCGGCTCATCGGAGATGGCTGGGGCGCGGCCGGGAAGGGGGGCGCGATATCCGGTGCAGAGGGCAGCTTTGGCGGGACGGTCGAACGTGCGATCGGTGTTACGGATTCCGAAAGGACAGCAACCGTCATCGCCTGATTGTGAAGGTCGCACAAACCATCCGCGGTCGAGGACAACTCTCCGTAGCCATAGAACCCGGTCACGCGCACCCGCTCCGATCGCAGGTTTGTCGTCACCGCCTCGATTTCGCCTTCTGTATAAGCGCCCAGCACTTGGCGTCGCCCTGCAGAAGAAATGGCGATTGCAAGGCACTCGGGGGAACCAGGCAAGTTGCTTTCGGATGCGCTCAATGCGGCGTGGGTCGCTCCGTTCACAAGCCGACCAAAGTCGGCCTGCATGAATTGGGTAATGGCTCCCGTCGGAACGTCGCCGGAGAATGTTACGGATCCGGCTTGTTCATCGATCGCGAGCATGGTTCGAATCGCATGCGCGTCGGTCGATGGTTCTCGCACCGCCAACGGTAATGATAGCCCCGCAGCGGGAAGCACGGCGCGTTCTCCGAGGTATTCCTTGTAGATTTGGAGGGCCGGTCGTCCATCCAGCTCGTAGAGCGTGTTTCCCGCCGAGCGCGTGATCGTGCGTTTCACGCCAAACCGGTCCCACCCACTTCGCGCCCCTTGACCCATCACGACGTAATTTCCGTAAAAACCAACGGCCGCTACGGTGTGCGAATCGAGTAAGTCACCAGCGAGTACCCACGTGCGCTCAAACGCGGTTCCATCAGCGGCAAAGCCTCCAACCACGGGCACCGATCCGCCGACAACTGCGTTGATTCCCCGGACCAACTCCGAGCCGCGCACCACGAGTCCGTCGGCGAGCACAAGGATGCCGCGCAACTTGCGCTCCGCCATCATCGCAGCGCCGATGCGTTTGCCTACTTCCGCGGATTCGTCTCCTGAGGCGAGTTTTTCGACCGCCAGTCGCAGATCGGTTTTGGTAAATCTCGCCGCCGATACTACCAGGCTGTTGTCGTAGAGTTCCGAACCGAAGATTTCACCTGCAGTCGAGCAGCCGACCACGATGGAGTTGGCATAGTGACTTCGAACCGTATCGATAGCCCCTCGATCTTCGGCCAATTCTGGTGCACCAAACGCCAATACGAGCGTGCGTGGTGAGTCGAGCTCGGGCAGCGGCGAAGCCCAGCTAGCTGCGCGGGAGTCGTATCTTGCGGTGCGGACGGCGTACCCGCTTGGAATCGAACGCCACGGGGTTCGCGGCGCGCGCTGCGCTGAATCGGTCGGCCGCGCTTCCGAAAACACTGTGAGTGTGAGCGTTTGATTGTGGAGGTTTGCCGCCCCGGAAACGTCTGGCGAGATCTGTGCTTGCGCATAAAATCCAGTCACTGCGGCGCGCTGCGCAAGTAGGCCTTCGCGCATCGATTGGACTTCTTCCGCACACCACTCGCCCAAAATCTTCCTGCGTCCGACGCAGGAAACGGTGAGCGCGAGGCAGTCCACGGACACCGGCCCACCGGTTTTTGTCGCCATGGAGGCGGCGCGGCCGCCGCCGTCGATAAGGTCACCCACGTCGGCATTGAGTAGCGTCGCGCGCTGGCCAACTTGCACGTCACCACCGAGGATCAGCGCACCGGTCTCCGGGTCGATCCCGGTCACCGTTCGCACGAGTGGAGGAAGATCCGCGATTCTGATCATGAGCGGATACCACACCGCAACGTCGGGCAATTCGTCGGCGCGGTCGCTCAGCCCAGATCGATACGCCTCGAGGGCGGGGCGGTTGTCGAATTCGTAAATTCGATTGCCATCAGCGCGGGTAATAATCCACTCGCTGGGCTGTTCTACCCAATCGGAGCTGATGCCGTGGCCAACGACGAGATTCGGGCCGTAGAAGCCAACGGCACAGGCGATCTTATGCTTGATCGCGCCGCCGATCGTCAGCCACGGTTTGGGGCCGCCCTTGCCATCAGCGGCGAGTCCGCCTGTAACGATGACGGTTGACTCGACTGCACTGGACAGTCCCCGCGCCAACGCTGCTCCGTTGACCGCTGTTCCGTCCCCGAGCACAAATGCGGCGCGCAAGCCGGGCTTGTCCGACAGCTTCCGGCCGAGCCGAACTCCGGCGGCTTCGCTGTCAGCGATAGACTCCACCGCAACCGAAGCGAGCTGTAAGTCGGTTCGGTCGAAATGAGTTACGGTTACAGCGAGCGAACGATCGCGTACCGCATTGCCGTGAATCTCGCCTGCCGTAGAGCATCCGATCACGAGCGAGCGTGGATAGGCTCGAGCCACCTCGACAAGTAACTCTGGCTGATCGGCGAGCTCGGATGCGCCGAATGCTGTAACAAGGGTGCGAGGCGAATCGCCTGCCGGGAAACGTGCGCTCCACTTCTTAGCCTCAGCGTCGTAAGACAGAGCATGGGTCTGCATAGGGTTACTCGACCGAGGCTACGACGATCGTAAGATCGTCGGACGCCGGGTGAGTGCCGCGGAATGCATCGAGCGCATTGACGACGGTCGTTCTGACGGCAACGGCGCCTGACGCGGCTTCGCGCTGTACAATCGATCTCAGTCGTCTCTCGGAGAATTGTTCACCCTTGGCATTTTCGCACTCCGAAACCCCGTCGGTAAAATACAGCAATAGGTCATTGCGGCGAATCTCGACTTTGGAGTCTTCATACGCAGAATCCGGTCCGGCTCCGAGCGGCGGGCCTTCGGCCATGATCGGGTGGGTAATGCTGTTGCGAACGAGAATTGGGAACGGATGACCAGCGTTCGCGACGGTCATGGTGTTTGTCGCTGGATCAAATAGCGCGGCGATACTCGTCATGGAGAGCTGTTCGCGCGTCATTGAGCACAACGTGCGGTTCATCGAAACCAGTAACGCGCTGGGCGTTAGATTGCCGCCGAGCACGTCGATCGCCGACTGACAGGCAGCTTTCGCGGCGCCGGTAATGATGGCAGACGCAATTCCATGCCCCGCCACATCGCCGACCACGACAAGCGATCGGGAATTGGGTAGCTGAGCAAGTGTCCACCAATCTCCTCCGCACTCCTCCGCTGGTTGAAAGTGACCCGCGAATCTAAGCGGTGGGATGGAGACCACCGCCTGCGGAGGCATCAAGAGCTGCTGAACCGTTCGGGCTACCTCGAGCTCCTTGTGCATGGACGCCCGTTCGCCGGCGCTGGCGAGGAGTGAAACCAGCTGGTCGGCGACTGCAAGGACGCTGTCGCGAATGCCCGATACGTCTGTGGTTCGCTCCGAAGAGATTCGCGTTGCATCCAGGATCTCTGATAGTTGGCTTGCGAGCTCAAGTTTCGCATTCGTTGCGGCGGCGGCGTCGAGCGTGCCTTTTCCCGCCTGAAGCAACCGGGTGAACCGGGTAAGCGACTCGCTGATTCCTGTGATCGCTGCAACCAGTTGATCGCGTTGGCTTTCGACGCGACGGCGTAGGCCATCCATCTCGCGAGTCGACAGTTCGATGGACCTACTAAGGAGCGCGCGGTCCTCCGCCATGTGGAGGTAATGTTCATTGACGTTATCGACAAACTTTCGCCACTCCGGCGAAGTCTCCAGTTCGGCGGGTAGGCTGACGCGCTTGAGTTGACGCGCCAACACGGGGTCAATGGTGCGGCTCGTCATTCGGAGAGTCTTCGCGGGTTTGGATCCCTTACGAAGGCCATAATGGACTATTTTGACATAGCTTCGAGGGAGTTGGCGCCGTTGGAGGCAGGAACCTTTGCTGGGAATGTCGGGAATGAACCCACCTTTCACAGACCAAAAAATTGTCCCCCGTGCCAGACCGCGCGACGGTGGCCGCATGAGAGTTGCGACGTTCGTAAGCTTCGCGGTCGCGGCAGCAGCCGTTACGCCCGCGGCCGCAGCGGTAAACGAGGTTCGCAGTGTCGTGAGCGACCAAGATGGCTCCGCGACGCGTGTGGTTGTAAGTGCGGCTCAGACCCCTACGTTCACGGTTTACAAGCTCGATCGACCGAGCCGAGTAGTGGTCGAAATTTCTAACGCCCGCCTATCTGCCTCCTTGCTCGGCCACGACAGCGCGGCGGCGTTTACGCCCAACACGTGGGCGGTAAGCGCGATCGTGGCGCAGCAACTCGACGACGGCGGTCCGCAGATTCGCCTCGTGATTACCCTTGCACGACCCGGACGTTACGACGTGCAGACCTTGGGCGCTTCGTTGGTTGTTCGGGTAACGGCGCGCGACACGCCCACGCCTATGGAGGATACGCGCGTCGCAGCTGCTGAGCGGGCTCGCGTAGATGCTGATCGGACGGCAGTCAGCGCACGGGCCGAGGCTTCGCGTGCCAACGAGCTCGCTCAGGCCTCCAAGGCTGAAGCGGCGCGGGCACATGGGATCGCCCAAGCTGCGAAGGCGGAAGCAGAACGATTGCGCCAGATCGCCGCGGACGCGGACCGCGCAGCAGTGGCGGCACAGCGTGCGGGTCGTGAGTCGCAGAGCGCGGATCTGCAGCAGATGCGCGCTGCAGCGGCAGCAGCCAAGGACGAAGCTTCGCGCGCCAAACAAGCAGCTGCGCTCGCTGAAAATGAAGCGGAACGAACACGGCAAGCCGCCCAGCGCGCCACAGCGGAAGCCAAGGCGGAGCTGGCGCAGGCTCGGCAGGTAGCGGCCGCGGCCCGCGACGAAGCTGCGCGAAACAAGGCCGAGTTGGTTCAGCTGCAGCGAGAAGTGGAGCGGGCCAAGGCGGAGACCGATCGCACCAAAGCAGAGGCGGCTCGCGCCAGAGCCGAAACGGAGGCCCTGCGGCTTGCGGCTTCAAAACAGGTTGCCACCGCCGAGCCGGTAGGCGGTTCTGGGCCGCGTCAACCGACGGTGAATGGATCGGAGAGCCGAAGCGCAAATGCCGAGGAACGCCAGGCGACCGCGAAGGAGCTGCAACAGCTCGCACGCGCGAAGTCCGAGGCTGAGGCGGCTCGCGTTGCCGCGGAAAAGCAACTTGAGGCAGCCGCGCGTGCAAAGGCTGAAGCCCAGGCGGAGAGGTTCGCGTTAGCTACTCAGCGCCAGGCGGCTGCACAGGCCCGCGCTGAAATCGAGGCCGCGCGCGTTGTGGCCGCAAGGGAGCGAGAAATTGCTGCGAAGACGGAGAACGACCGTAAGGCAGCCGCAACGGAGCTAGAAAAAATCGCCCGCGCGAGTGCTGATGCCAACGCCGCACGGCTGGCTGCGAGCCGCGAACTGGAGGCCGCGACCCGGGCGAAGGCGGAGGCAGAAGCTGCTCGCGTTGCGCTTGCCCGCGATGCAGAGCAGGCGGCTCGCGCGCGAGACCAAGCGGAGGTCGCACGCAATCGGGCAGCGAGCGAACGCGATACCGCCGGAAAAACCGCTGCTGCGGCGGCACGCGCGCAGATAGAGGCCGAGGCGGCGAAGCAGGCGGCGCTAGCGCAGGCGGAAGTAGCGAGTCGAGCAAAGGCGGATGCGGAGGCCGCAAAACGAGCGGCTCTCGCCGAAGTGAGCATGGCCAGTCGCGCGAAGGCCGAGGCGGAAGCCGCAAAACGAGCCGCTCTCGCCGAGGCGAGCATTGCGAGTCGGGCGCGGGCAGATGCCGAGGCCGCTCGAGCTTCTGCTGCGCGAACTCGCGATGACTTAGCGAGGCTGAAGGCGGAAGCGCTTGCCGCGAACGCAAAGTTAGCCTCGGAGCGAACCCGCGTGGAGCAAAGTGTGGCGGCGACTCGCAGCGGTCGGCCCCGGCGCGACGAACGGCGGCCTGAAGTCGAGCCACAGAACCAGGCTGCCGTCATTTCGTCCAAAGTTCGTTACCGTGGCAGCGAGGGTCAGGGGGCGGTTGAAATCTCGCTTTCGAGCAATGCAATCCTTGCGGAGGGGCTTGTTACGTCCCGCTACGCGGAGCTGATTGTGGATGGTGACAACGTGGGTGGCGATGGTGAGGTCGATGTCACCTCACTGGGCAGTCCCATACGGTCGATCGCCATCGTACGCGATCCGCACACTCCCGGCAGGAGCCATATCCGCGTGGCAATGCTTGCGCCGGCGCGGCCGTCGCTGCGATGGACGGCGGGCGGAGTGCGCTGGCAGTTCCAAGGAACGGACATGCCGTAACGAATAGGGGGAATGCGGACCTCGGGGGAGCGGTTGCCGTCGCGGCAACGGGCACAGTCGCCGCAGATTTGTCGCGCGGTCGCCGGTCGGGCATGCTACCGCCCATGCGACTAGGAATCGATTTCGGTACGACGCGCACTGTAGTTTCAGTTGTGCAACGGGGGCGGCAGCCGCTCGCTGCTTTCGACGAAGCGGGCGAGTTTCGCGATTACGTACCCGGCGTGGCTGCGCTGCGCGACGGAGAATTGCTCGCTGGATGGCCGGCAGCTCGGGCGATCGACGACGGAACCGCACAGCATGCGGTGCGGTCGATCAAGCGCGTGGTGACGGCGGTGGCCCCCGACGATCCGGTTCCACAGTTACCTGGAGTTTCAGCGCTAGAGCTCGTAACCGCATTTTTGGCGGAACTTCGCACCTCGCTCGTGGAGCGGTCGAACGTCGATCTCATGGAACCGTTGGAAGCGATGGTCGCCGTGCCGGCGAACTCGGGGTCGAGTCAGCGCTGGCTAACCTTGGAAGCGTTTCGCCGCGCCGGGTTTCGGCCGATTGGGCTTATCAACGAACCGACCGCGGCAGCGATTGAATTCGCTGCACGATATGTCGACCTGGGCAAGCGCAGTCCCAAGCGCTACGTCGTGGTTTATGATCTGGGTGGCGGCACGTTTGACACCTCCGCAGTATCGCTGCAAGAGCGCAGTTTTAGGTTGATCGCATCGGAGGGGTTGTCCCGTGTTGGCGGCGATGACTTTGACGAGCTCATCTTGGACGCAGCGGGAGTGCCCCACTCCGCGGCGGCGCTCGAACGCGCTCGCGAAGCCAAAGAGGCGCTTCGGCCCACGACGCGCAAGTTGCAGCTTGAATTGGCGACCGGGGAGACCGCTGTCATCGATGTCGCAGAGCTCAATGCGCGCGCGCAGCCGCTGATCGATCGCACGATTGCTCAGACCGAATTGCTGCTCGCTCAACTTCGCGAACATGGCATTGATCCCGATAGCGCAAAGGAGCTCGGTGGGATCTACCTCGTCGGCGGTGGCGCGATGTTTCCGGCGGTTTCCCGCGCACTCCGTGCGCGCTTTGGCCGAAAGCTCCAACTCGCGCCGCAACCCTTTGCCGCAACGGCCGTTGGATTGGCCATCGCCGCGGATCCGGATGCCCATGTCATGATCCGCGAGGCGGTGACCCGGCACTTCGGTGTGTGGCGCGAAGGCGAGAGCGGAGTCGACAAAATCTTCGATCCGCTGTTGGGCAAACACGCATCTGCCCCGGCAGTTGTGGAGCGGCGTTATCGCCCCACGCATCCCATTGGCCATTTGCGGTTCGTTGAATGCGGCGCGCTGGATGCGGCGGGTCAGCCAGTGCAAGACCTCGTCCCGTGGGGCGATATCTATTTCCCGTACGACCCCGCGCTGGCCAATCGAGGCGCAGCCGATTTCGCTAGCGTCGACAATCGCCGACGAGCGGAACTAATGACCAACGAAATCGCCGAGACCTATACCTACGCGTCCGATGGAACGATTTCGGTCGTGATTCGCAACATTTCCCAAGGGTACTCGCGCAACTACTCTCTTGGAGTGCTTCGCACGGGAGCGTAGCTTGGTCCGATGCCTTAGACCGGCCAGGCGCTGGCCGACACTTCGCGGGTGATGATCGATAACACGACCCGTCCATGGGTACCGCCCAACACGAGGGTCGACAGCGAGTCTTCGGGGTGGAGCCGTGGCAAGCCAGGAATGGGCGCGGTGACTTCCATTTCCACGCCCCATCGGTCGAGCGAGTCGCACACCGCTCCGGCCAACGTCGTTACCCACTCGGTGAGTGCATCGGCAACCAGTGAGCGGTCGGTGACCGGAATGTCGTCGCCGACCGTTTGACTCGCAATCCGAGCCCCAAGCCCTAAACTGGTTTCGACGAGAATTTCGCCATCGATGTCGCCTACGATTCCGACGCGGACGAGGTCGGTGTGCAAACTTTCCGTTTGCTGAACCTCGTCGATCACCGACAGTGCCAGCGCAGGCATATCGAGGATAAAGCGCGTGGCAATATCGCGAATCGAATCCGCGAGTTCCGTCGCTGTAAATTTCTTGGCTGAACGGCTGTTTGCGGTGAGCGAACGGACCAGATGATCGTGCTCCGTGCCGAGGCTGAGCTCGAGGCGGTGCGGTCTCATCAAGCGGACGATGCCTTCGATCACCATGAGCTGTGAGTCGTCGAGTGGATCGAATCGAACCCCCATTCGAGTCCTTGCGGGCCGTGAGCTGCGGTGAAGCCATGCAACCGCGCCGCGAATCGAGATGGGGGTGGTCTGCTCGCGGAGCCAAACCTTGAGATCGATCGGAGTCTCAGCGTGAACGTCGTTCGAGACTGTTCGCCCCTCGATGCAGATGCCGCCGCGAGAAGCGTCGCGAACCAAGTACCGTATGTGTGGATCTCGATCGTGGGCAACGAGGTTTACTGGGATGCGGGGGTAGCGGCGAAGCTCCCGAAACGAGGGGTCCACCATGATTCGCGAGATCAAATCGTCGAGCACTTCGCGTTGTGCTCCAGCGGTCACGTAGCGGATGCCGATTTCAAACTTCCGCGTTCCCTCAATCGGCTGCACTCGAACGACTTCACCCTCAACTTCGAGAGGCGCGTGGTGATCCGTCGCGTACATCTCGAATGCGAATTTCGTTCCTCGAGCGACCTCGCGCTCGGTCACCATCGCGCAGCCGCCTTTTGATAGGCACGTCGTATATTCGGTGACTAACGACTCTGCCGATTTATACGTAACCTTCAACCGGATCGGACGACGCGGATCTTTCCGACGCTCCATCCGACCATCGTACCGCAGCGCCGAACAGTTTCGGCACTGCTTGATGAATCATATTCGCAAAATTGAGCAGCGGGGTACGACAGCCGTCCCACCCAACGCATACGGCAACTACAGTCGGCCGATGTAGTACCGAGCGCCCACCATCACACCGAGCGTGTCAGCAACTTCGATGGGGTCGGGAGGGGTCAGGTTGAGAGAGAACACTCCCGCAATTACGTCCAAAGCTGGCATGACGTTGAAGATGCCGGATATCGCCAGTGGGGTGACATCGCTAAAAATAAATGCGTTCTCGGCGTTTGAGATCTTGAGGGTCGCCAACGTCGTGTCGAGCTGTAGCCAAACGGTCTTGGCTGCTTGGTAGGCTACGCCCACCGGAAGGCCAAACGTAACTGGCTTGGGATCGCCCGAAAGTGCGATGGCAAGTTGATTGCCGGGGGTATAGATCGCGATTTTTGGAGTCGCATTGTACTGAGCTTGCGCGCCCAGAAACAGCGGATTCATGCCTTCTGCGGCCAGACTGTATCCAGTTTGGGCGCGTGCGATTACCTCGAGTTTTCCGCCGGCAGCGCCGCGCAACAGCTTGTAGCCGAGGCCGATGTCGAGGCTCCCCTTACCCGCGTCATCGGTGGGGAAGGCGTAGTGCCCGAACGCGATTTCGAGGTCGTCCGTAATGCCGTAGCCAGCGAGGACGCGAATGAGCGCTGGGTCAGCGAAATTTTTGGTCGACGTGGCGACATCCGCGCCTACCGCCGCTAATCCCTTGGGAAAAGTAAGGGGGCGGTCGATAACGCTTCGTGGGTAGCGACTCGCAACCGGTTCCTCCGTTACGGGGGTTGTGACTGGGGGCTGCGCGCCGGCAGAAGGATCAGGAGATGCGCCCGGATCCGACGACGGATCTGGTTGCGCCCATGCGGTGCCCCCTGCAAATACGGCCAAACACGTACCCAATAGAACGTTCCGAGTTCCCTTGCTCATTCTGTCTCCTGTGGTCCGAAAGGTAGGACGCGCAAACGTTCCGATATTTAGCGGCCGGGCACAAGTTTTGTGGGGCTCGGAGTGCGTTCCCGGGGGGATAGGTGAGGTGTTTCCCGGTCTGGCCGGTCTGGCCGATCCGGTCCAGTCTGGCCGGTCCGGTCCGGCGCACTGGCCGCCCCGGTGCCCGAGCCGGGTCCGTAGAGGTACAGCACAATGACAACCACACTTCGGGATGCAGACTCACCTGCAGAACGCGCGTGTTTTGCGTTCAACAATTTGTCGAGTTTGGTCGACTACGAATTACGTTGGACACTTCGAAAAACAAAGTTGTGTGGAAGATTGACAATCATAGCGGTGATCCGCGAACCTTGTTCGTTGTGGCGGAAGACGTGGCGGTAAACACAAACTCGGCGAGGCAAGCCAGACGATGACCACCCCCGCTTCGTTTATGGTGCTCGAATGCCGCGTAGGCCTTGGTCGATTATCAATTGCAACCGATGCCATCGAAGTGCTTGGTGAGTATTCGGTTGGCAATCGTCTGCCACTCACCGAGCGCATCGGATACTCGTTGGGAGTTTGGGACAACGAAGTTGTGATGTCCCTCAGTATGTCGCGAAGCGATCCGGCGCCGAGCCGAACCACAGCGGGGCTGCTCCTCGTAACACCAGGCACTTCGATCCGTTGGGCATTCGAGATCGGCGCGCCGCTGGGGCTCGCCGAGGTGACGGGTCTCGAGAGCCCGCAGTCCGAGGCTACGCGTTGGCTTCGCACCGCAACGCTTTCGCGCGGTGGGGTCGTGCAGTTTGTCGACGTTCACATGCTGGTAGCGAAGCTGGGCGATCTCGAAGGCGTGAGGGCGTCGCTATGACCGTGTTACTCGCGGTTCATCGCCTGCCGCCCTTCGTCGTATCCGACGCGCGGGAAGCGTGCAAGGAACTCGGACTCGAGGTGGTCGATTGGGTGCAGGGGATTCCGAGGGTAACTCCGCGAGTGATGATCTGTGGGCTCGAGCTCGGAGAGCGGCGGATCCCCGAAGACGTGATGGCGCTACTCGAAGCAACTCCGACCTTGGGCTTGGTGTTGTGTGCAAAGGAGCCGCTGGTTAAGCCGCGTGTTGTTTTGCAAGAGGGGCGCGTCACGGCGCTTTCCCCGCCGATCGATCGTGCGGAGCTCATGAGTGTGCTTCGAGCTGCGATGTTGCCGGCGCCGCCACCCCCAGCGATCGAGGCTTTCGGCGACCACCGCTTTGAAGCGCTGCGTCGAACGCATTGGGTCGCGTGGGCACGGGGTCGCGCGGCGCCCGCCATTTCCCTGCACGAACAGCGCGGTGCTACGGTCGTGATTGGAGACGGCACGTACGATCGCCCCGCGATCGCCGACACGATGACCTCGAGTCAGAGCGATGCGGATCGAGAGGCCTCGCTCGGCGTTCTTGCCGGGACCTCGGCGGTTGCCCACCTAACGCACGATGCGAACGAGTGGGTCGTGTACTGGCCGCAGGCGCAGTGCCCGTTGTGGATCTACTCGCCGAATCGCTTGCCGACGCGGTGGAACGCCGCGCGCAGCCTTGCGGCTGCTTCGGGCCGGCGCTTGCTGCGGCTGTCGGCATTCCCCGGCGATCAACTCGTTGCCGCGTGGTTGCCCGACGACGCCAACGCGGTCACTCTCGACGACGTCCTCGTAGAGCGCGGGCCGGAGACGCTCGTCGGACTCAACGCGCTCGCATCCCGCGAAGACCGCGTAACTGGTCTTGTCATGGAAGTGCGATGATGACCGGCTCGCGAATTCTCGTCATCGACGATAGCACTACGCTGCGCAAGCTCGTGGAGATTGCCATGCGCGGCAGTGGTTGTGCTGTCGAGTTTGCGGCGAGCGGCCTCGAAGGTGTTTCGCGAGCTAAATCGAGTCGGCCTGATGTGATTCTGCTCGACTATTTGCTACCGGATTTGCGCAGCGCCGACGTGTGCAAGCGTCTACGCGACGACACCACAACGTCCAGCGTCCCGGTGGTCGTCATGTCGGCCAATGATCGGGGTGTGCTCGAGGACTTTCGTCAGTTCACGACAGTGGTCGACTTCGTCGGCAAGCCATTTACCGCCACAGAGATTCGGGATCGGCTGGAGAGCGCGATTCGCGGCGGACAAAAACCACAGGCTGCGCCCCCACCACCGGAAGCTCCGTCGTTGATCCTACGCTCTGACGTGGCGAGCCCAGAGGCGGGAGCCGGCCAGTTGGTGCTTCAGGGAGACCTCTCCCACATCCCGCTGCTCGAAATCTTTCGCCTGCTCACTGCGGCTCGCGCATCGGGGATTTTGACGGTGGATCACAGCGACACCGTAAGGGTATGGCTGAGGCGCGGCGACATCGTGCTGTGCAGTCGTTCGGCCCTCGATTGGACAGCCCTTTCCACCACACTGGGCGAGCGTTTAACGCCTGCGCTCCGAGAACGGGTTACACAGGCACAACAAATTGGAAAACCGGTCGAGATTGTTTTAGCGGAGGCCGGTATTACATCCACCAGTGAACTTCCACAGGCGCTGCAGTCACTGAGCGCGCAACGGGTCGGGGAGCTTTTGGCTTCGCCTTCCGGGCGGTTTGCTTGGCAATCGCTGTCTTCGTTGCCGGACTTCGTTGAAGCGTTTGGCCGACATGTATCGCTAACCGCGATTGCTCTTGACCACGGTCGGCGCGCGGCTGAACCGCACAGCTCGATTCGCTTGGATCAGGTCTACGATCGGACGGATGGGTTTACCCAGAAGCTCGCGGGTGCACGACTCACAGCGGAGGAGCAGCGCCTGCTCGGCCTCGTAAATGGCCGCACCACGGTAAACGAGTTGATCTCGAGGGTAAAGTTGCCCGCGTCGCGCGTCGCTGCGGTGTTGGCCCGGCTGTCAGCGGCGGAACTCATCCGCAGCGATCAGTCGTCCCACGCATTTGTCCGCACGATTGCGATCCGAGACGACGATCGCGACAATTTTATCGCGCCATTGCGGGCGCGATTGGGAAGTCGCTCCGAGCCGGTCGAAGTCATCGAGCTCGCTGCGGACGAGCCCTTGGGCGTCGCTGCACGTCGCGCCAGGCCCAACGTGCTGGTCTTTAGCTCGGCCGCGCTCACAGTCGATGTGCTCGAGCGAGAACTCCCCGCCCTTATTCGTGAAGGTGAAATCGCGGTCGTGTGTGTCCTCGACATACCCGACGCCGCGTTGACTACAAAGCTGCGTAATGTAGGTGTGCACGAAGTTGTTTCGAAACCGCTACATGTGAATGAACTCGAACGGTTATTATCGCCTGTATAGCCACAACTCAGGAGGTCGAAGTGTCTACTATTCTTGTTGTCGATGATGCCCAAACTGATCGCGAATTGATTGCTCGTGTTGTGAACGGGGCAGGGCACCACGTGCTGCTTGCCTCCGATGGCAAGGAAGGACTTGCCATGGCCAAACAGCACAAGCCGGCGCTGATCTTTCTCGACGTCGTAATGCCAGTGACCGACGGTTTCGCAACCTGTCGGATGCTGAGCAAAGATCCCGACACCTCGGGGATACCGGTGGTCCTAGTGACGTCGAAGGCAAACGAAAGCGACGTGTTCTGGGGCAAGAAGCAAGGCGCCGCCGATCACGTGGCCAAGCCTTGGGATAAGCGCCGTATTGAGGACATCATTCGCCGTTACTGCGCATGAGTGAGTTCAACACAGGAAGCGCGCGCGAGACTGGCTCCGCGACGTCTGATGGTTCCCAGGCTGCTGCCGCAAGGTTCGACAGCTTGGTGTGCTTTGCAATCGCCGAAAAGACGTTTGCACTCGACGTGGCGCTGGTTCGCGAGGTCGTAACGGTAGAGAAACTGCTACCCGTACCTCGAGCCCCGGCCCCCATTATCGGGGCATTTGCGTTGCGCGGTGCCACGCTTGCGCTCGTCGACGCGCGGATTTTGTTTGGCTTGGATTCGGGAACGAAGCCTGGAATGGCACTGATCCTCGCGCGTGCTCACCGCACCCTGTGCGCACTGACGATCGACCGCGTTATTGGCGTTTTCCCGTTCAACGAAGCGAACTTCACCCCCGCCGTTCGTGGCCGCGAACCTCCTGAGGTCGCGGGCTTCTTACCCGATGACCATGGCGGTTTAATAACGATTCTCGACACACCTACCATTGTGCGCTCGATCGAGCGCTTGAAGTTTTAACGTTCGCGTCCACGACCGGAGAGGAAAAAACATGACTGCCGAGCAACATACATCTGAATTGAAACGCATTTTCCAGTTGGTGGTTCGACCAGCGACCTTCGTGCTCAGCAAACTTCGGTTCTTGCCAAAGTTTGCGTTGATCGGCGTGTTGCTTCTCGTGCCGCAGTTGGTTGTGGCCAGGTTGCAATACGTCGCGGCGACGGACAGCCTTGAATTTGCCCGCCTCGAACGCATCGGTGTCTTGTACATCGAGCCGCTGCACAAGTACCTCAACAGGCAGCGGCGTCACTGGCTGGCCTCGGTCGCACGCGCGACTGGCAATCGCGAAATGGCCAAGATCGAGGCAGCTCTCGTCGACGAGGCGGCTCAATTTGAAAAGCAAGTCGACGCCATGGATGAAAAGTACGGCTCGCAGTTGCGCACGAGCGCGCGTTGGAAAGAGGTCAAAGCTGCGTGGGCCAAGGTTCTGGCCGCGGGAAACGCTAGCGCTGCGGAGATCAGTGCAATGCACGCCAGTGCAACCGCGGTAACGATGGACCTCGTCACCAACTATGTCGCTACCTATTCAAAACTGGTCCTCGACCCCGACCTGGACTCGTACTGGTTGATGGACGTGGTAACGGCGAAAGGTCCAACGCTTGCCGCCGATATCGTGAGCCAAATCGCGAATGCGATGCTGCAAAACCCGGACAAAGTCGAATATGCGTATGCGGTCGTAGGCCCGTTGACCAAGGGCCTCAGCATTCTCGACGACTTGGAGAACGTCAACATTAAGTCCGCGATCAAAAATACAAAGGACTTCGGAAACAGTACCACCTTGGAGAAGAACGTTCTCGAGCCGTTCTTGAGTCTCAAAGCCGCGGTTCTAACGCTAGCCGATACCATTCGCACAACGCATCTCCGCGCAGCGCTTGCGCCTGAAGCGGGTCAAGCGGCAGCAGGGCTCAACAGCTCGTCGCTGGTTGAGGCTGGGTTTACGGTGCTGGAGCGGCTCGGCAAGTTTTACGGCACAGTCGACCCAGAACTCGATGGACTCATCGAGAAACGCGTGGTCAAGTACGAGCAAGACCGCCGGCAAGGTGTAGCACTCACGCTGTTAGGCATTCTGTTGCTGGCCTACGTGTTTGCAGGCTTCTACGTCGGTATTGCCGACCTTGTGACGACTCTCGGTCAAGCGACCAAGCGCATGGTGCGCGGTACCGAAGAGCAGTTTACGACTGCGAACAAGGACGAAACGGCGAACATCGTTTCTGACTTTAATGAGATTAACCGCGCTCTCGTCGAAGCGCGTGAACTACAGCGCCGGGTGCAAGATGAGAACACGCAAATCCAGCAAAACATCGTGGATCTGCTACGGGTCGTGTCCGACGCATCTGACGGGAATCTAACGGTTCGCGCCGTCACCACCACGGGTGCTCTCGGCAACGTTGCCGACGCCTTTAACCTGTTGCTGGAGTCGCTAGAGAGCCTGATCGGCGAAGTGTCGAAGCAGGTCGCGAGCAGCGAAAACGCGGTGCGGTCGATTTCGGATGTTGCGAAAAAGATGGCCGCGGGTGCAACGAATCAGAACCGAGAGGTCGGTGTGGCGCGCGCGCTGGTCGCAGACGTCGCGCGGCAGATTTCCGAAGTTAGCGTAAACGCCGATGGCGCCTCTACCGCGACGAAACACACCGCCGTAACGGCGCAGGAAGGCGAGAAGGTCGTAGAGAACGTTATCGAAGGTATGGATTCGCTTCGCGCCAACGTGCAATCGGGTGCGAAGAAAATGAAGAACCTCGGCGATCGCTCGATGGAAATTACCTCCATCGTCGGAACGATTTCGCGAATTTCAGAACAGACCAACATGCTTGCACTTAACGCCGCCATCGAAGCCGCGCGCGCCGGCGAGCACGGTCGCGGTTTCCGCGTCGTCGCCGACGAAGTTCGAAAGCTGGCTGAACGTGCAACCAGTGCAACGAAAGACATCGAGAAGCTGGTGAAGGCGATTACCGCCGAGACCAACGAAACCATCAAAGCGATTGAACAGCAGACGCAGGTCGTGGAAGACGAGTCGCAGACGGTAGGCGCTGCCGGTGAATCGCTGCGCAAGATTCGCGCTGCTTCGGACCAATCGGCTGGCCTCGTGGCGACGATTTCAAACGTTGCCAAGATGCAGGTCGACCAAGCGCAGAAGGTTGCAAAAACGATGGAAGCGGTATCAGCGATTGCCGCCGATACGGAGAAAGGTGCCGAAGCCACAGTGGCTACGGTGGGCGATTTGGTGCGGCTGTCTGATCAGCTCCGCCGGTCGATTGCAAAGTTCCGCGTAACTGGAGCTCGATAATATGACGACGTTCGGCCTCGAAGATGTGCGGGAGTCGTTCCATGGCGACGTCTCGCGATTTCTTACCGATGTGGAGAAGAATGCGAAGACGATTGTCTCGACAGCTACCGTCGCACTTCCGGCCGAACGTACGTGGCAAGCTCCGCTCGACCTAATGGTCGTAGGGTTGCACGGGATTGCTGGGTCGTCCGCCTTGATCGGCCTTGACAGCATGTCGGGGACCGCTCGCCAACTGGAAGACCTGGCGGGATCGGCGGCGGAGTCGGTTCGGATGATCAAGCAGCACGCGGCTCGGCTCAAGCGGATCGCGTCGCTGTGCCTCGATGGAAGTTCGGAGCTCAGGATCATTTTGGAGCACGAGCTCGGGGGGCGCGGAGGGGAAGCAGGCAAGCGCGGTGCGGCATTTCTGACGCGACTGAAAGACGCAGTACAGAAGCTCGATTCAGACGAATCACCGCCGCAACCCGCTGCTGCCTCGGCCACCGCCTCGGCAACGACCACGGGGAAACTGCCCGCTATTCCAAAACTAGAGGCGGCGCCGCTGGCCTCGAGTGCGGATGAGGGTTGGGATGAGCCCGGTGCGGCACCGGAGGCCGCTGCCACCGCTCCGACCTCAGCGCCGGGGGCAACGAACGCGCCGGACGAGCCCGAAGACGAGCTGGTCGGTGTTTTCAGGGAGGAAGCGACCGAAACGCTTAACAATCTAAAAGGCTATGTGGGGCGTTTGGAGGCCGAATCGGCCGACCGCGAAGCCGCGGTTCAATGCGCTCGGTTGCTGCACTTGCTGAAAGGTGCTGCCGCAAGCGTGGGTCAAACGGCTGTCGCGCAGAGAGCGGGAGAACTCCACAAGCGGACCGAAGAGATCAATAAACGAGGCTTCACGCCGGAGATGGTTGTTGAACTGCGGCGATCCGTCGAGGACCTGGTTGCATTGACGTTCGGGCGCGCCGGAGGAAGTCCCCCTGGGGCGACGGCATCCGCCCCAGGGGCCGCGGCACCGGCAGCCGCGCCAGTACTGGCCGCGGCTGCACCGCCGGCAATCGCGATTGTGCCTCCAGTTCAGGCCCCATCGTCTGCCTCGTCGGCGATGCAGTCCGCATCTCAATCGGCAGCGTTGGACAGCGAAGACGAAGAGACGCGCAGTATTTTCCGGGAGGAGGCGCGTCGGGCCCTCGATGACCTTCGCGCGTTGGTGAAACAGATCCAGGAAAACAAGGGTCAAGCGCGCGGTGTCGCGGCGTCGCGCGCCGAGCGAGTACTGCACCGCTTGAAGGGGTCGGCGATGATCGTCGGCGAAACTCAAGCGGCGGCTGTGGCTGCAAAGGGCCAAACGCTGTGCGAGGCGCTCGACAAGGTGGATGTAACAGCACTCGCGTCTCTCGTCGAGCAATTTGCTTCGATGGTGCAGCCGCAAACGCCCTCGAAGGCCTCGGTTCAGGCCGCACCAACGAGCGCGCCCACTCGCCATAAGGTCACGTTACCTTCCAGCGAGGAGTGGGAGGTGTACCTCGAAGAGTCAAGTTCACTCCTCGACGACCTCGATCGGATCCTGGTGAAGATCGAAAAGAGTTCTCGGCCCAACGCCGAACTTTCGACGATGTTCCGCATGTATCACACGCTAAAGGGCGCGTCGAACTCCGTCGGCATGGGGCCGCTGGGGCGTCAGTTGCACATCATCGAGGCATTTATCGAGAGAAGCGTGGCAAGCTCCACGATTCCCGATTTGCGACAAGTCGTACGGATCCTTTCCGAGGAGCACGCTTCGTTGCGAGCGAACATCGCCCGCGCGGCATCACAGGGATTGGTCGAGGTTGACTTGGCGCGAACAACATCGCGCCTCGCCAGCCTCGGCAAGGCGCAGTCCGCGACCACGTCTTGGATTGCAGACAGCGATCCGGTATGGGCAAGCTCGGCAGCGGAGTCGCGGAGAGGGAGCAGTGGGCATGAGTCTTCGCCTTCGCAGGCGTCTCATGCGTCGCATGCGTCTCACGCATCTCACGCGTCCAAAGGCTTGGATGCCGAGTCCGCTCAGAGCGCACACGAGTTGCCGACCGGCACGGAGGGAGTTGGAGAACGAAGGTTCATTCGGGTCGCGGCTGACCGCCTCGACGGCCTGCTCGACTTGGTCGGAGAGCTGGTTGTGGCTCGGTCGCGAATTTTGGCGCGTATCGATCGGATGCAGAATCTTCAGGACGTGGATCAAGATCGCCAAGGTGTGGTGATCCGGCTAGTGGACGATTTTGCGACCTCCACCCAATTCGCCAACCTCGATGGTCGTCGTCGTAGATCGAGTCGAGACGTGGTAGCACCCGTGGCAGCACCCGTGGTTGCAAACGGCTTCGGCGCGTTGGAACTCGATCATTACGAGGAAATCCACGTGCTATCGCGTCAGCTAGATGAGGCGACCAGCGACATCGCGGAGATGCGGCGCGAGATCGCGACTGAGATGCAGAGACTCACCGAGGACAGTGAGGCGCTCAGCTCGGTTATCGCCGACCTTCAAACCGAGATTACGCAAGCCCGGATGCTCACGCTGGACACACTGTTCACGCGTTTGCAACTGCCCGTCCGCGATGCGGCGCAGCGGCTGGGTCGCGAAGTGGAGATTGTCGTTCGCGGCGAACAAGTGGCAATCGACAAGTCGATTTCCGATGCGCTGTTTGGCCCCCTACTGCACATGGTGCGTAACGCCGTCGCCCACGGCATCGAGGCGCCGGACCGGCGCCGTCAGCTCGGGAAGCCGGCTGCAGGAACGCTGACCTTGGCGGCGCGGCAGGACCAGGGCCAAGTCGTGCTCGAGATCTCTGACGACGGTGCGGGTATCGATACCGCCAAGCTCAAAGCGATTGGGGTCGAAAAGGGGATTATCGACGCGTCGGTGGCGGAGTCGGATTCGCGCGTCCTCGAGCTGGTATTCGTGCATGGAATTAGCACTTCCACCGCAACCGGTGACGTTGCAGGACGGGGCGTTGGTGGCAACGTAGTCCGCAGGGCGATCGATCGCCTGAACGGTTCGATCGAGATCCTCTCAACGCCGGGCATGGGAACAACGTTCCGCATCTCGCTGCCGCTATCGATGTCGATTACGCAAGCGGTGCTGGTGCGCAGTGGTGGAGTGACGCTGGCACTACCGATCACGTTTGCCGAGCGGATCCTCACGCGGGAAGGTGTGGAAGCGGTGGATACGTTTGGGCGTAATCGCGTCAAGGTCGGAGAACACCTCATGGCGGTTCACGATACACGCGTGATGTTTGCAGATGATACGCCTCGTTCCGAGAGCGTGCTGGTGGTGTGCATGGTGGGCGGAGAGCGGATTGCGATTGAAGCCGATGAAGTAGTTGGGCAGGAGGAGATCGTGGTGAAGAGTCTGGGCAACTTGCTCGACGGTCACCCACTGTTCTCTGGATCGACCCAGCGCGGCGACGGCGAGCTGGTGCTCATCTTTGACGTGCCCGGGGTATTGGCCGCTGAAGCGGCGGATGATCAACGCGGAGATGTGCGTGGCCATGTGGTCGCAAGACAGGCTGCGCCCTCTGCCACTACATCGTCGGCTTCGTCTGCGACTCAGTCTGCCGAGGCAGGGGGACAAAACGGCTTGCAACTGGAAGCGCCGGCCAAGATCGCAGTCACCGAAGTTGCGCCGCTGCCAGAGGACAAGCTGCGGGTGCTATTCGTCGACGACTCGCTATCCGTGCGCAAGGTGGCAGAGCGCATGCTGCTCGGTCTTGGAGTCGAAATCGTGACCGCAGTCGACGGTCAAGATGCGCTTGAGAAACTGCGAACGATGTCGTTTTCATTGGTGTTTACCGACCTGGAAATGCCGCGGATGCACGGATATGAATTGATCCGCGAGATGCAGTATTTGCCCGCATACAAAGCGATCCCGGTCGTCGTGATCTCTAGCCGCTCTGGCCAGAAGCATATCGACCAAGCGATTGATCTGGGAGCGCGCGAATACTTGACCAAGCCGTTCTCGCCGGAAATCTTGGGCTCGGTGCTTGAGCGGCTTGCCGTGCGTGGAGCGGCGAAACACTCATGATCAACTTACCCAACCACCCCGCCGGTTCCCGCCTCGCATTGTTGGCGATGTGCGGTGATCTGGTCGTGGCAGTCGAAGCGGACGTGATCCATCAGATCCGACGCTCCGAGGAGACGAGGGCCCGCGCTGTTGACCGGGCGATGTGGGTGCTCGAGCTTGAAGGTCAGGAAATTGCAGGCTGGGACTTGGGCGAGTTGCTGGGCCTGGGAGCATCGGCGGATGCGTGGGTGATCGTTACGCTACCCGATGCGACTCGTGTTGGGCTTCGGGTTGGGCGCTGCGTTACAGTCCAGCCGCTGCCCGTGTGCAGGGCTGTACCCAGAACGATTTTCGTCTCGAGATCTGGGGCGATCACCGCCGGATTTTCCGCTGCTGGCATCGCTGAGCTAGAGGGCTATCCTTCAGGTGTGGTGATCGATGTGGGTAGACTCCTTACGGAAGCTGAGCTGGCGTTAGCTCGCAAGCTCACGAGGGAGGGGCGTGAAGCCACGCCTCCAAGCTGACGAGCGAAGCCCGCCAACGATCGACGACCGACCGACGGTCCTGGTCGCCGATGGTGATCGGATCTCCGAGCGGGCGGTTGAGCTCGCGCTCGCGCAATGCGACTACCGGGTTGAATGGGCGCGCGACGGTGAATCTGCACTCGACATCATGCGGCGAGCGAAAGTCGACGCGGTCGTTGCTGATTCCATCCTCTCCGACATGTCGGGCGTCACATTCATGCGCCGCACGTTTGAGCTATGTGGCCCAGGCGCGCCGGCATTTGTGTTCGTTTCGGTAGACCGTGCCGTAACAACGCGGGTGAACTTGCTGACGAGCGGAGCAACGGACTACCTCGTTAAGCCTTTTGCCGCAGATGAGTTGCGCGTACGGGTGACAAATACGATCGAAGCTCGCCGCGGTGCACATGCGAACGCGACCCGAGGCATTACCGGCCTTGCGGGTGACTGCAGTCAAGTTCCAATCGCCGATCTGCTCACCATGCTCGAATTTAGCCGAAAGTCGGGCACCATCGCGGTATCGGTTGGACCTGCGGTCGGGAGACTCGTGCTGGACTCGGGCCGGGTCGTTCACGCGGAGGTAGGCACGGTTTCGGGCTCCGATGCGTTTTTCGTGCTGCTGCGCTACAACAGTGGGCTGTTTCGGTTCGAGCCAGGAGAGAGCGACTCTCCGCATACGCTCAACGCTCGCGTTTCGGAGTTGCTCCTGGACGCCGCCGTTCGCGATGATACGGACAAGCACTTCGTCGATGAAGATGCGCGGCGTCGCACGGAAGCGGGGTTGCGGGAGCTCGGGGTTGTTAAGACGCCGATAAAATTGCGGAGCCGAGCTGCCGCTCCTTCACAGCAGCCAACCTTGGTCTCTGCAATTCAGCGCATGATCGTGTTGCTCGCCGATCCACTGTTGCTGGGCGATCTCGCTCTGGCTCCATCGGTTCCGATCGGGACGTTGCCGCAGTTTCGCGTGGAGCTATGGGGCTCGATCGCTGAGGGTGTTAATGCGATGGTAGGGCTAGCCAGTCCGCCCGGGCATCGGGTACTCATGTCCGCATTGCAAGGGGATCGCGGCCGACTCCACCTTCAATTTGAGTTTGAAGCTGCGACGCTGCTTGTGACTCTCGTCGATGTGGAAGGTCATGATGAGTTGCCGGCGGTAAAACCCGATGCGGTGATTGTGGCGCCGCCCAGCGGCGAACTTGTCATGTTGGCACCCGAGCGGCTGGCGGAATTGACGAGCCGAGTTTCCGACGACGATGGGCTCGCCGTGATCGCCATCGGCGGACCGGCGTTGCAAGCCACGATTGGTCCCCTCGTGACAGCGGACGGCGGTGCTGGGCGATTTCTTGGAACGAGCGCAGTGGATTCCGATCTGCGCGACACGTTGTGCAGCGTACTCCGACTATGGGCGAACAGTCGATGATGACAACTCTACGCGATCTCGACCTTGGGAACATTTTCGCTTCAACGCGGTTAACGGCGGATCTGCCGCCGGAGATTTTTGTTCGCCGAGCGACCCGGCGCCTGCCGGATCCAGTTGTGGCCCCGGCGGCCCAAAACGAGTTCGAACATGAGCCGCAGCTTCCGCCCATTGGCAGCGTTCTGGGCAAATATCGCCTGGAGCGGGCGATCGGAATTGGTGGCTTTGGAGCGGTGTATCGCGCCAGGCATGTAGTGCTGGATAACGTCGTCGCAATCAAACTGATGCGACCCAGTGTGGTTCACTCTCGGCCCGCGTTGCTTCGGCTCCTCACGGTCGAAGCAAAATTTTCCGCGCGGATCGATCACGCGAATGTCGTTCGCGTGCACGACGTTGCCATTGATGAGGCCAACACCTACATCGTGATGGAGTATGTGGACGGTCCCGACCTATCGGTGATGATCCGACGCAAAGGGGCTCTGCCGTATCGCATGATGATTCGGGTGCTTCGGCATGTCACCGCGGCGCTCGCTGCCGGACTCGGAGAGAACCTAGTGCATCGCGACGTCAAGCCCTCCAATATTTTGCTAACCCGGGACGGGGTGACCAAGCTGGCCGATTTTGGATTGGCGCGTTCGAGCTCTGCCGCCGATATCTCGGGTCTACGCGGCGTTGTTGGAACGGCCGCTTATATGGCGCCCGAACAGAGCAGCGATTCGGGTCGGGTAGACTTCCGCAGCGATATCTATTCGCTTGGCGTCACCGCATACCAAGCGCTTACGGGAAGGCTGCCGTTTGCCGATTCGGACCCCAAGCGTTGCGCGGAAGCCCATCGCACGCAGCCGGTCGTTCCTCCGATTCAGTTTGCGAAGATCCCAGTCGATCTAAACGCGCTTCTCCTCGCCATGATGGCGAAATCGCCGCAAGACCGTCCGCGAAGTTACGCTGCCCTCGATGCAGCTCTTCGGGCACTGCCGTAGGGTCCTACTCCAGCCCCTCCAGTTTGCGGATCGAACCCAGGTGCTTTTCGAGTTGTGAGCGGGCCGAGCCGGCAATCGCCTTGGAGTTACATAGTTCGACGACCCTACCAACGAATAACGTAAATTTGCTTTGGATTTCCTGCCGGGCCGCGTTGGCGGTGAGCGCAGAAAAGAATTCCTCCAGTCGAGTTGTCAGGCCCACATATTCTGCGGGGCCTCGCTTTGCGATTAACCCTGCGATCACACCATAGATCTTGCTGGAAATCTCGGCGCGGGCTGCGGTTCCTAGGATGCCGGCAACGCCGGGCCTGAGGCGCTGTTGGACTTCGCTGAACGCCTGCTGAAATCCTGCCTCGTCGAATCCTTGACGCCAGCGTCCTCCGTCATGCTCGTCCAGCGCTTCTGCACACTGCGACACTTCGTTGGAAGGGTAGCGGCCCCAGCCGAACGAATACGCCCGAGAGGGTTGCTCAACGCTTCGTTCGGAAGCAATGGGTTCTCTAACGTCGACTTGCTTGTCGCACCGTGCAGGCTGGCTCATTGCTACTCCAGTACCATTGTCATTGCGGGCTGCAGCGTATCAACAAAGGCTCCAACTTTCACGTACATCCGCGAGGGAGGGGGCCACTCATAGGCGGATAGGATGGCCCCGTTGTTAGCCGGCGCTGGCATTGCAGCTCGCGGCTTGTCATAGTCTGCCGGCACACGTGCCGATAGTCGAATATCTATTCCGTCCAAGAACTTTGAGCTGGCTTGCAATATTCCGCAGTA
The DNA here is from genome assembly GCA_964419605.1 of uncultured Kofleriaceae bacterium. Lineage (GTDB taxonomy): Bacteria > Myxococcota_A > Polyangia > Haliangiales > Haliangiaceae > JABFXX01. Next base: position 14,368 of record CAYQQM010000010.1, on the reverse strand, counting down.
GCTGGGTGTTCATCGCAGCGGTGGCCGCATGTTCCGGAGGTGGGTCGTCGCGACCTGACGGCGGGGCGGCGCGCGATGGGGCAACGTTGTTCGATACAGGGCCGCTTCCCGACGTGGGCCCGCCCCCCAATGATGATCCCTTGGAACCGGTGTGGCGATCAGACGTCAATGCGGCGCGGGTGAAGTCGCCGGGCCAGCGGATGCACTTCACCGCTGGGCTGCCGTTTCGCATCCTGGCAGATGGCCAAGATATTAATGCCTATCTATGCCCGCCCGGGCGGCCGCCCAATGTATGCCCCGATAGCTCGATGGCTTTTTTCATCGACGGTGTGATGGTCGGTTCCGTTCCGCCCGACCCGAAGAATCAGAATCTGTGGGAGTTGCGTCTGCCGAATGGGCTTCCCGCTGGCAATCATGTCATCACGGTGCGATTTACGCCCCATAATGCGCCACCCGTAGATGGTGCGGTACCGGTGTACATCTCGGTGGATCCACCGCCGGTGCGAGCGAATGTTGTCGACCTAACTGCTGACGTAGTGCTGTCTGGCAACAGCGATTTAAACTGGACGAACGCAGTTGTACATGGAAATGGACACGTCGTTACGTCATCCAGTGGCTACACCGGGAAGATCATCATCCGCGACAGCTTCGTCACCGGCCTAGCGAACTTTGACAATCAGGTTGGAATTGACGTGACCACGCAAGGTTCGGTCGATATTACTGGTTCGGTTTTCGAGGCCACGGCACCACTCCGTCTCGTTGTAAACGGCACTGCCCCAGTCGCGGTCCATCGCAACGAATTCCGATCGACAAATTATGTAACGTTTGTTTCCTCGGATCCGACCAAGTCTCCGATCTTGAGTCTGTCCGGCAACACTACGGGGACCAAGGCGATGCAAGGGAACAACATTGCCGCTGGAATCGTTCTGATTAGCGGGATGGCGAATTGGCAGATCGGTGGGCTCACCGACAGCGATAGCAACATCCTCATCGGTCCACGCTGCGTGATCGACCTAGAGGCATCGTCGCAGGCAACGATTCAGGGAAACTACATGCGCCACGACTACCGCGGCGGATTTTCTCAGGGGTTTAATCTTCAGTTCGGTGCCGGAAGTGATCGCGCCCTAGCGGAACACAATGTCATCCGCGGTTCGTCGTGGCCGCTTCAGAGTTTTGGCGGGGAGTTTCGCTACAACCTCGTAGTACACAGCGGGCACGACTTTGTCCGCTCTGGTCAAACCGGTACCCGTTTTCACCACAACATCTTCGCGCATACCGAAGCTGCAAATACCGACTATAACGGTGCCGTTCTGATCTACAGCGGCGAAAGTAACCTTTCGTTTGACAACAATACGATCGATGCTGGTGGTGTGCTGGGCGCATATAATGCGCCAGCGATCGTGATTCGGTCGCCGAATCTTGCGTTTGCGTCGATACGCAACAACGTCTTTAGCCAATTTATTAATCCCAAAGCCGATTGGGTAAGTCGCTCCCTGATATCGGGCGATGTCGGTGAGTCGACCGTTGGCGCACCCAGGGTAGCGGCGGCTGATTACAACGCTTGGCACAATCCGGGTGCCCCCACAGCGGCCCACTACATGGCCGGAATTGTGGCCGGCCCTGCCGGGGCACACGATGTTACCAGCTCGCCGATGTTTCATGGTGACGTTCCGCAGTCCCCGTACCGCGTCAGTGAAGGTGCGGTGTGGTTGCGGCAGTACGGGGTTTCACAAGTATTGAGCTACTACAGGGGACTGTACATGCCAGAACCGGGTTCTCCGTATGTCGATCGCGGCGATCCGGCCGATGGTCCCGGAAGCGACATCGGGGCGATCGGCAACGGTGTCGCCAACCCCGGCGACAAATTCGGGCTCGTCATGGTTGCAAAGTGAGCTGTGGCCCTGCAGACGGGGCTTTATGTTCGAAACTTCGCTTCGAGTGCATCTCGGGTCTGTGGACTTTCATCGATCAGTTCGTTCGGGCCGCGAACGCCGACTTGGGTAACCTCGACGGTTGCGACTCCCATCTTCTTCACCGCCTCAGCCCACTGCTCGATCGCAGCGACGACCTCGGTTCCTCCGGCGACGAACAGCTGATGAATGTGCACGTGGTGGCCGGTCGCATCGATGCTTAGCCCTTGGGCCTCGACCAGCGGTGACGCGTTGTAAATGTTGTCGATGGTATCGACGAGATCGCCGCGGCCCTGAAGCGTCCAGTGCCATTGGCTTTGGCGTCCACCGCCCGGCGCAATCGATCTGCTTGGCGGCTCCCTCAGCGGGATGGCTGCGCGCCCCGGCGACCCAGGGAAGTCCCTGACGAGGGGCGGAGCCGCGGCAGTCGCTGCGCGTTTCGAGGATGCGAACCTGGGCCCAAAGTCAGAACTAGGGCTCGTGATCGCAGGGCGAGGAAACACCGCTTCGAGCGAGGCTCGGGCTTGTGCGCTCTCGCTAATGACTCCGGTAGGTCCGCGAACGCCGACTCGAACGACCTCCACGGTCTTTACTCCCATGCCTCGCAATTTTTCTGCCCAATCCATAATGGCGGCAGTGGGTTCGGTCCCCTCCGATACGAATAGGTTGTAGAGATGGAGGTGTTTTCCGGTTGCATCGATGCTGAGCGCTTGCGCTTCGACCCATGGCGATGCGCTATGAATGCTTTCAATCGCGTCGACGAGGTCGCCTCGCCCTTGCTGCGTCCAGCGCCACTGGCTTTGTCGTTCGCCGGCTTCGGAGTCGCGGTTGAACCACTTCAAAAACTTGGTTCCGAGCGAGCCAACCGCCCGTGCGACTCGAAGCGAACCGATGGAACCCGCAGCGGCCAGGCCTCGGCCCCAGTCGAAAGGGCGGGTCTGGTCGGCCTTGTCCCGACTTCGCCACAAGTCGGAAACCCAGCTCCGCGGCGGGTTGGGCTTCCGCTCCGGCGTAGGGTACATACTCCTACGTACCATACCTACCAGCAGCTCGCATCGCGTTACTCATTCTAATGGTCGGACCGCTTCCGCCGAATGCTAGACGCTTCATCCGGACGCCTAGGCCACGTTCGCGCCGCTGAACGGACCGGTCGGGCATCGGATACCGCGCTGCAGGCAGAGAAACTCAGCTGCTCAATGCGGCTCGGTTCCTTGACGACGAGGTTCCGCAGCCATTTGAAGCCTCTCGACATCCAAATCTGCCGCAGCCCTTCCCGGGTAAGGAAGCCGCCTGCGGCGTAGGGACCAGCCGCGACAAAGGAGAGATCGATACCACCGGCCTCGGGGTCGAAACACGTCCACGCGCTGTCGGGAATCGCCGATGTGCCCGGGCCAAACAAAAGCTGGCAAGGCGCAGCCTGAGAGCCGGGAGCCTGGTTTCCGAGCTGGCCTGCATCGGGGCCCTCCTAAGCCAAAGCCAGATCCGCCTTAAGCAGCGGGCTAACCATGTGCGAATTCGCCATACCCGGTCATCATGCCTACAACGCAAATGCTGCGCGTACAAGCGAAAACGCCCTTCCGAGGAGTCAGCTGGCGTCGAAGAACTTGGCCAGGGCGTCGTAAAATGCATCCGGGTTGTCGAGCATGACAAAGTGGCCTGCTCTTGGGATCACTACGACCTCGCGGTCAGCGACCGGATCGGACATGGTTTTGTAGCGATTCTGTAGCCCGCCGTCCGCAAGAATGAGCAACAGCGGCGCTTTGATCGCGGCGAGTTTTGGCCGGAGGTCCGTGGTGACGAGTTCGTAGATCGCGTCGCCAATCGTTTGGCGGTCGGATTTTGCAATCGCTCCCAGAAATGGGGCGATGTGTTTGGGATTCGTGGTCATTCCCGAAAATTTTGCTCGGACCTGTTGGGGCAACTCGTCGTCGCCCGCCTGCGCCCAGGTGTTGCGAAGCGCGCGGGCGGTTTCGATGTCGCGGCTGCCAAGAGCTGGCCCGGCGTCGACGACGATCAGGCCGCCGATGACATCTGGCGCGGTGATGGCGAGCCAGTAGGCGATGAATCCGCCCATCGAGTGGCCCACGACGATCGGCCGCTCGAGTTTGCGCGACCGGATGTAGCGGACCAAGTCTCTGCGCACTTTGGCTGAAATCGGCGGCTTGATGGGCGGCTGGCCGGCGAAGCCTGCGAGTGTCAGGACATGCGACTCGATGGTCTCGGAAAAATGGGCGGCAGTATCGTTCCACACGTCTCCGGGGCATGCCAGGCCCGGAATGAAGATGACGGCGCGGCCGCGTCCGATCGTGCGCACCGCGAACGCCGTCGGCTTGTAGTCCGCCGAATCGACAAACGGGACGCTGCTGTCCGGCTCGTCATCGCCTACGGCCTCAGGAGTCTCCACCGCGTTGGGTCGAACGTGACTTTGCGCACACGCCAGCAGAAACAGGGATCCAATGGCGAAACGCATCGCAAGCCAAACTAGCGCGATAGCACGCTTGGACCCACCGTCAATCGACGAAGTACGCCTGGACCTGGCCGATGTCAGGGCGGGCGGTGAACGTGGGTTTGCCATCTTCAATGGCATAGCATTGGGCGGTGCGAAACTGGGGAAACGATGGCCTGCCGAGAAAATGCGCCCCCAGGCCCGAGATCGACGGCTCGTGCCCCACAACCACGACGCTCGCGCCCGCCTTTTGGATGGCGGTCGCGGCCACGTGAGGAAACGATGTAGGTTCCAGTGTATGCAGCGCTGTTATCACGTGTAGGTGGTCCAGGCCTGTGGCGATCAGCTCGGCCGTTTGAACGGCGCGAGGTAGCGGAGAGCAAATAATCGCGTCGGGGCTAACCCCGGCTTCGCGAAGCAAACGCGCCACGACGCGAGCGGCTTCGCGTCCTCGCTGCGACAGCCAACGGTCGCGATCGCAGCCAGCTTGCTGCTCAGGTACAGCATCGCCATGGCGAACGAGATAGAGCTTCATGCGTCCGCCCAACATACCGCAGTTGTTCGCGCTTGTGCTAAAGCTGGAATACCAACAGGAAGGATACGTATGAAGACCACGCTAGCCCTGATCCTAACCCTTGCCGCGTGCGGCAGTTCGGCAAAACCGCCAGTGCCGCCCGCCCAACCTGATCGACCGGTTGCAGCGGACAGCAAGCAGCTCGAGCAGGTCGCCAAGAACCAGAAAGTGAGTCCGAACCTGTCCCTGTCGGGGGATATCGTCAAGCTGTGCAATATCACCGCCGGCGCAACCGCCAATCCATCGTTCGACTACAACAAGGATGAGCTCACCCCGGAAGATCGCGTCGTCCTCGATCAGCTCGCGGTTTGCCTTACGAAGGGACCGCTCAAAGATAAGGCGGTCTCGCTGATCGGTCGTGCCGATCCGCGCGGCACCGAGGAGTACAACCTTGGCCTCGGGTCGCGTCGGTCAAATTCGGTGGCAACGTATTTGGAGCGGCTCGGAGTGCACCAGGTGCAGCTGTATGTGACCACGCGCGGTTCACTGGATGCCACGGGAACCGACGAGGCCAGCTGGCAGCAAGACCGGCGCGTCGACGTACAGCTCAAGACGTCGTAGCAAGCTTGCCTTTGCCAGCGGTCGCACCCACCGGTTGTACGTGTGCGTCTGAGCACGTGTGGCCTGGGCACCTGTGCGTTTAAGCCCGGTCGTACCGCCAGTTGGGCCGAGCATGTTACGCTGATACCGGAATGCTCGAGCATGTGGCCCACGGTCAGACCCGGTTTTTTACACCGGGAGTTGCGCCTGACCCGCGTGGCGTGTTGTTGGGCCGCAGCTGTATGATGGCATTTCCGACTCTCGAGGGTGCGGTGAGCTGGTTGCGTCTGTATGCGTCGGAGGCTGCGCTTGATGAACTATTGGCGGGCTTGACCGTCGCGAAGGTGAAGTCCGCATTGGGCAGCCGCGCAATCGCCATTCAGATTCCGGCCATCTCGTCATATGTCGCCGATCGGGCGGCGCGACTTGCGCGATTGGTGGGGGGCGCGATCTACACTGGCACTGCCAAGCACTTCGTCAAGTACCGCGACGATCGTTCCCCGTATGGCTACGATGCGGTCGATGTAGGTGCCGTGCAAGCGGGTACGGACTTCGTTCTCCACGACGACGAATTTGCTCAGGGCTACGCGCGCGATGGCGAGCTGGCTTTCGATCGGTTGTTGTTTCGCTTGTCGATTCAAAAACTGCCCGGTGGCGAGCGGCTGGCGGCCGACGATCGCGCGGAGCTATTTCTCGTGGTGGAGCGAGGACTTGGCGACGGCATGGTGCGCTACTTGTGGCGCAATCGCATTGCCGCCGCCGTGGGCTTGTTTCGGCCGCGATCCGCCGGGGTGTTCGACGACCGAACCCGCGAGCGCGGCTACTTGCTGATCCGGGCGAGAAACCTTCCCGAGCGCATGGTAGATCTATTCGTAGCCACACCGGGAATCGAGGTATTTCGACCGGTCGGCACCAGTGCTGCGGTTGCGGTCGGGTACGCGCATCCGATCGATTTGGCGTCGTGTCAGTCCGTGTTCCCCTCCGATGCATTTCACGTATTTTGGCCCAACGATCGCGTCGACGTGTTACCCGGTCCGCTGGTCCTGAGCGATATTGCGGGGCTGACTCGGCTCGCTCTGGCGGCCGAGCGACCGGAAGATCGCACCATGGCAGCCGCAGACGCTCCGAACCCGATCGGCGTTGAGCTTCGGCTCGCGCCGGCATTGGGCGGGTCGCGGCGGGTGGTTGCAACCCTGATTCCGATGCAGCACGCCGGTCGCCTCAAGCGCATTCTGTTTGGATTGCCTCCGCTGTCGTTACGCGGTCATCGCGTCGCGGTGACGGATCGCGGCGTTCTCGTGTTGGGATCGGCCAACCTCGATGTGATTCCATTGGGACAGTTCCTTTGCGAATTGACTCCAGGTCTGTTGATTCCGTTCGGCATGGATGCGGTGCCCCGGGTCTCGCCCGAGGTACTAGCCCGCGCGCTTGGGCACGGACCCGGAGTGGTCACCGTGCTCGGCATCGACGGACCGCCGTTCCAGATTTCGGAGAGTACCTTCGCTCCCCTCGAGCGACGGTCGCTTGCCCGGCTTGACGTCGAACCTGCGTCTGTAGAGAACGTGGGAGCCGAACCGCCGGTCGGGGTGCAGATCGTCAACGACGCGGTGGGTCGATTCGCCTTGTGGGGCTTTCCCGAGGTGTCCAATCGCAAGCTTTTGCCTCCCACGTCAGGTGGTGATGGCACACCTACGTAGTCGGCGATGGACGTTGGATCCTTTCTCGCCCGGTTCGTCACTCCGCTGGTGGCTGGTGGCGAGCTTCATGTCGGCGCTCCCATCCCCATGGCAGATCTTGAGCGGTGGGAGGCAGAGCTCGATTCAGCAACGCCGGAAGTGATCGCGGTCGATGAGGCGCGGTGTGGAGTGCTCTCAACGCTCGTGGTGCGACCACCGTCGTTTCTCTTCGACGGCGACGACCTGTCGCTGGCCGCAGGACTCCACAACGCCTTGTTTCTCGTGCATCCGCGCGCTTCGCTTTGGTCGGTTACCGAGCGGCAGCGGCGCCGCATTGTCGACGCAGCACTCGACATGGTGAGCCGGCCGTTAACGCGCGACCGCACACGCGTCTTGGGCCGCCACGCACTGCTTCACAACCTGTTTCATCTGACCCGTCGAGATACCCTGGTTTCGTGGTGGACAGGACGCGCGCGATTTGTCGGCCAACGGCCGCCTCCGAGGCTGACCGCTTGGAAAGGCCTGCGCCACGTCCATGAAGAGACGACCGAGGTTGGGTTTGACGAGTTGCTTGCGCAACCGGATACGGCGCCGGTTGTGGCTACGCTGCTTCGACGCTCGCCCCTAACCCAGCTTCTCGACTCGCACGCGGCTGCTCCAGCGTTGCACTGGGAGGACGCGGTATTCGTTTTGCGCGATCGCGAGCTCGTAAGCGCCGTGTGCCATTGCCTCGTGGCCGATGGTCGTCCGCACGAACTTGTGAAAGGTCCCGCTCGCTTGGCTGCGGCGTTTGAGCAAATGCTGGAACGAGCGCCGCAACAAGCTGACGTTCGCGCTGTGGCTGCGTTTCTGATTCACCTCTGCGCGGAGTTGTGTCTGCTGGAGCTGGACGTGCGCGAGTCAAATGCCAAGTCGCCACTGATTTCTACGGTACTTGCCGCGGAGGCCGCGGCCCAGCGCCCGCGCGGCTTGGCGACCCTACTTGCGTTGCCCGGGGCACTTGTCGGGATCGATCGACGGTTGGCCTTTCCCCCCGGAACCGACGTCGCTTTGCCGTCCCGCGCTGGGAATGAGTCGCTGGCGGCGCGGTGGAACGCCCATCGCACTCAGGTCGCGGAGCTCCTCTCCGATGTGACGATCGATGCACTCGCGCAGCGCCTTCGTCGGCACCTCGTAGGCTAGGTTAGACCAAGCCCAACAGGTACGATCCCAAATCTCAACGAGAACTTCGGCGAGTTCGACTAACGCGCTGTTGGAGGCTGCTGCCAGCCGATCCGATGCCATTCGGCGAGCAACCCGCGCGTGCCGATCCATCGATCCAGCTCGACAAAATCGACAATCGACGCGGAAACCTCGAGCATCGAGCGAATATCGCGAAGATGTTTCTCGGATCCGCCTTCTCGGAAGTATTCAAGCTTTCGCACGATCACGTACTCGATCGGCGCCACAACTACCATGCATCCCGAAACGTCGATCTCGCGGCGCCGTTCCATCGCCCAGCGATGGAGTTCGTCGAAGGCCACGTAGATGTCGGCCTTAAAGCCGGTTGCGTGATGGATCACGTTGCAATGTCCTCGTTGGCCTCTGCGCACTTCAATGGCTAGCACGTCGTTCGGAGGGCAATAAAACTCATCGAGGGGAAACGCTGCGACAAATCGGTCGACATCTCGAGCTGTAAGCACAACGACCAGGTCGATGTCGTGGGTGAGCCGTGGCTCTCCGTATAAAGTGCCAGCTACGCTGCCGGTTACAAAATACGGTACCCCGAGCGCGGTGAGTCTCGTGATGAACGGCAGGATCGAATCAGGTTGATGCACGTAGGAATGTCCGTCGCACGTGTTCGGCGATCTCTGTGTCGCTCCAGGTCGGGTGAAGCGACCGCTCGTACGCCTCGCGAAGTCGCCGGGCCGTCCAATACAATGCTTGAGCTTGCTGCCACCGCTCGTTCGGAGTCATCGCGCAATAGCGCGCCACCTGCTCGGGCGATGGTCGGTCCACGAGTCTAGACGCTCACGTATCCGTGCTTCACCGCAAACCGAGTGAGCTCGGAGTTGTTGCGCAGCCCGAGCTTTTTCAACACGTGGCCGCGATGCGTATCGACCGTTTTGATACTTATGGCGAGGTACTCGGCAATTTCGCGATTGGTCATGCCGCGCGACAGCATCTCCATGACCTGTTGCTCTCGAGCCGTTAGGACCGCGGTCGGATGCTCGCCGGTGAGATCGACGTCGCCGGGAACCACCTGCTCACCACGACTGACGGCGCGAATCGCATCGAGCAACTCTTGCGGCGTAGCGGATTTACTGATGTACCCGTGGGCCCCTGCGGCGATCGCGCGGGAGGGGTAACCGGGCTCGGAATGCCCCGAGAGCACGATCGTAAGCGGCGCCGTGTCGATCTGATTTAGGTCGGCGAGAACCTCGAATCCCGTGCGATCGGGCAAGTTTACGTCGAGTAGTAGGACGTCGGGGTGGTGGTCGAAAATCATCGCAAGCGTCTGCTCTGCAGTGCCCGCTTCTCCAACTACTTCGATGTCTTCGGCTTTACGAAGAGCTTCAGCTAGCGCCCATCGTACGATGCTATGCCCGTCTGAGAGTCCGAGTCGGATCATCCTAGTCCCCCCTTTCAGGTAAACCCTAGCAATACTTGAGCCGAAGAGAATAGTTTGTGGTCACTCGATTGGATCGGCGGCCACAGCGATTGAGTTGACAAGTCCCCGGCCCTAAAATGGCGGCTTGGAGACCGTGGTCGTTACTGGCGGTGCTGGCTTCATCGGGTCGCACGTTGTGGATCATCTGCTAACCGCCGGCCATCGAGTAGTCGTTCTCGACAACTTTTCCACCGGCAAGCGCGCAAATCTTGCGCATTGGGCTGAACACAAGAATTTATCAGTCGAGGTTTGCGACGTCGGCCACGGCATCTTTGCGGCACTAGCTCGGCACGGCGCAATCGATCGCATCGTGCACCTCGCAGCTCAAGTTTCGGTCGTACATTCCGTCCAAAATCCGCTTGTGGACATGCAGGTGAACTACGGTGGCATGCTGCACGTACTGGAATACGCGCGAGCGCTGGGCGTGAAGAAAGTGGTCTTCGCGTCGTCGGCCGCGGTGTACGGAGATGGCGCTGAAATTCCTGTATCCGAAACGGCGGTATGCCAGCCGATCTCTCCGTACGGCATCGACAAACTCGCGTCGGAGTTTGCTCTCGATTACTACGCTGCCGTTCACGGTGTTCCAACGACCGCGTTGCGGTTCTTCAATGTCTACGGCCCCCGCCAGGATCCCACGAGCCCGTATTCGGGTGTGATTTCGATTTTCATCGATCGGGCGCGGTCGAACTTGCCGCTAACCGTGTTTGGAACTGGCCAACAAACGCGGGATTTTGTGTACGTCGGCGATGTGGTGCGGGCGATTGCGGCGGCGCTGCAAGACAAAAACTCGCGCGCGATCGTCAATATTGGCACCGGTGGCGAAGTTACCGTGCTTGAGCTGGCACAAACAGTGGCCAAGCTGTGCGGCGGTGGCTCCGAAATTCGCCATGCGCCAGCGCGTGCCGGCGAAATTCAGCGCTCTTGTGCGCGCGTCGATCGGCTTCGCGAATTGTTTGGCGTGACAGCACAGACCGCGCTCGTCGATGGCCTGCGCGCCACGGTCCTATAACTATTAATAATTATATATACTTAATCGCTTGGTCAACCTCACATCGATTGAGTCTTCTTGCCCGCTTTCACCCAGCCGGCAATCCCGTCCGGCATGACGCGAACGTTGCTGTAGCCGGCGGTGATCGCTTTGGCAGCCGCCTGATGAGAGGCGCCACACTGTTGGTTTGCACAGTAGAACACCAGCTCTTTGCTCTTGTCGGCGGGAAGCTCTGCCAGCTGAAAATTCTGGCTGTCGCTCAGCAGGACCGCGCCAGGGACGACGCCAAGTTTCTTGCGCGTTTCGTCAAGATTGGCGTCGACGGCTTGGGAACTCCCGGCGGCGAGCTTGGCATCCAGTTCTTCGACCGTTACGGACGGGATGCTGGCCTCATGTGCCTGCGCCGTTGTAGCGGGTTTGGTGCTCGACGAGGAACAGGCGGCTGCGGCTAGGGCAGTGACGAAAACGAAGCTTCTCATGGGGGCCGACCTTAGGGCCCGCGAATGGGCAAATCAATCGTTCTCGCGACCAATCCATCCCGCCTGGCATCGTTGCTCCTCCCTCGTCAGGGACTTCCATAGACATCCGATCCACGCACGTCAATTCAATGCCTATATAGAATTTACGATCTGGCTGACGTGAACCATGACGTTCGCCGAGACAGCGATTCATCCACGCAACCGCAAACTTCACAAACGGCGCGGCCAAGATGGCGTACCATGTGCGCCTCGTGCCGTTTCCACTTCGCGACGTAGTAGGCCACCTCGATGCGGTGCTTGAGATCGGGCGGTTTCGCGACTACGGGCCCAATGGGCTACAGGTTGAGGGAGCGGAGCAGGTCTCTACGGTCGTCACTGGAGTGTCCGCCTCGGCCGAGTTGATCGGTCGGGCGGTCGAGCGCAAAGCGGACCTCATCGTGGTTCATCACGGATTGGTGTGGAATCCCGGGATCGCGAGGGTCGCTGGTCCGCTGCGTCGCCGTTTGAAGCTTTTGTTAGCCAACGATGTTTCACTTGCGGCCTATCATTTACCTCTCGATTTTCATCCCAAACTAGGAAACAACGCGGGACTCGCCGATGCACTCGGCCTGGAGCACCAGCGCGAGGCATTTGGCGACGTCAAGGGAATCGCGTTAGGCGTCGCCGGTCGGTGGCCTGAGCCGCTGACGCGCGACGCGGCGATCGCGCGGGTTGCCTCCTCGGTGTTGGGTGGTGCGCCACTGAGATTCACGTTTCCTTTTGGGCCGGAGCAGGTCCGCAAAGTCGGGTTGTGTTCCGGAAGCGCGTCGGATCTGCTGGAAGCCGCCGCGGCGGTCGGTTGCGATCTGTTCGTTACGGGTGAGCTGGCTGAGCGCGCCAGCGACGTAGCGCGCGAACTTCAAATTACCCTGGTCGCAGCCGGACACGTAGCGACCGAGGTCTTCGGTCCGATGCGCCTCGCCACAGAATTGCGTGCGCGATTCCCCGGGATCGACGCCGAATTTGTTCCCACCGCAAATCCGGTGTGACTCGCGCTATAAACTACCCGCTGTGACTCTGCCGCCCATTCGCCTTCCTTCAGGAGTTCGCGACTTCTTGCCGCGCGCCGCGGCGCGGCGTCGGTTTTTGGCTGGGCAGGTTACGGAGCTGTTCGAGGCGTGGGGCTACGCGCAGATCATTACGCCTGCGTTTGAGTGTGCGGATGTGCTGGAGCGCGGCCTTGGCGCCGGTGCGAAAGCTGCGGCCATTCGGTTTGTCGAGCCGGCGAGTGGCGAAGTGGTAGCGCTTCGGCCGGACATTACGCCGCAGATCGCGCGCATCGTTGCAACGCGGATGGCGGCCGTGCCAGGACCCATCCGGCTTTGCTACGAAGGGGCAGTCACCCGCCTTGCCGGCGAGGCAGGGCAGCGGGAAATTCTGCAGGCGGGGATTGAGCTCGTCGATGCGCCGCAATCGGAAGCCGATGCAGAAGTGCTTGCCCTGGCAACCGCCGTACTCGGTCGGTTGGCGCTTAGCGAAACCCAGCTCGACGTCGGCCATGTCGCACCCGCGCGGTTCGTGCTCGATTCTGCGCCCGACGACGACGCCCGCCAGGCGGTGATTTCTGCGATCTCCCGCAAGGATCGCGCAGCTGCGAGAGCAGCATCGCAGCGGCTCCCCGAATTCGTACGTCCATTGGCCGAGGCGCTGGTGGGGCTGTGGGGCCCGGCGGGTGCCACGATCGCGCGCGCCCGCAAGCTGGCGTGGCCGGAAGCGGTGAACGAAGCGCTCGCTCACGTCGAGGAGCTTGCATCTGGACTTCGCGGGGTCACAGTGGATTTCGGCGACCTCCGCGGCTTTGACTACTACACCGGGATTCGCTTCGCGGCCTACGCCGGGGGCGCGCCCGACGCAATTCTTCGCGGCGGCCGCTATGATCAGCTGATCGGCCGCTACGGGCGGTCCGCGCGCGCCGTTGGATTTGCGATCGACTTGGAAGCGGTTGCGCAGGCCCAGCGTTCCACGGGCATTGCCGTGCCAACGGGTTCCCCGGGGGTGGCCGTGAGCGACCCAGACTTGGCGCCGATTCTCCGCGCGCAGGGTCTTCGCGTGGTGTGCCAGAGCGCAATGCTCGAAACCCCCGAAATCTGCGCTGAGTGGCTGAGGGCGGTCGGATTTGATGCCGCGATCGCAGGAGGGCGCGCGATCCGGGCCGATGGCAGCGAACATTCCGCCACAACGCAGATCCAAGCGGCCAGAGCGGGCGACATCGCCCCGTTAATCGCGCTACTTAGGGGATAGATGTCAGTCGTTATCGTTGTTGGCGCCCAGTGGGGAGATGAAGGTAAAGGCAAAGTTGTCGATCTGTTCACCGAGCGCGCAGATGTTGTCGTGCGCTACGGCGGCGGCGCCAATGCGGGTCACACGTTAGTGATCGACGGAGCAAAGTTGGTTACGCACTTGGTTCCTTCCGGGGTGTGTCATCCGGGAAAGGCGTGCGTTCTCGGCGACGGGATGGTGATCGACCCCCATACCTTGCTCGACGAAGTGGCGCAGTGTCAGGCGCGAGGGCTGCTGATGCAGAATGAGCTGCTCATCGGCCTTGGTGCGCATGTGATTTTGCCGTACCACAAATTGGTCGATGGCCTGCGCGAAGATCGCAGCGCCAAGAGCGGCCGCGCCATCGGAACGACGCGACGCGGTATCGGCCCCGCCTATGAAATGAAAGCGGCGCGGCGAGGCATTCGCGTGCGAGATCTACTGCGGCCAACGCGGCTTGCGGCGCTCGTGGCAGCCAATCTCGACGACCTGGCGCCTGTTATCGCCCATCTGGGCGGAGCGGCTCCGACCAGTGCCGAAGTTGAACGCTGGATCGGCGAAGCTATCGCCGCGGGTGAGCGCTTGCGGCCCTACACGGGCGACGCGGGGCGGCACGTCGCGAACGCGATCGCTCGCGGCAGTCACGTGCTCTTCGAGGGGGCGCAAGGCTGCCTGCTGGATCTCGATCACGGCACGTATCCGTACGTGACCTCTTCGTCGACGATCGCCGCGGGCGCGTGTCAGAGTGCGGGCATTGGGCCGACCCACATCGATGCAGTCGTCGGCATCACCAAGGCCTATGCGACG
>CAYQQM010000009.1:43860-83234 GCA_964419605.1 uncultured Kofleriaceae bacterium | reverse complement strand
TTGCGCTGCTTCATGCCGTCGGTGAGCATGATGTTGCAGAATGGACACGCCACGGCCACAGCTTCTGCGCCGGTGTCGAGGACTTCGTCGGTACGATTCTCGTTCACGCGTTGTCCGTCGCGTTCTTCCATGAACATGCGGCCGCCGCCCGCGCCGCAGCAGAATCCATGGCGCTTTGACCGCGGCATTTCAACGATGTTGGGCACTCCCACCGCCGCAATCACGTCGCGCGGCGCATCGAACTCGCGATTCCACCGACCGAGGTAACAGCTGTCGTGGTAGGTGATCTTGCCGACCGGCGAGTTCTCCGCGGCGCTCACGAGCTTGCCGGTCTTGTACAGATGATCGATGAGTTGGGTGTGATGCACCACCTCGAAATTGCCGCCGAACTGTGGGTAGTCGTGGCGCAGCGTGTGGAGGCAGTGCGGGCAGCTGGTTACGACTTTCTTCGCGTTAACGGCTTTCAGCGCCTCGACGTTCGCCTCCGCGAGCATCTGGAACAGCATTTCATTGCCGGTGCGGCGAGCGGGATCGCCGGTGCAGCTCTCTTTGTGGCCGAGCACCGCATAGCTCACTCCGGCGGCGTTGAGCACCTTCACCATCGCGCGGGTCTGCTTGATGATGCGGTTGTCGAACGCGCCGGCGCATCCCACCCATAAGATGTATTCGGGATCGGGATGGTCGTCGATGAGTGGAACCTGGAGGTCTTTGGCCCAATCCATCCGCTGATCGTTACCGATGCCCCACGGATTGGATTGGCGCTCGATGTTGCGATAGGTGCGCTGCAGTTCGGGCGGTGTTTTTTCCTGTTCGAGAACCAAGTTCTGGCGCATCTGCAAAATCTTCAGCGGATGCTCGATGAACACCGGGCATACCTCTTGGCACGCACCACACGTCGTACATGCCCATAGGGTGTCTTCTTCGATCCGGCCGCCTGTCATTTTGGGCATCGCGGCGAGCTCAGCGCGCGCGCTGGCAAGTTGCTGGCGGGCAAACGCCAAATCGGGCGATGGGTGCGCGGGGTCTTCATCGTGATCCTTCGCAAATTGTTCGAGTCCAGCAACGCTGGCTTCGGCCTCGGCGATTTTATCGGCAAGCTGCACCCGATCGAGCATCTCGTACCGGATGTCGTGCACCAGCTGCATGGGCGAAAGGTTCTTGCCCGTGCCATACGCGGGGCAGTAGTTCGAACAGCGCGCGCATTCGGTGCAGGCGTAGGTATCGAGCAGGCTCTTCCACGAAAACTGGTTGTAGGCACCTACACCCCACTGCGCTTCGTCCTCGAGATTGAGCTTGGGCATGTCGAGTAACCGCTCGCTGCGGTTGCGGGCGAAGATGTTGGGCAGCGCGCCCAGCAAATGGATGTGCTTGGAGTAGGGCAGGTAGTTGAGGAATGTGAGGAGGATCAGAACGTGCAACCAGTACCCCAACACGTGGCCCTGCTCGGCGGCAGCGGGTGAAAGCGGTGCCAACATCCGCGCCACGGTGGAAGAAATCGGCAGCCACGCGGGCGGCTTTGATCCGGCAGCCATGTCGCCGGCGATTTCGTAGCCGTGCATCAGAAAGTGCGTAATCATCAGCGAACCGATGGCGCCCAAAATGAGTCCTGCGTCGAGCGACCACGGGATCAGACTCGGTCGAACGATGAGCCGCCGGATCGCTGCCCACACTACCATCGCCAGCACGACGAGATTAAATACGTCGATAATGGCGTACAGCGGCTGGTAGATTGCGCGCGGCAGCAGCGCGAGGGATAGGCCCGGGATGAGGCTCGATAGGATCGTGTCTACCGTGGAAATGGTGATGATCAGAAATCCCCAAAAGATGAACAGGTGGTGTTTGCTGGTACGGTGCCGTGGCCCCTCTTCGGCCACCTTTTTTTGGCCGAAAAAATAGATCGCGACATCGATCAGCCGACCGCCGAGATCGTCGAGCCGTGGCCGCGGGTCGGCCACCCCGGCAAAGGCGGCGCGGCCGAACAGCCAGGTTGTACGGGCGAAAAATACCAGCGCGGCCGCAAACAACAGGATGAACAGGACCTGATTCACGAGGTGGCTGGCTTACCACAACCCCGCAGATCGCGGGGCAACTGTGCTTATCTTGGTGGCGCGTGTTACGGTTCGGCGGTGGGGCCGTCGCAGGATCCGTGACCGTAGCTGCCAACATATTGGTCGTCAGCGATCTTCATCTCGGTGAGGAGCTGCTGCCCGGTGCCTCGAAAGAGCGCAGCGACGCGGTGGATCGGGGGGCTCGAGCGTTCTGCGATTTCGTCCGGTTTCAGGGCACGCGCCGGCTCGGCGGTCGACCGTGGCGATTGGTCATCGCGGGCGACCTGTTCGACTTCATGTCTGTGGTGATTCCGGGTTCGCCGGAGCTTCCGGCGCGCAATTCGGACGAGCGCAGGTTCGGACTTGGGCGCGGCACGCAGGCCGGTGTGCGCCGCCTCGATGAGATTTGCTCACGTCATAGTGCAGTTCTTCGCGAGCTGGTTCGGTTTGCGAGCGCTCATCACTCGATCGACATCGTCGTAGGCAATCACGACGTCGAACTACTCGAACCAGACGTAGTTGCGGTGCTTGAACGCCATCTGCGGCAGTGCGGCGCGAGCGACGATGCGTTAACGCGCATTCGAGTGGTTCCTTGGTTTGTCTACATTCCCGGCACGGTGTGGATCGAGCACGGACATGTCTACGACGAAGGCTGCTCGTTTGAGTTCAACCTTGCGCCGACCGATCCCAAGGAGGATCGCTTGGTGTGGAACGCTGATTACTCCGCAGTGCGCTACCTCGGCCGAGCGTCGCCCGACATCGATCCGCACGGGATCGAGGAGTGGAGCTTTGGCGGGTTCCTGCGCTACGGCTGGGGAAGGGGCGTCCGCTCGTTCGCTCATCTGATTGGCGCGTATTGTCGGTTTGCATGGGCGCTGATCGTCGCCGGATGGATGCATCGATCTTTCAGTCGTCGGAGAGCTCGGCGTTCGATTCACGCCGAGCGATTGGAGCAGGCGGCGGCGCGAGGCGGTGTGACACGCGATACGGCTCGCGCGATCGACCACTTGGCCCGAGCGCCGCTTACGCTGAGTTGGCGACGACTCGCGCGCCTGATGCTGCTCGACCAATGGGGAGTCGTCGCGAGTGCGGGCGTGGTGTCGCTGGTGCTGGTTATTGCACTGCCGCTGGCCTGGGGCCTGGCGCTCACACTCGCCGTTTTTGCGTTTGCTTCATCGCTGCTGCGCAAGCTGGGCAACCATACCGTGGCGTCGCAGTTGCCGATGCGCGCCGTGCCCCGCCGACTGCAGCAAATCGTCGACGCTCCCGTGGTGGTGTTCGGGCACACGCACGATCCCCGGTGGCAAGAGATCGATCCCCCACTCATCGAGCCGGAGCCGAGTGAAGCCCCGCCCAGACCGGCAGCGCCTCGCAGCAACCGTGGTGTGTACATCAATGCGGGGACGTGGCTGCCCGCATTGCGACCGGGACTGCGTCGCAGCTTTACCCATGTGCTTATTCAGCCGCGCAGCGATCAGCCACCGCTCGTCGAGCTCCGGCAGTGGCGCGGCGGTGCGAGCGTCCCGTTTGACCCCTCGGCGGACTTGGGCGCGGGCGTCACCAGTCCAAGTATCCCCATCGCGCGTAGCCGGCGATAGCGCGGCCCTTCCCGTGAAGCGACAGAGGGCTTCCTGCATACCGTGCTATTTACTGCCCAAAAAAGTGGCAAATTGTGCAGTAGAATGCACAATTGGGCATGCTTTCAAGTACCGCCTTGGCAGCGGTGGTTCGCGAGCAAGGCGCGGACCTGCAGCGATTCTTAGCGCGCACCAAGCTGATTCGAAGAGACCGCCGCGACGAATTTCAACGGCTCCTCAAGTCCAAGCTCATTGCTGTGGTACTCGGAATCCGTCGCGCCGGTAAATCTACCCTGTGCTTCCAAGAGCTAGACTTCGAGCGCACAAGCTACGTGAACTTCGACGACGAGCGGCTGTGGAACATTGCCGCACGCGATCTCCAAGCCCTCTATGAGGTCTTCCTCGAGATAAATCCTCAAACCGAAGTCATCTTGTTTGATGAAATCCAGAACGTCGAGGGATGGGAGCTGTTCGTGAGTCGCCTTCACCGCAAGGGGGTGAAGGTTATCGTCACGGGTAGCAACGGGCAGCTTTTGGGGCGCGATTTGGCAACGCGGCTAACGGGGCGCCATTTGAGTCTTGAGTTGTTTCCGTTCTCGTTTCTCGAGTACTTGCGGTTCTGCGGGGTCGAGGACATCGATTCTGACACGCCGGAAGGTCGTGCACGCGTCAAACGACACCTCGGGGAGTACGTCGCCAAAGGGGGGTTCCCAGAAGTTGTGCAGGGAGAGTTCCCCTACGTTTACCTGCGTGAACTGTTTGATCGGATTATTAGTCGCGACGTCCTGCAGCGCCGACAACTGAAAAGCAGCAAGGCTCTCAAGGAGCTAGCGCTTTATCTTATTCAGAATAGTTCGTGTCTTGCTTCATATCAAAGACTGAGTCGTATTTTTGAGTTCAAAAGTGTACACACCGTAAAGAGCTACGTAGGGTTCCTCGAGGAGGCATACCTGGTTCAGGAATTGTTGGCCTATTCCAACAAGACCAAAGAACGCTTTTCGTTGCCGCGGAAGTACTATGCAATCGATACCGGATTGGCGCGTGCGTTGAGCACTAAGCCAACTCCAGATCGAGGCGCCGAACTAGAAACCATCGTATTTCTTCATCTGCGTCGGCGAACTCGCGAGCTATACCATTTCCGGACGAGCACTGCCGATGTGGACTTTGTGGTTTGCGAGCGCGGCCAACCGCGGATGCTGGTTCAAGCATGTTATGACCTCAGCGAAGAGAAGACGCGCACGCGTGAACTGAACGCGCTGGTCCGCGCTAGCTCATTTCTTCGAATCAAGAATTCACTGATCGTTACGTGGGAACAAGAAGAAGAGCTGGTTGTCGATACGTTCCAAATCCGAGTGATGCCGTTATGGAAGTTCCTGACTGTCGGATAGGTATGGTACCGCTGTGGCGTGGCTGGGCGCAGTCCCGCGGATACGCCGCTGATGCGGCAATACCTCGACGTCAAGGATGCGCATCCAGACGCGATCGTGTTGTTCCGCCTTGGGGACTTCTACGAGATGTTTTTCGAAGACGCGGTGGTTGGGGCGCAGCTGCTTGGGCTCACGCTGACCACGCGAGACAAGGGCAAAGAGGATGCGGTGCCGATGTGCGGCGTTCCGCATCACGCCGCGCGTGGGTACATCGCTAAGCTGACCGAGCTCGGCCATCGCGTCGTTCTCGTCGAGCAGGTCGAAGACCCCCGCCTTGCCAAGGGGCTGGTCAAGCGCGAAGTTGCGCGCATCATTACGCCCGGTGTCGTGCTGGACGATGAGATGCTGGATCCCAAGTTGCCGCGGTATTTGGCGGCGGTCGTTGTGGAGTCCGGATCGGCGTCTAGCGATGCTAAGGCTCGGCGTTCGGGGGCAAAGGTCGGGTTGGCGTACCTAGACGCGACAACGGGGGAGTTACGGGCAACCGAGCTGGCGCTCGCTGAGCTGGTCGATGAGCTGGTGCGCGTTGCCCCGCGCGAAGTGCTGTGCGAGGCCAAGCTCATCGCCGAAACCGGAGCGCTGTTTTCGACTCGAGCCCGATTTCAGGCAGCGTGGAATCCAGCGCCCGCACCCACGGCGGAGGCCGCAACCGATGTGCTTGGGTCGCTGATCGGTGCGGCCGGTCGCGATCTGTCGCCGCTGGCGCTGCGCGCGGCCGCATGTGCGTTGACTTACGCTCGCACGACGCAGCCCACCGGTGCGTTACCAGTCACACGAGTGACTGGGTACCAGCCGGGTGATGCAGTCGTTCTCGACGAAGCGGCGATCGCAAACTTGGAGATTGTCGAAACGCTGGTTGGTCGCAACAAACGAGGCGCACTGCTGGATGTTATCGATCAGACCGCAACCGCGCCGGGCGGCAGGCTGCTGCGGCGCTGGCTTTTGTACCCACTGGTCGATGTGGCGCAGATTCGCCGACGCCAAGACGCGGTGGCGTGGCTGGTGCAGCGCCCCGCTGTTAACGATGCGCTGCGCCGCGCCCTATCGCACGTGGCCGATTTGGAGCGCTTGGCGGGAAAAGCCACGCTCGGCGTTGCCACCCCGCGCGATCTTGGACGGCTGCGCGATGCGCTGCTCCAGCTGCCCGAACTTGTAGCTCTCGTGCAAGGCGGCGGTTCGGACCTCGATCCGGTGCCGCCGCTGCTTCGACTCACAGAAGCTGATCCCAAGCGCCAGCCGCCGCTGGCCGCGCTGGCGGCGCGATTGGCAAAGGCCATGGTGGATCAGCCTCCGGTATTGCTCAAAGACGGAGGAGCGATTCGCCCGGGATACGACGCAACGATTGATCAATGTCGCGAGCTCGCCAACGGCGGCAAAGAATCGATCGCAGCGATCGAGGCCCGCGAGCAGGAGCGATCGGGAATCTCAAGCCTCAAAGTCCGGTTCAATCGGGTGTTCGGATACTACATTGAGGTCACCAAATCGCAGTTAGCCAAAGTGCCGAGCGACTACTCGCGCAAACAGACGATCGCCACCGGCGAGCGCTTCGTCACCCCGGAGCTTGCCGAGCTCGAGCGGAAGGTGTTGACCGCCGAAGAGACGCTTGCGGTTCGCGAGGCAGAGCTGTTCCGGATAGAAGTTGCGGCAGCGGCGGAGGTGGCTGCGGAGGTCTCTGCGGCCGGCGCAGCTCTGGCCGTTGCCGATGCCGTTGCGGCGCTCGCGGATGTGGCAGCGCGGCGCGGCTACTGCCGGCCGACAGTCGACGACGCGATGGTGATCGATATTGTCGACGGGCGACATCCTGTGATTGAGAACATGTTGCCCGATGGCAGTTTTGTTCCCAACGATTGCCGGCTCGATCCCCATGCCGAGCAACTCGTTCTGATCACCGGCCCCAATATGGCGGGCAAATCGACGTACATGCGGCAGGTCGCGCAGATCGCGCTCTTGGCTCAGATCGGGTCGTTCGTACCAGCCAAATCCGCAACGATTGGCATCTGCGATCGGGTGTTCACCCGCGTAGGCGCTAGCGACAATCTATCTCGAGGCGACTCTACCTTCATGGTTGAAATGCGAGAGACCGCAACGATCCTTTCGCGGGCAACGCAAAAGTCGCTCATTGTCCTCGATGAAGTCGGCCGCGGAACGTCCACGTTTGACGGCGTGTCGATCGCATGGGCCGTCGCCGAATACCTTCACGATAAGATCGGCGCCCGAACGCTGTTCGCCACCCACTACCACGAGTTGGTCGGGCTTGCCGAATCGAGGCCGCGCGTGCGCAACGTGTCGGTCGCGGTGCGCGAACACAAAGGCGAGATCGTGTTCCTGCGCCGAGTCGTTCCCGGCGGTGCGAACAAGAGCTACGGCATCGACGTGGCTCGGCTCGCGGGCCTGCCACCACTCGTGATCTCGCGGGCGCGCGAGATTATGGGGACGCTCGAAGGCGGCCACCAACTGGCCACAAGTGCGCAGTTGTCCCTATTGCCACCTGCGCCGCCCTCGCCGCTGATCGCGCGGATTTCTGCGATCGATCCAAACCGGCTCACACCGCTCGAGGCGCTGCAGCTGCTCGCAGACCTAAAGTCGCTGGTATAGTGCGCCAGGCGTTGTCCGGCGCGATGCCAGCGCCGACGCTGTTGGTACGGGACAACGTGTTGGCTATCCCGAAACGCGGCGGTGTTGGCGGGCAAGATCGATGCGATGCTGAGACTTCGAGGAACGCCGATCGATTTGAACGACATCATGATCGCCGCGATTGCGATCACAGAAGGCGTCCCGTTAATTACCGGGGATACTGCGCACTTCGAGGCGATTCAGCGGGCGGGCTTCGCTCTGACGATTCAGAATTGGCGAATACCCTGATCAGTAGCGGCGCTACTCCGGGAACTCGGGGGCTGTGATCGCATTGGTCTGAGAATATCGGTGACAGCGAGGATGGGGATTCCCATCGCGGGGTATGGGTGTAGGATGCCCGGCATGCGCAGCATTTCCATCTCATTTGCCCTTCTGTTTTTCGCATTTGCCTCTTGTGGTGACAACGCCAATACAACGCCGAAGGTCGATGCCGCAGTCGACGCCCCTGCGGCAGCCCCGTCGTGTGCCGACTACTGCAACAAGGTAATGGCGAACTGCACCGATACGAACAAGCAGTACGACAGAATGGACGACTGCACGAATAGCTGTAAGCACTTCATGCTGGGCACTGTCGGCATGATGATGATGAACACCGTCGGGTGCCGCACCTATCACGCCGAGGCAGCAAAAGCGAACCCGGGGACGCACTGCGAACACGCCGGCCCAAGCGGTGCCGGTCAATGCGGCAACGTGTGCGGTGCCTACTGCAAGATCGCGGAGGCTGCATGCTCCTCGCAGGTCGGCACGATGTGCTCGGCTGACTGTTCGAGCTACGCCAAGGTAACGGATAAGCCATACAGCATCGCGATTCAATCGGGCAACACCGCAGAGTGCCGGCTTTACCACGCTACCCGTGCAGTAACGGATCCAGACCCGCATTGTAAGCACGTGGGTAACGCAAGCGAGACGTGCAAGTAAACATCACTTGGGGGGGGCCGTGTTTCGAACAGTTTGGTTCCCGCAGAGGGCCGAGACCCTATGCTGCGAAGTTGTAAAATCCAATAGTTTCCAAGTTAGGCGGCGCGTGAACCGCGATTGAGGTTCTCTCGTAACCCTCTTGAGGTTCTTAGTGGCCTTGGCGGCACCCCTGGTAATGATCCGCTGCGTGCCATTGTCAGCGACTCACCTCGTTCATTTGGCCACATTGCCGACATTTCGCTTGGGGGATGTCGCCCCCGAGCGGGCCTAGCTTGGGGGCGCTCCTCCGGCCGTGACTTGCGCGCAACTGCTTGAAGAAAAAGTGGATTTGGGTTGGCCCAGGGTTTGTAATAGGTCGGGACGTTCCGGCACGTTTGAAGAGGAGAATGACTGTGAACAAACTCAACAGCACCGCGATGGGATTGGCCTTGTTGGCAACGGCAGGGCTTGGTTGCGGCGGGGACGGCAATAGTGGCCCGCTGGGCAATGTGGATTCGCTTGTCATCTTGCAGCGGCCCAAGCGCAACGACATGGGCGACGTGTTTCAGTATACGTCGTACGTCCCTGGTGCGCGTCTCATCACGTTGTCTCCGCCTACCGCGGATGGGGCTAGAACCACGATTTGTTGCGACAACGCGGGTCCTGAATTCGCGGGGATGGACATTCAATCCTACGACTTGAGCTTCGACGCCAAGCAAATCGTGTTTGCGGGGCGTCGTGCCAAAGACAGTCGCTACGGGCTATTTCTCCTCACGCTTGCCGACAACAGCGTTGTCCAGCTCGCCACCGATCCGGGGCGCGACTATGTGTCGCCGCTGTTTCTTCCGGGCGACAAAATCATGTTCACGACCAACGCGGAGGTTTCGAACCCCGTTACCGATCCTAATCCGCCGCAGCACAAGGACGAATACGAGCGAGGCATCACCACGCAGATGGGCGTGATGAATTCCGACGGCTCGAATGAGCAACTCGGACCGCGCAACCTGTCGCACCGCGTTCATCCGAGCCTCGCTTCCGACGGTCACGTGATCCTGACTCAGTGGGACCACCTCGGCGAGGAGAACAGCGGTCATCTCATGTTCATGCAACAGGACATGACCGGCTTGCGCGAGGCCTTCGGCAAGGAAGGTACCGGTGCTGCCAATTCAACGCTCAAAGCGCGCGAGATCAGCCCCGGACGTTTCGTTGCGATTGCCACGTCGCGCGATCGCACCATACAAGCCGGCGCGCTGATCGACATTCGGCTCGGGTTTCCGTCGAAGTCCAACGGCGACGTTCGCGCCGATGACCGCATGTCGGAGAAAAATGCCAGCTATGTCATGCTGACGCCTGATGTCCCGACCGGCCGCGAGCCCTCGGCAAGCACGATTGGTCGCTACTACGACGCGTTCCCGCTCAACGCGAAGGATCGTCCAGACCTGCTCGTTTCGTGGGCCGATGGCCCCGTCGAATCGGGAGTGTTGAGCGCTGCCGGTCTGCAAGCGAACTTTGGTGTGTTTCTCTACGACACCGAGCGGTTACAGCGCCGGCCAATCCTCGACGACCCGGATATGTGGGACATTTTTGCCCGGCCGCTGCAGGCCCGCACGGCGCCGGCGGTCACCGCGTCGCAATCGGACGGTACGCTCGGCCAGCAGGCGTTGATCGGCTCGATGAACGTATACGACTCGTCGCTGAAGAGCTTCCAGCCGGGCTCCGTTTACGGCGTGCGCATCATGGAAGGTTTTTCATCGGAAGAGGGCTTCCCACAAATGTTTGGCACCACGATGTTCGAGGGCCACACCAATCTCGGCGTGGCGCCCGTCTACAAGGATGGCAGCTGGCTCGCCAAAGTTCCGGCGAACGTGCCGCTTCACCTTCAAACGGTCGACAAGTTCGGCATGTCGCTGTTCAACGAGCCGGTGTGGTTCTCGGCTCGCGCCGGTGAGTCGCGGGTATGTGGCGGCTGCCACGAAGATCGCGCTAAGACGACTGTGATCCAACCGGGCGGTACCATGGCCGGTGCGCAGGGGCCGCTGGATGCGATGTCGACCGTTCCGCGGTCAGCCCGCAAGACCGCAGAGGCCGATTTGTATCGCAACAACGTGATTGCAGCCGATGGTAGCGGTGCCGACAAGCTCATCGACGTTGCGTGGGGACCAGCAAACCCTGCGGTGGCCGGCCCCGGCTCGGTGCAGCAGGTATTCGATGACAACTGCGTGAGCTGCCACGGCCAAGACAATCAGGCAGGAATTCCTGGATACACCATCACCGACGCGATGGGGACTGTGATCTTGACATGGACCTTCGATCTGTCCAATCGACCGGTCCCCGTGAACTATGGTCCGGCAGTCGCGTCGGCCAATGTCACGTATACCGCGTCGTACTTCTCGTTGGCCGGCCCCGACATGGAAGCGATCGAGCGCAACAACCTGATGATCAGCGGAAACTTCAAGGCGTACATGAAGCCCACGGATGCGCGAGGATCGGAGTTGATCCGGAAGGTGAACCCAACCCAACTGTTCCCAGCTCCCGACGCAACGAAGCGAGCGTTCCCTGATCTGCCTGCGCACTCGAATGTTGGGTACCCAGGAGGAGGCGACCTTACCCCAACCGAGTTCTACAAACTCATCCTCGCCGCCGACATGGGCGTGAACTATTTCGCTCGTCCCAACAATCCGCACAGCTCTCAGTACTAACCGCTGCGAACAAGGAGACATCATATGAACACCATGACCAAATTCGTCGCGGTCGCCGTCACGTTGCTCGCTGCGACCACAGCCCATGCGGGCAAAGGCGGCAGCGCCGCTGCGATTTCGAGCGCAGTTGCTAGTGGCTCGCAGGATGCGATTATCGCCGAGGTCGAGCGGGCCGAAGGCCTGATGTGCGACGAGTGCATCGAGACCGTTACCCGTCTGACTGAAGACAGCCGGTATCCAGTCCGGCAGGTCGCCGCCTGGTGGTTCGCCAAGCGCCCTGGCCTGGCAAGCATGCTCGCCGAGCAGATGACGTCGGACCTTGCGCAACGCGCCGGATCGATCGCCGTTCGCAATGCGGCCGATTTTCTCGGGACGATCAAAGCCTATTCGTCGCTGCCCACCTTGCGCACAACGATGGTTCGCTCGGACTTAACGTCGGAAGCGAAGCTTGCGGTCGTGCGAGCAGCCCGCGAGATGGCGCACGCAGGTGGTAACCCCATCTTGATTGCTGGCATGGGCGATACAGATCCGGCGGTTCGCGCTGCCGCGGTCGTTGCCTGGCGCGACGTGCTGAATCAGAGCGATTTGGCGCCGGTCCGGGCACGCTTGGCGGACGCCGATCCGAGCGTTCGCGCGGAAGCGGCTACCGTGGTCGGTTCATACCGCGACGGCGCGTCGCGTGCGGCCCTCGAAATACTGGTGGCACAGGACGCAGATTCTACGGTGCGGAGAAATGCGGCTTACGCACTGGGCAAAATCGGTTCCGCGAACTCGCGGGCCGTGTTAACGGCTGCGTCCAACGACAAATCACCGATCGTGAAGAACGTGGCCCGAGCTGCATTGGCATCGTTGGCCGACAAGTAGCGCCTACGGATTCGGCTGGGATTCGAGTTGGCGAATCCCGTGTAGGTGAGCAATAATTTACTCACGCATCGCACAGATCGCTGTGGCCGGGCCGCCGGACGCACCGCCGGACCCACCAGCTGCCTCGCCTTCGCCCGCGTTTGGTCAGCCCGTTCCGGAGCCTCCGACCGATCCGTACGCGGTCGAGCCGCCGCCCCAACCGGCGACAGCCCCTGTCCATGCAGCGCCGCTGCCGCGCCCGCGCAAGATCGACGTGGCGCAAGCGGAGCTTGTCGATGCGCTATCTCGGCTGCCGGTCGGAACTCGTCTCAACGTGCTGTTTTTCAACAGCGGTCTGGAAGCCTATGCGATCGGACTTGTCCCGCTCGAAGAGACGAGGCGCCACGACCTGATGGGATATGTGCGCGAAACCGGCCCCGCCGGCCCGACCGCATTGGCACCCGCGATGCGAACCGCATTTCTGATGAACGCGCGCCGCATCGTGCTGTTGTCCGATGGCCTCGGCAACATCGGCGGTGGCGCTTTGTCCGTGCTCCACGATGCTCGAGAAGGCATGCGCGGCGGCGTTCGCATCGACACCATCGGTCTCGGCAACCACCAAGACCGCGAACTGCTCAGCACGCTCGCTCGCGAAAGTGGCGGCCTCTATCAGGCGTTGTAAGCGCAGCCGGTATAACGGCGTGCACGCAGGGTGTGCGTTGCGTCACGCTGCGGTGGTCCGTCGTCGAAATTCGTTGAGTTGGCCGAGATTGGTGCGATCATCGAGTCATGCGGACTGTCGTTGCAATTGCTGCTTTTGTCGCGCTGGGCGTTGGCCTCGCCGATGCCCATATTCACCTGACTAGCCCAAAGTCTCGAATCGATACCGAGATCGGAAACGACCAGAAGTTCGAGCATTGCGGAGTCAACGGACAGGTGCGGCAGCAAGATCGCGTTACCGCCTTCAAGCCTGGACAACAGATTACGGTGACCTGGAAGGAAACGTTCAATCACACAGGCTATTACCGCATCGCATTCCAGCCCAACGGCGATACGTTTCACATTCCTCCGGTAGGCCCCGGTCCACAGGGATTTCCGACCGAGAATCTGACGGGAATGATTCATGCTGGCACGGGTGCGCATATCCTCGCCGATCGGATCCCCGATGGATCGCTTAGCTGGATGGTCACGTTGCCTGCGATGGAGTGCAACAACTGTACTCTACAGTTCATCCAGGTAATGACCGACAAACAGCCCTATACCGTGGACCCTCTCAGCGACGACATCTACTTCAACTGCGCTGACCTAACACTGTCCAATTCGGCACCAGAGCCGGTGGATCCGCCGCCCGCTGACATGCCAGACGGCGGCCTGCCCGCCGACGATCCGAACAGCGGCGGCAAGATCAACGGCGGATGTACGGCAGTCGGCGGCGGGGGGTGGCTCGTGGCGCTCGCGGTGGGGTTCGTCGCACGTCGCCGTCGCGCTCGGCCGTGACCCATAGACACAGTGGGCGACGGAGTTAGGGCGCGTTCCTGCGGACGATGGCGGTGACCACCGGCTGAGCCGCCGATCCATCCATGAATACGGCGCTCACGTGGTCGCCTTTGCTCACCGGGAGCGTGGGATCGACGATACCCCACAGATAGGCGCGCGCGCGGCCTTCTGTCGGCCACGGGAACTCAAGTTTGCACCGGGTCACTCCATTGACGTTGGTCGCTGGCTCTAGCACCGTTGCAACGAGTGTTCCCGAGACTTGCGGCCACGGCGTCTGGCGCGATGGCCGGAACTCTTGGTCGACTGGGATTGCTGCCACCCGGCCGGTGACCCTGTCCGCGCGCCCGGTGAGCTCGGATTCAGTGACGAGGTAGGTTTGCTTTTGACCTGAAGAGTCTCCCACGTCGAACAGCACACCGGCTTCCAGGTTCGTACTATAGGTCACCGGCACGGTGATCGTTTCGGTTTTCGATCGCAGTTCGTCGAGGCGAATCGAAGAATACCATCGCGCCTCCTTGGGCGTGCGGTACGTGCCGACCTCGATATCTTCGACCTCAGTATCGGTGAGTCCGTCGCGCTTGGCGCGCGCGCTGGCGGTCAGATTCGCTCCTGGCGTTCGCACGTCGAAATCGTTGAGCGTGTAGATATTCGCAGCAAGCTTGTGGGTGCGGTCGATATCGGAGGCTTTCACCGTGACCTTGGGGCCTACCCCGGTGGGCGGATTGGTGTCGCGAAGGACGAGGACGTGACCGCGCTCCGAGTGTTCCCACGAGTAATAGATGCCCACGTGCTCCATGAGGCGCTGCGTGAAGTTGAGGTCGGTTTCTCGGTACTGGACCATCGTTTCGTGAATCGGATATTCGCGGGTCAGCTCCATGCGATACGACGCCGTTGGGTAACGGTTGAACATCTCCTCGAGGATCTCGGGCGCCGTCCGATCGTGGAACACGCGAAAGTGGACCTCTCGAGCCATCGCTTGCAGCCATGGCTCGATCTCGATCTGGTATTGGTGGTTGTCGTTCGAGTTCGGGGTCGACGCAGCGATTTGGCTGACGTATCCGTGCACGAGTACTCTTTGGCTTGAGGGCAGCTCCGCACCGATGACCACCGGTTTGCCGATCAGCAGGGGCACCGAGAGCGCGCTGTCACTTTCTATGACGGCGGTGGCACGGAACGGCTTGCCGAGGCTGGTGTTTGAGTCGAACGCCGTCACCTTGAGGGTGCCCCAGGAGTTGGGCGGAGTCGTCATCCACAGCGGGCCGGCTGAGCTGGTGCGGATTTCCGGCTGGGGGATCGTGGCGCTTGGCTGTCCCGATATCCGGGCGGGCCGACGGAACACTTGCGACTTCGCAACTGGGGCCGAAGCGCACCCGAGGAGATTGAAGACCACGACGGCGGCGATCAGATGGGGGAGTGTTGCCATGGCGCAACGAGTAGCAAGCGTCGAGCCAACCCCCGGGGCAAGCTTTTCCCGTTTGTGATTCAGACGGTCGCGATGACCGAGCAACGAGTTGCTCGATGGCACGCAAGCTGTTGCGTCGATGGACCGCGGTTCAGAGCGCGCCGGCGCAACTATCAGGGTGGCGCGAGCGGGACAACGAGCGTGACTTGCTGCGCGTCGGGATCCGGGGTTGTTACGGGGTTCGTGACATACACTTCCCAACGAGCTCCGGCGGCACGGCGGTGGTGGACAGCAAGCCACGTGTCGAGTGCAGCGTGGCTGCGCGGTAAGTCGGCGAGTCGGCCGCGATGAAACAGCGTCGCTGCCGGACCGGCGGGGAGTCGGTCCAAGGCGAAGCCCGGAGCGGGTGGCTGCGCGGGCTTGGCGCGCAGCGGTAGGGCAGCGTCTACGACAAAGCTAGGATCTGCGGCCGAGCCGCGCGACTGGTAGCGAGCAAGTGGTGGTCCAGCGAGCTCCAGTTTTGCTTTCATCGCTTCACCGACGAGAGCGAAGAACGCTTCGCGTAGCTTCGGTTCCAGTTCGGCCGGCTTGGCCTGGACGCGGCGGCGAAGAATCGGCTGCTCGGGCAGCTGGACCAACGTGGGTTCACGTATCGGCGATGGTCCTGGCGTTGGTTCCGCCCTTGCGGTCGATGCGGACAGCGCGGACAGCGCGGACAGCGCGGACAGCGCGATCGCACGCATCGCGGTCACGAACCGCTGATCGCCGCGAGCGTTTCGCGCACGCCGGGATATCCGAGTTGGTAGAAGCGCCACCAGCCGAGCATCATCGTGCTGTGGCCAATGAAAATGCCGACGTGGCTCCACATCTCGACCGGGTCGGCGTGACTGCTGGTGTAGCGCTTCCAATGAAACGCTTCATCGATCAGGCTGTACACTACCGACAGAACCGTAAACACCATCGCTGGCACCCACACGCCGCTTCGGCCATAGGCGAGCACGAGGAGTACGCAGCTGGCGATGCCGCAGAAAATCGTAATGTGATGGACCAGCTGCTCACCGCCGCGGAGGACTTCTTTGTAGATCGTGCGGTGGCCGATGGTGTCGATGGCGATTGCAACGGTAAACACTCCCGCTCCGATCGGCACGAGCCACGCTTCCGTTGGAAACGATACACCGGCTCGCGAGCCGGCGAGCAAGAATCCGCCGGTGGATGCGACAAGTCCCAGCATCAGGCCAACCCACGTCAAATACACGAGCCAGTCGGCGCGCTGAAATTCGCGCATCCGGCCGACGTAGACGACCAGTGGATTGCTCGAGGCCGCCGTGGAAGGGCGGGCCGGCTGGGCTCCAATCAACTCGGTGTTAGGGAGGTGGGACATCGCGATACTCCAGCGTTATCGAAGGGATCCTCGAGGTGTATCCAGTGGCCGCGCGCAGGCAACGGGCCGGCGCCGATGCGAGGACCCCGCCAACGGCTCCCGCCACCTTGGCGAATTTTTGACCGCGCGGCACCACGGCGCGACCGGCGGTAACGTCGAAGCCGGAGCACGCGATGCGGTCGCCAATCGCGGAATACACGCCGCGCGCAGCTCGCACGGCCAAAGCGGCGCGCCACGGCAACGCGGGAATGCCGCGATCGCCGGATCGGTAGTAGCGGTCGGCGAGCGCAAGAAGTTCTTCGACCGCGCGCCCGATCGCTGGCACGGCCTGCGGCGGTAGAGGCTGGCTTAGTACCTCGCCGCAGTGATTTTGATCGGTTCGGGCCGCCGATCCATCGCCGATCGCATCGTTACGCTTCGTCGCGTTACCGCCAGTAGCGCTTATTCCGCAAGCCTCGCGCTCGGCGCGCCTCGGCGACCGGAACCCGTCAAAATCACTGCGGCGAGGTACTATCTGATCCCGAAGGCCGGCTGCACCATGGCGTTCGAGTACAGCATCGGGCACGTAGAGCCGACCGCGCTCCCAGTCCTCGACCACATCGCGGCAGATGTTGGTGAGCTGCATCGCGATGCCGAGGTGTACTGCGCGCGGCAGTGCCGAGTTGGTCGAAACGCCGAACACGTGGCTCATCATGAGGCCGACCACGCCAGCGACGCGCCAGCAGTACGTGATAAGGTCATCGAGGGTGCGATAGCGGGTCGACTCGACGTCCATGGCCATTCCGGCGAGCAGTTCGTCCGGATAGCACCGCGGAATGGCCCGGTCGCGCACCACCTCGGCAAACGCAGCAAGTACGGGATCGACGGCGCGTTGGGAATATACGTCGTCGAGTTCCAGTCGCAGCTGCGCTAACGCAGTGCGCGGGTCGGAGCTCGCAGCGTCGACAGCATCGTCAGCGCGGCGGCACCATGTGTATACGATCGCGGTCTGGTCGCGTACGCGTCTGCCCAACAGCGCGCTCGCCAAGGCAAAGCTCTTGGAATGATGTGAAATCGTCGCGCGGGCGATCGCCGCTGGCGGCTGGGTGGTGAGTGCTGCGGTAGTCATGCGAATGCGCGTTCCTCGGCCGCACTGTGAGCCGATGTCGTCGCGTTGGCGAGTCCGTAGTCTTTGGCGATCTGCGAGACCGTGGCTTTGGCGCCATTGATCACCCCCGGTACGCCAGCTCCTGGATGCGTACCGGCACCGACGATGTACAGCCCCGGGATTCGATGATCCTTATTGTGCGGACGAAAGTACGCGCTCTGCAACAGCGTGGGTGCGACCGAGAACGCCGAGCCATGGTGGGCAACAAGTTGGTCGCGAAAATCCTGGGGTGTGAAGTGGCGTCGCACGACGACGTGCTGGCGCAGATCCGGCAACAGTTGTTCCAGCGCTGTGAGAATGCGATCCCCGTACGAAGTGCCGATCGCGGACCAATCGAGTGGAGCATTGCCGAGATGCGGCACAGGGGATAGCACGTAAAACGTTCCCCCACCGGGCGGCGCCAGCGATGGATCGGTGACATGGGGTGCGTGCAGGTACAGTGAAAAATCGTCCGGTAGCGCATGGCCGTGAAAGATGTCGTCGAGTAGGCCGCGGTAGCGCGGGCCAAAGATCACGGTGTGGTGGGCGATCTGCCCGGCGTAGTCGCGGTTGGTGCCGAAGTACAACACGAACAACGACATCGACCAGTCCAACTTTGCGACTCGTTTGGCCATCGGTTTCGCGTTGGGTTCTTCACCGTACAGGGCGGCGTAGGTGTGGAGTAGATCCGAGTTCGACACGACGATGTCAAACGGCTCGTTGGGTTGCGCCGCGCTTGTAACGAGATGCTGGATGCGGCCGTCGCTTTGGGTAAGCTTCACCCGCGTTACCGCAGTGGACAGGCGAAGTTCGCCGCCGAGCTCGGCGAGCAGCTGGGTCATCGCTGCAACCAGAGTGCCGGTTCCACCCCTTGGAAAGAACACGCCCCATTTTCGCTCGAGGTAGTGGATGAGGGTGTAGATCGAAGACGTTTCGTAGGGGTTTCCTCCGACAAGGAGAGAATGGAACGACAGCGCTTCGCGCACGTGCTCGTCTTTTACGAACTTTGCTACGGTTTTGTAAACGCTGCGATCGGCACGCAACGCCGCGAGCTTGGGTGCGACGCGCAGCATGTCTGAAAACCGTGGGAACGGCGTGTGGGCGAGGTCGACATATCCTGCTTCGAACACGCGCTTGGAGTACGCGACGAACCGTTGATAGCCTTCAGCGTCGTCGGGACGCAGTGCGCGAATCTGGTCGCGCATGCGCTCTCCATCGCCGTCGTAATCGAACGTGACGCCGTCGCTAGTCCAGAACAGTCGGTAGAACGGCAGCACTGGTAACAGCTCGACGTAGTCGGAAAGCGATCGTCCAGCGCCGGTGAACAGCTCTTCGATGCAGTGTGGAGCGGTGATGACTGTAGGTCCAGCGTCGAACGTATAGCCGCCCTCTCGGTATACATAGGCGCGTCCTCCGGGCAAGTCGCGCGACTCAAACACCGTGACGTCGACACCCGCAGTGGCGAGGCGGATCGCCGCTGCCAGGCCACCGAAGCCGGATCCGATGACTGCGACGCGCAGACCGCGCTGGCTAGCCAAAACTGTGCTCCATGGAGGCGAGGTCGCGAACCACGCGATCGATAACCGGAGTCGTGCCGAACGTCGTCTCGAGGTCGTTCCGGGCCGCCTCGAGGGTGGCGCGCACCTCGCTGCGGCCGATCGCACCAATTTCTTCAGTCAAGACTGCGATGAGGGCATCCGCGTCGCCGCTGCCTTCAGTAACAGCACGCCCCAAGGCCGCGCATCGCGACCAGGCAAACGAGCGGTGTTGCGCGAGCCAGGCCCACGGCCATGTCGGCCGCCCGGCGCGCAGGTCCTCGTATCCCTTGGTTCGTCTGCGCGGGGAGGTCAGCGAGCCAAGGTCGTCGAGCATTTGCAATCCAGTTCCCATTGCTTCGCCAAATCGGCCGATCGCCTGGCGTTGCGCCGCCGGGGCGGCCGCGGCGATCGCACCCAGTTCTGCCGCAAGGCGACACAGGCCCGCGGTCTTGAGTCGCGTGGTGGCCGCGACGACCGCCGGGACTTCTGCAACGTCGATATCGGCAACGCGCACGGAAAGGTCGAGAGCCTGGCCCTGGTGACAGCGAGCGAGCGTGGTGATCGTCGCGCGCTGCGCCTCCAGCTCCGCTTGCGGCGAAAGACCCAGCTCGGCGAGTTCGGCCTGAGCCCAGAAGTACATCCACGATCCTGTGTTGATGGCAAGGGGCACGCCATAGCGTTCGTGCAGCGTCGGTCCACCGCGGCGCTCGCGGGAGCTGTCCTGAACATCGTCGACGATGAGCGATCCGGCATGCAGTACTTCAATGATAAACGCCACTCGGTCGGTCATCTCCCCGAGGTCGCCGCCGCCCAGCAGCGAGCCTGCCCGTACGATCGACGCGCGCAATTCCTTGCCCGGCCGTGACAGAAAGTCGAACGCAGGCCCTGACAGCGCGCGCTGCCAGATCTGTGCGGGCACCGACGGGTCGAGCTCGCTCGCGCCACCTGGACCGATCGCGCGCGCCAGTGCATCGACTAGGGTTGGCGGCGTTGCCGGGCGCGGCGATAGTTTCATATTGCACCGCCTAACGCCGCGCGTAGCGATAGGCCTTTGGGGGGCCGCCCCATAAACATGCGAGCGCGGTCCATAGCGGTGAGCTCAAGTGCATAGAACCGTTCGATCAATGCTGGCGAGCGTTGGTAAAACCGCGCGAGCACGTGGTGGCGCTTGGCGGGCGGATACCAACGAAACATCATGCGGTTGAGCTTGCCGCCAAACGCGAGTTGACGCCCATGGATGCGAGCTAGACTGTGGAGTTCGTCGCCAATGAGCGCTTCAGCCGGGCGACTCGCGACAAACGCGGCCAGCCGAGCAGCGATCGGAAACGAATACGCGGTGACCGGATGAAACCAGCCTCCTGCGTAGCCGGCAACGAGCGGCGCCCGCACCGTTGGCGGCGTGGGGTTTAGCGGCATCGGCAGTAGACCGGTCTCTTCGCGCACCACTCGCGTGAGGCTCCAGCCGCGCCGGTCGCAATAGGCTGCGATTTCGCGCCGCAAGGATCCGACGTCGAGATCGGCACGGTCGCTGAAGTACGTGTCCTCGACGAGCAAGCGGTCAAAGGCGAGCGGTAGTACGTAAAAGAAGCGAAACCCGTCGGATTGTTCGACGCGCGCATCCATCAAAATCGGTCGATCGAGGCCATGAGGCGCGCCGACGACAAGCTCCTGGCCGACGAACTTTTGCCATGCGCAGTTGTCCGATGCAACGCAGCTCGGCCCGCGCGCGTCGATGACCGCGGTGGCGTGGAGTTCGTGCTCGCGATTGTCCTCGTCGCGTACCGTGACTCCATTGGCTCGCACTTCGATCGCGATTGAGCGAGCGTACAGCCGGGACCCCGGCTCCGCCAGGGCCGCAGTTACGCACTGGGCAAGATTCGCAGATTGCACGCACGCGTACGGCGTATCGAGCCGGCGTTCGTAGTCCGAAAACATCACATCGTAACCGGGCCAGCGAACCGCGACGATCGGATCGATCCAGACCTGCGCGCTGGCGGTCACGTCGCGGGCATGAAAACACCAGGTGTGATTGCCGCCGGGCGCATCACCGCGCTCGATCATCGCGATCCGGGCCTGGGGTTGCGATGCGCGAATTGCGAGGGCGATAAGCCCATTTTGCAGGCCGCCGCCTACTAATACATACTCGTAGTCGAGGGTGCCCGCCAACACCGTATCGTTACCTCAGAATCGACTTGTCAGGACCGCTCGAACCGAAATAGCGACACGCCAAGGGTCGCAAAGCCTGCCGCAAACGCTAAAAGCGCGATGATCGCAGGACCCACGTCGGCTAGCGATGTGCTGTTCCGCACGAGCACAGCATAATAGCCGTCGAGCGCCCAGCTATGCGGGACCGCGAGTCCAAGCGCCTTCATGAACGGCGGCATCGCGAGGCGCGGCACCATGCAGCCGCCAACTAGGCCCATGATCAACAGAACCACCGATCCGATGCCGCCCAACTGGCGCTCACTGCCGCCGAGCGCAGCAAACAGCAGTCCGAGCGCCACCGCACAAATGACCACGGCGACTGAGATCGCTGCCAGTGCAGCGACCGAGCCGGCGATCTGCATGCCAAAGACCAGTGCGCCGATCGAAAACAGAAAGAACAGCTGTGCATTTCCGACCAGAAAATACGGCAGCAGCGTTGCGACCAGCGCCTTCCAGCGCGGTACCGGAGCCGCAAGGAGGCGGCGCCAAGTGCCGCTGCGGCGCTCCGAACAAAACGTCATCGCAACCGTCAGCGTAATGAAGAATCCAAACAGCACCGCATTGCCCGGTACAGTGACCTGGAAGCTCGTGAGCCGCGCGATTGGGGGCGCGATACCCGGCGGCGAGCGCGTCTCGATCGCGAGCGGATGTGCCGGCGGTGCGAGCGCGTGCGTTGTGATGGATTCCAGCGCTTTTTCGATAGGGACTCGGACCTGCAGCGGCGCGCCGAGATCGATGACCAGCTCGATCGGTGCGTCGGTTTGTGCCGGTAGCACGAGCCCGGCAGCGGCATCTTCGCGTGCAACGGCGCGACGCACATCCGCGGCGGAACTGCGGGGCGATGGCGCGAATCCGGGCACCGCGGCAAGCGCGCGAACTAGTTCGCTGCCGCGTGGATCGTTGGGCGGATACCACACAGCGATCGTCCGGTCGCTACGGGCGTCGGCACCAAAACTAAACACCGATCCGAACGCCATCATAAAAACTACCGGCAGCGCGAACAGGCTCACCAGTGCGCCACGGTCGCGCACCAGGAGCGCGATGTCCTTGGCAATGGCGCGGCGCATCATGGCTCGTCTCGCAGCGCGCGACCGGTGAGCGCGAGAAATGCCGCTTCGAGCGAGCCGCCCCTTGCGTCGATTCGCGCCACCGTGGCGCCAGCCGATTCGATCGCGGTGATCACGGGCGCGAGGGATGCGGAACGACGTAGGCGGAGCGTATCGCCATTGCGCACCAATTCGCGGGTCGCGGCAACGGCAGCCGCTGCTGCTTCGATGGCAGCAGACGGGCCCGCCAGAGCGATGGACGCACCGTCGACTGCGTGCCGCGCGATCAACTCCGCCACCGAGCCGGTCGCAATGATCGCCCCGCGGTCGACAATCGCAACGCGATCGCACAATCGTTCAACTTCGTCGAGGTAGTGCGTGGAATAGACGATCGACATCCCCTCGGCGCGCAGTTGCCTCACGGTATCAAAGATGCGATGGCGGCTCTGCGGATCGACACCGACCGTCGGTTCGTCGAGGATCAATACTTCCGGTGAATGCAACAGCCCGGCAGCGAGGTTGAGCCGACGCTTCATGCCGCCCGAAAACCGCCGCACCGGCTCTCGCGCTCGTTCGCGCAAGCCTACGAGCGCGAGGGTCCACGCCACGCGCTCGGCAAGCTTCGATCCGGTTAGCCCGTACAGTCCACCGAAGTAGCGCAGGTTGTCGAGCGCCGGCAGTTCGTCGTAGAGCGCCAGCTCCTGCGGAACCAGCCCGAGTTTGGCTTTGGCAACGAGCGGTCTGCGGGCCAGTTCGACGCCACCGATTGCGATCGTCCCTCGCGTGGGGGTAAGGATGCCGCATGCCATCGAGATCGTTGTGGTCTTGCCAGCGCCGTTGGGCCCGAGCAACCCAACGCACTCACCCCGATTGACCTCGAGGTCGATCGCTCCGACCGCAGTGCGACTGCCATAATCCTTGCCCACACCGCGCAGCTCGAGGGCTGGACTGGTCATCGCCAGGGCAGGGTATACGACTCAGCCGTCGCATACACCAGCACTGTCCGTCGATCGTGGAATGGGCGGTGCGCCATAACTCGCCTGGGTACCGGCGCAGCGAGTTGACCAGCCCCTCGTTTCGAGGCATACGACGGGTAATGGGTACGTGGCGCAGTCGACTCGCCAGCTCAAACTGGAATGGTTTCGCGCCGCGCTCGCCGACTCGTCGGAAGGTAGGGTAATTGCGCGTTCTCGTGGCCACGGTTCCGCTTACCGGTCATGTTCGGCCGATGCTGTTGGTGGTGCGGGCTCTCGTGGCGCGCGGTCATCAGGTCATGTGGTACGGCGCCGCGAAGTTTGCCTCGGAGATCGTAGCGGTCGGTGCAACGTTTGCGCCGATGCGAGCGGCTCCAGACTGGGACGATTCGGACGTGGAATCTGCGCTGCCGGCGCTGCGCGGCAAGCGCGGCATCGCGCGAGTGAAGGTTCAGTTGTGCGAAATGTTTATCGCGCCGATGGTGGAGCAGCTCCGCGATCTCGAGGCCCTCGTCGACGAATTTTCTCCGGACGTGGTGCTGGCCGACCAAGCTCACTTGGGCGCTGCGCTCGTTGCTGAGAAGCGGGGCCTGGCTTGGGCCGGCTTGGGTATTAGCGCGCTGGTCATTCCGAGCATCGACACCGCGCCGTTTGGTTCGGCGCGTCCTCCGGCTAGGAATGCCGGCGACCGCAAAGTGTACCGATTTCTCAACTGGCTCATCAATCGCGTGTTGTTTCGCGGCGTGAATCGCGCGTACTGGCGCGGCCGCATGGTTGCTGGATTGCCCGCTGGAACCACGACCTACTTCGACGTGTTGTCGCCAGACCTGTTTCTGCAGCCGACGATCCCGTCGTTTGAGTATCCGCGCAGCGATTTGCCATCCCAGTTGCGCTTTATCGGGCCGCTGATCGCGCGCGCGGCTCCTCATGCGCTGCCCACGTGGTGGCCCGACGTGATGGCAGCGCGGGCCCAAGGCACGCCTATCGTTCTGGTCACCCAGGGAACGCTTGCTGTCGACGCGCGCGAGCTGATTGGCCCCGCACTGCGCGGCCTTGCCGAGGTGCCAGCTCTTGTCGTGGCGACGACAAACGCGCAACCACAGCAGGTCGGGCTTGCTGCGTGGCCTTCGAACGCGCGCGTCGCGCCGTTTGTTCCGTACCACGCGCTGTTGCCACATGTCGCAGTGATGGTAACGAATGGCGGATACGGCGGCGTTCAAACCGCTCTCGGCTGCGGCGTGCCGATGGTGGTGGCCGGCGGAAGCGAAGAGAAGCCGGAAATCGCAGCGCGCGTCGCTTGGTCGGGGGCGGGAATCAATCTGCGCACGGGACGTCCACGGCCAGGTAATGTTCGTCGCGCTGTCGAGCGAGTTTTGCACGAGTCGGCGTTTGCAACACGTGCACGTGCCCTGGCTGAAGAGTGCGCGCGTTATGACGCTGACGCCGCGGCTGTGGCAGCCATCGAAGAGCTTGCGGCGAGCAAGTCGAGAGCGCCACAAACGGATGCAGCTTGATGTGGTGGATTCGCTTCACTCTATTCCTGGTCGCCGTTGCCGGTTGCCGTTCGTTCATCGACAATCAAGCTGCCGATAGCACATATCGGATCTTGTCCAAGGCTCAGGAGGTCGGTCGCCGTCAATCCGACCTTGAATTGGCGCGGGCGGCCATGCCGGGCGGAATCTTTCAGCTAGAAACGTTTGCGCTCGCGTACCCGGACCATCGTGGCTTCAAGCTGATGCACGCCGAGACCCTGTGTCAGTACGGAGTATCGTTTGTTTTCGACGACTGGGAAGACGCGGATCTCCACGGGAAGACCGACCTCGCCGCCGACCTGGGCGCACGCGCAGTCCGATTCGCCGTTGCCTGCGCCGACGCGAACCTGTCACTGTTGCCGCTCTCGTGGCGAACTGCTCGCGCCCAAGGGGGGGCTGCGTGGGATGAGGTCGTCTCGAAGGCGACCCGGGCGCATGTGCCCCAACTGCTGTGGATCGCAACCACGGATGCGATCGCCCTCGCCATCGACCCGGCGAAGCATATAGCTAACCTCCCATCGACCGTCGCCGCGCTGGAGCGGTGCATCGCGCTCGCCCCCGGATTTCACGACAGCGACGCCGAAATCCTTCTCGGAACCCTGGAAGCAGGCCGGAGTCAGTTTCTCGGCGGTTCCGACGGTGAACGTCGTTTCGAGACTGCGCGCGCGCAACAGGGACGCGGTGCGTTCCTCGTGGACGTGATGTATGCGCGGGGCTCCCTCGTGGCGCAAAAGGACCGAGCCCGATTTGCATCCACCCTGCAAAGCGTTGTCGCTGCGGACTTGACCGCGTTTCCAGCTCGCCGCCTCGCGAACGAACTCGCACGCCGCAAAGCGCTGCGTTATCTCGCAGCGATCGATCGCCTCTTTATTGCCCGTTCGCAGCTCCCGGAAGCTACCGATTCGCGCTAGCCAGCACGGCCTCGCACGATTTCGGCAACTCTGGTCGAGCAGCGACGCGTCCGCGATAGTCGCCCTTCTCCTTAGCCCGCTCTTCGGCACGGGCTGGATCGAACCACCACGAGAGCTCATCACATCCGTCGCCGGCCGGAAGATCCGGCTGGGCAACGCACTCGTTATCTTCGACTGGGCAGGCAAGCCGCACGTGAAAATGATCGTCGTGTCCCCACCAGGGCCGGAGCGTGCGAAGCCACGCCCTCTGCTCCTCGCGCCAGCGACGGGTCGCATCACAAGCGGCAGCTTTAATCGCAGGATGAACAAAAATGCGAGCCACGCGCGGATCTGTTGCAGCCCGGCGCAGTACCTCGAGGATTCGCCTATTCCAACGCTTATTCACGGTGTTGCGAGCTTCGTCTACGAGCGAAGCCGAAGGATTCGAAGCTGTAGCTCCGCCGTATGCAATGTCTACGTCCAACCCGGATTGGTGGCTGGCATGACCGTTTGGAGTTGGACCGCCGCGCGGCATCGATAAGTCGCCGATCGCCAGAGGCTGCGCTCCCGAGGCGGTCGCGCCTCGGCCCAAATCCTCTAGAAACTTGATGAGAATGCGATGGCCAAAGTGCCGTCGTCGCTGTGGGCGCATGACGCGAAACCCGCGCCCGCGCAGCGGCATCACAGCCGCACCACCCAAACAGCCTCCGCTGTATCCGCCAATCGAATGGCTCGGTCCACGAGACGGCAGTGCAACCGATGCCCAAGGGTTCGGGCTAGCGGTCTCCACCGGTAGCGGCAGCTCTCCTCCAGGGGCCGCGGTCGTGATCCGTGGGGCCGGGCGAAGATCGACGTCGGATGATCGCGGAGTGGCGGCGGAACCATCACCGGCGGTGGCAGTGCCATCATCGGCGGCGGCCTTGGATGGGAATGCCGAGAGGGTGGCGATGGCCGCAACTGCGCAAGCGGCCTCAAGTGTTCGCTGCAGCCGGATCATGTAGCGTGCCCTCGCTTGAATTTCGAAGTTTGCAACACCTTTTATGGGAGCATCGCGACGGGCTTGCGGCAATGTACGACACAGACTCACTCGGTACCTCCAGGATAATGGTAGGTGTTCGAATGCATGTTATTCGGAGATTTCATACAGTTAGATAGAAGCGAGTCTGTTCACCGGAACGCGATGGTACGATCGCTAGATGTTGATGCAACGCTCCATTCCAATTGTCGTTGCCATGGGGGTCGCGGCCGGACTACCTGGCACAGCGCGAGCTGATCGCGGCAAACAAACCCGCTACATCGGGGTTCACCCGATCGCGAAGGACCATGGCGGCGGTCTTTGTTATATTGAAGGGCCGCACGTCCATGCGTATACAGCACCTTCGGCAAAGGTGCAGTTTCGCGACCATCGCGGTGCGCAGTTCTTTTCCGGCGATCCGGTTGCCTACGGATGGGATGGCCCGCGTCACGCCTACGTCGGACACCACCCGATTTACATCGATGCCGTTCTGGGAGAACCGGAGCCGCACCACGAGTTCTGTTTTCTAAATGGCCCGCATTTTCACACATTCGCGCCCCCGCCTTCGGTGAGCGCGGATTTTCGCGTGGAGGGGAACGCATTTTTCTTCATTGGCACTCCGCCGCCAACCTACGTAGAGGTCCGCCCAGCGATGGTGGAAATCAACGCATTGTACGAACCTATTGTCTATCAGCGGCCGGTCGTAACAGTAACTCCGCCACAAGCGTGGATTGGAATACGCTATCCTGTCGTGGTGGTGGAGCACGGTCGAGGGCGCGGGTACGGACGAGGGCACGGGCACGGCGTTGTCGGCGTGGGGGTCGGCGTGGTGGCACCGGCTCTATCGGTAGATGTCGCGTTGCCGTCGGTTTCGATCGGCGTTGGAGCTGCTGTGGGAGTGGGTGTGGGTGTGGGGCCCGGGGGTCCGGGTCCGAAGGTGAAGCACCGAGATCGCGGTTGGCATCGCGGCCGAGGTCGCCATGATTAGGCTTCGATTCCGTTGGGCTCGGTGGTGCATCGCGGTGTTATCGCTCACCGTGATCGCAGGTGGTTGCGATAAATCCGGCGGTTCGTCAACGGGTGCAGGTTCTGCGGCAGCTTCTGGGCCTACCGCACCGCCAGTTGTTGCGGCCTGGTCCAAGGCAGGCCTCGCCGTCTCCGCATTCACCAAGGATCACAGCGGTACACTCGGCGACGACTGCCAGTCGGGAACGGTCAATGGTCTCGACGTGGTCGTGTGTAAGTTTGAAACGGAGCAAGCCGCAAAGGCCGCAGAAACCCAGGGCCTTGCCTGGGTTGGCGAAGCTACGGGCGCCTGCGTTGCTAGTCGTTCGCATGTCCTCGCAGTCGTCGATCGCCGCAAAGCCGATCCGAGCGGCCGGACGATCAACCAGGTGATCAAGCTGTTCCGAGATACGATGTCAGGCAAATAGATCGCTTTTCGAAGCGAGTGCGAGCGGGGGGACTCGACGGCGAAGGCGCGAAACGTGCCCGGAGCGAAGCGCCCACGACCTAGGTAGGTACGGGTCAGTCTGACTTAGAAGTGCGAGCGGGGGGACTCGAACCCCCACGCGGTTAAGCGCGGCCACCTAAAGACCGTGTGTCTACCAATTTCACCACGCTCGCGATGGCCGGACGTATACCACGTGATGTGACCTACGGGCCGCAAGATCGTACCTACCAGTACCTCGTCACGTGGCTCTAGGGCGCAGCCTGAGGCGGGGTTACGATCGCAAACGCTGCGCCCTGCGGATCGATCAGCTGCACGATGCGTTGGCCCCCCGGGACTTCCATCGGGCCGTTGATGACCCTAGCACCCCTACTTTGGGCGCGAGCGAGCGCACTGTCGAGATCGGCCATGGTTACGTAGTACATCCAGCTCGGTGGGACGCGCTGCCCATCCGGGGTCGTCATCGTCGAGGGCATGGTCATCATGCCTCCGAGTTGTTTGCCGTGGCGACCCCATAGCAAGTACGTGCCCATCGGTCCCATGTCGAATGAACCCAGCCGTTCCCATCCGCAGATCTGATGGTAGAACGACCACGCCGCCTCGTGATCGGTCGTGTAGAGCTCGTGCCACGAGAATTCACCATCGCGCGT
Organism: uncultured Kofleriaceae bacterium; assembly: GCA_964419605.1. Lineage (GTDB taxonomy): Bacteria > Myxococcota_A > Polyangia > Haliangiales > Haliangiaceae > JABFXX01. Next base: position 54,403 of record CAYQQM010000009.1, on the reverse strand, counting down.
CACATCGTGCACCGGCATGTCTCGATGGGGCGTGAACAACGAGATGACAGCGCCTTGCGGATCGCCGACGACCGCTAGCTTACCGACACCTGGCACCAGCTCCGAATGGTGGACGGTGCCTCCCAGCGATCGCACGGCTTCGATGCTCTCATCGACGCTCGCTACAACAACGTTGGCTTGCCAGAACGATGGGACCCCCATTTTCGCTGCCGCTTCTGGCAGCTGTGACACCCCGCCAAGGGGCCCCTCGTTGCCGACCCACATTGTGTAAGTTGGATCCCGCTCGAATGGCTGGGTTTTCCATCCAAAGACCTCCGGATAGAACGCTCGAGACGCAGAAGGGTCCTTTGAAAGCAGTTCGTACCAAACGATGCGACCGATGTCGGACATGGCGCATCATCGATACCATCGCCTGAGGATGCAAGAGCGTGGGTTCCGGCAGCGTTCGCGGCTATCAAAAACTGGCGTTCGGGATTTGCGAATCTTATGATCAAGCGCCCGTTGTCGGGCGCTGTGTGATGCCCACACCCTACAACTTTGCCGCAACTGGCCGACCGGTAGGTAACCATGCATCGGCCTGAGTCAGAGACTGGACCCACCAACAACGGCGACGACTCGACCCCGATCCGATTTCGCGTCAGCTATCGCTCTGCGGAGGCGTTGGTAACCGAATACACGACATGTATGTCGAAGGGTGGGTGCGCACTTGTCGCTAAGCGACGTGTGGCGAAGGGGACGAAGTTTGTTTTCGAGATGCATGCGCCAGGGCAGCCTGACCCACTTGAAGTCGAAGGGGAGGTCGTTCACATCCGGGCGATTCGAGCGACCCCCAACTTTGAAGTGGGCGTCGAGTACAAGACGACGGGCCCGCAGCGCGACGTCGTCGATTCGTTGCTGTCGAAGATTGGAGTGGACCCCAACTACGAATTGGTTCGCGGCTATCCCAGGATTCCAGTCAATTTGGTTGCGCGCGATCGGGACGTCCCCGCCACCTACCTAATCCGAGATTTGTCGCGAAGTGGCATGCGACTCGAAGGGCGGACGTTCGCAGATGATCTTCGGCTTGGTACGCCGCTAGAGCTTGAGGTGTGGCTCGAAGCCGAATCGCCGCCGGTTTCGGTGCGGGGCCAGGTTGCCTGGGTGCAAAGGGGGTCGCGGGTGGTTCGCACGTTGGTAGGGGTGAAGTTCGAAAAGCCCACCGATGTGGGCGCTGCGGTGATCGGACGGTTGACACGTCTACATCGCCCGCATCGGCTCGAACTGGCAATCGGAGATGGCGGGCCGGGGACGAGGATCGAGCGTCATCGATCGCCGCTCGGACCCACCGAAGTCTCAGAGGCGATTTGCGATATCGCGACCAAGGTCTTTGCCGACTTGCCCAATTTGCACGTGAGCCCCGTTGCCGTGGCACCCGCGGGAGAGGACATCGCGGTTCAACTAGGGCTGTTTGGAGATGTCGAAGGGGTACTCGTTCTGGAGATCAGTGCATCGTTGGGGAGGAGAATCGCCGCGGAATCTCTTGGATACGACAGCGATGCGATGGACATGGCGTTCTCCGGTGCCTGGGACGACAGCCTGGGCGGCGAGTGGGCGGGCGTCCCTGGCCTAGAGGGGCCCGGAACCCCGGCGGTGGATCGGTCCATTGCGGTCGACGCCATCATGGAGTGGGCGACAGCGTTTGGGGGCCGTGTTTGCGATCGGCTCGAGGAGCAAGGAGTCGAGCTAGAGCTCACTGCCCCCATCGAGGGGATTCCGGCTCCTCGCTTGGAGGATTCGGTTTCGGTTGCTTCATTTCGAGGTCCGTACGGAGGCATCGCGGTGACGGTCATCACTCGTGATGTTTCGCCAACCGCATGGCCCGTGTAGGGCCCGTTTGGGACCGGGCCCGCGGGAAAAGTTGTCCAGCGGGCCCTGGTACCTCGCCGCAGTGACTTTGATCGGTTCGGGCCGCGAGGCGCGCCGAACCCCCACGTTCAGGGGAGCGGCCACGGCCTCCAGTACAGAGAGCGAAATGTGATCAACTAATGAGAGCTGCAGTACGGTACGGCGGGTTTTCCCCAGTACGGCTTCAAGGCTCGGCCTTTCGGAAAGCGCCTGACCGTTGACGGCTCTGTAAGGGTGATTACGTTGCGGCTATGAAGATCGACCAACTTACCGTAAAGGCTCGGGAAGCGCTGGCGGCTGCGCGCGATGCCGCCATGGCGCGATCGCACGCCGAAGCTGGCGCGGAACATCTCCTCGTCGCCCTACTCGAACAGGAAGGCGGCGTGGTTCCGCGCATTTTGACCAAGTTGGGCGCCGACCCGCGAGTCGTTCTGACCGACCTTGGCCGTAGCCTAGACAAGAAGCCACGGGTAACCGGTTCGGACCTCGATATCGATTTTGGCAGGAGTTTGAAAGACACGTGGCAGGCCGCTGCAAAGCAGGCCGGAGATATGAAAGACGAGTTCATCTCCACTGAGCACTTTCTGGTCGCGCTGGCCGAAGGGAAATCGCCCGCCGGAGATGCGCTGCGATCCGTTGGCGCAACCAAGGACGCGATCCTGAATGCGCTCACTGCGGTGCGCGGCAACCAGCGCGTCACAGACGATGCACCGGAAGGCAAGTACGAAGCGCTCGAAAGATACGCGCGCGACCTTACCAAGCTCGCCGCAGCCGACAAGCTCGATCCGGTTATCGGCCGCGACGACGAAATCCGTCGCACGATTCAGATCTTGTCGCGCCGCACGAAAAACAACCCGGTGCTTGTCGGTGAGGCGGGCGTCGGCAAAACCGCGGTCGTCGAGGGTATTGCGCTGCGCATCGCTCACGGGGATGTGCCGGAATCGCTTCGCGACAAGAAGATCTTGTCACTTGATCTCGGAGCGCTGATCGCGGGGGCCAAATATCGCGGTGAGTTCGAAGACCGCTTGAAGGCGGTGCTGAAAGAGGTTACGGCGAGCGCCGGAACGGTGGTCCTGTTCATCGATGAGCTGCACACCTTAGTCGGCGCCGGAGCCGCGGAAGGAGCTACGGATGCAGCAAACTTGCTGAAACCGGCGCTGTCGCGTGGCGAACTGCGCTGCATTGGCGCTACCACACTCGACGAGTACCGAAAGCACATCGAGAAAGACAAAGCGCTCGAGCGCAGATTCCAACCCGTGATGGTCGAGCAGCCGAGCGTCGACGATACGATCGCGATCCTGCGCGGACTTAAGGAAAAATACGAAGTCCACCACGGCATCCGGATACGCGACGCGGCGCTCGTCGAAGCAGCACAGTTGTCGCATCGCTACGTCACCGCGCGCCAACTGCCTGACAAAGCTATCGATCTTGTCGATGAGGCAGCGTCTCGGCTAAAGATGGAAATCGAGAGTGTGCCGACCCCAATCGATACCTTGAAGCGGCGCATCGTGGTTCTCGAAGTGGAGCGCGTGTCGCTCGAGCGCGAGAAAGGCGACCGGCGCGCCAAGCAGCGTTTGCCCGAGGTCGAGCGCGAGATTGCCGAGCTCAAGGAGCAAGCTTCGGCGATGAGCGCGCAATGGCAGGCAGAGCGCGACCTCATCCACCGACTGCGCGACAAAAAAGAGAAGCTGGAATCCACAAAGGCCGAAGCCGAACGCGCACAGCGCCAAGGCGACTTCGCCAAAGCCTCCGAGCTGCGATTCGGCTCGGTCCCCGAACTCGAGCGCGCCATTGCGCAAGATACTGCCAGCGTCGAGGCACTTCGCGCCAAGGGTGGTTTTCTGCGCGAAGAAGTAACCGAGGACGACATCGCCGCTGTGGTATCGAAGTGGACCGGAATTCCGGTCGAAAAAATGTTGGAAGGCGAAGTTTCGCGCCTAACCAAGATGGAAGACCGGCTGCGCACGCGTGTGGTAGGCCAAGATGCCGCGGTCACCGCCGTGGCTGCGGCGGTCCGACGCGCTCGTGCCGGACTAAAGGATCCAAACCGACCAATCGGCAGCTTCTTGTTCCTCGGTCCGACCGGAGTTGGCAAGACTGAACTCGCTCGCGCGCTAGCGGAATTCCTATTCGACGACGAATCCAGCATGGTACGGATCGACATGTCCGAGTATCAAGAAAAGCACACGGTTTCTCGCTTGGTCGGAGCACCGCCCGGATACGTAGGCTACGATCAGGGCGGCCAGCTCACCGAGGCGATCCGGCGCCATCCATATAGCGTTGTGTTGCTCGATGAGATCGAGAAGGCCCACGCCGACGTATGGAGCGTGTTGCTCCAGGTTCTCGATGATGGACGTCTAACTGATGGTCAAGGTCGTACGATCGACTTCAAGAACACGGTCATCATCATGACGTCCAACGTGGGCAGCCAGCATCTGCTTCGAATGACCCAGCAGAATCGGACTGAGATCGAAGGTCTGGCGATGCGCGAGCTGCAGACCACGTTTCGCCCTGAACTCCTAAACCGGATCGACGAGATCATTTTCTTCGACCCGCTGGGCGAGCGCGAACTATCGCGAATCGTCAGCATCCAAGTCGCGCGGTTCGAAAAGCTGCTTGCGGAGCGACAGCTCGAGCTTCACCTATCGGAACAGGCAGTCGCCAGAGTGGCCGAAGCGGGGTACGATCCGGTATACGGTGCGCGCCCACTCAAGCGCGCCCTACAAAAGCTCGTGATCGATCCACTCGCTACCCACCTGCTCTCCGGGGACTTCAAACCGGGCGACTCCATTGATGTCGACCTTGCGAACGGCGATATGGTGTTTCGCAAGGCGAACAAACCCAGGCTAAAGGAGCACGTTGCCTGATGCCGCAGCAGATCGATTTTGACCCGGCGCTCGACTACTACAAGTCGTTAGGCGTTGCGAGCTCGGCGAGCAGCGACGAGATCAAAAAGGCGTACCGCAAGCTTGCCAAGCAATACCACCCGGACTCCACCGGCGGTGACAAGGCAAAGGAGGCGCGGTTCAAAGAGATCTCTAGCGCGTACGATGTGCTTGGCGATGCCAAGAAGCGAAAGCTCTACGATGAAATCCGTGCGAATGGCGGACGTTTCCAAGCCGGCCCCATGCCCGGATACACCTACACCACGTCCCAGGGTGGACCCGGCGTGTTCGACCTAAACGACCTGTTCGGTCAGTTTTTTGGCGGCGGGCAACGCGGTCGCGTTCGCGTCGACCACATCGATATGGACGACGTGGGAGCGCGCGGGCGGCGACGCTCCGGACGCGGCGGGATGGCGGAGGATCATGCGGAGTCGGTCTCGCACGTACAAGCTGCGGATGGGTCACGACTAGAAGTCAAAGGTGATGACGTGTACTCCGACGTGCGCGTATCGTTTGATCGCGCCATCCTTGGCACCGTGGCTACCGTGCCCACGATCGACGGCAAAGCCGAGGTGAAGATCCCGCCGGGAACCTCGAGCGGAAAAAAGCTGCGGCTCCGCGGTAAGGGAATCCCCAATTCTTCCGGAGCGGCCGGGAACCACTACGTTACCGTTCAGATCGACGTTCCTGGCGATCTTAGCGAAGAAGAAAAAAAACTACTTGTTCAACTCGTTCAACGCACGCGGAAACGGCAGAACGACTGAAGTGGCGTACACTGGAGAAAGGTCTATGTCCAAGCATACGGAGACTGCCGGTCAATACCCTGTCATCCCTCTTCGCACCGAAGTGCAGTTGCCAGGGCATGTCGGTTCGCTCGAAATCGGGCGAGAAGCGTCCGTGCGCGCTGTCGAGGCTGCAACGCGGGACGACAACCTCATCGTGATCATTCCGCAAAAGAATCCGACGGTGCGCGATCCGAGCCAACGCGACCTGCACGAAGTGGGCGTGCGCGCTGAGATCGTCCAGATCGTGAAACATTCGCCGGGCCGCTTCACCTGCACGATGCGGTTCCTTGAACGCGTCCGTGTCGACGCAATTTCGACAGAGCCGTTCTTGATCGCTTCCGTTAGCCCCCTGGTCGCTACGACCGCAGCATCGTCCGCCGCGCTATCCGCAATGACGGACAAGGTCCGCGACTACTTATTGGCGGTGGTGATCGACGCGCAGGCCAAAGACGCAAAGGAAACAAAGGAAGCCAAGGAAAAAGAAAAGGAGAAGGCGGAGACTAAAGCACCCCGTGGCGACCTTTCTCGCGCTCAAGTGTCGGCGATCGTCGACCCAGACAAGCTCGTCGACGCAGCCGCTCCGTATCTTGACCTCGAGCGCGACGACCTTACGCATTTGCTCATCGAGACCGATACGATGAAGCGGCTCGAAATGATCATTCCGTCGCTAGAGCGCCAAGCGACCGTTCTGCGGCTCAAGGCCGACATTGGCGCTGAGCTTGAAGTCCAATCGAGTCGTACGCATCGCGAACGCGTTCTTCGCGATCGCTTGCGCCAGATTCAAGAGGAGCTCGGCGAACAAGACGACAACGCGGAAATCGATGAGCTGCGCAAGAAAATTGAAGACAGCAAGATGACCGATGATGTTCGCGCTGTCGCTAAAAAGCAGCTGTCGCGCATGAACCAGATGTCGTCGAGTTCGCCCGAGTACAACATCGCGCGTACCTATGTAGAGACCCTGTTGGATATCCCATGGGGCATTACCACGCCGGATCGACTCGATGTCTCGGCGGCGCGGGCCATCCTCGAAGCTGAGCACTCTGGACTCGACAAGGTCAAACGCCGCATTTTGGAATTCCTGGCGGTCCGCAAGCTAGCGCCGAACAAACACGGGCCGATCTTGTTGCTTGTCGGGCCCCCCGGGGTTGGAAAAACATCGCTGGGGCGATCCATCGCGAGCTCGCTCGGCCGCAAGTATGTGCGGATCTCGCTCGGCGGAGTTCGCGATGAAGCCGAGGTTCGCGGCCACCGGCGCACCTATATTGGTGCCCTGCCCGGTCGAATTGTCGCTGGCCTGAAGAAAGCTGGGTCGATGAATCCGGTATTTGTTCTCGATGAAATCGACAAACTGGCAGCGGACTTGCGGGGCGATCCAGCGGCCGCGATGCTTGAGGTCCTCGATCCGGAACAGAACAAAGACTTCGTCGACCACTATGTCGAGGTCCCGGTCGACTTGTCGAATGTGATGTTCATCTGCACGGCGAACTCGACGGAAACCATTAGCCAACCGCTCTTGGACCGAACGGAAGTGGTGGAGTTGTCGGGATATACGATGGTGGAGAAGCTAGCGATCGCAAAAAACCACCTGGTTCCGAAGCAACTTGGTGAACACGGGATCTCCAAAGACCAACTCCAGCTTGAAGACGAGGCCCTGCGAGACGTCATCCATGGCTACACGCGCGAAGCTGGGGTCCGCAACCTCGAGCGCGAAATCGCCGCTGTATGCCGCGGTGCTGCAGTCCGCGTTGCTGAAGGAGCAACGTCTGTCCACGTCGACAAAGGCGACCTGGAGACTCTGCTCGGACCGCCGCGTTTCGTATCCGACACGGCGGAGCGCAAGCCAGAGGTAGGTGTGGTCACCGGCCTTGCATGGACTCCGGTGGGCGGCGACATCATGTTCATTGAAGCGCGCTCGTACCCCGGCAAAGGCGACGTAAAGCTTACCGGACAGTTAGGTGACGTGATGAAGGAGAGCGCTACGGCAGCCTACTCATGGGTACGCGCCAATTCCGCGCGGTTGCAGATCGATCACGACAAGATGATGGCGCACGACCTCCACATCCACCTACCGCAAGGAGCCACGAAAAAGGATGGACCTTCAGCGGGGGTGGCACTCGCGACTGCCATCGCATCGATATTTTCGCGACGCCCGATCCGCAATGACATTGCGATCACCGGCGAGATCGACCTGCGAGGCCACGCGCTACCTGTGGGTGGCATCAAGGAAAAAGTCATTGCTGCGCATCGCGCTGGCATCAAGATCGTGTTCTTGCCGGAGCGCAACCGCAAGGACACCATCGACATCCCGGATGAGGTCAAAACCCAACTCGACTTGCGGTTCATGACCAAAATCGACGACGCGCTCGCTGTCGCACTCGGCGACGCGCCTCCACCGACCGAACCTGAACCGGCGATTCCACCGCCGGCAGCGCCCAACCGGTCGATGGGCGAACGCCTGCCGAGCTAACGAGCCGATGGATCGGCGACCGGACCCGTTGGCGTTCCCCTGGTTGTGGCCGCGCTCGGGATCACGGTACTGGGGGGGTATCAAAACACGCACTAATTCAGAGTGGAATCGTTTGCGCTCCGTTCGTCATGGGGCGTGGCCACGTGTGGTCCATCGCGAAGTGGCTCCTCCGCTTCAGCTTCGCGGGCGCGCTCGTCGTGCTCCCACTGCGCGAGTCTGCGTCGGTTATTGCGGCGTTTGCGCCACCACGCCAGCGTGAGCAGCAGTGCGCACAGTAGCCACACCGCGAGCCCCAAGAGCCCGATCGGCGCCGTGAGGTATCGCTTGGTCAGTTCGTCGCGCCATTCATCAAAAAGCGCGTGCAAGGGTTTGCCGAACTCTTTGATGGCTGCAACGTCTGGGGTGGCGCCTTGGCCGATGCGCGACAGGAAGCGGCGGAACGGCCACCGATCGCCGTCGTCCCCAGTGTCTTCCCAGCGGCCGCGTCGCGACAAGTACCCCACGAAGTCGTAGCTCTCGGCGTAGGCGCGGTGTGCGGGCGACTCTTCGGCGGGGAAACTGCGATCGAGGTCTTCCAGCGCGATGATGCCACCAAACCACGCCATCCCCGCAAGTGTCTCGGCGCGGTCCCACGACCATTCAGCGGAATGTTGGTAGGCAAAGCCTTCGTGCAGCCAATGAGGGGCCCGATCGCCAATGGCGGCTCCCAGGGCGAGGTGGGCGAGTTCGTGGCGCAGGGTCGCCATCGGATCGACAACGTGAGCGCCGCGTCGCAGCGCGATGCTAGCGACACCGATGTCAGGGTAGGCGACGCCAATGGCCCACGGTGGTGCACCGCGCCCCGCGGGGGCGACGGCCGCAAGGTCAGACGCGTCGCGCACGAGTTGGACTTGAATAGTTTGCGGAACCGGAAGGCTGGGAAGGTCGGCAGAGATTCGGTAGAGCACGGCCTCTGCATCTGCTGCCAGCTGGCGTGCGGTCGACTCGAGCTCAGGCTCGTGGGCGACGGCGATCCGGCCGCCGGTTGGCAACGGCACCAGCCGAGGTGCACTGATGGCTCGGAGCGAGGTTGAGACGATCGCGACGCTGACCAGTCGGGCGAGCCAGCGCTGAACGCCGTGTCGCGGAAGGCTCACGGGTAGTGCAGCTCCACATGAGCAACCTGCGTCTGTGTTTGATGGACGTAGACAATCGCTGCGCTGGCTGCGAAAGCGGCCCCGATCGCCGCATATACCCACCACTTCGTCGGCTCATGGGTGCTCCCAGAGCGCGTTCCGAGGCTGCGAGTCGCGTCGACCAGGAGCGGCTGGGCCGCATCGGGAGCCCTAGCGTCAAAGTCGGAAACGGCGGTGGCCAACGCCTCGGCGACGCGGTTCGCGTCCGCTACTGCGCCAGCGCCATCGGCGCCACCGAGTCGGTGGGGAAGCTCAGGCGGCCCTGCGCGTCCCCACGCCTCGATCGCATCACCGCGCCGAACAATCGCGATGCGAGCGCGAAGTTGCTCTAGCACCCAGCCCAAATCAGTGGGAGCCGGGTTCGCGCCGCGCCAGTGTGCGACCTTGTCGGCAATGGCCGTCCATTTGGCGCGCTGGTCGTTCAAGGCAACGGTTACCGTCGGTGCCGCTTTCAAAGTCCTGAAGCTTACGCTGCCGCGACGCGAACCTTTGGCCGCCGCAACTACATGCTCTCCAGGTGCGACCGCGGCGCGCAGTGGCGCCGTGCCCGCCGGTTGAAAGTCGATCCACACCACTGCTCCGTCCTCGGCTGCAATATCGACTTCGACCGCATCGGAACCGAGCACGGCATCGACTTCGGGATACTTTGCTAGCACCGCAGCGACATCCGGCGCAGGGTTCGGCATTGCCACGTGCAGCACCCGGGCTGCGCGCATGGCGGCCTCGACATCCCCGGCGCGGTCGGCGCAAAGCAGGACGTACGCCCACGCGGGCGATAACTCAGGTACGGCGATCCCGCTCGCTTGGCGGGCCGCAATCACCGCAAGAGCTTCTCGTGCCGCCTGTTCTGCGGCAGGGCAATCCAACTGCCCGAATCGATTGCTTGCGTCAGCCATTGCCGCGGCGAGCCGGGTTGAGTCGCGATCGCTGGCGACTCCGGCCAGCGCGTCTTCAACGCCATCGCCAACTACCGGCTCTAGTCCCGCTTCGACGAGAGACCGGGCCAGGGTGGCCCGGACCGCAGCGTTGGCTGGGCCGAGGTCGATGATGGCAGCGCGCTCCGCGCCTGGCGAGGCGTGACTGTGGTTCAACCAGGCTGCCGCGACTACAACCGCGTTGACGACGACAGTTGCTCGAAATACTGGTTTAGCGCCCATACCTCACGCGCACGCAAGCCGTCGAAATGGATGCCGGCCAGGTTGTTGTCGCTCCAGGCCACTCGGGCACCGACTTCGATAACCCCGGCTTCGCCTGGGTGCGCAGCACTCCCGATCCGGGAGTGCGGAGGAGGATCGATAACCCCGGCTTCGCCTGGGTGCGCAGCACTCCCGATCCGGGAGTGCGGAG
>CAYQQM010000009.1:34239-43760 GCA_964419605.1 uncultured Kofleriaceae bacterium | reverse complement strand
GAGGATCGATAACCCCGGCTTCGCCTGGGTGCGCAGCACTCCCGATCGGGGAGTGCGGAGATGGATCGGTGGGATCCTCGAGCGCAGGTATCGTAAAGCGGATGTGGAGTCGCGCCCCCATAGCGAGTTTCTCTGAGACTCCTACAGGGGCCGCGATGAGCGCGCCTCCAATCGACAGATTCGAGATCGCGTACTCCCGCGAAGTGCCATCGATGGTAACGACCCCGTTTAGCGCGACTACGTAACGGGTTGAGGTTCGGCGATTTTCGACCACAGCCCATTGTACACAACCATGGATCGAATCCCTACAACTGGCTAGGTGCCTGCTCCACCTCTATAACTTGATATCGATGTAGGCTTTCTTGCGCAGCTCGTCTACCCAAACCTGGGTCTGTTTGTCTAACTCTCGGCGCCGCAGGTCGCGCTGCAACTGTTCCTTCATTTCTGCGAACGGTTTTAGATCGGACTTCTTTGTGTCGGTGACCAGGAAGACTTCGAGGCCCTGTGATCCGGTAATGGGCCCGCGAATGTCGTTTTTGTCCATCGAGAACACGGTTTGCTCAAGCTCGGGATTCGACATGCTTCCCCGCTCGAACCAGCCGAGTTCTCCGCCAGTGGCTTTTGTCCCGTCGTCGTCGGACATTTCAGCTGCGACCTTTGCAAACTCTTCCCCCGCTTTGACGCGTTCGATGGCTTTGGTGGCCTTGGCCTTGGCTTCGCTCTGCTGCTTATCAGTCGGGTGCTCCGGCAGCTTGATGAGAATGTGGGACAGCCGCACGGCACTCACGGCCTCAGATCGCCGCTGAAGCTGATCGTAGCGCGCCCGCACGTCGTCGTCGGTTACCTGTACCTTGGGTCCGATGATCTGATTGACCGCTCGAAACCGGAGAACTTGGCGGCGGAGATCCGCCTTGTAATTCGCGAGGGTGTAGCCCTGCGCCGCGAGTGCTTGTTCGAGGCCCGCGTCGTCTAGCTTGTTTTGTTGCTTAATCTCGTCGACCGCGGCCTGGACTTCGGAGCTTTCGACCTCGATCTTTGCGCTGCGAGCTGCCTGGACGATGAGCTCTTCGTTGACCATTTCATCGAGAGCTTGACCCGCGAGCTTGGCGACGCGGCGTTTGCGCTCATCGAGATCCGCGATCTGTTCAGCCTCGGCGCGCAGCGGCATGAGCCGAGCCTCCAGCTCGCTTTGCAGGATGACTGCGTCGTCGACAATGGCCACGACCCGCTCGAGTCGAAGTTTTTGCCCCGCGTTCCGCGACGTCGAGGATGCCTTGTCGCTCGCGTCCGCGACGCCGGTAGCGATGCCACAAACAAGTACTGCCACGAGCATTGCGGTGTTGCGCACGATGGGTAGGCCTTTAGACGTTGTGATTAGGGAACAGGTTGCTTGGCTTCGGTGGAGCCCTCGGGTGCCGAAGCCGCCAGCTGGACCTTCGCCAAACTAGCATTGTCGACCTCAATCTTCGCGTTGGCGCGCAGACCTTCAACAAATTTGTTTTGGGCCGATCGGCGCTGCTGCCTAAACAACGTGTTGCGGATCTGCGGCTTGGCGTCGTCAAACGAAAGCGTGGAGGCCGGCCGTCGACCGGTCTGTTTCAAGATGTAAAATAGGCCCTCGCCGGCGTCCACTACACCGGATACGTCGCCGATGTTGGCCAGTTGGAACGCGGCCTTGGCGACCGACGCCGGCAGTTCGGGGGTGGTGAGCTCAAAATACCGCAAGTCGCCGCCGCGAAGTTTGGTTTCCTCGTCGGCCGAGTACTTCGACACCAGTTCGCGAAAGCCCTTATTGGTTTTCCCGGCGTCGCCTTGAGCTTCCTGCGCTACGCGCTCCGCCTGGGCACGGTTTTTTAGGATGATCGCCGAAGCCCGAACGGACTCGGGCTTCGCGAACGTGCTGAGGTTGGCCTCGTAATAGGCCTTCATGTCTTCGGCTTTGATGGCGTCTGCGGTGATGGTGGCGTCGAATTCCTGGCGCATCAATTTTTCGATCATCGCCTCCTTCATCGCGCTCACGACTTTGGGATCTTTGTCGAAACCGCGCTTGTAGGCCTCTTTGGCGAGGATCTCGAATCGAACAAGGGTCTCGAGGAATTCCCGTTTTTGCTCGAGCGACGTGTACCGAGCGCGCACATAGGGTGACTGGCGGCTCATGCGGTCTCTAAAGTCCCCAAGCGTTATGGTAACGTCGTCGATTTTCGCGAGCGGTAACGCGAGGTCCTCGGAGTGTTGTCCCGGGGAGCTGAGCGCGGTGCCCTTCTCGCGCTCGGGCTGCGAGGATTGGGGAGTGCGCTCGCTGCATCCCGCTCCTACCGAGAGTACCAGCCAAATCCACCGGTGTACTAGGTTTCGCATTGGTGCAATATTTCGGTAACACGGCCGCGCACGGTCAACAAGCGCTCGGCATTGGTGCAATATTCGGTAACATGGCCGTGCACGGTCAACAAGCGTTCGGCGTCCGGCCGGCGGCGCTGCCCACGACTAGGTTCACCAAACTTCGGGTTTTTCAGCCTCCCTGAGCGTCAGGCGTCGACGACGATATCGCGTGCTGCGCGCGCTTGGCATGCGAGGATGAGCCCCCTGGCGCGATCGCTTTGCGTGAGCGCGTCTTGTATCTCCATACGCACGTTGCCCTCGATGAGGCGGGTCTTGCATTGGCCGCAGATGCCGGAGCGGCATTCGAACGGAATCGCAACGCCGCACTCTTCAGCAGCTTCGAGCACCGTGAGGTCACCGAGCGCGCCGTTCTTGCCGGCGCGCTGGAAGGCTACGTTGGCAACAGCGCCATCCGGCAGTGGTTCGGAGGCCTCGTTTTCGGCCGTTGCGTCTGCGGCAACGGCGGGTGTCGAGACGAATTCTTCCTCATGGATCTGGGCCGTGGGGATTCCCATGCCGACCAGCAGCTCGCGCATCGCCTTCATCATCGGAACGGGACCGCACATCATCACCGGGCCGCGCGTGACGTTTGGCACGAAGCCTGTGATGAGCGCGCGAGAGAGCTGACCGCGCGCTCCATCCCAGGGCGTGTTTGGATCGTTGGTGAGCGTCACCGCGACATGCAAGTTGGAATGGCGGGCTTGCAAGGTCGCCAATTCGGCGGCGAACGCGATGTCGCGCTGGGTCCGCACCGAATACAGCAAGTAGATGTCGCCGCTCCACGCCCGATCGGTCAGGCTGCGAATCACCGACATCATCGGTGTGATGCCGATGCCACCTGCGAGCATAACGACTCGCGGGGCCTCGGTACCGACGAAGTAGAATTTTCCGGCGGGCGCTGCGATCTTGATCCGCTGGCCTTCGCGGAACGTGTCGTGAACGTGTTTGGACCCGCCGTTGCCGTTCGGGGCCCGTTTGACCGAAATCTCGCAATAGGCGTTGCGCGTTGGCGGCGATGCGATCGTATACGAGCGGTTCATGCGCCGCCCGTCCTCGAGGGTGAGTCGCAGCGTAAGGTACTGTCCGGGGAAGTATTCGAACGGCAGCGGTCCGCCATCGGGATTGACAAACCGAAACGTCTTAACGTCTGCGGTCTCGTCGAAGATTTGGGCAAGCAAAAGCTCGCCTGACCAGAACTTCTTCTTGGGCGGCGGCGCGACCGACTTGGCGGCATTGAGGCGTTTCACCTCGGAGCGCAAATCCAGGTAGTGCGCGACACTGCGGTACGCAAGTAGCATACCGATTGCGACGAGAAATCCGATCGGTTGACGCTTGTCGCTCTTCGCGAGCTGGTAGTAGTGGATGCCGCCGCCGATCGCGATGACGTACGCGAGGCGATGCAGTCGCTTCCACCGCTTGGCGCCGAGCCGCGTGACCATGCTGTCGAATGACGTGATCGCCAGCGGCACCATGAGCACCAGCGCGCCGAACCCGTACCACAAGTACTCGCGCTCGATGATTTCCGTCGCGGTGCTTGCGACCGAACCGCCGCGATCCCAGCCATAAAAGATCGAGAAGTGGACGCAGATATAGAAAAAGCCGAGTACGCCGAGGTTACGGCGCACGGAAATCAGAGTGGCCCACCCGGTGAGCCGGCGGAGCGGCGTGACGAGCAGCGATAGCACCAGCATCACCAGTCCCACCAGTCCCGTGGTGCGAATGGCAAAGTTCACGTCGTTTACGCCGAGCTGATGATGCGCAGCGTCCCACGCGAGCAGTAGCGCTGGCACCAGTCCGTTCGCAATCGCCAGCCACTTGGCGAACCGGCTATCGCCAACCCTGGCTTTGCCCCTCGTCAGGGACTTCCCCCTCGTCAGGGACTTCCCCCTCGTCAGGGACTTCCCAGGGTCGCCAGGGTCGCCGGGGTCGCCAGGGTGCGCAGCACTCCCTCGGGAGAGCGGAGGTAGATCGCCGAGTTTAGAAGAAGACATCGAGGTCCATTCCGCCGTAGAGGCTGGCGACCTCAGTCGCGTAGCCGTTAAACATCAGCGTTTCCCGACGGCCCGACTCGCCAATGCGCTGCTCCGTCGCCTGGCTCCACCGCGGGTGGGCGTGGGATGGGTTCACGTTCGCATAGAAGCCGTATTCGTCGGGCCCATACTCCGACCAGGTGGTCGGCGGCTGCTTATCGACGAGCGTGATTTTGACGATCGACTTAATGCCCTTAAAGCCGTATTTCCACGGCACGACGAGCTTCACCGGAGCGCCGTCTTGCGGTGGCAGCTCCTGGCCGTAGAGTCCGGTCGCAAATAGGGCCAGCGGATGCATCGCTTCGTCGATGCGAAGACCCTCGATGTACGGCCACGTCAGCGCGTTCGAGTTCTGGTTCGGCATGCGACCAGGGTCAAACAACGTTTGGAACGCGACATATTTCGCCGAGCTGATCGGCTGCACGGCGTTGAGCAGTTTCGACACCGAAAACCCAGCCCATGGGACGACCATCGACCACGCTTCGACGCAGCGGTGGCGATACACGCGCTCCTCGGCGGGCGCGAGCTGCTTAAAACTATCGAGATCGAACGTGCGGGGTTTGTGGCACATGCCGCCGACTTCGATCGTCCAGCCAGTGGTCTTGAAGTTCTTTGCCGCGGCCGCAACTCCGTCCTTGTCGGTCGTGAACTCGTAGAAGTTGTTGTAGTTGATGATCGACGTGCGCGGGGTCAGCTTCTCGCCTGGGACCGTGTAAGTGCCTGGCTTTTCGAGGTTCGGAATCGGCGGCATCTGGGTATCGTCGAGATCGACGACATTGAGCTTGCGATACAACAGCGCCGTTCCCATGGTCGTCGCAGCGACTAGACCACCGCGCAGCAGCGTCCGGCGGTTGAAGTACAGCTCGGGCGGCGTAATTTCACCTTCCAGGCTGGGGTTCGCCATGCCCCGTACCATACGCCCGTTGGCACGCGATGCGACATGGCTGCCATGCCACCGCGAGTTTCGAGCTTCGTATTGTTCGCGACTACCTGTCGGACTGCCGGGTTACGAGGGCACCAGTATTGCAACGATGGCGGTTCATGAAGTTCGCATTCTCCCTTGTCATAGCCACTGTGACCTCCGCTACGGCCGGTGCGGTACCGCCGCCCGAGGCACCGAAGTATGCCGTAGCGGTCAACTCGCCGATCAGCTGGCTTTTAAGCGACAGCAGCGGCCCGGTCGCCGTGGCGGCGTCGGGCTACATCGCGATCAATCGCCATCAAGTGGTGCGGCTGAACGCCGCCGCGTACCAGCTGCCGGGGTACGGCGCGCTCTTGATTGCGCTGGCGGGTGGCGAGGACGCATGCTCACCGGGCAAACAGTTCGATGCCGGCGCAGGCTGGATGTACTTTCCGCGCGAGCGGTTTTCCGGCTTGTCGCTAGAAGCCGGAGGTCTTGTGCGCCGCCACTACAAGAACAACTGCACGCTGGACGAAGACATTGTGTCGACCACCACGATCGTGGCTACCCGGGGGCTGGTGGGCTGGAGCTGGCTCGTGGGCGACCACCTGTACGTTTCAGCTGCGGCCGGCGGATCGGTTGGATACGAACGCGGTCGGGTGACGCGCTCCGGCTACTACATGCAGCCCCCATCGTCTTGGCCAGTGAATGGCGTGGCGTTTGCGCCGGAATTTTTCGCTCGCCTCGGCTGGGCGTTTCTTTAGATAGAACGCGATGTTTCTCGTGTACTACGAGCCAAACCGCCCAACGAGCACAGTCAGTGCTTTCCTTTTGGAACGTCGAAAAATCGCCTTTCGGATGTCCCGACATAACTGAGAGCCGGCTTACCGTTCTTCACGACCGGTATGTACTTGTGAAACGAGTAACCGATTTTGAATTCGTCGTGCCCCTCTATAGCCGGGAACACCTTAATCACATATCCGCGGGTTTCGTTCGCCTCGATGCTGATCGAGTAAGGCAACTCGCCATCTGGCCTACGCACTTGTAAGAGCCGCGTCTGAGCAAGTTTGTGAATTGCTTCGTCGGTTAGTGGTAGTTCAGCTTGGACGGGATGCAGGAGATCGTTTGTGCTACCGGTTCGCGCAAACAGTAGATTCCGGGCACCGAAGTTGTTCTGTTGTGCTGCATCGTACGCTGGGCGTGCAGGTGAATCCAGGCCTTCGCGCTTCGCATCGGCCATCAGCCGGCTTGGGTCGAGTAGCGGTTGCGGGATCGCCATGGAGTCTCCTTGCGACGATCCTCCATATCACGGGCCTGGCTCGACGGGGAAGACAAAGTTTCGACCGGCGCTGCACGTTGTGACCTCGGTCACGAGGCTGATGCAGTTCGCATCAGAAGCGTGATGGCGACCCAAAGTTCTAGTTTGTCGCAACAGTTGCATGTGGTAGCAATGAGCAGGAGGAGTTTATAATGGGCTACGGACGAGTGCCAGTCATACAGCCGCCGACGTGGGAGGGCGGAGAAATTGGCCTTCCGGATCAGCACATTCACCAAGCGCGTTCCGAGGGACCGTCCGCTCTGGGACCCCTGGTGAGCCATCAAGCAGTGGGGACGTGGGACTTGGCGGAAAATAAGGGATTGCTCCATCGCGTTAGCAGCGATAGCGAAAAGGATCCGGTGGTGGCCGCTCTCGACCAATTCTTTCTTTCGGATAAGCTCGCCGGGCGAATATTCGATGACGGCAGGAATCTGCTGAAAGGGCTTGGTAAGGCGTGTTCCAACACCAGTCTTTCGCCAACCTCTGCCTCTAAGAGGATAGTTCTCAAAGAGGGGGATAAGACGTATCCGCTGCCTGAGGGAATCTTGGCGGGTATGTTCGACACCGTTGACGTGGTCGCGCGTCCACACGATGGCGGTCGTTGGAAGCTCGTGCTCGACCTTCTCACACACGGTGGCACGAAGTTGGTCCGTCACTACGAACCGGGGCTTACATACGATCCGAATACGTGTCGAACCGATCGTTAGGTTTCTGTTCCTATTTGCAACTGGGCTCAAGCGCAACCTTGCGGTGCGCTAGACCCGCGGTGCGACACCAGCGCGTTCGAGTAATCCCAACAGCGCTTGCCGAGCGGGTGGGGCGCTAGCGTAGCGGCCGTCGGGCAATTGGCGCCAGCCGGCTTTCAGGGCGGCTGGGCCGACGACGGAATTGTCGGCGAGCGCGATGGCGACCCGGCTGGCTGAAACTTCGAGGGTGAGGGCGCCGAGGCGGCGGGCCAGGGCCTTTTGCGCCATGAGCTCGCCGAGGATGATCGTATCATCGGGCACGGGGCCGTAGCGGTCGGCGATCTCCGCCATCACCTGCGCGAGTTCGTCGTCATCGGCGATCGCGGACAGCCGTTTGTACAATTCAAGTCGCTGCCCCGGATCGGGAATGTAGTCGTCGGGAATGAATCCGGGAACATCCACCGTGAGCTCTGGATCCACGTCGCTATGGATCGGCTCGCCGCGCAGTTCGGCGACCGAAGTTTCGAGCATCTTGATGTAGCGATCAAAGCCCACGGCGGCGATCGACCCCGATTGTTTCGCGCCCAGCAGCTCGCCTCCGCCGCGGATCTCGAGGTCTTGAGACGCGATCTGAAACCCAGCCCCGAGTTCGGTAAATCGCTGCAGCGTTTCGAGTCGACGCCGGGCCCCCTCCGTGAGGTGCTCGGGCTCGGGCACGAGTAGGTAGCAATAGGCGCGGTCTTTGCTGCGGCCGATGCGGCCGCGCAGCTGATAGAGCTGGGCGAGTCCAAATGCGTCGGCGCGGGCAACAAACATGGTGTTGGCGCGCGGAATGTCGAGTCCGCTTTCGACGATGGTGGTCGCGACCAGGATGTCGAGTTCGCCGCGCACGAACTGCATCATCACGTTCTCGAGCGCTTCGGCGGATAGCGATCCGTGGCCGATGCCGATCCGCCCAGTTGGCACGAGTTCATGCAAGTACTCGGCCCAGTCTTGCAGCGATCTGTCGTCGTCGCGAGGCGATCTTCGCTTTGTTCCGCTGGGCGCGTGGAGCGAAGGATCTGCCACGGCTTGGCCAATCGTCGGCGAAATGAAAAACACTTGTCCACCGCGCTCGAGTTCGCGTTCGATCGCTTCGCGAACCGTGGTGTCATCGACGCGCGAGACGAAGGTGCGCACCGCGCGGCGGTCGGCCGGCGGTGTGGCGATGATCGAAAGGTCGCGCACCCCCGCCATTGCGAGATGAAGCGTGCGCGGAATCGGCGTCGCGGTGAGGGTTAACACGTCGACCTGCGTTTTCGCCTTTTTGATGCGCTCCTTGTGCGCGACGCCGAATCGCTGTTCTTCGTCGATGACCAACAAGCCGAGGTCCTTAAACCGGACGTCGGGCGAAAGCAGGCGATGGGTGCCGACGACCACGTCGACGCCGCCCATCGCCAGCTTGCGCACGGTGTCGATCTGATCGGCCTTGGATTGAAACCGCGATAGTCGCGCCACCGTCAGGGGAAATCCCGCCAATCGCTGCGACAACGTGCGGAAATGTTGTTCGACTAAGATCGTCGTGGGAGCTAATACACATGCTTGCTTGCCGCCTTGCACGCAGCGAAACACCGCGCGCACCGCAACTTCGGTTTTTCCGTACCCGACATCGCCGCAAATGAGTCGATCCATGGCGCGGTCGGCCTCCATGTCGGCGAGCACTGCAGCGATCGCATCTTCTTGGTCCGGCGTTTCGTCAAACGGAAATGTCGCTTCTAGTTCGTGAAACTGATCGTCGGCCGGCGGAAACCTATGGCCTGGCAAGCTGGCGCGCTGGGCGTAGATCTGAAGCAGCTCCTCGGCCAGCGCACGAACGTTGCGCGACACTTTGCTCTGCGTTGCTTCCCATGTAGCGCCGCCGAGCTTGTCGAGCCGAGGTGGGTGGCCGTCGGCGCCGACGTAGCGCTGGACCTCGCCCAGCCGATAGACGGGCAAATACAAACTGCCGCCGTCGTATTCGAGCTGCAGCGTGTCGATCCAGAGGGGGCTTTCCCGCCCCCTCTGGACCGGCGAAGCCGGTCCATTCACCCCCCCGCGCGTCGCGTCGCGCGGGAGGGGAGAGCCGGTTGTTGTTGTGGCAGTCGAAGTAGGGGCCGAAGCGGAAGCGGAGCCGGAAGCCGAAGCCGGGGCCGAAGCCGGACCGGAAGCAGGAGCCGAGCCGGAAGCGG
>CAYQQM010000009.1:0-34139 GCA_964419605.1 uncultured Kofleriaceae bacterium | reverse complement strand
GAAGCCGAAGCCGGGGCCGAAGCCGGACCGGAAGCAGGAGCCGAGCCGGAAGCGGAGGCCGAAGCCGGCGCCGAAGCCGGGGCCGAAGCCGGACCGGAAGCAGGAGCCGAGCCGGAAGCGGAGGCCGAAGCCGGAGCGGAAGCGGGAGCCGAGCCGGAAGCGGGAGCCGAGCCCGCGGGGGCGCTTACGGCGATGCGCTTGAGGCCGAGATAGCGGCCGACGCCGTGGCGTTGATGGACCAAGAAGTCGCCCGGGGCGAGCTGGCTCCAGTCGGAGACGCCGCCGAGCAGGGCGTCGCGGGCCCGTTTCTTGTGCGCGCCTGCGCGATGCGTGCGCTGGCCAAAAATGAGATCGCCGGTTACGAACGCGACGCCATCGCGAGGTGACGCAAATGCGTGGGTGGGCGAACTGTTGGTAATGGCAATGTCGGTGACACCACGGGCGGCCAAAACGCCGGTCAAGCGCTCGACGCGGCTGTGCGAATCCAGCGCGATCGTTACGGCAATTCCATTCGAACGCCAGGCGCGAATTGCGGCGAGCAGAGGTTCGACATGATCGGTGTCTCCGAGTGCCCGGGCGTGCTCGAGTTGTTGCCGCAGAACGTGCAAGTTATCGATGTCGATGCGCAGTTTTGTAACGCTGTGTGCACCGTCCTGGGGCGACGGCTCGTTGCCGGTTAGCTCGAGGGCGGACAGCTCGATGCGCCGCGGTGACGATAGAGCGTCGAGCGTGCGGCTGAAGTGCGCGTCGGGTGGGAATGCGAGCTGCTTCTTTGCAGTTCGCTCGCCGAACTGGGCTTCGGCGTCGCGCAAAATGTCGGCGACGGTGCGCTTGCACGCATCCGGGTCGACCACGAGCCATCGCGCGTCCTCGGGAACGTAAGCCGAAGCGGGCACCAGGGTGTCGTGGAACGCGGGCAGCAAACCTTCGATGCCTACGAATACACCCCCTGCTTCGAGTTGTTCGATGAGTCGTCGCGTTGCCTTGGATGGGAACGCGACTTCGTCGGCGTACGCGCGCAAGCGAGCGCGCACATCGCTGGCGCCCGTCGCGATCGTCTCGCGCACCGGGTGCAGGACCACGCGGTCGATCTCGCGCAGCGTGCGTTGCGACTCAGCGTCGAAGGCGCGCAGTGATTCGACCGTATCGCCAAACAGTTCGATGCGGACCGGATGCGGCGACAGCGGAGCGTACACATCGACGACCCCGCCGCGGAGCGCGAACGTCCCGGGTTCGTCGACGACGGGCGTACGGGTCCAGCCCGCGGCGGTCAACATGGCGCCGAGCGCGTCGCGTTCGACCGTGTCGCCGCGGGCTACCACACTGCCCCGAGCGGCGAGCTCTGGCGGGCGCATCGTTTTGCGGATCAGCGCCTCCGCCGAGGCGATCAGGAGCTTGGGCATCAGAGCCGGCTGTGTGAGTCGATACAGAGTTGCCAGGCGCTCGACGATGCCCCGCCGGTCCGGAGCCAGTTCGCCATATGGCGACGCGTCGATGCCAGGCAAGTAGGCGATCGCGGCATTCGCGGCATTCGCGGCATCCGCATTTGGCTCGGACGCACCCCAAAAGTACGCGACATCGCTTTCGAGCTCGCGCGCGGTGGCGTCGTCCTTGCAAACCGCGACGACGATCCGCTCTTTCTGAGCGCGCTGCGCCGCGACCCACGCTGCCCAGCCAGGTGTTCCGCCGTAGGCGATCACCGCTCCGGAGTCGATCGAGCGTTCGAGTGCAGGCCACATGCGTCGGTAGTGCTACCACGCCAAAAACTCCCCTGTGGCCAGCAATTCGCGCATACTCCGCCCATGAAACACCTTCTTCTTTCGAGCCTTTTGATCGGATCCGCTTGCGGTGGAAGCAAGCCCCAGCCCGCTCCCGTAGCGCCTGCGCCCGTTGAGCCAGTCGCGAAGGAAGCGCCGCCGCCGCCTCCAAAACACGCGACGGCTACCATGGCAGGAACCTCCAAGTGGAAGTCGGTTAAGGGAACAGTCCAATTTAAAGAGATGGACGATGGCGTTGAAGTCACCGCGAACCTCGAAGGACTCAAGAAAGGCAAACACGGTTTCCACATTCACGAAAAGGGCGACTGCAGCGCGCCCGATGCCAAGAGCGCGGGCGGTCACTTCAATCCCGGCGGGCATGACCACGGCAGCCCCGAGGCGGAGCAGCACCATGCCGGCGACCTTGGAAACATCAACGCGGGCCCCGACGGCAAAGCGACTCTAACGCTCGTTGTGAAAGGCGTAACCCTCAAAGACGGCGACACCTCCATTGTAGGGAAAGGTTTCATCATTCACGACAAGGCGGATGACCTCAAGACCCAACCGACGGGCAACGCCGGTGATCGGATCGCGTGCGGGGTGATTGCCCTCGACGAAGCTGCTGCCAAAGAGTAGCGCCGGTTTAGGGGCATTGTTCGGTCCGGAATCGGTCTAGAATGTCTTGATGACGGACTATTGCCGCGGCGTTCTGGCCGCAGTGGCGGTTGTGGTCGGCGCGAGTGGGGCGATCGGATGCAACGACTGCAACTCAGCAGCAGGTCGGAGCTACTACGAGCGCAATATCGAGCCGATCTTGATCCAGAAGTGTTCTGGCAATACCTCGGGCTGTCACAGTACGAATTCCGATGACCCGTATGCATTTGCCGCTGGCAACTTGGATGTGACGTCTTTTGCCAATGTCCAGAAGCGCCGCGATTTGTTGCACCGGTTCGGGCCGTATCCCCAGCCATTGTTTTTGATCAAGGCCGTGGCTCCCGAGGTGCCCGATCCGGCCAAGCCTCGGCTGCAGTTTCAATACGGCATCAACCCCTCGGACCCGACGGGGAACACGCCGGCGTTCCGCGATCTGGAGGTGCTGCACGTCGGCGGCGCGATTCTTGAGATCAATTCGGACGCCTACTTTGCTTTGCAGACGTGGCTCGAGAATGGAGCCACGGAAAACGGCTTGAAGCCACCATCGCCAGCGCAGACAGGGAACGGGAATTGTTCGAGCTCGGTGCCGTCGGGTTTCGATCCAACGCCGCTGATGACTAATCCCAAGTACGGTCCCGGATTGCAGAAGTTCAAAGCCGATGTTCAGCCAATTCTCAAAGATCGCGGCTGCACGTCGTCAAATTGCCATGGTGCGCCTCAGTCGGACTTCTACGTTACGTGTGGTGATACCGACCAGCAGCTCGCGTTTAACTTTGCCCAAACCTGGGCCTTCGTGACCAATCCCGTCGATGACTCGCAGCTTCTGCGCGTGCCGTTGGCAGCACGAAGCGGCGGCCGCGGGCACACAGGAGGAGATCAATTCTCCGACACCAACGACAGCAACTACCAGCGAATTCGCGATTGGGCCTCGAGCGTGGGTGCTCTCGACTTCGGTGCCGGGAATGCTGGGAAGCAATTCTTTAAGGACAACGTGCAACCGATCTTGATTGCGCGCGGATGTTCATTCGAAGCGTGTCATAGCCCCGCAGCGGGTAACGATTTCAAGTTGCGCTCGGGAACTCAGGGATTTTTCTCGGCGGTAGCACTCGAAAAGAACTACGACCTCTTGCGCAACGAGTTTATGGCCATGGAATTCGCCGACGCGCGGCGTGGACGCGCGGTTGCCAAGGCGATATTGGCCGCGGATCCGCGGGTCGCGTCTGTGGGCGGAATCGCGCATCGCGGCGGTCCGGTGCTTGAAACACCCGGAGTGCCGTCCGACCCAGCAGCGTGCACGCCGACGAGTACAACTCCGTTTTGCATCATTCAGCGATGGATCGATCTCGAGCGCACGGCGGCCGGACCCCAGGTTTCCACGATGAATGCTGGCTCCACGGTGCCCATCGTTTACGTGCAGCGGCCGGCCAACGGCATCGCAGGCCGACTTGAATTCGATACGTTTCAGGGCGGCGCCGACCTACGGGCCGTGACCGGAACGTTCGGGACCGCGCGAGGCGGCAATTTGACCGTCGATAATGCCACGCAGACTTCGCTGCTGGGCGCTTGTGGATTGGGTGGAAATCCCGACATCGGCCGTCCGAGTGTGAGTCAGAATGGCGACACCGTTGCGTTTGCCGGCCGGCCCTCTGCCGGGGCTGGGTGGCGGCTCTACACCGTTAGCATTGCCAACCCTGGCACGTGCGCACAGGTTTCCACCGGCGCGACCGGGAACATCCACGACTTCGATCCCACGTGGTCGCCCGATGGGACCTATTTGGTGTTTGCGTCGACGCGCGGCACGGCTGGCCCGATCGAAACGCGCGTGCAACCGCGCACCCAGTCGGATCTGTGGAGAATTCGCCTGCCGGGAGGTTCACCGGAGCAGGTGACCGTACTCTCGAACTCCGAGATCAATCCGCAGATGATGCGCGAGGGTCGCATTACGATGTCGACTGAAAAAGCGAGCGACGGCTTCTACCAAGTGTCGGGTCGCCGCATTAACTGGGACCTCACCGACTATCATCCGCTGCTCGCTCAGCGCAAAGATTCTCTCTACCCATCGACGACGGACCTCGCGACCACGCTGCCCTCTGTCGGCTACTCATCTGCCACGGACATTCGAGAAGCCAGCAACGGCGATTTTTTGGTGATCCTATCGGACTCAACCAACGGTGCTCCAGCTCTCAAGGGCGGCGCGGGGGCGCTCGCCATCTTCAATCGCAGTGTCGGCCCGTTCGAGGCAAATCGCACCGATCCGGGTTACTTGCAGGCGTTGCACATTCTCGGCCCGGCCGGCGCAACCGGTCGCGCGGGTGCCACCTCGGGATTTCGCGCTCCGTTCTCGATGCCCGACGGGAAGATCATGGTGTCGTACGCGACGAACGTCGCTACCCTCAACTGGGACGTTGTGGTTGTCGACCCGCGCAACAGTACCGCACCGGCGTCCCTCGGAATCAACGGCAATGGGGAGACAACGGTCGATGCGGTGATCGCGTACAAGTACGCGCCGCGTCCTCCGTACCTCAACCGGCGCCAGCTCGTGTTCGGCGGCGGGGTCGAGGGCGATCCTTCGAAGGCGGTGGTCTACATGCCCGACGCGCCGATGGTATTTACGCTATTGACTGGCAACCTGCGACGCGGCCGGCCTGTCGAAGCGTTCCGCAACGCAAAGTTCCTCGCCGTATATCGCGAAGGCGCCTGTCCAGCTGGGGCATGCGCCCGAACCACGAACGGCATCTATCAGAGCCGAGCGCTGCTCGGTAAGGCGCCGCTGAAGGAGGACGGCTCGGTGAAGGTCGCACTGCCGTCGCGTACCGGGATGGTCTTTGAGCTCCAAGGCGACGATGGTCGAGCGATCGTCACGATGCAAGAGGAACATCAGCTCGGTCCCGGCGAATCGATCGGGATGGGCGTGCGCCAGTCGATTGTCAACCCCGCGGGCGAAACAGTCCATGTATTCGACGCGGTGTGCGGGGGCTGCCATGGTTCGGTCAGTGGAAAGGAGCTCGACGTTGGGGTGGCTGCCGACGCGCTCACTGGCGCCTCGGTCTCGCTGTCCCAGACCCTAGACCCCGTTTCGCCGCAGTGATTCCAGTGACTCGCGCGGACCGTTCTGGCGTAACTGGTGCCGCTGGGACATGCGAGATGTGATGTTGGCTCGATGTCGTGGGTAGTGTTTGTCAGCCTCGCGCTGCTGGTTCTTGTCGTTGCCTGGCGTCCACACGGGCTAGGGCCGACGCTTGGGGCAGCGGTAGCCGTCGGTGTTGCCGCGCTGGGCGGCGCTGTTGGGCTGGACGACGTGCTGAGGGCCATCGAGGCGCAGTGGCGGGCGTATGCGACGCTCGCGTCCGTGATGGCGATGACGTCAGCGGCCGAGCGGATGGGCCTGTTGGAACGCTTGGCGGCGATCATCGAGCCGCGCACTCGTGGTCCGGTTCGCCATGCGTTTCGGGTCACGTTTGCGCTATCGGCTCTCGTCGCCGCGGTGTTGTCCAACGACGCCGCCATCCTCTTGATGACGCCGACCGTGTTGGTGCTTCTGCGCACCGTGTATCCGCGCCGCCACCCGAAATTCGTGGTCCCGTTCGTCGTCGCGGTATTCGCTTCTGCCGGCGTCGCGCCCTTGGTCATTTCGAACCCGATGAACCTCATATTCGCCGATCATGCGGGTATCCGGTTCAACGCGTATTCCGCGACGATGATTCCGATCGCAATCGCCGGCTGGGTCACCGCGTACGTCGCGCTGGCGTGGATATTTCGGAGCGAGCTGGCAGATCCGGCTCCTGCTCTCGGCGCGTGGCCGGACGCGCCTCCGCCCTTGTCGAGCGCAGCGCGCATCGTGTTTGCCACGGTGATCGCGGTGCTTTGTGCCTACCCGGTGATGTCGTACCTCGACGCACCGCTGTGGCCGAGCGCCGTGGTCGGCGCTGTCATCTGCGCGGCTGCGAGTGTTGTTGCGGGTCGTACAATCCGTGAGCTGGCTGGCGGAATCGCTTGGTCGATTTTTCCGTTCTTGACCGGTGTGTTCGTTCTCGCCGTCGCATTGCAGCGGGTTGGGGTAGCGGACTGGCTGGCGCATCTGTACGACGCGACGCCTTGTTCGCTCGCAACGGTGGGGGTGACCTCGGCGCTCGGTTCGGCGCTGTTGAACAACCATCCGATGTCGGTCTTGAACGCATTTGCGCTCGAAGCCGCGCAACCGACTCACCACAGCTATGCATTCGCCGCACTCATCGGCGGTGATTTGGGGCCCCGGCTATTGCCCGTCGGGTCGATCGCGTCGCTCTTGTGGTACGACTTGCTTCGGCGGCACGGCGTGGTCGTGCGCGTGTCGACGTTCATGCGAGTCGGCGTTGCGCTTACCGTTCCTACGATGGCAGTGTCTCTTGCGATGTTGTGGTTGCTGTCTCGATAAGCGCTCCGATCAGCTCGATTTTGGCAGCCTCGCGCAGCGCACACCGCCGCTAAACGTGCGCAGCGTTAGGTCAACCCCGATACTTCGGGCTGATCGCTGACCACTTGGCCCATCGCCCCAGTATCCAGGTCCCATGACCCGCTTGTCCGTGCCGGTAAGGTTGGCGCAGTTGTTACATGGGGTCGGAGGTGAGAGCGAATACCAATCGAGCGCCCACTCGCCCATATTTCCGGCGAGGTCCGATTGTCCCCATCGGCCGTCGCCTGTCGGCGACAGACTGCCTGGACGCCGAGGCCGGCCGCCCGGCAGCAAGCAGTGCTCTGATCCGTTGTAGTAGTTGACGTGGTTGCAGTCGATCGTCTCCGAGTTCGGCGGGCTCGACCATGGGTACACGCGGTGTTCGCCTCCCCCAGACGCCGCATAGCTTTGTTCCGCTTGAGTCGGCAAGAACCCTCCATCCCACACGCAAAACGCCATGGCCGCAAACCAATCGAGGCAGCCGATCGGCAGGCTTTCATTCGCGCCGGGTGCGTCGGTCCACTCGCCACATTTGAGCGCCGCTCGGAGCGCGTCCGTTGTGGCGGCCAAGTTGCCATTCCAGCTGGGATCCCAGCCGCCCTGATTCGCGATCTGATTGAGCGTACGCTGGCCCGCACCCGCGGGAGGCGGATTTGCCTTGGTGCCCATCCCGGCGTTCACAAACTTCCGAAATCGGCCAACGGTTACTTCGTAGTTGTCCAACCGAAAGTCGCTCACAGTTGCGGCCTTCGACATGTCTTTGAACATGCTATCGCCGCTGACGTCGTAGCCGCGAAAGAACGTGCCGCCTGTAACCAGCGCCGTTTCGCAACACGATGAACTTCCCGAAGGGCCGCATGTGGGAGATAGGTTTTCGCAGCTAGGGAACTCGGCAGGTGGGGCGGGACCATCGGTCGGCCCCGCATCGATTCCGCATGCAGACCGTGTCGGGTCACACGAAGTATCATCGAGGCCGAACACATTTCCACAGCCACTCAGCGCGAAAAGGATCGCGATGATCGCATGCCTCACCATCGCCTAATGATACCGGATAAGACCGCGGTCAAGGTACGGATTCTTCGCGCCCGGCGGGTGGGCTTGCGGCGGCGTTTTCGTTGCTAGCTGCGATACCATGTGACGAGGTGGTCAGCGATGCAACGCGTACGAGGCATGACGCTACTCGACGCCCGAGAGGGCGACGGTCCAATCGCAAAGCAAGGCGATAGGGTGCGGTTCAACATGCGGCTCTACCTGAACCGAGGCGACGAAATACCCCTCAATGCCAGCCAAGCGAGCCAGGTCGCGCCCGAGTCGATCCGCGTGGAGGATGGAGTCGAGCTCATCGATCGAATCATTACCATCGGCCGCCGCGAAGCGATCCCAGGTGTTGAATACGCGCTGACCGGCATGACCGTCGGCGGCTATCGCAAAGTGCGGATCGGCCCTCACCTCGCGTATCGCGACGCGGGTATTCCGAATCTGATTCCGCCGAATGCGGTCTTGGTATGCGAGCTGTGGCTGCGGGAAGTGCTACCGTTGCCCGAACGTATCGGTAGTCAGGAGTGATTCAAATGCGACAGAATGTTTCGACGGGTGGCCCGTGGGAGGCCAAGATCGGTTACTCGCGTGCGGTGCGGGTAGGCAACCAGGTTTCGGTATCTGGCTCCACCGCGATGACGTCTTCGGGGTTGGTGGGCAAAGGCGATGCGTACGCGCAAACGGTTCAAGCGCTGAAAACGATCGGCGCTGCACTAGAACAGGCCGGCGCGAGCCTCAGCCACGTGGTGCGAACCCGACTGTATTTGACCAACATCGATCAATGGCAGGAAGTCGGCCGGGCGCACGGCGAACTGTTTGGAACGATCCGACCTGCAACCACCATGGTGGAAGTGAAGCGGCTGATCGACCCCGACATGCTGGTCGAAATCGAAGCAGACGCCATTATCGCGTGAACGCTGTGACGCTCATCGCGCGCGGTCGAGCATGTTGCTGAGTCAGATGTTGCCCGGCGTGCCGGAGATCTTTGCGTCGGTGCAGGGGGAGGGGCGCAGCATCGGGGTTCCGGCGGTGTTCGTACGGCTGGCTGAGTGCAACTTGGCGTGCGCGTGGTGCGACACCAAGTACACGTGGGACTGGGCGAATCACGATCGCAGCCGCGAGACTCTCGAGCTCGCGGTGAGCGCGGTTGCGGACGAAGTCGTTGCGCAGTGCCACGGTCGGATCGGTACGGTCGTTGTGACGGGTGGCGAGCCGCTATTGCAGCAGCCAGCGCTGGCCGAGCTGGCCGAGCTGCTGCATCACCGCGGTTTGCGGATCGAGGTGGAGACCAATGGAGCGATCGCGCCGAGCGCTCAGCTTGCGCCACACATCGACCAGTGGAATGTGTCGCCCAAACTCGCAAATTCCGGCAACGCGCTGTCGGCGCGAATCCGCGCTATCGCCCTCGATTGGTTTGCGCAATGCGAAACCGCGACCTTCAAGTTTGTCGTTGCCGAGCCGAGCGACCTCGACGAAATCGACCAACTAGTGGGGCAGTTTGCGCTGCCGCGCGATCGCGTGCTGGTGATGCCGCAGGCAGTCGACGCCGACGCGGTTGTCGAAAAAGGCCGGTGGCTGGCGCACGAGTGCACGCAGCGCCGATATCGGCTCACGACCCGGCTTCACGTGCTGTTGTGGGGCGCGACGCGAGGTAGGTAAGGCATCCGGATTCCCGGCCGGGGCTGGATCTCTCGTTCGAACGGGACGAAGCTCGCCCACCTGAATTCTCACAAATGTCTGAGGTGCTTTGGCTGCGCATCCACCACCGTACTTAGGCTTACTCGGTGGTCGAGGGTGGCTAGGCACCCTCGATGGGCGACGGCCAACGCTAGCAAATACACGTCGGTAATTTGACCGTGCCCAATAATGCGTGGCCAGTGAACCCGTTGTCCGTCGCGAAGCGAGATATCATCGTGCCAAAATTCGTGATCGAGTGCGGCGCAAATTTCGCGAAGTTTGTCGCGCACAGGTTCAAACCCGATGGGGCCGAATTTGCTGTAGCTCGGCAAATTCAAAATTCGCAGCACGCCGTTCTCAACCAGCGGGCAAGTCGCGATCTGGATCTTGGGTTTCTCAACGAAGGCCAGCACCGCTGCGTGAAACGCGTGCGACTCGTCGAGCAACGCGATCCAGGCGTTGACATCGAGTAGGTAGCGCATGGCGGGGTAGGTTAGATTCCCTCTTGTTCCATGAGCGTGCGCACATGATCGCTGGTGATTACTTCATCGCGCGCGGGTAGTAGCGAGAACCTGCTCCGGGGCGTGCCAACCAGAGGTGCGCGCG
The DNA here is from genome assembly GCA_964419605.1 of uncultured Kofleriaceae bacterium. GTDB lineage: Bacteria > Myxococcota_A > Polyangia > Haliangiales > Haliangiaceae > JABFXX01. The sequence goes on along the minus strand of CAYQQM010000009.1, from coordinate 23,975 downwards.
ACTGGGCGCGCAGGCCTTGTCGCACTAGCGCTGAAACCGCTTCCCCGATCGAGATCTTCTGCCGCCGCGCATGTTCGTGCGCGAGATCGTAGACATCTTGATCGAGATTCAGTGTGGTCCGCACGATCGCATCATAACATCAAAATGGAACTATCGCATCTGAGCGGCGTATACAGCTGTAAGGATTCGGTTTGTAGGCCGAGCGGCATCGCCGCCGCGCTTGGAAATGGCCTCGCGCCGGGTGGAGCGGAGTTATCGACTACTTTAAGAAGTTGGCAGGGGAGACCGGAATCCCGTACCAAAGGCTGATCGATCTCTATTTGCTCGATTGCGTACGGCAACGCAGGAAGCTATCGCTGAAGTGGGCCGCGTAGGATCAGGAATAGCCTGATCCACGATGCGCGCCTTTCTCAGCGGAGCTTGACAGCAGCGGCGCGGCGCCCATGGATACGAGATCAAAGGTGACTTGAGGGCAGCATGCGATCGTGAAGGATTCGAACAGTCTCGAACCCGTCGTCTAGCTTGCGGAAGAATATGACGTGCCGCTCGCACCTCCATCGCAGCAAGTTCGGTCGATTCGGAACCGGCCGGACAAATCGATATTTGCGCGGAATAATGTGCTCACACGTGTCGCGTAGCAGAGCGACATACTTGACGTATTGTGGTTCGCCCCACTCACTCCACGTGTACATGCCGATTTCGAAGAGGTCGGTTTCGGCCTCGCGAGTGTAATGGACCATGGTCAGCGTTTCGCCCGAGCCCGCCGAACCTTCGCTTCGACGCGCTCCCATACGCCTGGCTTGGCGCGACGGCTCGCCATCCCAGCGTCGAGTGCCGCCATCAGGTCGCGTTCCTTACGCTCTTCCTCCGCCATGCGCTTCAACGCCTCGCGCATTACCTCGCTGGCAGACGCGTAGTCGCCGCGATCCACCTTGTCGCGGACAAAGCGATCGAGATCCTCGCCGAGAGCAAAGCTCGTGGTTCTCGCCATCCGGCTAGTGTACTAGAAATATAGTACATTGCCCAGACCGGAAGCCGCCGATGCCGCCGCCTACGCAGCGCGCTTCCGCATTTCGTGGCCTGGAAGTACCACTCGTGCTCGTTTGCTTCGCCTGCCACGCACCGATAGGATCAACGCGCCAAGTACCAGGAACCAGCCGATCGTGGCTCCGTGCCGGCGCCCCAGCACGCTGCATCCCGATTCAGCCTGCTGCGACAAGGTGAACACGGTGGGCTCACTGCGGTTGCCATTGGCGTCAATGGCAATCACCTGAATGTCGACGGAAAACGCCCCCGCATCCTGGTAATCAAAGGAAGTAACGTTCCCCCCACTCGGCAGATACGTGGGCATCGCGGGGAGTTGCAGGCCTTTGGGCAAGTCGCCACCGACGACTTGATACTCGAACGCCATCTTGTTCTCGGGTGTTGCGTTATCCGTCGAACGAATGCTGACCGTTGCTATCCACGTTTCGGGCCTGGGACCACACGTACTCCCGCTTGGCGTGCAGGCTTCCGATTCCGCCTCGAAGTATTGGGTACCGAGGTGTTCCACGGTTGGCCTAGGCGGAGCGACGAGGTCCGCTGAAGCAGCAGGATCTTTTTCGAACGGTTTAGGCGGTTCCGGGGGCGAACATGCTTCGCTACGGTTCGGAACGAGCAATACAACACATAGGGCTGTAAGGAATAGGGTCTTCAACATGGCTATTGGGGAATGCATATTGTGAGGGGATAGCACGTTGAAGGCAGACCAGACCGATCAAAATCACTTCCGGTCCGGGCGATGCATCCCGGTGACCGAATTGCTTCTGGCGCGTGGATCGGCTGGCGCTCCCCCAGCGTTCCGGGCTGGTTCTCGTGACGAGCTGGGTTATTGATTGCCAGTACAACTGTTAAGTTGTATAGTGGTTGTTGCATGACATCGAGCGAAATCATCGATGCGCTCAAACGCGCGGGGTTTCGTCTCGACCGGGTGCGCGGATCGCATCACATCTTTGTCCGAGACGGCCGGATCGTTGTCGTTCCGCATCCCAAGAAGGATGTACCGATCGGAACCGCCCGATCCATTGCGAAGCAAGCAGGCATCAAACTGAAATGAACGGGCCCCCCGTAAGCTGAAAGGGCAATTTATGAAGTACATCGCAAAGCTAAAGAAACAAGGCAAACACTGGCTCGCAGAATTTCCCGATTGCCCGGGGTGCCAAACGTTTGGCGATTCAAAGGCCGAAGCCATCGCGATGGCTAAAGACGCACTCTTTGGTTGGCTTGAAACCAGCTTAGATCACGGAGCGGTGCCTCCGTATCCCAAGTACGAGGGCAGCGGCGCCACCGCAGTTATCGCGATCGACGACCCCTCGCTCGCCTTTGCTCTGCAACTACGCTGGATGCGCGCCAAACACGGTCTGTCTCAAGCCCAGCTCGCCAAGCGGGCAGGTGTCAGCCAGCAGCAAATCGCCAAGCTCGAATCCCCCAAAGCCAATCCGACGTTGCAGACCATCAAAGCCATCGCGGTCGCATTGGGCGCAACCTTTGAACCGCAATTGGCATAATCGGTACCTGCTCCGGTCGAGAGGGACGCGCGCACATGACAAAGGTACACGAGTCCTCGAGTCGCGATCATGGCACGGACTGAATCACCGACGACATGGTGCCAGCTGGGACCAAGTATGGAGAACTTGACTCTGCCCAGCGGTTGCGTCGACGATCTTCGTTCCGGGTCGGCTGTGGGTGGCGTAGCCAGGCACTGCGAGGCGGGTGGGTCGGATGGGCTCGTGCTATAGTACCTGTTAGGTGGCTACGGTTCAGTATGGTGAGTTCGAGTGGGATGAAACAAAGGCTGCCGCAAACGTACGCAAGCACGGAGTTACTTTCGAAGAAGCTGTTACCGCTTTTGCGGACGATTGGTCCATCGATTTCTCCGATCTCGTGTATCCAGAGCGGTTCAACTTGATTGGTATGTCGCAGAGCTCGAGAGTTCTTTACATCGTGTATGCGGAGAAGCTGGGAAAAGGAATCATTCGAATCATCAGTGCCCGGAGGGCAACCCGAGTGGAACGGAGGCGCTATGAAGAAGAAACTTGAGCCAACGCCGGCGTCGTTGCGAGAAATGCCGGAGATCGATTTTTCGCGCGTCAAGCTGCGAGGCCGAGGTCGATACGCACACCTGCTTTCAGGAAGAACAAAACACATGATCCTCGTCGACGATGATTTGTGGCCGTACTTTCAAAGCGCCGAGGCGGTCAATGCCGCTCTCCGTTCGATCGTCGAGGTTTCGCGTCAGCTGAAGAAAGCCGGCTAATCGGTTGCCACAACGTGCCGAGGCACAGTGGAAGCGGGTGGCGTTCTGCCGCAACGCGCGAGTCCAAAGCGCTAACCACACGGACTTCGTTGATTCGGTCCCCGTCATCGCTTCCGGTTCGATCCGTTGATCCGCTGTGAAGAAGTTGCATCCTCAGTTACAGTGCAGTCGAGGGCGAAGCAATTACGTCGGTTCGTTCGGCCATTTGTGAAGGAGCGTGGTCACATGCTGCGCGTTAAGCGTTTTGAGGCGCTAGGCTTTTGGCTTCGGTCCGCTTGAAGCTGCAGCTTGCCTGGCGCTAGTATCTAGATAGTATATAGATGCATGCTTCGGTTTGAGTGGGACGAGCAGAAGAACAGGGCAAATCGGGCCAAACACAAAGTTTGGTTCGAAGAGGCGCAGACGGTCTTCGAAGACCCGAGGGGTCGCGTATTCTACGATCGAGACCACTCGGAAGACGAAGACCGTTTCGTGGTTCTAGGATTGAGCTTCGCGACGCGGCTACTGATTGTCGTGCACTGCTACCGCGAGGCAGATTCGATTGTCCGTATCATTTCGGCTCGGAAGGCAACCCGCAAGGAGGCTAAGACATATGAAGAAAGAATATGACTTCTCTAAGATGAAGGAGATTAAGAACCCGTACGCCGGAAAGAAGAAAGCAGTCGGGATCAATCTTCACCCGAAGGTCATCGACTACTTCAAGAAGCTGGCAGGGGAGACCGGAATCCCGTACCAGAGGCTGATCGATCTCTACCTGCTCGATTGCGTACGGCATCGCAGGAAGCTGTCGCTGAAGTGGGCCGCGTAGGACCTGGAACAGCCACGATACAAGGAGCGGACGTGGGCATTGTGATACGAATCACATTTGGCGGATAGGATGACGTGCGGAAAGGGCAAATAATGTGATTAGTTATGGTTAGTTATGAGTTTTTGCAAAAATATGCGCAACCGGTGGAGGCGGGTGCCGATAACGGATGCAGGCAGAAAAAGCCGTACCGAATGGGGATGGTCCCCTGGTACCGTCCGCGAAAGGATTTGAACCATGAGACACCGAGAACTTCGATTTGCAGCTGCGTTTGCGCTGGTGGTTGCGGCGTTCACCGCATGCACGACGCCGAACCCGAACCGCCGCAAGCTGGACGGTGGGGTGGAAGGCGACGGTGGTGGCGGCAGTTGCGAAGCGGGGGCGGCGCTGCGCTGCGACGGCACCGATTTGGTGCGCTGCAAGCCAGAGGGCATCGGCGAAGTGCGCGAGCCATGCGCGCTGGGGTGCAATGCGTCGGCACTGCGATGCTTCGACGCAAATCCGTCGAACGGGTTGGCGAAGTTTTTCGACCAGGCGGGCGGCCAGCCGGATCTAAATCTCGGCGACTCCGCCACGATCAACACCGACACCGGCGAAGTGAAAGTGGGAGGTAACGCGGTCACCGTGTACAGCGAAAGTTTGGCACAGGCCAACGGTCCTGTTGTCCGCGTATTTGCTGTCAAAAGTCTGGTCGCCAAGGATGTCGTCGTGACCGGAAAAAATGCGATCGCCGTGGTGAGTGCCGGAGAAATCCAGATAAATGGAGTATTTGCCGCGTCGGCCAAACGGAACATTTCCGGTGCCGGTGCTTTCGTCGACGGGAATTGTCAAGGGCGGAATTCATCAGCAAGTGCGGCGTGCGTTGGCGGCGCAGGTGGAGGCGGGTTTGGATCGCCAGGAGGTGTGGGCGGATCAGCTAAAGACCCGGCGGCGAATGTTGCAGGCGCGGGCGGAGGTACCACAACGGGGAACGCCGAACTCGTTCCGCTGCGGGGTGGTTGCAGTGGGGGCGGCGTGCAAACGTTCAGTGAGTTCAGCGGTGGCGGGGGAGGAGGAGCGATGCAGCTAGTGAGCGGCGCCCAAATCGTGGTGAGCGGAGTACTGGCGGCCAACGGAGGAGGGAACTATCGCGGTGGCGGCTCTGGCGGAGGCATATTACTTGAGGCCCCAATAGTAGCCAGTTCGGGCCACGTTGTGGCGAACGGAGGCGGTGGATCAGCATGGACTTCTGGTGAAGATGGTCGACTCGACGCGACACCGGCTAACGGTTCCAACGCGTATGCGGGGGACGGGCCGTTTGGCTACATTCGCTCCGCCCGAAGTGGTGCCGGGGCAGCAGGGAGCATCGGGGCGACCGATGGCACCAGTATTGACGCGCCCACGGGCTTCGCAACTCATGGCGGCGGTGGCGGTGGCGGGGTCGGGCGCATTCGGGTCAACACCGCTTCCGGTGGCGTTCGCGGCGGGGGCGTATTCTCGCCGCCGCCGAGCACGGGCACGCTGGCTACGCGGTAAGCGACCGATTCGCAGCTACCCCCGCTCGCGATAGTCGCCGCGCACCGCCGACAGCGCCATCACCGCAATCGCTAGCAGCCCCGGCGCGATCAGCGCCGTCGCCAGCTGGATCCCCACAACGTTGCGCAACTTCGGCGCGCCGAATAGCGTCACGATGCCGAGCACGGCGAGGATCGCGGTCAGCGTCGACCATGCGGCGCGCGACCGGCGCAGCGACTGGAACGCTAACACCGGCACCGCTGCGCCGATGATGATCAGCGTCGCGCCCAACACCGCCGGCAGATCCGCCATGAATGCCGCAACCCCCGCCACGAGCGCCGACGCTGCCACGCCGAATGCGATCCCATGGCCGACCCCGCGCGGCGCCACGGCGGATACCAGGGCCGCCGGGCCCAAGATCCCGATCATCACCAGCGACCGACCCCACACCGACACCGACTGGCCCCACAGCGACGCAACATCCCGGGTTTCGAGCCAGCGCCCCAATCCGGAAAAGAACGTTAGGATCACCACCGCGACAACGACGATGCGCTTGCTGTGCGGGCGCGTGGGCTTATCATCACTAGTGGCCATCACCGACCTCACTTCTTTCGCTTGAGCAGGCTGGCCCAAAACCCGCGTTTGCCGAGTTTGCTGTCGCCGCTAGGCGGCACGACGGTGCCGCGCGCTTCGGGGGCTCGTCGCCCGTCGCCCGCTTCGAGCTGTGGATCCTCGATCTTGCCCTCGAGCGGCGACCCCATCGGCGTCGTGATTTCGGCAAAGCTCGACGCGCTGCGCGGCTGGGCGGTCAGGGCGGTGCGCGCGTCGTCGAGCTCGCGGCCGTATTCTTTGCGAAACAGCTGGCGCATGAACTGCCGCAGCTCCTTGGGGTCAAAGCGATACGTGGCGATCATCGCGTCGAGGTCGGCCGCCAACTGCGCCGCGGTTTGGTAGCGGTCGGCCACGTCGCGCGCTAGCGCCTTCATGCTGATCGCGTCGAGGTCGGCATGGATGCGGCGATTAAATCCGCTCGGCGGCAGAATCTCGGCTTTGCGGACTTTTTCCATCAGAGCAAATTCGGTATCGCCGCGAAATAGCTTTTCGGTCGTGAGCATCTCGTACAAGATGATGCCGGTGGAAAACACGTCGGTGCGCGCGTCGAGCGGCATGCCGCGGATTTGCTCCGGCGACATGTAGCTGAACTTTCCCTTGAGAATGCCGATTTCGCTCGTGAATTTCATCGCCGCCTGGGCGATGCCAAAGTCGAGCAGCTTCACGTCGCCGTCGTACGACACGCGGACATTCGACGGCGATACGTCGCGGTTCACGATGTTGAGCGGGCGAGCGTCGGGGCCGGCGAGGGTATGGGCAAAGTGCAAGCCCTCAGCGATGCGCGCCGCAATGTACACGGCGTGTGGAATCGGGATGCGCTGCTGCGTTTCCTGACAGCGCCGCAGCACCTGCGTGAGGTCGCGTCCGCCGATGTACTCCATGGCGATAAAGTGGCGACCTTCCCACTCGCCGATTTCCATGGTCTCCACGATGCAGCGATTGGTCAGCATCATCGCCAGCTTGCCTTCGCGGTGGAACATGTCGACAAACCGCGGCTCGCGCGCCAACTGAGGCCGCATCACTTTGACCGCAAACAGCCGATTATCGCCGGTTTGCAACCGCGCCCGATACACTTCCGCCATGCCGCCGCGCGCGATGAGGCCGAGCAAGTAATACGCGCCGAACGCCACAGGATCATTGGGCGCTCCTGGCGAAATCTTGCCTTCTTGTGACGGCCGCTCGGTAACCACGCGCGCAAACGTTAGCACGCCGCGGCGAGATCCGGCTGCACGATCTGCTGGACTCCGCCAAGCGATGCAACTACATTCCGCCTACTCCACGTGCGTGCCATCGCGACTCCGCTGTTTGTCCCGCTCGCGTTTGTCGTCGGTGCGGGCTGCGTAAAAACGTTCGAAGGCTCCAACGTTCAGTTCGATTTTGCACCGGCGATTCCAATTTTGGCGTCGCCTGGGGCCGTGCCAAGACCGGGTGAATACGCGTCGAATTATCATTTTACGCTGTACGCGTTCGATTCGGACGACATGGCCGGGCGCCTGTACGAGATTACCCGATTCGAATTGCACCGTGTAATCGATCTCGCATCGCCGTGTTACATCGACGTGGGCGAACACGTGCCGCATCCCGGGCTGCACGTCAGCAAGTTCGGCGAAGCGATTGCGCGAGATACCGGCATTACCGATCTGGCCAATCCGCCGCCGGGCGCGACTGAGATCCAAAAGATCGACGCGGCGACTGCAGCGCAGCGGATGTCGAACGTGGCTGCCCTCGCCGGCATGGACGGAATTAAGGCAGTTACGTCGGCGTCACCCTCGAACTATCTTCCTGTGGCGGCGAACTGCACCGATCCGAACGGCATTCCGCCGCCGAACTGCACCGACGATGAGTCGAACAAGCGCCGACTCGAGATGTGCCAACAGGCGTGGCGCGACGACCCGAACTACTACGAAGGAACGGATCGCGTCCTCACAGCGCCGCTCAACGGCCTGACGTATGGCGTGGCCAACGGTCGAAATCCGATCAACATGGGCGCGGTGGGCGGGGCGCAGATCTTTGTCGACACTGTGCTCGACAACTTCAAAGCGTTTGCGATCTACGCCCAGCCGGATAGTCAAACCGAGCCCGGCGGCGAATTGGTGCTGTACGGCCAGCCGCAAGTGCCGATGACCACGCGCGGCGTGATTCACGTTCACATGACGAATCCCATATCGGCCGGGATAACGGCGGAGATGGCCATTTTCTCTAACCTCGGTAAGGACGACGTCACGTTCTAAAGGTGGTTTATGCGAAGTACGCTTTTATCGAGTGTCGTTGTGGTCGGTGTCGGCGCGGCGATCGGGATTTCCAGTTTTGGATGCACCGAAACGGAGTGCGGTCCGGGCACGATCAATCGCGCCGGTCAGTGCGAGCCGGCGGACGAGACGGTGGGAGTCGCGAAATGCGGCCCGTCCACCGAGCTGCGCGGCGACCAATGCGTGCCGAAGTTGCCGCCGACGAAGTGCGACCCAACGACGACGCAACCGGATGTCGATGCGCAGGGAGTGACAACCTGTATCGGCACGGGCGGTGGAGGGTGTTCGGCGCCGCTTGCTTGCCCCGCAGCGCCAAGTGGCAAGCTCACGCTCTGCGGTCAAATATACAAGTTCACGGATAGTTCACCGTTCGCGGCCTCTGGGGCGACCGGCGCCAAGTGTCAACCTGGCGCTACTGAGGGGCCTTGCGCTTTGAAACTCTCGCCTATACGCGTCGCAAGCGCGACGGAGTTCGTGCCGGCTACGACTGGAGAGATCTATCGCGACGATTGCGGTCGCTACCGCGTCCCAGACATTGACCTCACCTCGCTTGTCGCGGTGGTGCTTAACTTCGATGATCCGGTTGTAGGGCCAGGAGGGGATACCGTTCCGACAGCCGTCGCAACCAGACCGCCGACGACTACTAGCCGACTCAGGGACTTCGATGCATGGGTTGTGGATCAAGCGACGACGGCAAATTGGGATGCGGCAGGGGGGCCGAAGCTAGCCCTGGGTATTTACGCCGCGATCTTCCGTACCCACGCGTGTGACGACGCGGCGGGGACCTGCAATGGCGATCGGCTCGCAAATAGGGCGAGTGTGAGGTTAGACCCTAGTGTTAGGCCGGGCGGTGTTACCGCTAATACGAAGTACTTTGTGCCGGGTCCCGGCCACGTCAACCTGGACACAAACGGCACAATGACGAGCAACAATGGAACCGTGATCTCTAATCCTATCCTGGGTACGCCGATGAGTGGGCTAGGAGGCATCGATGACATGAACATCTGCCAATGGGATCCCCCCATAAAACGGACTGCCCTAACCTTCCCCAACACTTTGTTCTTCCAAGTATTTCGCCCTCTCTCCAAAGCTCCCGCAACGTGCACGCAATAGTGTCCCGCACCGCTTTTTTCCTCACCATTCTCCTCGCGTCGGCGGCGCATGCTGATCCGACGGCGGGGGTGGATGCGGCGATGTTCCGTCCCAGTTACGACGGCAATGGCATTTTTGCCGTCGAAGGGGCGCGGCTTATGCCGCTGCGCGACTTGTCGTTCAAGTTCATGGTGGGGTACGGCAACTCGCCGCTGAACGTCGCTGTTCCAGGCATCGGCGCGGCGGCGGGCGACACCGCTAACGACAAGATCCTCAAGTATCTCGGCACGATTGACATGGCGTTTGGCATGACGGTGCTGCCGCGCCTCGCGATCGGTTTCGACGTCGGCGCGTATCGCACCGCGACGGGCGCTGGCTACGGCGTGCGCGGTCGCTACGGTCCGGGGGCCACGTTAACGATGAAGTCGACTGGCCTCATCGCGCTGCGGCCGCTGTCGAACATCGATCCGTCGGCCAATCCCAACGACGAAACGGCGTATCTCGGCGATGGCCTGGCGGGGCCGCTCGATGTTCGGGCCGGGATCAAGCTCGGCTTGGTTAGTAACGCCCATGTCGCGGTCGCCGCGATCGGTTCCGTGATGGTGCCGTTTGGCGACGAACAAATGCTGCTCGGCGATCGCAATCTGGTGTTCGAACCCAAGTTGGCGTTTGAGTTCCGGCCGTCGGCGCGCAGCCAGACCCGCGTGGTGGCAAACGGCGCGGTGCGGCTGCGTCAGCGCGCGGTGCTCGAGGGCTACGATACGACCGATCCGGCTGCAACGCGGGCCGATACCAAAGCATTTCTCGATATCGGTTCCGAAGCGGTGGCCGGGCTCGGCGTGGCGCTGGAGATCGTTCCACGCCTGATCATGGCCGCCGAGGCGCAGGCGTTTGTGCCGCTGCCCCGGTCGGTCGACTGGGGCAATTGCGTTCGCGACAACGGCGAAAAGTGCTCGGCGATGGGATCGTCGGACTACTGGCCCGGCGCGAAACACGGCGATTTTACCGCGCTGGGCGCGGCGGGTTTCATGGTGCGAATCTCCGGCGATGTAACCGCCAATCTGTTGGGGGGAACCAGCCGTGGCGGCGCGCGCAGCGAAGACTTTCGGGTCACCACCGGCATTACGTGGGCGCCCCAGCCCGATAACGTTTCGGTCTTGGGCCGCAACGACAAAGACGGCGACGGCGTTCCCGACTCGGTCGATGCCTGCGCCGATGACTCGGAAGACAAAGACGGCGTGCAGGATGAAGACGGCTGCCCGGATCCGGACAACGACGGCGATGGTCTACTCGACGCCGCCGATCAATGTCCCAATGAGGCCGAAGACAAAGACGGCTTCCAAGACGACGACGGCTGCGCCGAGCGCGACAACGACAACGATGGCATTCTCGACGCCAGCGACAAGTGCCCGAGTGAAGCCGAAGATAAAGACGGCTTTGAAGACGACGATGGCTGTCCCGAGCGCGACAACGATGGCGACGGCTACCCCGACAACGTCGACAAGTGCCCCAACGATCCGGAGACCGTCAACGGCTTTGAAGACGACGACGGCTGCCCCGATGCGCGCACGAGTGGCGTAGAAGACCGGCCCGATCGCATCGACCTCAAGGGGCAATCGATAGCGTTCGATCGCGCCAATCGGCTCACCGCCGCAAGCAAAACCGTTCTCGGCCAGGTGGCCGCGCTGCTCAAGGCGCAGAAGTTTGCGGTTCGCATTGAGGTCAGCGTGGCGCTCGGCACGCGGTCGGCTAACCCCCGCGTGGTCGCGATCCAAAAGCGACGCGATCGAGTGGTGGCGCAAAAGCGGGCGCAGGAGATCGTCGGCTTTTTGGCATCGCAAGGCGTTCCTGCGGCGCGGTTGAAACCCATCGCATTGGGATCGACCCGGCCGCTCAACCCCACCGCGCCCACCGACGCCTCCAACGAACGAGTTGACATCGTTAAAGCGCAGTAGGGGATCGTGCCGATTGTGCCAAGGAAACTCACCTTGACTGCATCTCGACATCCAGGTCGAACGCTGAGGTCAAGGGTGGAGTCGAAGTCTACGTTGCCGTCAAGGTCAACGGTGGGGTCAAGGACAAGGTCAAAGTCGACGTCAAGGAACAGTTGCTTGTGCGGACTTGATCGGCATTGGGTCTAGGCGTTTATGAAACGGCTGTTGTATTGCCCGCTTCCGCTTCTGGCGCTGTCCCGGATCGCAGCGGCGCAAGCCCCGGCGGTGGCCGATATCGAGGTGCCTGCGATCGTTGCCGAGGCCGCTGAGCTGCGCGAGGCGGTGGCCGCCGATGAAGCGATCGAGCTGGCCAACATCGTTCGATCGGCGGTGAAGGGAATCACCACGGTGCAAGAGGCGCCGGCGATCGTAACCGTTGTGACCGGCGATGAGATCCGCGAGCGGCAGTTCAGCGATTTTCAGCAGATCATCGACACGATTCCGGGCTGGGGCCGAGTCGGCTACTGGCACTCGAACATTCAGTCCGTGCTGGTGCGCGGTCAGCAGGTCGCCGCGCTGTTTTTGCACGACGGTGTTGCACTGTCGGGCCCGTTTCTGAGTCCCCCGGCATTTTACCGCGCCCAGCCGCTCGAACTGATCAAGCGCGCCGAGGTGATCACCGGTCCTGGCGGCGTTCTGTGGGGATCGGTGTCGCTGCTTGGCATCATGAACGTGATCACCAAAGACGCCGAAGACATCGAAGGCGTAGAAGTGGGAGGCTCGCTCGGCGATGGGGTTGGCGATCGGCGTGCGGCACGGGCATACGCGATGGCGGGAGCTAGCCGCATCGCTGGCACTAAGTTCAAGCTGTTTGCTCACGGCAGCGTGGAGAGCTTCAAAGGCATCGGCATCGATCTGCCGGTTGTGTTCTCGCGCGGCACGCTGCCAAACCCGACTACGCCGAACGTCTACGGTCCACTCACGCGCAGCGATCCAAAGCGATCGTTCTTTGTGATGCTCGACGGAAAGCTGTCCTACGACAAGCTGCAACTGCGGTGGTGGGTACCATTCGGAAGCATGTACCGTGCCGCCGGGTTATCCGGCCAGCCGGTTCGCGATCAGCCCGACCCCAACGATCCGACGGGAATCTCGGCGACCAACCGCATCGACCACTATGATCGCTACGGCGTACTCGAATACCGGACGCGGTTCTTGCGCGATCGAGCCGGCCTGACCGCCCACACCTATGCGATCCAATTTGTCCGGGAGTTTAACCCCCTGACCGTTCTTGCTCCGTCGTCCACGCTACCCGGCGGCCTGCTGCTAAAAACCAGCTTCTCGAGCTATCGGGCCGGGGGTGCGTTTGACGGGGATATCGAGCTTGCCCGGGGGGCGCGCGTTCTGTACGGGGCGGAGGCGTTCCACGATTGGAAACCCGTCACCAGCGGTCAATCGCGTCAGGGCGAAGGCACGGGGTCGACGTTTCCTAGCCCGCAGGACGTTACGCGGGTTTCGCTGTTGTGCCCCCGCCGGTTTGAAAACGGCATGCTGGTCCCGCTTCCCGGCTGTCCGTTGACGTCCGCATTCGAGGTGAACCGGACCATTATCGGCGCGTACGTCAACCCGCAGTACCGACCCAGTTCCAAACTCATCTTCGATGCAGGCGCGCGCGTTTCGGTCGCACCCAGTTCGCTGGGATTACTCAGCTACAAGGCCAATCCGTCGTTTAGCGGTGCTGTGGTGTGGAATTTTGTCCGCAGTTGGCACCTCAAGCTGAATTACACCGAGGGGTTCCGTCCACCTACATTTAACGGCACTAATTCCAACGGCGAGGCGGTTCAGATCGGCGGCGATCCGAATTTGCTGGTCGAGCAGTCGCGGGCAGGCCAAGCGGAGATCAACGCGCGAATCTTTAAAGGCGATCGCAGCATTCGCGAGTTGTCGTTTCGCATCGACGGGAGCCTGACCCGGCTTACCAACGTGATCGAGGTGGTGTCCGGCAGATACAACAACAGCGGCGAGCGCAGCATTGCGTCGGGAGAGTTTTTCGGCAAGCTGTACTTGCAAGGCGGCCATCGCATCGAGCTCGGCTACACCTGGCTGCGCGTCGATACCGCCGACCGCGGCCGGCTGCGCACGATCCCCGAGCATTGGTTCAATCTGGCCACGGTCTGGAGCCTGTGGCCGAAGAAGTTGTCTGCAACGACGAACCTCCGGGTCACTGCCGCGACCGAAGACGCCAATCGGCTGGTCGAGTACCGGGGGCTCGGCTTCGACGCCGACGGTCGAGCGATGGGCACGGTGCGTTCGGCCGCGACGGACTTGGTGCTCGATCGGCTGCCGCCAATTGCCGAGTTATTCGCCGGCCTGCAACTCACCCCAACGCCTAAAATCGCGATCACTGCCAGCGTGTACAACGCCCTGTACGGACACTCGTATCAGCCGGACGCCTTTGCCGACTACGAGCCGCGGTTAGAGTATCTGCCCAATCCGTTTGAAGGATTTCGGGCGTATTTGACCGCGTCGTTGCAGTATTAATCCGCGTCCGAGCACCCATACTAAGACCGCTGCGTTAGAACTGACCTGCCCAGCCGATCAGCGCTGAATGGTCCGAGACCGTTGCCACAGCACGGGACGAATCGCCGCCGCGAAACCAAAGAAATGCCCCCGTCGCGATCGCTGCAACACCGGCACCGATGCAGATCGCCCCGGGAAGCGCCGTATCGCGGAAATTGGCCGGCTGAGCTCCGCTCCGAGGGATATCTGCTGGGTCCTGGTCGACTGCGATCAGAACGCCGCCAGCAAGTGCCAGCGCCACGCCGCCTGCGATCGCGATCCCGGGGATGAGCCTCGATCGCCGCGTGGAACTGTTGGTCGATGGTGTGGTTTGCTGCAGTTGTGCTGCCTGCTTGGCGGGGTCTGGCACGTACGAGCTCACCGGCGGTTCGGAAGCTAGTGCATGCATGAGGTCGTCAGCGGCGACGCGCAGTTGTTCCTCGGTGCAGCGCCTACAGTTGCGTCGCTCGCCGATGGTTTCGTGGCCTTTTTGTAGCCAATAGCCGACAATGGTGATGTTGCGCGAGCCACTCGATTCGTCGGGGGCGATTGCGGCGCGGACAAAAATAATCGCGCGCGAGGTCGTTCGTTTTTCCACAACCGCTCGGGCGCAATTGAGGTCATCGATCACAAAGCAGTCGATCAGCGTGTTTATGGCGTCGGGTTCCAAGGGTGACACAGCGACGGTGTGGCCGCGCCGCTTGAGCCAACCTTCGAGTTGGGCCGCGAGCTGAGGCTGAAGCGTTGCCTCACCCGTGACAACCACACCAATATCCGCTCGAGCCGCAGAGAAGCTCAAGGCAACCAGGATGGAAGCAAGTCCCATCGGCAACCTAGAGGGCTGCAGCTTTCGACTCGACCCGCGCGGTGGATGGTTCGAAGATGTGTCCATTTTGCCTGGCTCGAACGTGAGTTTTGCACAAATGTTGGGCTTTAGGGCCGCAGGAGCGCGAGGCCCAGTAGGACGGCGCCCAGGGTTGCGAGCGCCAAGCCAAGCCACAACGGCCTCACCTCACGGCGCGGGCGGGTGGCCTGATGCACCGTTCCGGTACGGGCTGACATCATATCAGTCAGTCCAGCCAGTCCAGAGCTTGGAGTCGAGACAGGGGCGAGTGGGAGACCCGGCGGTTGCATCGCCGCGGGATCGGGCGGGGCAGTAATCCGCCTGGCACTGGGCCGAAGCGGTGCCTCGCGCGGAAACCGCTCCGCTAGGGTCTGCCGTAACAGTTCTCCGCCCGCCTTGGGCGCATCGCTACACATTAGTAGATCGTGGATCGCCGTTTCCGCATTCGGATAGCGACGTCTTGGGTCGCGCTCCAGCAGACGCAACGCGACTCGTTCAACGTCCTTGGCGATGGTCGGGCGCAGTAGCCGTGGTCGCGCGATCGGGCCAAATAGCACTGCGTCGAGGGTGGCTTGCGTATCGGCCGAGTCAAATAGTCGCTTGCCCACGAGCAGCTCCCACAGAATCACTCCGACGGCAAAAAGGTCAGCGCGACCATCAAGTGCCTCTCCGCGCACCTGTTCTGGGCTCATGTACGCAGGCTTTCCCTTGAGAAATGCCGACGCGGCTGCCTTACTCACAGAGCGCGCTTTGGCGATGCCAAAGTCCGATACCTTGACTGCGCCTTCCCACGATAACAACACGTTGTGGGGCGATACATCGCGATGAACCAATCCGCGTGCGTCTTTAGCGATGGACAGATCATGCGCATGGCCAAGGCCGCGCAAGATCTCGGTCACGATGAAAATCACCACCGGAGGTGGCAGCGGGCCGCTGGCCAGGAACGCGCCTAGGTCGCGGCCGTCGACCCATTCCATGACCAGGAACAGTCGACCGTCTCGGTCCCGATCGAAATCGATGACCGAAACGATGTTCGGGTGTGCAAGTCTCGAGCTAATTTTCGCTTCTGCAACGAACATCCGGGCGAATTCAGGGTTGTCAGACAAGTCCGGCAATACGCGTTTGATCGCAACGCGGCGCATGAACCCCTCGGCGCCTATGGACGTTCCGAGAAAGACCTCGGCCATTCCTCCTCCGCCCAAACGTTGCTCCAAACGGTATTTCCCGGTGATTCCGAGCATCGGGCGCCGTGCATGATACGCCTGCGCCGGAGCTACGGATCCCTCGGCGAAGCAAAGTTGTGGCTTCCGGTTTAT
Source organism: uncultured Kofleriaceae bacterium (assembly GCA_964419605.1). Classification (GTDB taxonomy): domain Bacteria; phylum Myxococcota_A; class Polyangia; order Haliangiales; family Haliangiaceae; genus JABFXX01. Next base: position 7,778 of record CAYQQM010000009.1, on the reverse strand, counting down.
TCATGGACTGGGGCGGACTATGAGTTTGAAAGAAATGAGTGAATCTGAACTGGTACTCACGAGCGGGGCTGAGCGCTTCGTTCGCAGTGGTGGGCTCGATGTGGAGCATGCAACGAGCGGCGAGCTCGCTGGATCGACGGTCCGGCTCGTCGCAGCGTCTGGAGAGGAGCTCGGACTGGCGGTGGCCGATCCGGAGAACGAGCGATTGCGGCTGCTCGTTACCGCTCGAGACGGCCTGAGTCGGATCGACGGCACGGTGTTGGCGCTTCGCCTCGAGCGCGCATTGGCGCTGCGCACGCGTCTTGGCTTGGTCGGCTCGGATGCGGCGTACCGGCTTCTTCATGGAGCGGGCGACGGAACACCCGGATTTACCTGCGACGTTTACGGCCGGTTTGCTGTGATTTGCGCCTATGCCGAAGCGCTCGTGCCGCTGGCGCGCGTACTCGCGGAGGCGGTGCGAGGCTTTGCAAAGGTAGACGGCGTGGTCATTAAGACGCGCCAGCGCGGAAAAGCAGATGAGGTCGCGCACGAGGTCGTTGGTGAGGAGCCGCCTGAGCGCGTGTGTGCGTGCGAAACCGGGGTACCGTTCGAGCTGCATTTGCGACGAGGCCTAAACGTTGGGCTGTTTACAGACATGCGTTTGCATCGCGCTGCCCTGGCACCGCTGGCCCGCGGCACACGGGTGTTGAACTTGTTTTCGTATACCGGGGCATTTTCGTTGGCATGTGCGCGGGGCGGCGCGGATTCGGTGGTCAGCGTCGACACATCTCCCGGCGTGCACGCATGGGCTCGCGTCAACTTTGGCTTGTCCGGGCTGGGCGAATCGTCGCGCTGGCGGTTCGAACTCGGCGACGCGGTGCGGTTTTTGGCTCGTGCTGAGCGCGATCGCGAGCGCTATGATTTGGTGCTCATCGACCCGCCGACGTTCTCTTCGGCGCGTGGAACGCCGTGGGTGGTCGATCGCGACTATCCACCGCTCATCGAACAGGCAATTCGCGTCGTGCCCGCGGGAGGCCTGATTTGGTTGGCGTGCAACAGCCACTCCGGGGTTTTACTTCCCAAGCTCGTTGCCCGAGCGGTCGCGCGGGCGGGGCGATCCGTTTCGACCTTAACAGAAGACGGCCTGCCGCCGGAATATCCCACCGTCACCGTACAGCCAAAGGATCGCTACCTTCAAACCATGTTGGTGCGGTGCTAAGGCACTGTCCCTAAATACGCTGGTCGGCTGCGGCTTCGCATCCCGGGCACCTCGCGGCTTTCGTCCTCTCTCCCTCGGTCGCCGTACCGACGGGTACGGCTCGGTCGGTCGCTCCGGGCGCGCTCGCGATCTGCTCCGGGCTGCTGTGCCTCGCTCGACAGCTTATTTAGGGACAGTGCCTAACCGTGTACGTCATGGAAATGTGCACCGCGTGATACACCCTGGACATGAACAAGCGGATGCTCGCTGGCCGCGGCGCGACGCGCAAAGAAGAGATTACTGAGGCGATTCACGGCAAGACCGTCTCCGACCCGTATCGTTGGCTCGAGGACGAGCACGCGCCTGAGGTCGTTGCATGGATGAACGCGCAAGACCTAAGTGCTCGCAGGGAGTTGGCCGGGCTGCCGCATCGCGCCGAGCTTGAAGCGCGAATCAAGCAGCTGTTCTACTTTGACTCGATTACAGCGCCGATTCACCGCGGCGGTCGATACTTCTACGCGCGCAAGCACGCCGACCGAGAGAAATCGGTCGTTTACTGGAAACAGGGCGATGCAGGACCCGAACAGGTGTTGTTTGACCCAAACACCTGGAGCGACGATGGCTCCAAAGGATTACACGGTTGGTATCCCAGCTACGACGGCAAGCTGGTCGCGTACCAAGTCAGCGAACACAACTCGGATGAGACCGAGATGCATATTTTTAGCGTTGATCAGCATCAAGACCTTCCCGAGGTGCTTGGCGGAACGAAGTACGCATCAGCGTCGTGGGCGCCGGACAGCAGCGGCTTTTACTACACCTACGTCCCGCCGGTGGGTGGCGAAGTATCGGTTGCCGAGCGGCCGGGGTTCGCTGAATTGCGCTTTCACCGCTGCGGCAATGATTCCGCCAACGACCTGACGGTGTATGGACCCACCCGAGATGCGAAAACCTTTCTCGGGGGTGGCATTTCCCGCGATGGCCGCTGGATTACAGCGGTGATCCAACACGGCTGGAACTCGACGGACATTTATTTCCGAGATGCTCGTTTCGCCGCTGCGCCGTGGCAGACGTTGGTCGCCGGCGTCGATGCGAATTTTAACGTCGAGGTCTGGCACGACAAATTCTACATTCATACCAACGACGGTGCTCCGCGATACCGGGTGCTGGTGGCGGATGCGAGTGCGCCAACCCGCTCCTCGTGGAAGCAAATCGTCGCGCAGTCTGACTCCACACTGGAAAGCCTATCGATCGTCGGTGGCATGCTGCAGCTGACCTACCTAAAGAACGCATCTAGCGCCCTACAGCTTCACTCGCTCGACGGCACGCATGTTCGCGATGTGGTGCTTCCAGGAGTGGGCACATCCGCCGGCATTTCGGGCGAACCCGATGAGGATACCGGCTACTTTGCGTTTACGTCGTTTACCGAGCCGCAGGTGATTTATCAGACCTCGATCGAGACCGGCGCTACGTCCGAGTGGGCCCGGGTGGCTCTGCCGATCGATACCTCCACCATGGTGACCGATCAGGTGTTTTTTTCATCGAAAGACGGAACCACGATTTCGATGTTCATCGTTCGCGGTAGGACCGTTGAAAGGAACGGCCGCGCGCCTACGATTCTGTATGGCTACGGCGGCTTCAATGTGAGCCTTACGCCGGGGTTTTCTGGATCGCGCATCGCTTGGCTGGAGCGCGGCGGAATCTACGCGATTGCGAATTTGCGCGGCGGCGGGGAGTACGGGGAAGACTGGCACAAGGCTGGAATGTTGCTCGCGAAGCAAAACGTGTTTGACGACTTCGCGGCGGCGGCGGCGTACCTGATCGACAACGGTTGGACATCGCCGCGGCACCTCGCTGCGTATGGCGGTTCGAATGGAGGCCTGCTGGTCGGTGCGGCGATTACCCAGCATCCAGAGCGATATCGCGCGGCGATATGCGCTGTGCCACTACTCGATATGCTGCGCTATCAACGGTTTGGCTCGGGGCAGACGTGGATTCCCGAATATGGATCCCCCGACGATCCGGAACAATTCGCGGCGCTGTATGCATATTCGCCGTACCGCGTCGCGGTAGACGCGGGGCCTCAGGTGTATCCGGCCGTGTTGTTCGATTCGGCGGATCACGACGATCGCGTCGATCCGATGCACGCCCGGAAGATGACGGCGGTACTTCAAGCGGAGCAAACATCGGAATCGCCTATTCTGTTGCGGATCGAGCGCAATAGCGGTCACGGCGGAGCAGACCTGGTGAAGTCGCAGGTCGACCGCGTGGTCGATCAATTAGCGTTCCTATTACGCGAGCTCGGCCAGTAGCTACTGGCTGCGCGTCGGGACGCGAGGTTCTTGGCTCGCAACCTATGCGTCATTGTTTTGCATCTCGTTATCTCGCTGGGTCCGTTGCTGAATGTGGGACTCAGGAGACACTGTGTGATGTTTTTTTTGCGATCAACCATTTTGCCGACGCAGGCCATTGTTACTTTGGAAAAAAAATCTATAGCCTAGCAAAATGAGCAGATCTGACAGCGTGTGGCAATCCGTGAGAACAGGTGTGGCGGCTGCCTCGGCAGTAGCCACGGCATTGGCGATTGTTGGTTGCGGCGATACAGCGCCGCCTCCAGAGCCGCCACCAGACGAAACGACCTACGTCGTCGGTGGCACAGTGGTCGGACTGCTCGGCACTGGGCTCGTGCTTCAAAACAACGGCACCAACGACCTAGCGATTGGGGCCAACGGGACCTTCGCATTTTCAACCAAGCTCGCGAAGGGCGCGGCGTTTGCGGTAACGGTAAAGACACAGCCGAGTGCACCAGCGCAAACCTGCAGCGTGAGCGCAGGGATGGGGACGATTGGGAACGGGAATATCAGCAGCATCGTCGTCAATTGCGCTGCTGATCAATTTACGATCGGAGGTACGGCGACCGGGCTTGCAGGGACCGGGCTCATTCTTCAGCAGAACGGCGGCGCCGATCTGATGGTCACCACAAACGGCAACTTCGCGTTCGCTACCACGGTGGCCAGCGGCAGTCCGTACGCGGTCACCGTGAAGGCGCAGCCCAATAACCCAAGTCAGACCTGCACCGTGACCAACGGCACCGGGGTTGTGGGGACTGCGAACGTTACGAACGTTAGCGTTTCGTGTACGACCAACAGATACACTATCGGTGGTGCTGTGACCGGTCTTTCGGGTAGCGGACTCGTGTTGCAGAACAATGCGGGCGATGACCTTGCGGTGAATGCCGACGGTTCGTTTACGTTCGCCACGGCGATTGCCAGTGGCGCTGGGTACGCGGTGACGGTGAAGACGCAGCCGACAAGTCCAGCCCAGACATGTGCGGTAACGGGCAACAGCGGCACGGTGGCCGGTGCGAACGTTACGAGTGTCGCTGTAAACTGCACGACGAACGCGTACACCGTCGGAGGTACCGCCAGCGGATTGCTGGGAACCGTAGTGCTTCAGAACAATGCCGGGGATAATCTCTCGGTCAGCGCAAACGGGTCGTTTGCATTCGCGACCCCAATTCAGAGCGGCGCAGCGTACGCGGTCACCGTCCTGACGCAACCGGGAGCGCCAAGCCAGACGTGCAGTCTGACCAACGCTTCAGGCTCGATCGCGGCCGCAAACATCACCGACGTGGCCCTGACGTGCGTTACGAATAAGTTCACGGTTGGCGGCAAGGTGAGCGGTCTGCAGGGGACGGGTCTTGTCCTGCAAGACAACAACGGCGACGACCTGGCCATTTCAGTCGACGGAGACTTCACCTTTGCGACGGCGATCGATAGTGGCGCGGCATATTCGGTGACGGTATTGACCCATCCCACGGGTCTGAGCCAGACGTGTACCGTCACCAGTGGTACGGGCATCGTCGGAGCAGGCAACGTGACGGACGTGTCGGTCAGCTGCGCGACCAATCAATACACGGTTGGCGGAACGGTAGCGGGACTTTTGGGTAGTGGCTTGGTGGTCCAGAACAACGGCGGAGATGATCTCACCATCGGTGCCAATGGGGCGTTTACCTTTGCTGCCTCTGTGCTGAGCGGAAATTCGTATTCGGTAACGATCGCGGCGCAGCCGACGAATCCCAGCCAGACCTGCAACGTGGTCGCCGGCTCCGGCACGGTGACGAACGGAAACATTGTTACGGTTGCCATCAATTGCACCACGAACCAGTACACAATCGGCGGTGCGGTGACCGGCCTCTCGGGTACCGGTCTGGTGCTGCAAAACAACGCTGGCGATGACCTCACGGTCAACAGCAACGGCAACTTCGCATTCGCGACGCCCATCTCGAGCGGAGCCACCTACGCGGTCACGGTCAAGACGCAGCCCACCAATCCGAGCCAGACCTGCACAGTGAGCAGCGCAACGGGGACCGTGGGTGGCGCGAACGTCACGACGGTCGGAGTAAGCTGTACGACGAATACCTACAACATCGGCGGCACGGTGGTCGGTCTGAATGCCGGCGGGCTGGTGCTCAGGAACAACGGCGGCAACAACTTGACGATCAATGCGAACGGTACGTTCGTGTTCTCAACACCGATCGCAAGTGGGGCGACCTACGCGGTGACCGTATTTACCCAACCAGGTGACCGCTTCTGCAGCGTGACCAATGGAACGGGCACGGTTGGCGCAGCTCATGTCACCAGCGTGGTCGTAACGTGTCAGGTGCTCTACAGCCCGGTCGGTCCGCAGCAGAACGTACCGGTCGCAAACCTCGCGGGTTGGACGCAGTGTTATATCGACACCTACGCCAACTCCGCGACGACGATTGCGTCGATCCAAGCCGCGTGTCCTCAGGGGAAGATCATGATGGCATGCCGCCCAACCGGATCGTCGACCCTCACCACACTCGCATGGGCGCCGCGGACCGAGGTGTTTACAGTGACCAATAACACAGGGTCGTGCGCTTCCAATCAGGCCCACGTTGCCAATGGCACCAAGTGGTACTTTGATACCAGCTGGTCTTGGGGCTTCGCCCTCGCCGCGGATGCGGTCAGTCTGTGTTCATGCGACACCGCGAGCACCAATCCCGGAAGTCGTCTCTGCTGGCACACAAACGGCGGCAACATCAATTCTGGTTGGCGTTGCGGTGCGTCGACAGGACTCAATGGCGCCGCGACGTTTGAGCGGATCATTTACCAATCTCCGTAAATGGGCCGTAGGGGCGGTGGCCGTCGTTCCGCCACCGCCCCGGCAATCGCGTTTTGCTTCACTTTAGGTATTGTCGCGTTCCAGTGAAGCGCAAAAAGACCCAGTTGCCGCGGTGGGGCGTGCCCGAGTTCACCGAGCTCGCGCGCAGTTGCTCGGAACGCGGCGAACTTTCCGAAGCCGCCTCGCACCTGCAGTCGGCGCTAGCGCTGGCCCCTGACCATGCTGGCGTATTGACCATGCTCGGCATCGTTTTCGAGCAGAGCGCGCAATACGCCGATGCGATCGCTGTTCTTGAGCGGGCGCGAGATTCGGCGCCCTCGTTCGCCCCGGCCCATCTCGCGTTGGGCTCTGTATATGCTGCTGTAGGAAACGATTCGCTGGCTGTGGCCACGATGGAATTCGCGATCGAACTCGACTCCAGCACAACCCTTGCGATGGAGCGTTTGGCTAAGCATCACATGCTAAGCAACCGAACGCGGGAGGCGATTGGCCTGTTCCGCAGGATTCTGCGACGCGACCCAAGCAACGCCCACGCGCGTTTTTTTTTGGCAGGGTTGACGGGGTCACCCGATCGGTCTGGCGCCAATGTTGCAGAGGGCGAAACGGGGTCTCGGCCTGTGACTGCGCCGCCCGACGTGATCGCCGACTTGTTTGATACGTACGCGGCGAGCTTCGATCAGCACCTCATGAATCATCTGCGTTATGCAGTACCTGGTTTGATCGCCTCGGCGGTCACCGAGCTCGTGCAACCGCAGGATGGCAGCCTTCGCGTCCTCGACCTTGGCTGCGGTACGGGACTGGCCGGCGTCCACCTTCGTCGGTTTGCGAGGACTCTCATCGGAGTCGATTTGTCGCGTCGCATGGTGTTCCGAGCCAGACAGCGCGGCATTTACGACGAATTGCACGTGGAAGACCTCGCTGCGACATTGGCGAGGGAGCGCAACGCGGATCTCATCGTCGCCGCCGATGTGTTCAACTACGTCGGTGAATTGGACTCCACGTTTGCCGCATGCGCCATTTCACTTAGAACAGGCGGCCTTGCGATTTTTTCCATCGAACGCAGCCTCAGTGCATCCGTTGAGCTTCAGCGCAGTCTGCGCTACAGCCACGCGGAGCCCTACATTCACCAGCTTGCGCAAGCCCACGGTCTGCGGGTCCAGCGAGTGACCCTGGAGGTATTGCGGCACGAGAACGACCAGCCGGTCGAGGGCAACATCTATGCATTGCAGCGCGGTTAGCACCTCGCCACAGTGAAGATGATCGATTCGGGCCGCCGATCCATCGCCGATCGCAGCGTTATGCTCCGCCAGTACCGCCAGTACCGCCAGTAGCGCTTACTCCGCAAGCCTCGCGCTCGGCGCGGCTCGTCGGCCTCAACCGATCATCTTCACTGTGGCGAGGTACTAGTACCAATGCCACTCACTTAAGCGTAAGCTATCGGGTTTGAGAACGATTT
>CAYQQM010000008.1:37621-85328 GCA_964419605.1 uncultured Kofleriaceae bacterium | reverse complement strand
ATCCGGTCGCCTCGGCGACCGGGGTGGCCACCAACTTACGGGGAACTGTACTAAGGTAACCCCCCCGGGGGGGTACATTCGATTGCCTGCAGCGTTCAGTAGGCGTCGGGGCCCTGTTACGTTGGCCACCATGTTCGACATCGTCGTTGCAGCGGATCTGGATTGGGGAATTGGCAAGGCCAGTGGGTTGCCGTGGCCGCGGTTGCGCGGAGACTTGCAGCACTTCAAGCGCGTCACATCGTCGGCGACCCCTGGCCGCAGAGCCGCAATCGTCATGGGTCGGAAAACGTGGGAGTCGGCAGAAGTTGGCGGCAAGCCGCTCCCAAACCGCTTGAACATCGTTGTAACGCGACGGTCGGATCTGCCCGTTCCTGCCGAGGTCGCTGTGGCAAAATCACTGGATGCCGCGCTTGAAGCCGCTCTCCGGAGCGACGTTGAAGCTGCATACGTCGTTGGTGGTGCAGAGATTTATCGCGAAGCTCTGGCCCACGCGGCGTTGCGCTGGGTGTATCTCACGCGCGTCGAGGGTCGGTTCGGCTGCGATACGCACATTCCAGATCTCGACCGCAGCTTTGTGCGCGTTCCGTGGGACGGCGAACAAGAACTCGAGGATAACGCCATCCGCTACCGAATTGAGAGGCGAGCGCGACGACCGGCGTGAAAGGTACAGCAGCCGATTCAGTTCTTGCAGTTGCTGCCATCGCGCATGCAGAGCCGCGTGGGAATCTCGCTGAGCTCGTTGGCCAGACCGTCGTAGACCTTCGGCGCATCGTATCGACCCCAGATCCACACGCCGCCGTCCTTGCCACCTTCGGCATAAATGTGGTCGAGGATCGCCCTGGCTTGCTCCATGGACATCTTGGGGTTCGACAGCTTGAACGTGCGACTGCCGCTCTTGCCTTCGACGATCGCAGCGGTATTGCTGAGTTTCAGGACGACATGGCCTCCCGAGCGCGCTCCCTTGCCCGGTTTCGCCTCGGAATTACAACCTACGGCGAGCGAAACGGCGATCCACGCGGCGCAAGCTACGGTCACCGTTCGGCTACGTTTTGGGTATGACATCTCTAGAGCATGGCATGGGATCAAGGGGGCGGAAACCACTCTTGGCCAACTCGTTCGATCCTACCAACCTCTGGGAACTACGTAGGAACTTACCGCCTCTCGGCTCGTGCCCCACTCGCGCTCGTTCCGTCACCACCGCTGGGCATGAGGCGGCGAAGGTCGCGGATCGGGGACGAATTGTGCGAGCGAACACGAGTGCTGGATGTTGTTGTTCGCGTTGCGAATCTCGAGCGTTCCGCGGCGGGTTGCGATGAGCAAGCGTCCGCGTCGATCCCAGTCCGCCCAACTCACATCGACGAGCGGCTCGCCATCGAGCGAGTAGCGAGGGTTGCGGCCTTCGAGCCACCCCCTGACGTACCCCTCATCGCGAAGCTCGAGCCGGCTCTCACCACCGGGCTGATCGGCAATGAGCCATTGTGGCGTGTTCTCGTGAAATACGTCCGACCTCGGACGGGGCGCAGCCTCGGGGTGTTCTCGCCACCCTCGCAGACGCTCGGCGGCGTACGCCCGCGTCTCATTGCTTGCGAGCGCAAGGCCGTACTTCTTGCGAAGTGGTGCGATCGTGCCTTGGTGCGGAGTCCATTCCGCCGCCCTGCTGCGTCCGGACACGAAGTGTGAGCCGTTGGTGTACGTCGAGTCGGCGCGCCACAGCGCGAGTGCGGTGAGCCATGGCACCCGACTTATTGCATGAAACGGCTGCCCACTCTTCATCGCGAAATAGTAGAGAAATTTTCCGTCGGGCGAGATGTCACAGCGGCGCTGATAGATCCTGCCGCGAAACCAGGTCCCGGGCTCGACCTTGTTGGCGTTGAGATTCCAGCGAGCGATCATGAACCATGGCCCGCGATGCGCGAACACCACTGCGATCGGCGCGGCCGTCGCGCGGATCGCATACAGTTGAGGTGGTGGATGTGGTTTTGCCATCGTCATTCGACGCCACCGTGCCAAAACCACTGCCGGCGGTTGCGATCGTAGTAGACCCATAGGCAGTCGCCACGACGCAACTCAGCGAAATGATAATCACGGCGCAATTCGCGAGCCCACCAACCGCCCGAAACTACGTAAGGACCTAGAATTCGCACCACCGCGCCGTACTCGAGTCCCGAGAGTAGCCAGCCATCGTTGCGCATCTGGCTATTTCGCCCCCCGGCCAATGGTTGCGGCCTGGCATGTAACCGCCGCACCAACGGTCGCACTGCTTTGGGTAAGGGCTCAGCGGCAACTACCGTACCCAGCCGCTCCCAACCAAACCTTGCTTCCGGCAGGTGGCCATCGCGCAATACCGCGCGCACGACAGAATCCTCTCCGAGCTCGGCACGCAGGTGTGCGATCGCTTCATTTGCCGCTCGCAAATCACGGCGCGGCCGAGACGTAAACAACGCGAGCTGTTCACGGGTAGCGGCTACGTCATCGGCCCATAGCCGCAACGCATGGACGGGGGCAGCGGGTGGCGTCGTCGAGATCCGCAAATGCACGAGGCGGATTAGCACTCGTTCATCCAGCGTAGCTGTGGCGGGCTTAATGCACTCGGGGTGTAATTCCGTGTTGCCAACGGCATGCCGCAACGTCAGCTCGACGTGCAGCGCAGTAATCGCGCGACCGCGAGATGCAATGCGAGCAAGCAAGCGGGCGAGCGCCGGGCGCAAGGCGAACATGATCTGGTCCGAGTTCTCAATATCGTCATCGAGAGTCACTTGTTCATCGGGAGTTTCGGGCGGAGGTACTGCCACGATCGGATCCCAGCGCTCACCGGCTGCGAGCTGATAGAGGCGATACGCATCGGGGCCAAAGCGCTCGAGAATGCCACCCGCAGGCAGGCGGACCATCTGTCCTAGCGTGGTGACGCCGAGTCGTGCGAGTGCATCGCGCAGCTTCGGGTCGATGTCGAGCCGTGCAAGGGGTACGGCTGCAGCTGCGGCCCGCTCCTCGGCTTCATTGCCCAGCACCAGGATCCCAGTGCGCTGCGCGCGAGCGAGCGCGTAACTCGCAAAGCGCGAAAACCCAACGACCACCGCTCCTAGGTATCCAAGTCTGTCGACAACGCCCTGGATTGCGAGCGCCCATGCGCGTGTACCCCCGATGGATACGCCGAAATCGATCCGCTCGAGCCCATCGCCGTCGAGCCAAAACGTGCCTGTCGCGCAGTTTTTCCCAGAGTTGCCCTGCCCGACGGTCGCAGGTTCAACGCGCGGCGATAGTCCATGTAGTCGACTGCGCAACTCGACGATCGCCGCATCGATCTGTTTGCCTGCCACCACGCGGGCTCGCAAATCACCGTGCAGTCCGAGCGCATGTGCATAACGCTGCCCAGGCAACACGCCAACCGCACGCGCTTTCTCGCACGCCCACAACACGGTTCCCTGAGGGCGATCTTCATCGATAACAACGACGGCATGCGCGCGCAACTCGGGCTCTGCTCGCCACACCAGCTGAAGCGGCAACGATGGAAGATCTACACAGGCAACATGCACTGATTAAATGTTCAGTCAATCCGCTTTCTTTGTCAACGCATCCACAAGCCGCACCTTCAGGCCGCTAAGCTCCCTCCGCCGTTTTGTACTTGTAGTACCGATCCAACACCATTTTGAGGTACTGGCGGGTGTATTCGTATGGTGGCACGGTATAGCCAAACTTGGCCAGCGATCCGATGCCGGCATGGTAGCCAGCGATCGTAAGCACGAGGTCACCGTCGACGCGATTGGCCAACCATCGCAATAGGCGCGTGCCGGTTAAGATGTTGGTGCGCGGATCGAAGATGTCTCCCTGGGTACCCATGTCGATGTAAACGTCGGGATGAACTTGCATGAGCCCCTTGCAGTCCATCGCGGACACGACGTACGGATCATAGTCACTCTCCGCGCTGATCACGGCGCGAATCAACGGCACCGGAATGCGGTACAGCTGCGACGCCTCGAAGATAAATGGATCGTAACGATGAAAACGCTCCGGTGACCGGTCCCGCGCCGCTACTTTGTCGCAGCGCGGGCAGTCGCCGCGTTGTGCGGCGGCTTTCGTGCCGGCCGGTGCCACGCTGTCGAGGACCTTTTTCCACTTTCCACCACCGGCTGGCTTCCTATTCGTGAAGTGCGCCACTCCATCGCTGTCGGTCCAAGAGTAGATGTCAGCGCGCGCGGGGACAGCGCACAACCCAACGGCGATCAACACAGCTCGTAAAGACCCAAACGACACCTGAGTATTGTAGTGGATCAAAACCGGTGGACCACCGCCATGGAGGACGTTGTGCGATACGGCGGTACGACTCCCTCCCACACCTCATTTTCCCCGCGGCGCCCATCGCGGAATTCTGGCGATGATACCCTGGTTAGGTGCGCGTTGTAATCGCGGTCGCTAACGTCGGCTCCGGTGTTCAGCTCGAAGAGGCGCTCAACGGCGCCAGTTTTCAAGCAAAGTGGGACTCCGGTCTGGCGAATGGCCCCGTGGGAACCAGTCCGTACGATGTAGTTGTTCTCGACGCCGATCAGCTTGGAGCGCGTCTGCCGGCGATCGCTGCCAGTTGGCGCGACCAGCCGAACGTACCGGGTGTGGTTGCGGTCGGAAGTTCGGCATCCGCTCGCGAGTTTGCTCCCGGAGCGCGAGTTACCCTGCTGTCCTCCACCGCCTCGATACCCACGCTCGCCGCTGCGATCCAAGAAGCGGCGAAGTTCCGGCTGGCCATTGGTATGAGGTGGACTGTCATGCGCGCCGCGTTGGGGCTACCCGCAGCCGACAACACCGCCCAAGCGTGGCCAACGACGATTCTTCACGCGCGCACCGTCGACATCGATATTGCCCGGGCGGCGCTGCGCTGGCACGTCCAGCACTACGCAACGCCACTGGCACTACTGGACCAACTGCGCGGCGAGCGCATTCTCTCGGTCCCAGAACTCGAGACCATTGCGCATGCTGACGGAACCAAGACGGTTCAGACGCTCGTGAAAGCGGGACCGCTCGATCCAATGCAAACGGCGCGACTGCTATGGACTCTGACCTCCCTCGAAGCCATTCAGCTCAGCGCCGAAGTGTACAAAGTTACCACCCCGGGACAGCGGTCGCTCGACGAAATTCGCAAACACTTGCGAGCCCGAATGAAGCGACTCGAACGCTCGACCTACTTCGACGTTCTCGAAATTACTCCGCTGGCGGAGTACCCTGAAATCGAAACCGCATATCAGTTGCTCGGTTCGCGCTACTCGCCACAGGCGCTGGCGCGCTACGACCTCGGGGACCTCGCTACTGTCGTTGCCCCCACGTGGGAACTCATCGAGAAGGCGCGTGGAGTTCTCGTCGATGACGCGCAACGCGGACGCTACACGGACTACCTGCGATCACGCCTCCACGAAATGAAAACCTCGTGGGCAATCGATACCTCAGCGATGAAAGCGGCATCCGAAGCATTCGCGCGCGGACAGGCTGCCTTAGGCGAGGGCGACGCGCACAAGGCGATGGGGCACTTCGCGGCAGCGTGTCGGCAACATCCCGGCCACCCCGACTACGAAGCCACGCTCGCTTGGGTTCGATTCCGCGTTCAGGTGGCGTCGGGCAAAGATCAGCGCGAAGCTGCCTTACAAGAGCGCACCACGGTTGAGGAGCAGCTGGTTGGACGCCGGGCGTGGCCGCGCGCACTCGTGGCGCTTGCGTTGCTTTGCGCCGCTACCGGCGATGCCGACTCTGCGCGGTGGCACCTGGCGATCTCGCTGTCGATCGAACCGAACGCTCCGGCAGCGGTTCAACTCGCGCAACGACTGGGATTGCGTCGATGAGGCGTGTTCCATTGTCCGTAGAATGCGCTGTCGCAGTCCTCCTCGCGACGTGGCTTGTAGCCTGCAATCGAGCACAGCCAGCCAAGCTCGATCTGGTCGAAGCGGAGGCTTCCGGGAAAGATGACATCGCGGCCCTGATCGCCCGCGAGATCACGCGCTCGACCCGCGATCACAAACAGGTGGTGGTTTACGCCGGCGCCAGTTGGTGCGGACCATGCGTTCAATTTCATGCGGCGGCGGCTGAGGGGAAGCTCGACGCCGCGTTTGGCGATGTGCGCATGCTTGCTTTTGACGTCGACCGCCACGGAGACGCACTTGAACAGGCCGGTTATCGCTACCAGCTCGTACCGCTGTTTGCGATCCCCAACGCGGACGGCCGATCGAGTGGACAGCAGATCGAAGGATCGATCAAAGGCGCCGACGCGCTGGAAATCATCACCCCGCGGTTGCGCGAGCTGCTACGCCGCAAACCGTGACCAGTCTCAGTGAGAAATGGGCGTCCGCTCACAGTCTAGCTTGTGGAACTCGTAGCGCGGACCGCCGTCGACCATGTCAAAGTCGGAGGGCTGCAAGGCCTTCAGTGCGCGAGTATCGATTACATCCGTGATGTCCATCGCGGCCGAGACAAAGAAGTTTCCGCCGTCCGCCAGATACATTCCGTACTTCTGCAGCGCAACAGCAATCGCTCGCGCTTCGGCGCTGGGCAGGCTCCCGATGGGATAATTCGCGCGCAACCGCAACCGTGCTCCATACGGCACCCCAAGACGGGGCGCACCTCGCCCACCGAGATGCGTTGCAGGATGAACGTAGTACGTGTTGTCGATTTTTGCATTCGGCAACGTAAACCGCATCGCGTGATTGATTTCATGCGCTGCGATCTCTGTTTTTTTCAGTAGCAGCGGCGCGATGGGCTGCCCCCCTGCATCCGCACCGTTACAACCATCACCGCGAGAAAATGGCGTGCCGGGCTGCCAATAGTCTCGGGTCAGATCCCACACCACCAGACACGACCCCGAGAATGCACCTCCGCGCGCTTGGCCGCCCGTGATGTTGGCTTGATACAGTTCGTACAAGCGATCGCCCTGATACGTAATGAGATGGCAATCGTCGCCCGGGTTGCTACATGCATAGTTCTTACTGCTCTCGATGCTTCCGCCCGCCGGGACCGGGATCGGGGCGGTATCGCAATCGGGCACTGCGTCGTTCGGCTGGGTGAATGCTCGCCGTGTAACGCAGCTATCGGCGTAGTTGATCGCAAACGATGGATCCAACTGAAACGGACTTCCCCAGCCATCGGCAAGCACCTTCTTGATGGTGTTCCACCCAGGATCGATGGGCGCGTTTGAAACGTCTTGATAGATCGTTGCAGTTGCGGGGAACTCGGTGCGCGGTGCGACGCAGCTGCTACTGCCGTTGCCGCCATCGCTGCCGCCCTGACTCGCATCGATCTTGGACGCTGACATCTTGGCTCCACACGCAGCAAGCCACAACAACACAAGGAGCCCCGCAGAGCGCATCCGGACAGCATAGCAGGAGGTGACCGATAGGAACCCAGATTTACCGTCCGCCTGAGGAAGCGGGCACGGCGAAATGAACCCACGCAACGTCGAGCGGGCCGGAAGGGACCGGCTCGAAGAGTCGCGCGATGAAATCGGTCTGTCGCAGATGTCAATGCGGCGAAGCGGTATCGAAGGCATCGTAAAAGCGTTGTGCCGCTGGCGCGATGTGCAGGTGGCCTTCGCCTCCCCTCGCGTCGGCGAGCGCGCTTTCGAATCCGCGGCTGTAGCCGCGTGTGCAGCGACGACACAATCCCGGATGGGACGCAGGGTGGCAATCCATTCGAAAAACTCACGTTGTTTCGGCATGTCGCTCACTAACCCAGTAGGTTGCGTCTCTTACGATCTGTTCGCTAACTATCGGATCTGCTTGTGTTCCTAGAATTTTCAACTCTGTTTGTGCGACAAATCTCAACGCTTTTCACGGAGTGCCAGTTACACTACCGACAGGGCCATCTGTTACGGTGCTGTGATGCTGCCAGCTACGTCGACTCGCGTTGTCGTCCCGAAAGCTTCGCGAGCACCGAAACTCGCAAGGGAGAAACGCGTGGACGCATACTTCTCGGCAGACGTGGAAACCGATGGACCCATCCCGGGGCCATATTCCATGCTGTCCGTCGGATTGGTTTACGCGGGTAGGTTTGACGGGAGCAAGTTTGAGCGTCCGGCAAACTACGATCAACGCCTCTACCTCGAAGTGCGACCGATTTCTGACAGCTTTGATCCGGAGGCGCTGCGAGTAAATCAGCTGGATCGCGATCGGCTGGTTCGCGAAGGCATGGCGCCAGAGGACGCGATGACAACCGCCGCGGCCTGGATAAAGAAATTGGCGGGAACAGCGAGACCAGTCCTCGTGGCCTATCCCCTCAGCTTCGACTGGTCGTGGTTGTACTGGTACTTTGTTCGGTTCTCGCGTGAGGGTTCCCCTTTCAACCACTCCAGTTGCTTCGACATTAAGACTGCATTTGCAGTGAAGGGTCATCTCCCGATCGCTGACGCGGGTAGAAGCCAGCTGTTCGATGAGCTTCGCGGAGAAGGTGCCCACTCGCATCACGCGCTTGAAGACGCCATAGAGCAGGCAGAAATTTTCGCGAATATCTTTGAATGGGAGGGTCGGGATGGGCGAGATCCTGAAAGCTCGACGGAAAAATAGCTCGGACCGTCTTGAGAGCCTCCGCCAAGAGCTTCGCGATGCCGAGGAGCTGGCGGGATCCAATGCGTGCGTCTACCTAACCGGATCGTTTGCGCGTGGCGAGGCCAGCGAACACTCCGACCTGGACCTCTTCATCGTTGGGAAGGGCACGCAAGAGCCGGCGGCCGAGCCATGCACCGGCAAGGCCCGCAATGAGACAGCCGCCAATCGTAATCAGTACGTTGATTGCGGCGCGACCTATGCGCGTCCATAATCCGCTATGTCTAGCCGCCATCATGGCCGCCTGCGCAAACAATCCCAAACCCACCCGCCGACCCTGGAAACGATGTGGGCTGGTCGGCGTTCACACCCTGGGCGCGGTTCCCTCAAGGACTGCCACCGAACGTCGACGAAAGCGCCCTGATCGATCACCGACTCCAACAGGCCGAGCAGCCGCCACGCGCAGTCCCGACGCAAGGGCCATCGTCGCCGATGATTCCGCGGCGAACCCCGTCAGGGTCCGCCGCGGAAACGCCGCCTCAAACGTAGATGTTAGGAATCCAGGCTATCCGCGATCATGAGCCGGAAATGCCGATCGCAGCGCGCACCCGATCGACCACTGCGCGTGCCATCGCGCGCGCGCGCGTTGCCCCTGCCGCAAGGACCTCGTCGAGATACATCGGCTTTGCCATGAGCGCGTCAAAGCGCTCGCGCGAGTCATCGAGTTCGAGTCGAAGGCGTTCGTAGAGCTGCTGCTTCGCGTCGCCCCAGCCAATCCCAGCGCGAAATCGCTCGGCAAATGCTGCCGACTCCTCCGGAGTCGCGACTGCGCGATACATCTGGAAGATGGTTGAGGTGTCAGGATCCTTTGGCACGTTGGGCGGCGTGGAGTCAGTGACGATGCGCTTAACGATCTTCTCCAGCTGTTTGGGGGGAGCAAACAATGGCAGCGTATTGTCGTAGCTCTTGCTCATCTTTCGTCCATCGATCCCAGGTACGATGGAAGCTTCGCTGCCGAGCTTCGCTGCGGGTAGCCGGAGCACGTCTGAGCGATAGGTGTGGTTGATTCGCTGGGCGATATCGCGCGCAATTTCGATATGCTGGACCTGATCTTTTCCCACAGGCACCACATCGACGTCGAAGGCGAGGATATCAGCGGCCATAAGTACCGGATAACAGAACACTCCCATCGACACGCCAGCGTCGATATCGGCGTTGCCCGCTTCTTGGTTTTCCGCCACCAGTGCTTTGTAAGCGTGGGCCTTGTTCATCCAACCCTTCGGCGTAAAGCACGACAAGATCCACGCGAGCTCAAACACCTCAGGTACATCGGACTGGCGGTAAAATGTAACGCGGTTCGGATCTAAGCCGAGCGCGAGCCAGGCCGCAGCTACTTCGCGCGTAAGCTGTGCAAGCCGGACGCGGTCATGCACTGTAGTGAGAGCGTGGTAGTCGGCAATAAAATACATTGCCTCGGTCGCTTCACCGACTAGACGCAGCGCCGGCCGGATCGCTCCCAATAGATTTCCAACATGCGGCGTACCGGTGGGTTTTATTCCGGTAAGGACCCGGCGCATTTCTGTTTGTCGCGGCGATTCCATGTGAATTCCTAGTCGTAGCGAAGTCCGTCAACCGGAGTCAGCGCGGCAGCGCTTTGCGATGGGAATAACGTGGCTACAAAACTAATGGCGAGCGTGATCCCCGCAACGGCGAAAACTTCGATCAGCTGGACCTCGATGGGAAGCTGATCGATCAAATAGACCTTCGGATCCAAATGATAGCCGTACGCGCTCATCACAAAACACGTTGTCAGACCGATCCCTAACCCCAGTAGCGTTCCAACTCCACCTATCGCCAACCCGAGCACGAGAAACACGCGCGCAATGCTGAGCGAGGTCGATCCCATCGACTTCAGTATCGCGATCTCACGGGTCTTGTCGGTTACCATCATCGTCAGCGCTGAAACCATATTTACCGTGGCAACGATGATGATGAGCGTAAGGATAATCACGAGCGCGAGCTTCTGTAGATTCAACGCGGCAAATAGGTTGTGATTCAACGCGTACCAATCCTGTACGGTATATGGCGCGCCGAGCGCAGCCTCGAGCTTGGCGGCAATCTGCTCAGCGCGTTCTACGTCTTTCACCTTAAGCTCGACTCCCATCACCTGGTCGCCGCGGCCATCCAATTCCTGCGTGTCGCGAAGCGACGTGTACATGAGGCGGCTGTCGTATTCGGCGAATCCACTATAAAAAATCCCCGCCACGCGGAACTTGCGCGTTCTCGGGGCTGAAAACTTCGCACGTCGGGTCTCGAAATCGATGTTGGATAGCGGCACGACCACCGTCAAATCGTCGCCAACTTTCGCCTTTAGTTTGTGGGCGAGCTCCTTGCCCATGATAATCGGCGGCAGTTCACCAGCCTTCGGCACGACGGAGAGTGCATCGATGCTGCCTTCTTGCATGTGCTTATCGAGGTCGAGCACTGCTCGAACCAACTTGGGATCAACACCTTTGATCGCCACCCCTGATAGCTCACCCTTGCCGCGCGTTGTAAGCATCTCGGCGAAAATGAACGGCTGCACCGCGATCACGTCGGGATCGATCGCCGCCGCCGTGGCCATGACTTCGCGATATTCGGAAAACGTGGCCTGCGATTTTTGGACGATGACGTGCGCATTGACACCGAGAACTTTGTCTCTGAACTGATGTTGAAATCCGGTGGTGACGGCAAGCACCACGACCAGCGCGGCCACGCCGAGCGCAACGCCCAATACCGAAACGCTGGTAAAGACCGTTAACACTCCAAGGAGCAGGAACACGGTCGCGGCGAGCATGCCAATCACCAGCGCCAGCACTCCAAACGACGCAGATCCTCCGGTAGCCAACAGGGCTACCACCCCAAATAGCGCAATCCCCGCCGCAATCGCTGCGAAGCGTAGCATCCGCCGATCGCGACGCCCCGCATAGAGGTAGCGCCATCCGACTCGCAACTCATACGGCCGGCGAAAGACGTACATGCCCGCGAGCACAACAGCCGCCAGCCCAACCAGGGCCAGCGCGCGAGACATCCAGATCCACATGCGCCCGGAGCTTGCCCTGCCAACGCAACTTGCGCCAGCGGATCGCCAACAACCCGCGCATTCCCGCATCTACCCTGCTCGAAACGCCGATCGCCATGGCAAACTCCAGGCACGGTCACATGCGCAGGGCTGCACCACGCCCCATAGGAAGAGTCATTTCATGAACCAAGTGCATTTCGATGGTCGAGTTGCGGTCGTCACCGGAGCTGGCGGAGGATTGGGCAGGTCGCATGCCCGGATGCTCGCGTCTCGAGGTGCAAAGGTCGTGGTAAATGACCTCGGTGGAACCCTCACAGGTGAGGGTACATCGACTGCTGCGGCAGACCTCGTAGTCGCCGAAATCCAAGCAGCTGGCGGCATGGCGGTCGCCAACTACGACTCGGTCGAACACGGCGACCGAATCATCAAAGCGGCGATCGACACCTGGGGCAAGATCGACATCCTGATCAACAATGCGGGGATTCTCCGCGACGTGTCGTTCGCTAAGATGAGCGAGACCGACTGGGATCTCGTCTATCGCGTCCACCTTCTCGGTGCGTTCAAATGCGCTCGCGCAGCGTGGCCCTACATGCGCGACGCCGGATTTGGTCGCATCATCAATACATCGTCTGCCTCCGGTATCTACGGCAACTTCGGCCAAGCAAACTACGCGGCGGCGAAGTTGGGCCTGCACGGACTGACGCAAACGCTTGCGGCTGAAGGTCGCAAGCGCAACATCGTCGTCAATACGATCGCGCCAATTGCGGGTTCGCGGATGACTGAGACGGTCATGCCCAAAATGCTTATCGAAGCGTTGCGCCCCGAATTTGTGTCGGCGCTGGTGGCCAAACTCGCCCACGAATCGACCGATGATACCGGTGGGCTCTATGAAGTGGGTGGAGGGCTCTACGCCAAGGTGCGATGGCAACGCGCCGCGGGAAAATCGTTTCGGCCTGGCCGCGCGATTACGCCCGAAAGCGTCGAGGCGGCTTGGAGCGAAATCATCGGTTTTGACAAGTGCAGTTACCCTACGTCGGTGGCCGAGTCCTTGCAGCCGATCGTCGCCAACCTCGAAAACGGGCCGAGCCGCGGCGGCAACGAGTACATTGATGTCGACGCCGCACTCGGTTACTCGTACCCACAGCGCGTCTCTACCTATGACGAGCGCGACGTCGCGCTCTACGCCCTCGGGGTAGGCGCTGGCAATGATCCCACGAATGAAAACGACGTATCGCTGGTCTATGAAATGAGCAGCAGGGGAATGCGAGTACTTCCAAGTTTTGGCGTGATCCCGGCGATTAATTTGCTGTTCACGCAGGCCAAGTCCGGAGCGACAGTCCCTGGTCTGTCCTTCGGACTGGACCGAGTACTGCACGGCGAGCAATACACCGAAGTGATGCGGCCCTTGCCTCCCCGCGCAACCGTAACGACCAAAGCGAGCATCAAAGCGATCTACGACAAAGGCCAAGGCGCTGCCATCCATACCGAGTTTCTGAGCTACGACGAACAGGGAGACCTTCTCGTTAGGAATCTAGTGGTCTCGTTCATTCGCGGCGTTGGCGGCTGGGGTGGAGAGCGAGGCCCCAGCTCGGAAACCAACATTCCGCCCAACGGTCCACCCGAGCGAACGGTTGAGGAGAAGACCGGCGGCAATCAGGCGCTGCTATATCGGCTGTCCGGAGACTGGAATCCCCTACACGCCGATCCCAAGTTCGCCCGAACAGCAGGGTTTGAGCGGCCGATTTTACACGGCCTATGCGCATTTGGGTTTGCGACCCGCGCTGTAGCCACCGCGTTCGCACCCGACGGAGACCCCCGCTATGTCCGCAGTATTCGCGCCCGATTCGCAGCGCCGATCGTTCCAGGCGACACGCTGATCACCCAGATGTGGCAACACGGCGATAAGATCATCTTTCGCTGCCTGGTGAAGGAACGAAACGAAGTCTGTATTTCCAATGCTGCGATCGAGCTATGGAAACAACTTCCGGCTGGGGCGGTTCCTACCTCCTCCAACCGCTAGAGCACAGCTCACTCGGACTGATGATCATAGCGCACGGTCATCACAGCAAATGAACTGCGCTATAGGCACTTACGTCAACGCGGCCAGCGCAACCAGTCCATCCTCCGCTCGGCGCATGTCGATCTCCAGTGCCGCGCAGGCAAAGGAATTGGCTGCCGTCATATAGAACTTTTGAGCGCCCTTGCAGCGTTCCAATGCATGAGTCAAAGATGCGCGCTTAGCGTCGCCCTGCTCGCTGTTTGCGACCTGTAGACTCGCCTTTGCACAGGCCCAGTAGCAGTTGGCTCCGGCACTGCCTTGTTGAGCATGGTCAAGCGCTGCCTCATACGCCGCTAGCGCCTCGGCATATTCATTGCGCGAGTAGTGCGTGTCGCCAGCAACCTTGAACTTGCACGCGATGGCTTCCGCGACTTGATCATTGTGGGGCCCCTGTGTGCCTAACGCTTGATCTGCGCGAAACGCTACCGCGGTTTGACTGTCGATCGGGAACACGTTTAGCTCACCCAGCCCCACGTCTTGGATCGGAAGCTTGGCGACGCGCACTTCTCGCGCTAACGCAGGAGACTCCGATGCCGACTGTTCCGATGTCGACGGAGGCGCAACCAGGCCGAGTACTACTTCAGACATCCGGCGCAGTCTGCGACTGTATCCCCCTCACTGTCAACGAAAAAGACGTAGCTCCCTGATATCATTAGCTAATAATTTCGGTTTGTTAGCTTGCATTGACCGTGTGCGTCATCGCGCCGCGGCCACGTTGCCCGGCTATCGATCGAGTTCAGCCGGTTGTGTCACCGGCTGTTGGCTCGGGGATGAACTACTCGCCGCTCGTTGGGCGCGCTGCGCACTGATCTTGCCGCGCCGAGCGCGCGGAGTCTTGTGCCATTGCTCATCAGCGCGTTTCGAACGCGACCGATCGTTGACTTCGTACACGATGATGGTTTGCCCCTTGTCGAGCGTGGTTGTGTGCGGGATCCGATTAATGCGAGCAAGGTCATGCGACCCCATGCCGAACTTCTTCGCGACATCAGCGAGCTTTTCGGTGCTCGAAGCAACATATTCGGTCCGGACTCGGCCCGCGCGAGCCTCCGCTACATCAAGATGTTCCGCGGAGCCGCGAGTCACGATCTCCAGATCGGCTTCGTCGAGTAGGGTCACGCGGTGCTCCCCGGCATCGAACCCGCGGTCAACAAATGCGACCAGCACCATCTTCGGATGCAACCTGCCGCTGTCTTCAAGACCATTCCATGCCAACAGATCGCGGGCACTTATGCTCAACGCGCTCGCAACACTCGCCACACTATCTCCTGCTACGACGCGATAGAACACGCGCCTTTTTCCCGGAACCACGGCATCCTTATCGAGGACGGGAACGATCAGCGCTTCACCTTCCTTGTGATCGACGCCTGAGCCGAGCAACTTCGCCTTGGCCTTAGCGCGATTTTCTGCCTTTTGTTGTTCGGAAACGCGCGGCACAACGAGCGCAGTTCCACCTTCCACCTCGGCCTCGCGTTGGATGCCATTGAGCTTTTTGAGCTGCGACACCGAAATCCCATAAACCGTTGCCACGTCCTCGAGCCGCTCGCCGTGCCCAATCACATAAGCATCTGCGCCATCATCGTCAGACAATCGGGCCGAAAACCGCTGCTGCAATGCCTGCTTGGTCATGCGCTCGCTTCGCGGGACGCGAACGACATAGCCAACCTCCCCCGGCGGCGTCCGATTGCGTTTGAGTTGAGGATTGAGGCGTTTAATCTCGCCCTCAGTAGCGCCAGCGACCTTTGCAATCGTTGCGATAGACATCGATGCAGGGAGCGCGACCTCGTCCCAGGTCTCCGCCGGAAGCTCTTTTAGCTGATCGTAACCAAACGCCGCGCGGTTACGACCAACGATCGCCGCGGCGAGTACCTTTGGGGTGTACAGGCACGTCTCCCATGGCAGACCATTCTCGTACTCGCATAACTGGTAATAATCATTGGTATTGTAGCGTGCGATCGACCGCAGAACTGCACCGTATCCCGCGTTAAACGCCGCCAGAGTCATGTTCCAATCGCTGAAACGCTGGTGGAGGTCGGCCCAGTAATCGAGCACGGCAATGGTCGAGCGCAATGGATCGCGTCGCTCATCGACCCAACGATCCTGGCGCAGCCCGTAAATCTTGCCGCCTTGCGGCATGAACTGCCACAGTCCAAGGGCACCCGCGTACGACGTTTCGTATGGGTCGTACGAAGACTCGATCATCGCATCGTATAAGAGGTCTTCGGGTAGATGCGCCTTTCGTAGGTGCCAGACAATCAAGTCGCGATATCGCCCCTGCGCGACCAACCAGCTGGACATGATCTCTCGACCCCGAGGATCGTCTTTGTAAAACATCAAGTAGTCGACAAGTTTCTGCGTCCACACGACCGGCAGATCGGGCAAGACCAGTTTGTCGAGCCATGGCTGATCGGGCCGCAGCTCGCTGGGATTTGCCACACGCGGACGCGACGCTCCTTGCCCAGGCCCGCCGTTACTCCTTGATGTCGTCGAACGCGCGAGGTTGCCCTCGATCCACGGATTCTGTCCAGACTTTGGGAATGCTTGCAGCTCAAATTCGCGCAACAACTCCGCCGTGCGCGAACACGCTTCGCCTGAGTCACAGCCGCGAATATTGCGCCGCGCATCCGCATCTTGGCTGAGGGCGGGTGCGGGTGACCGATTCTCCGGACTTTGTGGCGGTTCGGCTGCAGCCACCGCCACTGCAAAGGCTGGGGCCAAAATCCCGAAAAGCTTCCCCCTGGGCATGGAACCGGAAACATAGGCAACGAAGCGCCGATTCGCCAAGTTTTCCTGCGAATTTTTACCCCCCCGGGTCGACGGTTTCGCCACGACGGGATATTTGGGATACGCTGTACGCTCATCAAGGAGTCCCACATGCCCGGAATGGGCGAACTAGTCGTCATCCTGCTCATCGTCCTGGTCGTATTCGGCGCCAACAAATTGCCTGGCATCGGCGACGCACTTGGACGAAGTATCAAAAACTTTAGAAAGTCCTCCGCACTGGGCGAGGGCGACAATACCGAAGGCGAAACCACTGCGACCAAACAAGTCGCGGGCGGCTCGCCGCAGAAACAACTCGAGGAAGGCAGCGGAAGCAGCGACGGCGAGTGGGAAGAAGTCGTCGTCCGGCGCAAGAAGAAAAAAGCCGAGAGCTGAAATCGCTGCGGTGGTTGCGCTGCCGATTGCTGATCCGACAGATCGTTATGCGCGAGGGCGCGATGCCAGATCGGCCAGGAGTTCGGACGCATGCCGGCGCAGTAGCTCGGGCAACGAACTATCGTTGGCGATTTCCGCCAGCTCATGAGCGCGCAGGGTCGTCGCAATGCGCACGGCATCAGCGAGCGGAGTTGAGGGATTGAGCACCAACGCCTGCTTCACCACGTGCCGAACCGACCATCGGACATGCGCTGCAATCTTCGCCAGAGCTTCCGGGACTGCCGGCCGTGCCGACGCAATCTTGACGACGTCGGCCTCTGTAACATGGGGATTGTCGAGGAGGATCTCCACGACTGCAGGATGCGGATCGCGCAACAGCAAGTTGAGTTTTTCGCGCAGGTGAGTCCGCGCCAACGCCTTGCGCTCGCCTAGCGTCAAGGGCCGATCCGTGGGGCGCAGGGGACGCTCGGGACCAAGTTGTTTGGCCAGCTGTGGCGGAAGCGGGGCTTGCGGGGACGCGACCAAAAATAGCCGAGCGATGGTCGGAAGATTGCGATCAACGGCGGCTTCGTACATGCGCTTGCGCGTTTCGTAGGGCAGCGAATCGTCTCGAGCCGCCTGGGTGGCAGCCTCAAGCGTCTCGATAGCGCCGGTATCATCGACGGTATGCGCCCGCGTCACGATCGCCGCCAACGCCTCCACCCAAAGCACAGGCTCGCCCTCTCCGAATGCTTCCACCAGTGCCAGGATTCGCATCCGAGGGTCGCGGAGCGCGCAAATCCGCGAGATAATCCGGTCGGGCCCCACGCCTTGGGATTGTGCACGGCGTTGAGCGCTCCATGCAACGCGTGTTACCGTTGGAGTTTCTTGAACCGCGATGGCCGAAACGCGAATCATTAAGCGTTATGCAAACCGCAAGCTCTACGATACGGAGCACAGCCGGTACATTACGCTTGATCAAATCAGCGAGATGATTCGTCATGGCGACGACGTGCGGATCGTCGATAACAAGACGAAAGAAGATCTCACGACCGTAACCCTTGCTCAGATCATCTTCGAAGAAGAAAAAAAACAGCGCAGTTTTCTGCCACTTGGCGCGATGCGCACCATTATCCAGAGCGGCGGCGAGTGGTTTGCGGAAGCGCAGCGTCGAGTACACAGCATTCTACCTGGGAAGCGCAAAGACGAACCAGTCGAATCACCAGAACGCCCGCTCGCGCCAAGCAACGAAACCAACGAGGACAGCGCGAGACAAATGCGCAGCCTCGCCGCGCTGCGCGAGTGGATCGACCAATCCAAACATCGCCTGCGCGATTGGCAACAAGAAGTCGACGGTAGAATCCGCGGTGTTGTCGAGGGCATCCAACACTCGATCAACCCGTGGTCGGGGGTGCAAAAAGACGTACAAACGCTCACCGATCGCATCGAAGAACTCGAGGCGAAGCTCGCTGTTCTCGAAAAGGGCGAGCATAAACCGTAGCCCGAGCGCCCAGAGATCGATGTCTCCATCGATGTCTCCAGGGCCAGGCCTCATCCGTTCCGACATCAACCCTTGCGCGCAGCTCGCAATGCGCTGAAGCCCTTGGTTAGGGGCGTCGGTTCCACGTCGATCCGGCATTTTCGCGCGGTTTACCTTTAGGCGAAACCGTCGTCTTGAGAGGCGACCCTTGTCTCGGATCCTCCCCTATGGATTTTTGATAAACGTTTAGAACGTTGATATCATCAACGTCGTGAACGTTGGATAAGTAAACGCGGCTCTCGCCTCCGGTGCCATCGACCACGTGGGTCTATTTCCGCGACTTGATGAGCTGTCCGAATCGACGACGATTTTTCGACCTTCATTCGGCCTCAACGACCTTCCCAAAGAACCTGGTCTCATTGTCATTCGCGGACCACGCCAGTTTGGAAAGTCCACCTGGCTCGAGGAACAGTTGCGAGAAACGGTACGACAGTTTGGTGGCGGAACTGCGTATTTCATCGATGGAGATCATGTGCGAGATGCCGATGAACTACAACAAGAACTCATCCGGTTGGCTTCCAGTTTCGAAGTTCGCGCGCCGGTTCGACGCATTTTTATCGATGAAATCACCGCGATCACAGATTGGGAGCGCGGAATAAAACGCGTTATCGACCGAGGACTCCTGCGTCAGGTGCTCGTTGTGACGACAGGGTCGCGAGCCAGCGATCTTCGTCACGGATCGGAACGCTTACCTGGACGAAAGGGCAAACTGGCGCGCACAAACTATCTATTTCTCCCGATCTCTTATTCCGAATTTTGCCGCGCTGGAGGTCAGAAGCTGGGCGCTGATGCATTGCCAGCCTACCTGTTGTCTGGGGGCTCTCCGATGGCTTGCAAGTCGATGATTGAGCAAGGATGGATTTCCGAGTGGATTGTCGAGACGACTCGCGATTGGATTCTCGGCGAAGTCTCGCTGTCTGGGCGCGCAAGACACGCGCTCGTCGCGATCATGGAGAAATTACACAACGGTGGAGGGAGCCCTATTGGACAAACCAAGCTCGCCCGCGATGCGGGCTTGGCCAACAATACCGTTGCCGCCGGCTGGATCGATCTCCTCACGGATTTGCTCTGTGTCACAACGCAGGCCGCTTGGGATGCATCGAAACGGGTGGAAATCACCCGACGACCGGCCAAGTTTCCCTTCGTGAATTTGCTCGCCGCAACAGCGTGGGCTCCCGAACGGCCGAGGTCCGTGACGGACTACCAAGAAATGAAACCGGAGAGACAGGGCGTTTGGTTGGAATGGCTTGTCGGCCAGGAACTCTACCGTCGTGCTTCCATCGCGGGTGAACCGGAGCCAGAAAGGTTGCGCTATTGGCAAGGCGATCAACACGAACTCGATTTCGTCCAAGGTAACGACATGCTTGTTGAAGTGAAACGGGGGCAGGCAAGCGCGCTTGAGTTCGCCTGGTTTCCGCGGCTCTTTCCCAAAAAGCGCCTGACCGTCGTCTGCAACTCTATGTTTGAGACGGATTCGGTTATTGGGATGACACCCGAGGCATTTCTAGTCGGTGGTAAGACGTAGAGTTCCGGTTCCGGATGCCAAGAGCCCAGGCAAGAATAGCTGTTTCCAACTTTTACCTATGAAAGTAGTTACTTATACCTCAAGGTCCGCTGCACTGTCCGAGCACTGAATCGTCGGTCCTAACCGCATCCCATCGTAGTGGACCTCAACAAACTCGAGTCCCTGTGGCGGGGCTGTGATGCCGGCCTTGGTGCGATCGCGACTCGCGAGGATCTGCCCAACTTCCACCCGGGCTCGTTTCCCGGTGCCGACCTCGGTAAGCGTTCCAACGATAGTGCGCACCATCTGGCGCAAAAATGCATTTCCTCTCACGTGCCAGCGAGAGAAAACGCATCTGCGGGCTGCGTTTCGCTCTCTCCATTACCTCCAGCAGTTTCGGTGACACTTCCTTCGCCATCGATGTAGCGCTCATGGTTCCGTTCTATGGGGGAGTGCTGGGCGACACCGAGACCTCCAACTCAGAAATGGCGATTCCACGCGGGCCGTGCACCTCAAGTACGTTCATGCCACGTCGCAAGATCGGTGCGTTGAACACAAGCGACATCGCTTCATTCGTCAGGGTATTCTGACCAAGGCTGGCACCGTTCCAGAGCACTGAGATGGACGCCTCGGTGTTATTGTCAGGCGCGCGGGCGCGCAGGCGTATGTGTAGTGGCCCGTGCCGACGATTGAACGCTAGGAGTATTTTTGCAATTCCGAATCGGGTGAAAATCCCTCCATCCGATGAAGATTCGAATCCCAGAAATCGAGAATCGTACGCGTTCAAGGGAACGCGGGCGCTCAGCGGTGCAATCGCGCTGTTCAGTCCGGGGTACCTATCTTCGAGAAAATGGACCCCAACCAACCGATCGTACGCGTCCAGGGAGGTGCCGTAAGTCAACGCAAAGGCCGCTCGCGCAGGAAGCGTAGCCGCCCATGAAACTGATCCGACCACCATCCCCCATGGCCCCACCAAGCTGCGCGCGATCAACCCGGCAGGCGGCTCACCCCCATGTATTCGCGCGGTGGGTGCCGAGGTCTTTGTCGCCATCGCTACGTTGCCAATCGCGCATACCACACCAAGCAAACAAGCGGCGGCGGCAGCGAAGCGCTGCCACCGATTCCGCGCAGCACCCACGAGGTAGATTAAGTATGCCATGCCGAAGGAAAAGCCAACGAAGCAGGAGTCGAAGCGGCGTCCGCCGAAAGAGCCACCTGCCCACCAGTCCCAAACCGCGCCATTGGCGATGGTTTGCAACACGATCCCAGTGAATAGCCAGCCGCACAGCCGCGGTTGGGAACGCGCGGCTAGAGCGAACCCGATCGCGGCAATCGCATAGATCGGGGCCCAGGCAAATAAGCCGTTGCGCGATGAAAACAGGACCTCCGACCATGCGGGATCATCCCAGCGCATAAATCCCTCGCCCTGGGGGACCAAATACCAGTGACCGTAAAGTGCCTTCCAGGCGACAAGCTGCGGAAAGAAGACAACCGCACTGACGGTCATCGCGGCTATCCAACGCGGCATCAGCTGGTGCCAGCGGCCAAAACCGGCGCGTCGCAGGTCATCGATCGCGGCACCGACTAGGAGAACCGCCCACAGGCCCAGTTGCGGTCGCGCGAGGGCTGCGGCGCCAAGAAGTGCTCCAAGGATGATCCAGGTTCGCAGGCTCCGAGGGCGACCGTCATTCCCGTCGAAGGATGCGTCCCAGCGCTCGACCAACCATGCGACGAAGCACGCGGCGAACGGATGCGCGTATCCAGGCTGGCGAACCGCGTAATAAACGACCGGGCCGCCGAGTACGAGAATGAGGGGACCCAGTAACGCGGCGCCGTCTCCGAGGCGCCCGCGTCGGAACTGTCGCAGCAGAAAGCGTTCGGTCGCAAAAAGCGCTCCTAGCGTGTAGAGCAAAGAAGCCCACATACAGAGCCTTATCTCCGCGTTGGAGAAGCCGTTCGGTAAACTGTCGGAGATACGTGCCGTGATGTGCCCAACGGCGAACAGGGGCGCCATGAACAGCGCTGGCCCGATGCCAAAGACATTGGAGGCGCGTCCTACGGGGGTGTCACCGAAACGGTACCAGTTGCGGGTTGTACGGTACTGGTTATCAAAGTCGAGGTCGCCATCCAGAAGGAGGGAAGGGAGGTAGACGTAGTAGTAGGGGGCGTCAGCCGCGAGGCGGGCCGTGGGGCCTTCCCTGTCATTGGACAGGAAAAACCAAATTGAACCAAAGGTCAGCAGCACCAGGTACACCGCGATTCGCACGCGGCGGTACGTGGCGGAGCTGCGGAGATCCATCACGGCGATAGCATCCCGCCCCCTGCTGCCGTCCGATATTTCGGAACCGACTTGTGACTGTTGTCGGTAAGGTCACTCACCGCACTGGTATAGCGCAGCGGCGTGCTACGTATCGCCATCAAGTCGCGTGCTTTGCGTTGAGCATACATCGACAGCACGCGTACCTACATCCGCTTAAGTCGGCCCACCCACTCATTGCGGGCCAAAGCGCCTATCACCATGCAGTTGCCGCCGCAGGGACTGCGAAGGAGACGGCGGTCGTGGTGCGCCAAACCTGTTCCGTGGAATCACTTAGGATTGCGCCAGTTACGGCGAAGGATAGAGAGAATGTCGGTGCTTTTTCCCCGCGTTTTTTCAGCCCACGTGGCCTGTGCTTCCGCGCATTGCAGCGCGAATTCTCCATTCGGCGACTCGCAGTTGAACGCGAGGTCGAACGTGCTCGTTTGCATCGGAACTGACGCAGTCGCGTGGCCATCGCGATGGTCGTCGGAATGGGCGGGGGCCTCATCGAGTCGTTTGTCGCGCTCAGGCTCGACGATGGGTTCGGCGACCGACTCCACCGACTGCTGGGCTAGCGCCGCCTTGGGAGCGACGGGCTTTACGCCTTTGAGTCGCTCGTAGCTCGCGGCCGCGGCGATCGAACCCAGCTCGGCCCCTCGCTTGAAAGCTGCCCGGGCGCGATCGAGATAGTCCGCTTCCTGGGGGCGGTGCTCCAGCGCAAGCCCAAGATTGTTAAACATGTAACCCGTGGCCGTCTTTTGCTTTGTCGCTTGGGCTGTAGCTTCTGTCAGATGCACGACTGCCGTCGCGAAATCTCCCTGCAGCAACGCAGCGTAGCCCAGGTTATTTTTTGCCCACACATTGTTCTCGTTGAGCTCCACCGCTCTTTTGAACGCATCGGTCGCCTGCTTGTAGTTCTTGCCATACAGCTGAGCTCGACCTTTCGTGTTCAACGCTAGACTGGACTTTGGAGCCATCTCGACAGCCGCCTCCGCTGCCGCAATAGCGCCCTCGGCGTCCTTCATCGCAATGGAGACGCGCGCGAGCTCGATGTATGGCTGAGCGAGACGCTGTGCCGCTGTACCTCTGGCCCTGCCGGCTAACTGGCTCGCAAGCCGGCCCGCCCTTTCGAATTGGTGGGCGGCAGCGGCGAATAACTGCTTATCAGCCCACTCGCGACCCACGGCGAGCATGGACTCCAAGTATACGAGGTCTTCTTCAGGAAGCTGTGCCTTGCCGGCGGCCCGCGGCTGCTCACGCTGAGTCCCTCCCATTCCGACACCGCGATCATCGGTCGCATACTCCTGAGGAGGTAATGGGCGGGCAACCGGGCCTTCCTGCATTGTCGGGTGTTCGAGCGTAACACCACCGCGCCCAACTGCGATGAAGTGTTTCGCTGAGCTGTGCTCATGACGTGCCGATCAACGCGGTGACTAGAAATTTTTCGTAGTCACCACGGTCAAAGCGGGCCGAGCAAATCGAGATCTCGTTGGGTCGCAGTGCGAAGCCACATCAGGTAGCCGGCAAGGGCGTCGCGGTCGACGATCGAAAGTTCGCGGTCGAATCGCGGCATTTCGGCCATGCTGGCCATGTGCGCCGCCCGCCCTGGATTGCTGATGTAGCTGACATAATAGTCGCGGCTGCCCAGCGCACCTAGGCCCGGCCCGGAGCCACCGCCAACGCCTTCGTCGAGGCTGTGACAATCCGTACACGCTTCGTCGAAGATCGTTTGACCACGGATCCGCTTGGCGGCGTCGACATCGGTCGCCCCGGACTGCGCGTACAAGAGCTCGGTGAGATCGTCGAGTTGGGCGGAAGACATGGTGACGGGCTTCATCGCGTTTTCGGTATGCACGAGCTTGGTGCGCCCGTAATACGCAGGGCCGCTAGGGTCGACTAGGAACCCTTTGAGCCAAGTTCGATTGCCGTGGCCGGGCCCGATGATCGGTCCCTTGCGCTTATCGCTGCCAGCGTCGTGGCAGTCCTTGCAATACTGGGTGAACAGAGCGCGGGGACGGTACATCGGCACCGCGGTGTAGATATCGAGAGGTCCTGTGACCGGCACACCATTGCTCACCGCCAGGGCCCGCGCTCGAGATGCTCGCTGAGCCGCCTTGTCTCGGCGAACGCCAAAGGCCTCGTCGTTGGCATCGCGCACGAAGGAAGCGATGGTTAAGCCGACGATGATCGCCATCATCCCAAGTACCCCCGCGATGTAGGGTCGGCGATCGCGCCCCCCAAGGGGACTTCCTTCGGGGCGCCCGGAGCCGCGACCGTTGCTCCCGGCTCCGGCGGGTGCCGCAGCGCTCCCAACCGGGGCCAGCGGACTTCGATCGACTAGCGGCAGAACGGCGAAAAATCCAAGCACAACACCAGGCGCAGCGAGAGCTGCAAAGCTCTCCAGCGGCCCCGCGAGGTGGCGCAGTTCGAATAGCCAACGAAAGTACCAAAGCGGACGAGCGTCGTAGGCAGATGCCGGATCCGCGGGCGCCCCAAGGTCGGCTCCGTGCTGGCTAACCGTGTACGCAACGACAGCGCTACTCACCATCGCCATGGCGATCAGGTTGCGGACCGACTGATCCGCCCACGGCGGGCGACTCGCGCCGCCATCGCCATCCGGTCGCGGGACCTCGCGGGCGGCGGGCAATGGACCATGACGCCGCGTCAGGCCGATATGAGCCAACGTTATGGCGGCGCAGATCGCGGGCAGCACAATCACGTGCAGCGCGTAGAACCGCGTCAACGTGAGATTGCCGTACTCGTTGCCGCCGAGCGCAAGCGCCTTGATCAGCGAGCCGACCACAGGTGTCGACGCCGCGATATTGACTTCCACATGGTTGGCCCAAAATCCAGGCTGATCCCACCGCAGCACGTACCCCGAGACCGCAAACCCGAGCACCAGCAACATCAAGATCAGTCCAGTCCACCACGTGATCTCGCGTGGCCTCTGGTACCCGCCGCGCAGCGCAATCGCGACCAGGTGCAGACCGGCTACAATGACGATCGCAGAGCTCGAGTGAACGTGGAGTCCGCGCACCAGCCAGCCCCACGCCACGCGATCTTGGACGTAGGCCAACGATGCCCACGCGTCGGTCGTCGAAGGAGAATAAAACGCGGCAAGAGCGGTTCCCGTGATCGCCTCCACGCAAACCAGCAGCGCCAAGGTCCAACCAAACGCGTGCAAGAACGAGGGAGTATTTGCAATCGCGCCGCGGCGGCTTTCCATCGAAATGCGTTCTTGGCACCACGCCGCTACCCGTCTTGCGACCGAGCGAATGGATGCACGAAGTCGCGCGGTCACGCGGGTTCCCGCAACGCTGTATCGAGTTTGTAGCGAGTCCAGGTCAGCCGAAGCCGCTCTCCCACTACCTCGACGGGCAGCGGATCCAGATCTCGCTTCGCCGGACCGGTCGCAGCGACGAGTCGGCCATCGCCGTTCCATCGGCTGTCGTGGCAGGGGCACAAGAAATTGCCGCCCTGCCCGTCGACGCCGACAATGCAACCAAGATGCGGGCAGATCGCCGATAGCGCTTCGACGTTCGCCTCGCTGGGCCGCCGAACGAACGCAGCACCCAAAACCACATCGCGCGCGCTCGTCCACGCATCGCTAACCACGGGCGCTACGACATCGATCTTGCGCCACGATTTTCCGATGCCAAGGCTGTCTATCGCACCTACGTCGATCGGATCGGTTGGCAACCGGACCGTCTGACTGCGCGCCGGCGCAACGCACATGCGCAGCGCGGGCGCGACCGCGACAATCCCGAGCCCGCCACCAACCGCACACGTTGCAATTTGCAGGAAACGGCGTCGCTCAGGATCGGCATCGTCCATGGCCGACTATCGTAGCAGAGCCGGCTTAGGGCCTGTCGGGAAAATGGGGGCATCGGGGTATCGGGTGGATCGCGGACGAGGCGGTTGACCTCGACCCTACCGTGAGAAGCTGGAGAGCCTGCGCCTGGGTAGCGATTGTGTGGCGGTTTCCCTGCTTGTCAAACACCTCAACGCTCAGCCGACTTATCCTTTCTGGATCTATCAACTTCTCGGCGAATAACTTGAGGTTCGCGATGGCGCCTTCGGGCTTGGTGAACACGTATTTAACCTGTTTGATTTCTGGCGGTTCCTTGCCACTCATGCCGGTCAAGAGTTTCTGTTTAGTCATATCGAGGTACGCGCCGAGTTGATCTTCGTCGATCCTACCGGAGATGTCTTTAACCTCGACCGCGGTATTGCCGTCGACCGCATCAATGACGCGCGACTCGATCTTCCCGGCGTTGGGCCCCGTGTCGCGCGGAACGCCGACGTTCACCCGAGCATCCGCGTTCGGCGCGTGCCGGCCGCGATGCCAATCCTCGGCCAGGTTGCCGCGGTCGCTGGCGGGAAGCTTGTCGATCATCTCGCGCAGCTGTTGCCAGCTCGCGGTCTCCGACAGCTTCGGGTCGAGCAATCGCTCCATCACGCGCGGTCGGAAGTAGTCCTTGACGGCGTGGCGCAGGTAGTCCGTGTACACCGGCTTGCCGGTGGTCATGCGCTCGCTGCGCTTGTGGCGAATGATGCCGTCGATGATGGTGCAGCTCGCAAGGCCAACGCAGCTGACTTCGCGGGGGCTATAGGTCGGCACCGAGGCGTTTGACCCAGGCGGGTGGGTCAGGGGTGGGGTGGTAGGTGTGGTCGATGCGCCGGATGCCGTTGCCGTCGGACAGGATGCACTCGAATTCGTGCAGCCACACCTGGTGGAGATGGGCACGCGCTTGCGGCTCGTCGACGAACACGTAGGCCACGGTCTTGATGTGGCCGATTTTGCCGGGTGGCGGGTTGTGGCCGGCATTGGGGTGGGTGCGGTAGTAGTGCCGCACCGCAGCGGCGCAGTAGAAGCTTTCCGGGTCGACGGTGATGCCAGGAGCGACGACGATCTCCAGGCGTTGTTGCTCCGGCAAATAGATGCCGCGGACGTTGTCCATAAAGTCTTCGTAGTTGTCGTACAGGAACCCATTGGTCATGCGCTCGTGGCCAACTTTGGCTTGGTCGTACGCCTCGGCTGGGTCCGTGAGCGTAAGGTCGTGGAACTGGACGAGGGTAGTGTCGTTGGGACGGCGAATGACGCGCCAGGGTCCGTACTCGAGCCAGCGCCGCGAGACCAGGCGGTCGTGACCAGCACCGCGAAACGCGCAGCCCCAGCCAAAGCTGATGTGGCTGCGCGAGAAGCCCCATCGCTCGTAATCGGCGGCGATCCACTCGTCGAAAAACGCCGCGCCGAACGAGCACAGCTCAAACGGCAATGGCTCGATGAGTTCGAGTGCCGCAGGCAAAGTGACTTGGTCGACCGGGATGCTAAAAGACACAAGCTCGTCGCTGCGAGGATGATATCCGAGTTGGCGCTCTTGGTTGAAGATATCCCATCGCGCTAACCCGTCTCGCAAGACACTCGTGAGTTGTTTGACCCAATCCGGAGAGATATCGGCCTGTTCGCTTTCCAGAGACAACCTCTCGGGTAGCCTCTTGAAGTGGGACGTTCCCGCCAAGCAGCGGACTCGATCGCCACCACCCGGACCTGAAAGCGTCGCGTCAATGTATTTCATATGTCTGTGCGGGTGTTGGTGAGTTGTCCGAGCAGTTGAATTGCTTGGGCCTCGGTTGCAACCTTGTGGACATTGCCTTGCCAGTCGAACACTTCGACCGTTAGGCGCCCTCCCACGTTGTTTCGCTCCGCTAGCTTCTCCGCAAACAACTTGAGGTTCGCGATCGCGCCTTCGGTTTTGGTGAACACGTATTTAACCTTCTTGATTTTTGGAGGTTCCTTGCCACTCACGCCGGTCGAGAGTTTTCGCTCGATCATCTGGAGGTACGCACCGAGCTGATCTTCATCGATTCGCCCGGTGATGTCTTTGACCTCCACCGCGGTATTGCCGTCCACGGCATCGATGACGCGCGACTCGATCTTCCCGGCGTTGGGCCCCGTGTCGCGCGGAACGCCGACGTTCACCCGAGCATCCGCGTTCGGCGCGTGCCGGCCGCGATGCCAATCCTCGGCCAGGTTGCCGCGGTCGCTGGCGGGAAGCTTGTCGATCATCTCGCGCAGCTGTTGCCAGCTCGCGGTCTCCGACAGCTTCGGGTCGAGCAATCGCTCCATCACGCGCGGTCGGAAGTAGTCCTTGACGGCGTGGCGCAGGTAGTCCGTGTACACCGGCTTGCCGGTGGTCATGCGCTCGCTGCGCTTGTGGCGAATGATGCCGTCGATGACGGTCTTGCTGGCGATGCCGGTGCCCTCGAGCATTTCCGCGTACGCCTTAAACCCAGCGGTCTGGCGCAGCGCAATGACCGCATCCTCCTGCGACATGTCGTACGGCAACTCGGCACTCTCCACGCGGCTCGGTTTTTCGAAGCCGACGAACTTACCGGAGATCGTGCGAGCCTGGACCGACGGCGCGTCGTAGGGCGCGCTCGGTTTGAGTGCCAGCTCGAACTCGTCGGGACTGGAGCGCTTGTGGCGATAGTAGTACCAGTCGGCTTTCACGCCCATTTCCGTACTGGGAAGCTTGTAACCCGCCGCGATCGCTTCGTTGGTAACCCGGCCGACGTCGGGAGCCGCGATCGTAAAGTCGCCATCGAAGCCCTTGCCGTAGTCCTCGAGCGAGCGCAGCACCTCTTCGTGGTAGGCGTGGCGGCCGGACAAGAACTCGATCTCTTCGCGCAGGGTGTGCGGATCGACCGTGCCGTTGCCGAACTCGGCCCGGCGCTGCGTGAGCAGCGAACTGAGCTTGGTGAGTTCTTCGTGCGTCTTCCACGCCCGACTGCCGTGCGGATATTTCGCCGCGGGTCGCCCAGTGGTCCATGCCGCAAAGCGCTCTGCGAGCTGACGCAGCCGGCCGACGATGCCATTGTAGCGCTCCACGTTCTTAATCGTCGACGCATGGGTCAAAACGTCGGCGAGCAGCGCGTTCTTGCCGACGCGGACCGACTGAACTTGGAGGTCAAAGCCGAATAGCTTGTCGACGCGATGAACTTGGACTTCGACGCCGTTGGTCAACGTTTCATCAAAAATAACGCTTGCGCCCAAAAGGCGCGCCAACTCCGGCGCATCGGCTTGCGTCGCGCGCGCGCGTTGGTCGTGGGGCAGCGGCGCGGCGTGTTCGGGGGGCTCATAGTCGACTTCGTCCTCTGGGCGATAGGGCCGCTGTTCATCTTTGAGCGGCGAGGCCGGCGTGCTGCGCAGCTCGCTAGGCTTCGGCTGGTGTGGCACCCACGTGCCCGTATTCCGGGTGCGGTGGCCGATAGTGATACTGC
This sequence comes from uncultured Kofleriaceae bacterium, assembly GCA_964419605.1. GTDB lineage: Bacteria > Myxococcota_A > Polyangia > Haliangiales > Haliangiaceae > JABFXX01. The sequence goes on along the minus strand of CAYQQM010000008.1, from coordinate 55,939 downwards.
CGTCGGGGTGAACCCAAGCCACGTCGCTCGGCGCGAGCACCTCGACGTTTAGCTTGTTGGCCAACTGTTGGGCGATGCCCTTGGGGTGTCTCCCGGTCTCGCACGAAATCAGCCGAATCTTCTGGCCCTCGAGGCCGTGTTTGCGCAGATAGGTCGCAAACGCGCGTTGGTCGATGGTGATGTCTTGGTCGGCTCGCAGCACGGCAAAGCTGTCGGTCGAGCCGTGTACGACCACGTCGACGTATCCGGGAATGGGTGGAATGTTGCGCGCGAGTTCGCGCATCATCAGATCATCGCCGCTGAGGATGATCGGGGTACGACCGGCTGGAACTACATCAGCGGGATCACCAGTCCGAGCGGGTCGCTGCGCCGGGGCATCGGCCTGGGTTCCTTCCGCCGCGCTGGGCGGTGCCGCGGCCGCTTCCTCGACTGTGGGTGCAGCCACTGGGTCCCCAGCCGGCGGCGCGTCGCTTCCCGCAAGCGCGACGGGCTGAGCGGTGCCCTCCGGTTTCGAACGGGCCAATCGTTCAACGACGGCCATGCGAGCGCGGACCGACGTGTGGTGTACGACGGATCCAGTCGCCATCACGATGCCGTTATCGCGGATTTGGAGCAGGAATTGCTCGGTGATGGCGCCGGCCACCTCGGCGGCACGTGCGCGAATTTCTGCTTCAGCTTGGGCGAGATGCGGGTCACTGGGCAAGCTGTTCTGGCGAAGCTTGAGGAACGCCTCGTATTCGGCGGCGAGCGCGACTACCTGTTTGGCCTGAAGTTGCTCGGCGATGTCGATTGCAGTCGCCGTCATGAGCGCAGTTTGACCGCCCCAGTTTGCGGTCTCCACCGCGAACCAACCGGCGGTAAACGGCTTCGCGCGCCCCACCAACGGCAACAGATTGAGCGCGATCTCGCCCGCGGCCATCGAGAAGCTGCCAAGCGTCAGCGTGCCCTGCGCGCTCTCGCTTGCAACTCGGTCCAGCGTTGGGATGGTGTTGTACGCGAGGATCGCAGGCGCCACGATCGCAGCAGACCCCGGCACCAGCGCCATGAGGGCGATCGCTCCTAGGTTCGTTGCGATCGAGGCGACCGGGCTCCAAACCTTGTCCTTCACCTTTTCCCAGGTGGATTCCGTGTTGCGCTCGAAGCCCACGACCTTTCCGGTGCGGCCGCCCAGCACCGCTTCGCCAGACGTCGCGCCACTGCCGCTGGCGAACTGCTCGGCTTCGATCGCCAACACTCCATTCGGATAGGCGATGGCCAGATCGTCAAACGCGGCTTTGAGCGCCGCATCGAACGAGCTACCGCTGCGCTCGAACGCGAAGTCCTTCTGGTCGAAACGCCGCGACAAGTCGCGAATCTGCACGACGTACTGGTCGTTGCGGATGCGCTGCGTCGTCGACGGACCGTCGCCCGGATAACTGTCGTAGTGCCGGACGACGTGAACGGTGCCGTGCAAATCGAGCGGGCCGCTCGGCAGTCCCTCGGTGCGCGACAAATAGGTGCCGCGGATCTGGAACGACTGCCAGCCGCGCTCGCGGTCCTGCGCGAGCAACTTCTCGGTGTTGTCCTGGCGTTGCAGCTCGCGATCGATCGCGGCCACGGCATCGGCACTCGCCGGCTTACCCGCCAGGTAGGCGCGCACCGCGCGGAGTTGTTCGCGCTGGGTCGCGCGAGACAGTGCGGCGCGCTCATCGACCGAGGGTTCGCCCGGCCGCGGAGCGCGACTCAGTTCGGGCGCTGCGTCGCCGGTCCACGCTTCACCGCGACGCGCGTCATCGCTGGTGCCAAGGCCAGCGAACGCAGCCGTGCGCAACGACGCCATGGCAGCGGCACCAGTGTGCACAACGATGTCGCGCGTGAACGTGGCCGGCGCGAAGTATTCGTCAAAGCGCGCCTCGCAGGTGACGTGGAACACAGCACTCATTTCACCCGGCTCGAGTGCAAAGCGGTGAAAGACCTCCGCGGTTTCGGTGACTTGGTCAGGGCCGCGGGGAACGGCTGTCAGGTTCGACGGCGCTCCTGGAGTAGTCGGCGCAACGCTGGTAGGAGCAGCGACTGCGCTCGCGCCCGCACTCGAAGAGGATGGCGAAACGTTGTCCACATTCGTACCGATGTCCTCCGGGGACGCTGGCGGCGGCGCGGCGCGGTCGCTAGCCGCTGACGCACTCGCCGCTGTAGCCGGACTCGTATTCGGGGCAGACCCTGCAGAAGCGCCCGTCCCGGTGCCAGGCTTCGTTCCGGAGGGAATGCGCTCGAAGCGCCAGGCGCAACGCAGCAACGCAACGTTGCCGAATTTGCCCGGCGTCACCATCGGTGGCGTGCTGTAAATCGCCGGATCCGGCGCGCCATGCGGCCAGTCCACCTGCACCTCGAGTCGAATGTTTTCGCCTGCCTCGACAATGTCGCCGAAGTGGGTGAGGGTGCCTGGAATTTTTCGCTGGTAGTAGTTTTCGAGTTTGAGCTTGGGCGTCTCCAACTCCTTGGGAGTAGGACGCTTGCCGGTGAGCCACTGTTCGTACGCGACTTTCCCGAAAAGAAGATGACAGACCTCGGGAAAGAGCCTATCTGCAATCGTGCCATTGCCCGTCAAAAATCGTATGGGCTCCGATCGGCTCTGAAACTGAGCTAGGCCCTCGGGATCGAGTTCAAGCCCAGTGAGGTCCGTTAGCGCCTTCAAGATGCGCGTCTCCTCGTCGGCCGTCATGTCGTGAAGCGTTCTGGGCGGCAACGTCGGGTCATCGAGGCGCACCGTGACCTCCAGACTGTGATTGGGACCGCGTTGAGCGATCCCATCCACCCCAGGAGGCAATCCGGTCTGATGAAACGTACTGGCATGAAATGGCAGGTAGTCGACGTCCTTCGTAAAATGGAAGTACACGTTCTGCGCCGCATAATCGAGACGGGCCGGATCGACCCAGCCGAGAGCTTGCAAGATCTCGCGCGCGCATGTCGGCGATTTCCACAGCACTTTGGTGGTGCGATTCCGTTTGTTCGTGATCGCCTTTCGGATCAGTCCTGGCGTGTGTCTCACCCAGTCGCGGACGACATGCGCACCTGGCAAACCGTTACGAGGCTCAATTTTGTACGGCTTTCCAGTTTCCTCGAACACTTTCCATCGCTTCCCCTCGACTTCGACGAGCTCGTGCTCCGCGGGTTCCGCCCCCGAGTGACTCGGTGGGGAGCTCCGCGCGGCTCCGCTTCGAGGCGCGTGGTAGCGCGCTTTGCGCATCAACACTGCATCCTGGCCGACACCCGCGCTAGGGTTGACACCCTCGCTTTGTAATCGGCGAGGGTAAAAGTCGCCGAAGCGCGCAACCACATCGCTGCCTTCTCGTGTCCCAGCGCCGCGCGAATTTGGATCTTGACCAGCCTCGCCGGTAGCTTGCCCTTCGTCGCCAAGCACAGGCTCGCTAAATGCGCGGGCCACGATCGCTTCGGCTTCTTGTTCGAGCGGATCGTGGGTCTGGCTGACTGTAGGACCGGCGCTCGGACCGGCGATCGCCGGCGCAACGCGACCCTGTTGCCATTGCTGCACATGCACGCATTCGTGGGCAAGCGTCTTGAGGGACTCAAGCGACCCCGGGTCGAACCCGGGGTAGTAGATATCTTGCCCGACAGTGAACGCTTCGGCGTTAACGGCTTCACACGCCGCCACAGCGACGGGCCCAGTGTGCAGTCGCACGTTCTCCAATGTTTCGCCCACCATCGCTTCCATGCGCCGGCGCACCGCGTCGGGCAGCGATGCGCCCTCGCCGATTTCGTCGAGGGCGGCGGAGACCTCGCGGGTTTGCGGCGCGCCCATGCCCACCGCTGTGGCCCGGCGATACAGCGTGACCGCACGCGCCCGGGCGGCGCCCCATAGCGCCTGGCCTTGCGGCGTGGGGTGGAGCTCGCTGGGATCGCCGGGATGGCCAGGCAATCGGCGATTGGGAGCGAAGGGGGCGCCGTATTTCACGTCGATGACGCGCTCTGCCGCATTTGGGTCGGCCGCAGCGAGCGTCGCTAGCTCGAGCTCGCGGTGGGTGCCGATGCGGAGCAGGACATCGCGCAACGCCACCGCCTCGCAATCGCCAAAGGACCACTTGGGCGCCGCGGCGTAATATTCCTCGACGAGTGTCCGCTTACCGACGTCCGAAACAGGCGGCAGCCGGCGTCCGCCGTAACCGCTGTATACTTCTTCCACCAGCGTGCGCTTGCCCACTTCCATCCGACCTCCGCCGAGGAAAGAATTCGACTCCTCCGGCTCCGGCTTGGCCTGGCCCATCGCTTCCGCTTCGCGTCGGAACGCACCGTCGAGCCACAGCTCGGGCTGGCGGGATCGAAAAAACTGCGGATGTTCGAGCAGTCGCTCCCACAACTCCTGGGCCTGCCACGTCGACAATCCGTACGACTGCCCCAGCGCCAGGAAGTAGCGCGACATCCGCTGGCGCTCCCAAACGTTCCCCATCTGGCAACCGTAGAATCGGTGTGCGCTGTGATCAAGGCCAAAGTGATGCGACCGGGTTAAGACCAACCCTCCCAGGTGATTGGTGGGATTCGAGGAACGGCTGTGGATTCGAGCAAAGACGCCCCTACGGGTCCTTAGAGTCGCACTTTTGTCGAACTGCACGAGTTCGGCGAGTTCGTCGAAGCGCTGTGCGGTCGAGTCACCGACCACCACCGCTTCCTCCTACGGCTGCACCTCGGACAGGTCGACCAATTGCAACAGAGCGTGCGCGATCTGGAGGCGCGCATGGGCGATGCCCTCGGTGACTTCAATAACACCTCGACAACCTAACGACCATCCCGGGTGTCAGCGACACCGTTGCCCACGTGATCGCAGGAGAGGTCGGTCTCGACATGACGCGCTTCCCGACGGTCGGCCACCTCATCTCGTGGGCCGGCCTCTGCCCTCGGCTCGACGAGAGCGCAGGCAAGCATCGCTCGCGGCGCATCCGAAAGGGGGCCCCGTGGCTCAAGACCATCCTCGTGACGGCGGCGTGGGCCGCGATCAAGACCACGGGCTCGTACCTCAAGGCGCAGTTTCAGCGGCTTAAAGCTCGCCGCGGCGCCAAGAAGGCCATCGTCGCGGTCGCCGCCTCCATGCTAACGGCGGTCTTCCACATTATCCGAGACCGCGGCGCATACAAAGGCCTGCGGGCCGAGCACTTCACCAAGCGCAACCAGGCGCACTTCGCAAAACGCCTCGAAGACCTCGGATTCGCAGTCGAAGCGCGCCCCACGACCGCTGTTGTTTCTATCTAGCCCATCGTGCGTTCTTCACGCTCTTGATCTTCTTTACACTTGATGCACAGCGTGGTCTCAGGCCGGGCTTCAAGCCGCTTTCTTCCGATCGGCTCCTCGCACACTTCGCAGATGCCGAAGTGTCCTTCTTCGATCTTTTTCAGCGCGAGGTCGAGCTTGGACAACAGACTCTTTTCGCGACCGCGAAGCCTGAACTCGAACGATTGCAGATACTCGCTCGAGGCGAGATCCATTTCGTCCGGGAGATCGTTGGTGTCGAGGGTCATGTTCTCCTCGGACAACATTTCCCGAGCCCGCTCGAGAACCGCTTTGCGTTTCTCCTCAAGAAGCTCCTGGAACTTCTTTAGCTCTTTCTTGTTCATCGCCTTGGACGTAGCCGTTGCGGTGGTGCTCATAGGGCCTCGGAAGCGCGACAGAATAGTAACGACCGGGCAATGTGACAACCCCTTAAATGCGAGATCGACCCATCTCAGCGCTCAGAACGAAGCGGTGCGTCCCCCTCGGCCCTCACTGACGCCCATGAGAGGGGAGAAGTCGGTCGCGTGGAGAGCCAGTGTCCTCGCGAGTCGGGAACTTCCCGAGTCGCCGATCGTCATTACGCGGGAGCTGCGCTTGACAGCTTACAGGGTCTCCATCGAAACTACGCAACGTATGGCCGGTTCGGATAAGCGAAAGCAGTCTCTATACTTTCCCGAGGACATGTTGAAGGAAATCCAGGACGAGGCGACCCGCCAAGATCGGTCGTTGAGCTGGATCGTCCAGAAAGCCTGGAAAATCGCTCGGAAAGAGATCATGAAGTACCCCTCCGTCAATGAATTCCCCGGGGAGGAAGACGAAAAGGAGATCGCGTAGACCCGCGCGGAACTCATTCGGACGAGTCGCAGCGGTGTAACGCCCTAAACATCGGGTATATCCCAGCTGTATGAGTTGGGGTTACGCTGTTTCTCCGATCGATGAGAGTCCGTTGTTTTATGAGTCGTGGGGCAATCGAAGCGAACTCACGCCCGTTGTCTTGTGCGACGGGATTGGTTGCGACGGTTTTGTTTGGAGATATCTTCGCCAAGACCTAGCGGATAGGTTCGGCTTACACCCGCACTACCGCGGCCATGGACGCACTGCCGCACCACGTGATCCGATGCGGGTATCCATTGAAGATCTCGCTGATGATCTGGCGTGCGTGCTGGACGATGCGAACGTCGATCGAGCTGTGTTGGTCGGCCACTCCATGGGCGTGCAGGTCGCCCTGGAAGCCTACCGCCGGCATCCGAATCGCGTCGCCGGGCTCATCCTGGTCTGCGGTGTCGCCTCCCACCCGCTAAAAACGTTTCGCGGCTCGTCGCTGCTAGACGAACTACTCCCGACGATTCAGAAGTGGGTTCATCGCGTACCTGGAGTCATCAATCGACTCACCCGCCACTTGCTTCCGACCCGGCTGTCCTACGAGGTGGCAAGCCGCCTCGAGATTCGACGAGAGCTGGTCGATCCCAACGATTTCATGCCCTATCTCGAAGGAATGGCACGCATCGACGTGCGGCTGTTCACCGCCATGTTATCCGCTGCGGGACAACACAGCGCCGAAGCGCTGCTCCCAGAAATTCACGCACCCACTCTGGTGGTGGTGGGTGCCAGAGATGGCATCACGCCTCCGGAGCGCGGAAAAGCCATGGCATCGGCGATCCCTGCGGCCGAGCTGCTCGAAGTTCCGAACGCATCGCACACCGCCCCTATCGAACGGCCGCATTTGGTCGATTGGACAATTCGAGATTTCATCGCGCGAAAAGTGGATTCGCCAGGATCTCAGTGACACGATGAATTCTCTTTACCGGAACCTGCTGAAACCACCTAGTAGATATTCTGAATGAACTTCGTCAGAGATTTGTTTGCACAGGCGTCGCTTTTTCCTCGGTTTAACGCGGATTTTCGTCGCTTTTTCGCAACTGATCGGGCAAGGTCCCATTCCGTCGTACGCATGGCATTAGGTGGGCACAGAGGTTCGCTGCGACATTAGGAAGAAAAAGCATGGAAACCGATAAATCGATGGCACGTCCTGTTATCCGCCGCACGGATGACGACAATGATGGATTAGTCGCGCTGCCGCCAGTACCACTGGTTCGCCAGCGGCTGCGAGCTTCGGTGAAGGACTTCGCCGTATCGCAGCCGGGTCGTCGCGCCGCAGCTCTTGCCGCGGTTTGGATTGCGGCCACGGGATGCGAAGCCGACTTGGCCCATTATGATCCGGAAGAAGCGCTCCGCACCTATCGCCTGATCGAAAGCGAGCTGCGAGCGGAATTGCGCATCAGCCTCGGCCGCGCGATTACGAATGAGCCCCACGTGGCAACGCGAACCACGATGATCGCCATGCTCGAGCATCTCGAAGAGCTCGAGGCTGCTGCCGTTGCGCCGCGACCGGCCCGCCGCCGCCGCCGCCGCTAGGTAGTGGCTGCTCGTTTGCAGCGATGCGTCGTTGGCGTCGTCGCTTGAACGTTGCCTATAGACGACAAACTAGTTCGGCTGTCGAAGGCCTCGCATCGGTAGAGAGTGATTATGTCCGACGGAGCCCGGCCAATTTGGCCGGCGCTCGGCCGGCTCGGACAAAAAACTGGCGCTAACCCCTGAAAATTGTGTCGACGAAAGTTGGCGCTGTGTTTGCTTGGTCCGGCTGCGATGTCAAACGCAGACCGACCACCCACAATGTCGACACAGCTGGCAGCGTGCCTGAACGGCCATGCTAGTCCCGCACTCGGGGCATGCTCGAGAGACGTCGACGTTGATATCAGCGGAGCGCGTGCCCGATGTCAGCACCTGACCGGTGCGGCTACCATCGCGGTACACTGTAATGCCTTTACAGCCGAGCTGGTACGCGAGTTGATACGCAGCTTTCACGTCGCCAGCTGTTGCGCTGTTTGGCAGATTGATCGTTTTGGAAACGGCGGCGTGAACGTAGCGCTGAAACGCTGCCTGCATCCTCACGTGGACCTCCACGGGGACATCGTGTGCAGTGGGGAACCGCTTCTGCAGATCCAGCGGTACGGCCGGGTTGCCGCGGACGTTACCGGACTGGACAATGCTCTCGAACACTGCAGGAGAGGCGATACCCCGCTCTGCCGCAAGACGCTGAAACGCTGGATTCACCTCGGTGAAGTCGGCTCCATCGAGAACACGGCGCCGATACGCGAGCGCATACAGCGGCTCGATCCCGCTAGAACAGCCGGCAATGATGCTGATGGTACCTGTAGGAGCGATCGTCGTTGTGGTGGCATTGCGCAAGGGCCGATATCCAGCACGGTCCCATCGCGATCCCGACCACGCTGGAAATGGCCCTCGCACGTCGGCGAGTGCAGCAGATGCAGCGAGCGACTCGTCCTCGAGGAATTTTGCGACCTGAAGAGCCAATTCGATCGCCTCTTCACTGTCGTAGGCGATGTCGAGAGCGACCAACGCGTCGGCCCACCCCATGATGCCGAGGCCGATCTTGCGCGTCGCTTTGGTGGCGCGTTCGATCTCGGGCAAGGGGTAGCGATTTGCGTCTATTACATCGTCGAGAAATCGCACGCAGTCGTGAATCGTGGCTCGAAATCTGACCCAGTCGATCCCGTCGACACCGACCAGGCGCCCCAGGTTCATCGAACCGAGCGTGCACGACTCGAATGGCAGCAGCGGCTGCTCGCCGCAGGGGTTGGTAGCTTCGATAGCCCCCGCTGCGGGAGTCGGTTGAAGCCGGTTGACGCGATCGATGAAAACGACGCCCGGGTCGCCAACCGCCCATGCTGCGTTGGCGATCGCATCGAGCACCCGACGCGCATCGAGGGACGACGTTACCTGCGCTGTGCGGGGATTTATCAGATCATAACGGCGACCCTCGGCAACCGCAGCCATGAATGCGTCGGTAGCTGCAACCGAAAGGTTGAAGTTTGTCATCCGCATTGGATCCAGCTTGATCGCGATGAATTCGAGGATGTCCGGATGGTCAACCCGCAACATGCCCATGTTGGCCCCACGGCGAGTGCCGCCTTGTTTGATCGCAGCGGTAGCCACGTCGAAAACCTGCATCAGGGATACCGGCCCGGAAGCAGTGCCTCCAGTGGATTGCACAATGTCTCCGGCCGGACGAAGCCGGGAAAACGAAAATCCTGTCCCTCCGCCCGTCTTTTGGATCTCGGCGGCCCACCGCACCGCCTCGAACACAGCTGTGGTCGAATCCTCAACCGGAACCACAAAGCACGCCGCGAGTTGACCGAGTGGTCTTCCGGCATTCATCAACGTTGGCGAATTCGGCAAGAACTCGAGCGACGACAAAAGGGCCTCAAACCGGGCCGCGATTTGTCCAACCTCAGCGGCAGTTGCCCCGTAATTCGCCTCCACTTTAGCGATGTGTTGCGCGACCCTTTGAAACAACTGCTCAGGTGTTTCTACGACATCGCCCGCTCGCCGCTCGAGATAGCGCGCGCGAAGCACGGCGAGCCCGTTGTGGGTCAGCTGGGCAGTCACAATCGAACCGTACGGCCCGAGGCGCAGGCGCGCAACGGGAGGCCGACACATGCGGGTTTCGTGATGCTTGCGATCGCAGCGTTGCTGGCTGGGATCGTCGCGCGGGTTTCAGCGGCCCCCCGTGAACAGTGGACCGAAGACGAGTTTTCAGAGGCTCGAGATGACGGAATGTACGCGTCAGGAGGGGATCGCAACGGCGATCCCGAGATTGCCGAGCGCGTAACGCCGCGGATTCCGGTGCGCGAAATCGTCGCAGCGGCCTATCGAGCAGCGGGGCTCGGCGACCAGCCGATGACCGGGTGGAGAGTTCGGTCTCGGCTCGTCGGGCTGGTACCCCAGCTATCTATCCACGTCGGTCAAGGCCAATCGTGGCGAGCGGTCGAAGATCCGATCCCTGGATATCGCGAGGGATGGGACGTACGCGCGACTTGGCACATCGATCGACTTCTATTCGACCCAAATGAAATGCGGATCGCCACGATCGAGGTAGATCGCCGTCGAGAGCGGCGACGCGTTGCTGCGGTTGCGATCCGCGCGTACTTTCGTTGGCTGGTTGCTGACGAAGCTGCCAGACACGCGGGTAGCGACGCTCCGCGCTGGATGACCCGACGCGACCAACGCCTCGCCGAGCTCGACGTACTGACAGACGGGTGGGCTGGCTCGGTCTTAGGCCCCGGCACAAAACCAGGCGGCTGAGGCCCGAAACCTGGGTATAATCGCCTGCATCGCGCCGCGCCAAGGGATCGATCGTGCTCCCGACCTGCCGCGCGCCCCACCGCGTGGGGGCGGCCCAACGGACCGACTTTCCCGGCCCAGCGGGGTGGAAAGCCTCTTTGAAACGATCCGTCGATCTAAGCGGCCTCCTGAGGTATAGTGCTGCGGCTGTATGCAGCTGAGAGCTATTGCGATTGCCTTTGCCTTTTCGGGTTGCGCACAGTTGTTCGGAATTGAGGAAACCTCGTCCGGCGGCGGCGGATCTATTGCGGTTCGCCTTCAACGCGTGTCCGTTGGCGCCTCGGTGGAATTCAATCCCCTCGACGTCGGCACAAATCTGCCGGCCTTCTTGGTTGCCGACTCTGCGGATCCAAGCGGAGTGCGGAAGATCGCTTCTGGACCGGCTGAACCGGGCAGATGGCTGGCTCCGGTGGGCAAAGTGGAGGGTGTAATTTACAGTTACCCAGACGTTCCCGCCCCTCGCCTCCTGTCGTTCCCAGGGTTTTCGCGCCCCGACTTGCGAGCTAGCGTTAACATCTATGAACATCCGAATCCCAAGCCGGCCCCCTCACCAGCCGACGTTGCGGTCGTCGTAACGCTCCCAACCCCGTCAAAGGCGACCGAAAGCTTCTCGGTCGAGGTGGTCGGCGCGTGGGTGTACTATTCCATTCCGCAACCCCCGCCAGGAACCAACACCCTGAGCCTGAGCGTCCCGTACACAGCGTTTCAATCGTATACGGGTGGATCGGTTGGACAGATCGCGCCCCAAGACGTCATTGCACTATTGCGCCGCGACTCTGGAACGCTAACCGGGCAGCTTGTCGTAACAGGGATCGAACAAACCAGCGCAACCATTCCGCTGCAGGGCACGTTGGCGCCGGTGACGCCGAACCAAACGTTCAGTGCAACAGTAAGCTCCGCTTCGGTTGCAAATCGCTTCGCGGCCCAAAAGCCGACCATCACGTCTGCGGTCACCCAAACCTACCGAGTTGAGGCTTCGCCCGGGTACGCCCTTGGAATGCCAGTTGGCTTTTCACTTGCGAATGGCGACATCGCTCCCGCAGATCCCACCACGATTAACGCCCCCTATGCCAACCCGTTTTCGGCGCAATGGCATCCTGTTGCTAGCCACATCGCCACAGCGCAGCGATCATTCAACATCGGCGGCACGACCGCAGTTCTAACTTCGTTTTTGCAGGCGCTCTCCGAGGCGAACCCAAGCCCGGCCCTGAACATGGCAGCGGGATTGCCGACCATGACTACCATCAACGATATCCCGCTAAACGCAGATGGAATGACGGTTCCGTTGAACGTGAACGGGCCGGTGTATGTCGACGTCAAAGCGGATCGCACGGACAACTCGGTGTACGAGGTGACCGTCGTCGAGATTGCTGTGGTTGAGTCTCAAATCACTCGCACTGTGGTCGCCTCGACCACGGGCGTTGACCCGCACTTGCCCCTACCGCCAGGAGTGCTTCAGGCTGGGCACACCTATTACCTCGCAGTGCGATGCACAGCGGGCGGCTACACGGAGGCTGCCTCAGGAAACCTGCAGACGTTCGCGCTACCAGTATCGATTGGCTACCAAGAAGGCGCTGTCTTTACCGTAGGCGCCTAACCGATCCGCGATGTGCGGTCGCTCAACCGGTCCAAAAACGACACGGGTGCAGCGATTCTCCGGGTTGGCTGGGTGGCTACTCTGCGTTTGAGTGCGAGTCCCTGTGATCAGGCAGCGGCGATTGTGCAGCGAGTTGCGCGCCGAATAAGCTCTGCGCCGAATGCGGAGGCAGCAGCGTTAGGCGAGCCCGGCTGTCGAGCAGCCGCTGCACCTCCAATACTTCAAAGAGCGCATTCGCGATTTTGGGCCGCGTCCCAATTTGCTGGAGTGCGTTGCCGACGATCTCCGGTCGAATCGCGGCTGCGCGCGCGAACTCGATCGCCGCGGTACGCTCAGCTCCCGACGTGATAACGCTGACCTGATTTGCGCCATCTTGTTTGATTGCAGAAGTGACTTGCCGGAGCTGATTTGTCACTTTTTGCTCGATCTGCCGAATCATCGCCCCGTCGCGAAAATGCACTTTGCGAATGTATACCGAGCCGAGCTTGAATCCCCAGGCAGTGGATTGGTCCGAGACTTCGTCGCGCACTGCCTTGGACAAATCGTGGCGATCTTCGAGTAGGCGACTCAACTTCATATTGGAGAGCCCACGCACGGTCGCGTTGGACACGTTCGCGCGCATCGACCCCTCCGGATCTTGGTTCTTGAATAGGTAGTCGATCGGATTTGAAATGTAGGTTTCGTACCAAACACCGATCCCCATCGGCGCTCCTTCTTCGGAATTCACCGGTTGAGACCGCAAATACGTTTGCGCGATCCGAAGGTCTACCACGTAGCGTTTTCCCAACAGCGGTACGATGAGCGACCGAACGCCGATGCGCGGCCACATCGAGTACAATCCCGGTTGGTCGAACACCGCGACGACTTTGCCGAACAAGGTGTAGACGTGAGCCTGTCGCTCGGCAACGATGATGTAGAATCCGAAGCTGCGCAGGATCCACAACGCCAAGGGCATCGCGACCCATAGGAAGCCAAAGCTCACACACGCAATGACGATCAGGTGCGTCGACATTAGGTGTTCTCCATGAAGACCCGTTCCGCCTTCGCGTAGAGTCCCAATTTCATATTGCGCACATACGCCGTCAGGGCCCCCGGCCCATGGGCATCGAGCGCTTCCAACTGAGCTGCCAATGCGCGCAGCGGTTCCACTTCCGCCTGCGCCCGCAGCGTTTCGATTTCCACCGCTCGCTTGCTCTGCACAATCCGCTGATCGGCGCCGGCTTGAGCGAGGCTAATGTCCGAGGAGACCTGGTTGTGTGCCGTATTGATCGCGGCAAGCGCCGATTCGACTTCTGGCGGTGGGTCGATTTCTGTGATCAACGAAGCATCAAAGTGCACGCCGTAACGCGCCACCGAGGCGGCACATTCCGCATCCATTAGGTCATTGAGACTACGAAGGTTCTTGCGCAGCTCGTTGATCGATACGGCGATGCCGGCATCGACAGGTTCTGAGGTGTTGATTTCGGTCGGTTTGGGCGCTTGAAACTTCGCGATGCGCTCGCGCAAGATCGAGATGAAGAATCCCATGACGTGCGATGGCGGGTACTTCACCCCGAATAGGTACGCATACAGATTCTGCTCGGATACCCGGAACCGCACCTGGCCGGTGAGTCCAACGTTGAGCTGATCCTTAGTGACCGCCTCGATTTGCGTCCCGCCATTGTTGGCGGTAGGCGAGTCAGGATCCCACGCCATATTGACCGTCCGGGTTGCAATCGACACTTTGTGAACTTGTTGCCATGGCCAGCGGAAATACGGTCCTCCCGGCCCGATAACGTCAACCTGCGGCCAAATGTACCGCTGCTTTTCGGAATCGCTCATCGCATTGCCCGCAGCGGTCATCGCGGTCGTTGCTCCCGTTAAGCGATGCGCACGCCCAAAACTCGTGAGTACGGCGCGTTCATTTTGGTCGACGGTGTAAAGGCCGCCTACGCCATACCGCACGACGAACCACACCAAAACGCCGAGGCACATCCCACCAAGCCACGTACCCGCACTGGCGCTTTTTAGGTACTCCGCAACCAAGTTGAGCAGCATGGCGGCATCCTGGCACGACACTTCTTATCGTGGCTATAGGGCTAGCGACCGTAGCTCGGAAAGCTGATCCGCCACTGTCCGCCAGATTTCTCAAGCTCGAGTCGCGACCGCCCGGTTGAAACGACGATTTCTACAATCGCGCGGTCGCCGTGCTGTTGAATGACGGTGACCGCCGAGGGTGCCGACACTCCTTTGGACGAACCGATCGAAATCATGTCTTTGGCCGTGTACCGCACCGAACCGCCGTTTAGGTCGATCGCGCGCTGCGCCTCCGCCGCGAGCCGCGCCTGCGTGGCTGGTGTCAGCAGCTGGTAAATGGCGTCCCGATCCGCAGCTGCGGCAGCCTGTAACAGGTTTCCTACGGCGACTTCAGGGCCGGGCCGCGCAACGCGACAACTGCCTCCAGCGACCGCCGCCGCCAGCGCGATTGCTGCAATCGCGCTCGCAACTGCGGCCAATGTAGACCAACGTGTTCCAAGTGCGAGTGCCACGTTCCTTCGCCTTGCAGTGAGGTATCACTTTTGCGCATCGACCTGGCAAGGACGATCCAGTTGTGACTACACTTGTATCTATCGAATGTCCCGGTGGTATCTGGGTTGCAGGTTCCGCGGGGGTGTGCCGTTGAATCGATCGCCTAACCGCTCAGTCTAACTGCTCAGGAGAACAAGCCATGCGTTTTCGCAACCTTGCGAGATGGATCGCCACTACGTGCATCGGAGTCGCTTCGCCGGCATGCGTGGTTCGTGAAGCCCGGCCTGTGAACAGCGGTTACACCAACTACGAATACGGATCCAGCGCAGGGTACTCGGCGAGCGCAAGTGTAACCGTGACCACTCCGACCCCCTACCAGGTGTCGAGCATGCCGCCGCAGCCTCTGTACGAGACCATGACCGTCTCGCCAGGCTACGGCTATTCGTGGATCGATGGCTATTGGCACTGGAACGGATACGAATGGGTCTGGGTCAGTGGCCGCTGGGAACGACAGCGCGAGGGCTACGTGTACGTGCAGCCGTATTACGATTATAGCGGCAGCACGTACGTGTACACGCCAGGCTACTGGACGCCCCCCGCGCGCGTCCCATCGACCTGGCAAGTTCGCGATCATCGCGACGGTCGGCCCCCCATCGTCGTGCCTCCGAGAGGCTGGCACACTCCTCCTCCGGCGACCCAACCCGGCGGCTGGACGCAACCGCCTCCCCCGCGATCGGATCGGCCGCCCGTAGTGAATCAGCCAGGCGGGTTCCGTCCCGGGCCGGTCCAACCGCCGCCGGTTTCGCAGCCGCCCGGCCCTCGTCCGCCGGTCGTCGTTCCCGCCCCGGGCCCGCGTCCAGCTCAGCCTCCAATTGTCGTGCAACCACCGGGGCCGCGTCCGCCTGCCCAGCCGCCTGTCGTGGTGCCGCCCCCGAGACCCGAGAATCCGCCGATCAGCAATCAACCAGCCGGTCCGATTTTCCGTCCAGAACGGCCGCCGGTCGGCCGTCCGCCTGTAGCACAACCTCCGGTCGCGCCTCCAGGCCGCCCCCCGATGCAACCCCCCGTGACCCACCCCGTGGGGCCGTCGCCGCGCCCGGTCGGGCCCCCGCCAACTACTCCGAATCCGGTTGTGCCACGGCCCGAGCGACCACCGATGCAGCCGCCCGTGACGCATCCCGTGGGCCCGGTTCCGCGCCCAGTGCAGCCTGGCCCCCCGGTATCGCAGCCGCCGGCGCCGCAGCCACCCTCCGGCGGCCCGGCGCAGCCCACGCCGCCCGAACGTCCGGTCTACCGACCCGTCGGCCCGGGCCCCCGAGCCGGCCAGAACCCGCGCCCCGCGCATCCCGGCCCCTCGTCGCCGCCGCGACCCGGTCAATAGGCTCCGAACTGGGGCAAATTCGCTAAACTTCTCCAGATTTTAGGGGTAGGAGGGTCTGCTGCAAACCCGGGGTAGATCGCACCCCGGCCAAGCGTAGTACAAAGCAAAGAACCGAATGTTCTTGCAGGCAGCGGCCTACCTACTAATCTGGAGACACTGAGCTATGGCGATCGGAAATAGGGACTACACCGCGGGTCGATTCGAGCTGGTGATCGACGGGAAAAAAGCTGGCAACAGCGCTGGCTACACGAAGAAGTTCAGTGGCCTGCAGATGATGGGCGATATCGTGACCAATGACCTCGGGCCCGATAACATTCAGATGAAGCACATGGCCAACATGAAGTGGGGCCCCGGCAAGGCCTCTATTGGCATCGGCATGGGACGATCACTGTACGAATGGATGCAGTTGGCGTTCGACAAACAATATGAAACAAGGAATGGGCACGTTAATGTGGCCGACTTCAATGGGTTCGCCCAATCGCGCATCAACTTCACCAACGCGCACCTCACCAGCATTGGCATTCCCAAGCTCGATGGTAGTTCAAGGGAGGCCGCGTATTTCGACATCGAGTTCGATGCTGAATACGTGCGATGGATCAAGGGCGATGGCCAACCGGTGTCTGGAATAGTCGGGCCGAAACAAAAACAATGGTTGTGCTCGAACTTTCGCGTGGAGATCGACCAAAGCCTCAGCGGCCTACCACCGTTACCGTGCGACCGAGTCGCATCGGTCGACGCTTTTGCTTGGAAATGCGCCGTGCAGCCTAATTACATCGGCATTCACCGAGAGCCCATCAAGGCACCCGCCAAGGTTACCGTTCCTGACTTGAAGCTTTCGATCTCGAACGCCGACTTCGAAGAGTGGTCGAAAGCCGCGCACAAGTGGTTCGTCGAAGGTTACCACCGTGAACTGGACCATCGCACCGGTCGCATCGTGTTTCTCGATCCGGACATGAAACACGAGCTCGGCGAAATCGAGTTAATCGGCATAGGATTCAAGCAGTTCGGCCAAGATGACGGCGAGGCGAACGCCGAAAAGATCAAGCGCTTTACCGTGGAGCTGTACGTTGAGAGAATGAAGTTCAATATCTTCGAGTACGACTCAGCACAAAGGTAGCCCGTCGCTCGGTTCACGGCGCCCCGCGTCAACCGGCCCTGAGTCCCACAGTCGCAGCGCGCGCGCCATCTCCTCTGCGCTACGGCCGCCGGCGGCGGCGGCGAGAAGTTCGGCGCGGTAATCGGGTTCATACGCAGCCCAGTCGTCGGCGCAAAATACAAACCCTGCAAGGGCAACATCGGTGCTCATAGCTCGAGCCTCGTCCAAGGTCTGCGATGCGGCAAGTTTTATGCTAGCTGTCATCGGGTGACTCGCAGCGCTCGGTATACGGATCCGTTGTCGCAGATCTGGCTGAACGTTGCGCGTCGTATTGGACTGCGCGTCGTCCGAACGAGTGACGCGTACGCCGCCACCGATGGCGCAGGAACGCTGGCGATCGGTCGCGCGGATACGCTCGACCCTGACGACTGCCTGGCCCAAATGATCTTCCACGAGCTGTGTCACTCCCTGATCGAGGGAGAGTCCTCGTTCGAGCGTCCCGATTGGGGCATGGACAACACCGGGCCGAGCGACGAATGGAGGGAACACGCCTGCCTTCGGCTGCAATGGGTCATGGCCTCGCGGTACGGAATACGCGGGTTGCTCGCGCCGACCACGTCGTTTCGCGAGTCATTTTGGAACCATCTGCACGGCGATGTCCTTGCCGATCGCAGCGATCGCACTGTAGTGGCAGCGATTTCCGGGCTGCGCCGCGCCGAGGGGCCGCCGTGGAACCCCGCCCTTGCGAATGCGCTCGCTGCCACCGCGCAAATCGCTGCCACAACGTGCAGCCTCGCCGCGGATCCGACGACCCTGTGGCATGACGTGGCAATTCCCACTCCACACCCCAGCGGCCTGCCCGCTGGCACCTCTGGCAGCTGTGGAACATGTGCGTGGCGATTCAGCCATCGCAGCGTCGAGCGATGCCGACACTCCCAAGGCAAGGTGGAACACGCCTGGCCGGGATGCGAACGCTTCGAACCCGCCCTCGACTGTCAAACCTGTGGTGCGTGCTGCCGCGCAGCCTACCACTCGGTCGAAGTCGGAAAACGCGACCCAGTCGTGAAGAAACACCCTGCCTACGTCATCGATCGAACCACGTACCTAGAGCTCGCACGCGCGGGCGATCGCTGCATCGCGCTCGAGGGCGGACAGCCCGATCTACCTCCGCACTCCCGGATCGGGAGTGCTGCGCACCCCGGCGAAGCCGGGGTTTTCGATCTACCTCCGCACTCCCGGATCGGGAGTGCTGCGCACCCCGGCGAAGCCGGG
>CAYQQM010000008.1:0-37521 GCA_964419605.1 uncultured Kofleriaceae bacterium | reverse complement strand
GTTTTCGATCCAACACCGGGGCGGACGGGCCGTTACGCCTGCTCGATCTACGACGATCGGCCCAAAACCTGTCGCGACTTCACGCTGGGTTCCGACCACTGCCTAACCGCGCGCCGCCGAGTCGGATTGTCGCTTTAGCCCAGGTGAGTGTCACGATCGGACGAATTTGATCAGAGGCGCATAATTCCGATCGTCCGCTGCCCGCAAAGCGGCGAGGTAGCGGTTTCTGGTTTCCGTCGGATGGACCAAGGATTCGCGCCCCCAACTGAACATCTCCTCGCCGTGGGCACGCAGGAGCACGTCAGCCAACAGTCGAGCATGACGACCGTTCCCGTTCGGGAACGGGTGAATCGCCACGAGCCGGTGATGAAAGCGCGCGGCCAGCTCATCCCATGCGAACGTTCCGTGCGCGATCCAGTAGATCCCGTCCCCGCAAAGTCTGAGGATCCGCTCCGGAATCTGAGCCCAGCTGACCCCGATGTTGTTGTCCGAGGTCCTGTACGTCCCCGCCCATCGCCAAACTTGATTCAGCATCCTTCGATGCAGATCGCGAATGAAACCCTCGGTGAGACAGTCCTGTCGCTTGCGCTTGAACGCCCACCGCTCCGCGTCCGCGATGTTGGCCTGTTCGAATGCGTTGAGTTCGCCCTGCGTCGAGATCGACGTCGGAACCAGGCCAGCTGCTTCAACCGGATCTAGCGGTGTCGCGCCAGGCGGATACGAGATTCTCATTCATCCTCCCAGAGCTCAGTGCTAAGCCGGTCCTTCAGCTCGTTTGCCAGCTCGGTGACTTGAAGGTCGTGGAGCGACCCAGGTGGCTGTTGAGCCTCGAGTGCCATCGAGTGACCAATGCGCATTAGGCTCCGTTGGGCAACAAGCCGAGCCCGACGCTCGAGCTGCGCTCCCAGCGACTCATCGGGGATGACCGCATATGCTAGCCGGCACCCGAGCGCGCGGGCGACACGCTCGAGAGATCCGATGGAAAGAGACTTCCGGACCTCGTTGCTCTCGAGTTTGAGGACCGCTTGCTTGCTGATCCCGAGTCGCTGACCGAGCTGCGTAGCCGACATTCCAATGCTGTCACGGATGGCTCTTAGCCATCCGCCGCGTGGCGTTGTCGCCTGATCGAGCGAAGGGCGCAGCGCATCCAGTTTGACGTCCATATGGGCCCGCTGCCGGTGGAGCCGTTTTGGGTTTCGTCTCATGTTTAAAGCATAACATGGGTTGTCTATCATGTCATTTGAGACAACTTTTAGGATGCCTTATATTAAGAAGATGGCATCCTATGTATTGTCTTAATAAGGTTCAGGCCGGCGACAAAGAGCGGCGGCTGGTCAATCCACTCGGGGATTACGTTCCGGAATCAGCGATCGACTTGCAACTTGTCCCAGTGCACGTCTTCGCCTAGGCCACGTAGGCCAGCCTAGTAGCCACTCGTCGGCTCGAACAACGCTTTCGCTTTCTCAACGATGGCATCGAACGACTTCGCCCATCCCTCTGCAACCTTGCTGGGAACACCTTGATCTTTCAGCTCTCGGATCCACTGTGACGTGGAGGACTCGGGGACCTTTGTCGCGTGAATCGCCTCTCGCGCATCCGATAGGTACTCACCGTCTTTCAAAACCCCAGCCTTTCGCAAAGCGCTTTCCAGACGGGTCAGCGAATCGTGCAGACCTTTGACGGCGTCCCACCAATTCCGCGACGCTCTCGCCCGAGCCGCGGTTGGGGACCTATGGTACTTGGCGCCTAGAATCAAAACCGCCAAGTCCGTGACGGCGAGGCCAAGTTCGCTCGCTGAAAGCTCGTCGTATACGTCATTGGTTCGGGTGCGATGACTCGATTGGCGAAGTAAAGCTAAGTCCGCAAGGGGACACATCTGTGGAAGCTGTGCAGGTGGCTCTTGGTTCAGGTGAACCGCAACACGGTCAACTGGGCGGCACTGTATGGGCACAGGTTCTACGGCTGCCATCGACAGACCCTCAAACACAAATCTGCGGGTGTCAAGACAACCTACGCGGAGTCGGAGCACCAAACAGTGCCCCGGCGCGCTGAGATTACCGGGGCAGCCACGCCCGACCTACTATGGGCAATCGGTCAACCCGTCGGCGATTAACGTTTGCATGGCTGTGTACCATTTATCGGCCATCTTTCGTTCACCGCTCTCATTGGGATGAACTCCATCGTAGGTATCTGCTGCGGGGTCAAATCCGGCGAATTGATTTACGATCGTAACGGGCGACGCCATCGTACTTTTCGATGCTGCCAGTTCGGAAATTCGACGATTCAGATCGATCACTTGCTGCCGCGGCGCAGCGTCGGCTGGAGGAATTAGCTGGGCCAACAAGATGGCAACGCTCGGATTGTCACCACGAAGCACGTCAATGATACCGGCGATTTCAGAGATCGTGGTTTCGTTCGACTGCCCTTGAAAAACATCATTCGATCCAACATGCACCAGCGCAATCCCTGGCGTGTAACCCGAGAGCCATCCGGGAAGCGACTGGAGCAACCTATCCGCCCGCCATCCCCAATGTCCCTCGTGATCGCGGTCAAAGGTCGGATCGGGATAGTTCGGAGTACGCGTGTAATTGCTATGCATCGAGCCAACAAAATTGAGTTGGATACCGGATTGTTTCAGCTTTTCCCACAGACGGTAGCGATATCCCAGATGAGCGCCGTTTGCTTGAGTAATGGAGTCACCAAGCGGTAACAAACAGCCCAGGCGTGAATGGCTCTTTGGAGGAGTCGGCGAACTACCAATGCGTCCGATTTTCATTGCGTCCAATTGAACATCTTGGATGTTACCGCCCGAGAAAATAATTACCCCCGCCCTCCCATTCGAGTGAGAATCGTCACTGGCAGTTGCGGCTAACGTTTTGATTCCGTCGCGGATGCGATACATGCGAATCGATGTGCCTTCGATTTCACACTGAACATCATCACCCGTCTCCCAGCTCGTACCGTTGTGCCAACTCAATTGTTTGAATTTGCCACGCACCCATGTTGCGATGCGTGAAGCGGAAGGACCAGCAACGCGACAGTCGTAGCCATCGAAATCGGATCCCTCCCCCCATCGCAACAACACCCCTGGAAAGCTTGTGGTGCCACTGTTGCGCAGCGTTTTCAGAGTGATGCGGGCGTATTGATCGTTCGGAGTGGCGATGCCCACGTAGGACATCACGTTATCCTCCGACGTCGACGTGGCCTGAATGCTGTCTGCCACAAGCTGAAGGTCCGAAGCATGGGTATAGTTGCCCCTCCACTTTCCTTGGTCGGACAACGGAACCTCGTTGGGTCGGTCAAAGTCGTCGGCAGCGAGCTCGGTCAAGGGTGACGAAGACGAGACACTCCTGTCCGGGGCCGGGTCAGCTTCGTCTGGAGTGGGTGTACCTGCACAAGACGACATTCCAATGCCGCACGCGAGCAAGCTCACGGCGAAAACGACGGGTTTCCTACTTCTCATTGACTTTTCTTAACATGCCACCTTGGATTCCCAAACGCCTTAATACGCGACCCTACACCGTCGACAAATGTGACCTCGCTACGCTTCACGCGTAACGCCAGAGATGGACGCGATCCGTTATCGCGGAGTGGGCCGCGTCACGCGTCCTAGACATCGACCCGAAAGACCGAGCTTTCGACTGTGCCATCCGGATACAGCTCCAGTCGGCGATATCCCGGCGGAGTGTCTTCGATCGCAAACTCGTCGACCCGTGGCATAAACTGCACACAAGTCGACGGCGCGGACATTAGCCGCACGCCCCGGCGATCCGCTTCAAATTGCTGATGCACGTGGCCCCAGCAGATCGCGCGGATATTTGGGTAGCGGTCGGTGATTGCGAAAAGCTCAGGTCCGTTGCGCAGCCCCACCCCGTCGAGCCAGGCACTTCCAAGCGAAACCGGGTGGTGGTGCAGAGCGATGAGCACCTGCCGAGAACCAGCGGTGGAAAGCGTCGTTTCGAGACGCTGCAACTCGGCTCGCGGTAGCTCTCCATGTGCGTGGTCTGGAACGACGCTGTCGAGCAAGATCACGCGCCAATGTGCGAAGTCAGCATGCCCGCCGATCTGAAACCTAGCCCGGCCGAACTCGGACTGCATGGCATCGCGCCGGTCGTGATTTCCCGGCAGTCCATAGACCGGCTTGCCAAGCGGCCGAAGCAGGGAAATTACGTGGGCGTAGCCATCCGGCTCGTCGTTGACGGAGTCCCCGGTCAACAGTAGCGCGTCCGTCGTGGCTGCGTGGGCTGAACGCGCCAATTCCAGCACTCTCGCAAACGAGTCGAACGTACAAATGCCCCTGAAACTACCGGCTCGGTCGGCGAACAAATGAGTGTCCGAAAATTGCAGCAGCCGTAAGACATCCGTCATTTCGACGCCATCCTAGCAACAGCCGCGGCCCGACAGCCGTCCGTTACTCATCTTCAAGGATTGCTAGCCGCTAGCCACTGCAGCGCCCGGAGTCCGGGGAGAAAAAAGTAACCGCCTCCGCGTGTCGTGACAAATCGGGGGAGTCCGTAGAGCTTTGACCGAACCGGCATCCCCGGAATCGTCATCTGCGCTGGATGACTGGGGGTGGTCGCCACAAGCGGATCGGTCTCATCATAGAGGCCCGCGAATTTTGGGTTGTTGATCCACGTCTGTTGCACAAACTCAAACTGCCGCCGAATACTTGCGTTGAGCGCAACAAACACCAGGCCGCGCTCGTGACCGTCGCTGAGAGCGCGATCGCGAATCAACTCTGGCGACGGCGGGCCATACACTCGCCCGCGCCGCAATAGCCGGTGCCGTTGCACCGCCTTCATGGACGACTCCGGATCCGGCAACAGCATATCGCGCGGGTTCGCGCGACGAATATGGGCGCCGAGCGGGCAGCGCACCCCATCGGGATCGCGTTTCGTGAATTCAAACGCTGGTTCGAAATCTTCGCCCGCAGAAATATCGGCACTCGGATAGTTCACCAGCGGCGCGCCACTTGGCCAGCGCCCCACGGTGCGCGCAGCGCATGCGATCGGATCGCTATCGCACGCTGTTTGCGCGAGCATCGCTTGCCAGAATGCGGCAACGTCTTGTCGTAGCTTCCGATACACCAGGTACGTACCGTTCTTGCCGATATCAAAGCCATCCGCGCCGCGCGGAGAAGGAGGCATCTCCGAGTACGCATTCGGGTAGCCGAGAATGAACTCCCCGGCTGGAACCTCGACGAAATGGTCTGGCTTGTTGCGCGGCGATCCGGCGATGTGCGGCTGCTCGATCCCATCCGCAAAGCCAAAGTGCTCCTTGTCTTGAAGGTACGCTTCGTCGATGTGAACAATCTCGCCGCCAAAGTCAGCCACACGCGCCGCTTCGCGCTCGCGCAGGCGCGCGATCGAATCTGCGTTATGCGAATACAGCATCATTAGCGCATGCACCGGCCGGTTGTGCGGCCCGCCGACCTCCCATGTCTCGGGATGATTCTCGGCCTCGTCGCCGATCACGTGGGCGCGAAGCTCGTGCCCCATGCCCTGCTGGAGTTCGCGGGGAAATGTCTCGAGTTCCTGCTGTAACACGCCGAGCCTTGCCATCCCCGGTGCGGTGAAAGCGACATGGATCTTGTCGCCGACCTTTCCGGTGCGCACATTGGCCGGTGCAACGTCGTTCGCGAACTTTGCCAGCCACGTGTTCGGCCGCGATCCAGCGGAAGCCGGAAAATTCACGTGCACGTAGGCAGCCTTCGCGAGCGATGCGTATGCGAACAACACGATGCCCTGAATGTCATCGAGGTCGAGGCTCGGGATTGTGTCGTCCACGGTAGCTCCTTCTAGAATAGCGCGAGCCAGGCCCGCGCTCGTTCTTCGGTCATCGTTCCGATAGCGCCCTCGCGGATACGCGCATTGTCCAGGATGTTCTGCACGGTAAGATGAGGATATGCGCTGCACCAAATCTGGTTTTCCACCTGGAACGTGCGCGTCCACTGCTTGAAGCTCGACTCCTGAGCCGCGCCTTTCAGAACGAGTGCATAGGCCTTGGGGAACCACTTGGTGTTCGACCACACGGCGCTCAAGCCAATCGCAGCGTGGTCAACGAAGTCGCCGAGATACGCCTCCCAGCTCCCGTCGTAGTTGCTGAAGAACAACACGCGGTCGTCGGGCAACACGACCCACCGCGCAAAGTGGATGCTGGTAATGCCGCCGAGCGCTCCTTGATAGGCAA
The DNA here is from genome assembly GCA_964419605.1 of uncultured Kofleriaceae bacterium. Classification (GTDB taxonomy): domain Bacteria; phylum Myxococcota_A; class Polyangia; order Haliangiales; family Haliangiaceae; genus JABFXX01. The sequence continues at coordinate 31,332 of CAYQQM010000008.1, read as the reverse complement.
TATGCTGGCGAGTTTGCTCGATGAACCATAAAACGAGGCTCAACGCGGTTTTTCGCACAATCCCCGGTCGCAGCGGAACGAAGTGCGTGAGCCCGTTCTGCGTCACGCGATCTTCGTGGTCGATAATCGGATTTAGGCGAGGATCTCCCTCGCTGACCAGCTTGGGCTCCTGGCCAGGCTTAGCGTCGAACGCTCGCTGGCGGGCCTCGACAGCCAGAAAACTGAGCACACCTGGAGCGCCGATGGTAAGCGCGGCCAAGCCCGCGCCAAACGCGGTCAGGTAGAATTTCCACTTCGCAAACGGCTGCACGGGAAGCTCGCGATCGACCGCCCCGAGTCTGCGGGGCTTGCCGTCGCTCGTCAGCTTGCTCAGCAATGCCTCGCGGATATTGCACGCAGTTCTGCCATGGAGCTCACCGGCGGTGTCCATATCGTCGAGGAGTTCGGCCAAACGATCGCGCACTTCATCGTCCGCAAGAATCTGGCCAACGCTCAAGCCTGGATGTCCGAGATAAAACGCGGCGGCGGGCAGCGCGTGCTGCATCGCGAAGCTCACGAACTGTCCATTGCGGAACCCTTTCCACAAGAACAACCGGTCCTCAAATGGCCGGAGCGCGTCGGCGATCTCCTCCAGATGAGCTTCCACGGGACCGTCGTGATTGCTCTCAAATGCCAAGCGCCTAAGCTCCCCACCGGGCTCATCCGGAAGCAACACGAAGCGTCCGAAGTGCAGCGTCTTCACCGCCGTCAGCGCGCGACTTACCTCATCGCGAATCGCCTTCATCGACGCGATCACCGCATCGGTCGGTCCAAGCCCGTCGCGCAGTTCTTCGACGATCGTAAACGCGAGCTGCTGGATGGCTGCCACGCGATGATTATCCATGGTCTAGGATCAACGAGTGAGTGATAACGTCTCAAACTTGTTGTAGCGAATCGCTTACAGAAGCGACGCTTGGCCGCTTGGGGAGTCGAACCCCCGTGTGCTACATACGCGCGGTAGGAACCGTTTATGCCGTTTGTCTATGCGCCCTTGTACAGGTCGCTTCGATTCGCAGGCGAGGTCGTTGCTGACAAAGCCGGGTTCGAGCCGCAATCCGGCAACCACAGCCAGAGCGGATCGGCAGAGCTAACGACGCTTGTGGCATTTATGCGGCAGAATGGTGGTGTATGGCCCGACGACGGAAGTAGCTCGCTTTTGACCGGCCGCTCGCCTTATTCGCAACTCGTTTCTGCCGGCTCCAGCAACCGGAGGGCCAATCACGAGGTAGAGCGCCCAGACCCGAGTGCTGAGCAGGGTTCATGGCCGACGCAATCGCAGGTCATTGCGCAGGCGATCTACGACTTGTGGAGAGCCATTCCATGGACGGACACCGCTGCTCAAATCGTCTTTGGCATTCTAATTGGCAGTGCAGCGGCTGGATTGTACCCACTTTGGGCGGCCCTGGCCGCCGGCACGTTAACTCCGATGGTTGCCTCGTTGCTGGCGGCTGGCATCGCAGGCTACCTAACTGCAGATAGGCTCGCGACTGCAGTAACGAAACTTAGCGACGGGATTGCGAAGGCCTTGAATGCGGGTGGCAACCTAAAGGCCATCGATGGCGCGAGAAACCTCATCCGGGAAGGCTGTGTCGCGGCAGTTGGACTGCGTCGTTCACCTCGAAAAAAAAACAACGCTGAGGGTGAGGCGGCAACCCAGCTTGACCAGCTTAGCGCGACCGGTACTCGCGAGAGCAACGTCCTAGATATGGCGACTACGGCCGAGGGATTTCGTTTTCTCAAGCCTTCCGAGCGGGACGGTCGGGTATCACTTCAGGCACCAAGTTCCGCTGTGATGGACCAGCTCAGACAAAAACTGCCGTGGTTTACTTCGGGTGGGCTTTTTCTCACCGACCGGTTTGAGGGAATACGACTCCCTAATTCTCCCAATGGGGATATCCTCAAAATAATGGGCGGTTCGCCCGAACCGGAGTTGAGCCCAAATCTGCCGAGCGTCCTTGCCGATCGCGATGTCATCGAGCCATCGCCAAAGTTCTACGAATCAGTGGCGAAACTAAGAGATCGATGGAAACGGCTGAATCCGGCTGCGCGCCTTCGGGCCTACCGACTATTGCTAGAGAGCGAACTAGCATTACACGGAATTGATCAATTCAAGGTCGATTTGTTACCTCCAGAAGCAGGAGAGTTAATCATCGGAGATCTCTCAACGATTCTTCTGCCGCATAGCAGCGTTGGCGACCATGTGGACTGGGGAAGGCAGTGTTTCGAGTTTGGAGAATTGATATGCCGGCTGGTGCATCAATTTGATATGACCGTTGTAGCGGTGCATGATCCCGAATTGCGTCACCTAGTCGACGGTAGTTCCGACCAGGTGATCCAAGCCGCGGAACGCGCTGGACTGGGATCCGTCGTCACGAGTGCTGCCCAAGTGCAACGCCTTATGGAACGTCGGCGTGTTGCATCCCTGGCTCAAGATCTGTTGCCTAAATTGGACAACCAGCGGCAAAACCCAGATCCGACAGGAGCTGTTCGAAGGTCATTGAACCATACGTTGCTGGATATCAACGACCAGTTTCAGGCCGTTCAGCCGGAGATCACTGCATCGCAATTTGAGGCCGGCCACCGAGCAGAAGCGCGGTTTTATGCCGTAACCCACCAACATGTGCCTGCGGTCCAGCCGCGGCAACACGGACAATTTATTCTCAGCAACGACTATTTTAGCGGAGCGGATTGGCTGCGATTCGAGTGGCCGGAGCTAAACGAACAGCAACGCTTTCATCGTCTTGTCGCATTGATAACAAGAGAACTGACGAGATATGGAGTTCCCCTACCCAAACTCGAGGACGCGGACTACAATCGAGTCTTAGTAACAAAGTGGACGGGCACGCTAGCTAGAGCCTTGCTAAGCGATCCATCCACGTCCGATAGGAACTGGCCGCACGTGCTGGCTGCGCTAGCCGCGCTTGGGCAGCATTTTTACCATGCATATTTAATGACGCACTATTTTGTCCAGTATGGGCGTGGGGTTCCTGGCGCAGACGCTTCGTCACTTCCGGTTCCCCAACACATCATTGATACCGCCAAGCTAGGTCGCCGCGACATGACGCCGGAAGATCTTGCGGTGGCAGCGAGACTGGCGTTGGCATTTCCCGTCGAGCAGATCGCCACAACGAATTTGCAATTGGCAGACCAAAAAAAGGCTCAGGCAGCCTCCAATGGAGAGTGGCTAGACGCTGAGTTCCATTATTCCGATGCCGCTCTCGCACACGATAAAATTTTCACGAGTCGAGAAGCGCAGCGGCTAGTCGGGAGCGTTCTGCAACGATTTCGAGATTGGGAGGCTGCCAAGCCCGACAGCCACTAAGCAGGGTCGCGCAGTTCGTGATCCACGATTCCAGAAACGCAGTGGTTGGAGGAAATTCGGAACCGTTGGACATCAGGTATCAGAGTCGCGGCGGCAGAGTCACCACCAGCTTTCCAGCGCGATATCGGCCTCTGCCATTGGCGCACCGCAGCTCCGTTGCGCTAGCTTGGCGGAATGAACCGAGCGTCCATGTTTGCCGCTTTCGTCGCAGCGTTCCTGATTTCGTGCGGCGGCGCACCGCGCGGAACGACATCCACCGCGAGTCAAGCGAACGAGGCATCGCCGCGGGCCGCCGGAGTTATCAGCGCCGACATCCTGGCACGCGAGCCCAACACCAATGTCGCCCAGGTTAAGCACATCCTCATTGGGTGGAACACGCTCCAGCCCCATGATCCGCGCGCTGACAAGCGCACCAAAGACGAAGCCGAAGCTCAAATTCGCACGCTGCTGGACCAACTCCGGGGCGGCGCCGACTTCGATGCGCTGATGAAGCAGTGGTCCGAGGACCCTGGCAGCGCCGCATCCGGCAAGGCCTATCGAGTCTCTCCGGACGCTCAGCTGGTGATCGAGTTCAGGCAACTCGGTCTTCGGTTAACGACGGGTGAGGTTGGTGTCGTGGAGTCCGACTTTGGCTTTCACATCATCAAACGAATCGAATAGGACGGCTCACGGCCTGTCGATCGTGAACCCACGGCGCAGTGCGTCCCGCCGCAGGCCGCGCAGCCTGAGATGATCGATCGCAAGGATCGCCGCGGTAGCCATTCCGCCGAGCACAAGCCCGGCAAAACTCACGCGCGTCAAATGAAGTGCAGCGAGGGCAACGGTTACCCACGAGATAAAATCGCGACGAACAACGTACGGCGCATACGTCGCAAACCATTCTACCCACCCCGGCAGTTTTCGCGTACGGGCCTTCGCCGAACTCGACGACGGAACCAGGCGCACAGAGGTCGGGTTTGCTCCGGGACAAAGCTCAAACCTGGCGGCGTAGTCCTGACTGTTCGCCGACCCGACAGCGACGATAATATTGTAGTAGACGCAGTAGATACTCCACGCGTAGGTCACAACCCCGACCGCGATCGCTATGCACCACAAATCGGCGTCGCCATTGGCAAGACGTAGCGGCCCATAGTGCAAACGGCAGTGCCAGCCGAGCGCAACCATGTACCCCACGGACGCCAGCTCATCGACAATCGTGTCGAGCCATGCGCCAAACTTGGACGACAGAAGTTTTACTCGGGCAATTTCACCGTCACAGCAGTCGACGTACGAAGCGACCAGAACAACGACCGTTCCCGCCAGCGCGGCGGACATGCTGCCATGAGCGGTTAGCCAACATCCCAGTGCGACCAGCGCAGCTACGATGTACGATACTTGATTCGGCGTAATCGGCGTCCACACCAGCAGGCGCGTCAGGGGAAACGACACCGGTCGATACAGATATCGCGTGATCGCGTTGTCTTGCGCCTTGACCAGGGTGCTGTAGAGCAAGCGATGCGCCGTTCTGCGCTGCTCCTCGGTTGCCACCGGAGCACGGGCAACCGCGCCGTGAGGAATCGGAACCGCGGCCGCAACGAGAGAACCATCGCTGGCGCCAGCCGCAATCGAAGCCACCACCGCATTCGCTGCGGTCCCCGTCGCGACGAATGCCCCTGCATAGCTCCCGGCGGGCAGATCCTCAACTGCCGGCACGTCGGGAACGACCGCCATCGCGATGCCATCGGGAGGCAGCGACCCGATCAGCGGCTGCACCAGCGGCGTATGAACCAATTGATCCGCGCGAATGACGAGCACGGGGTGGGTGCTAGGCCCCCTCCACGCGACCAGGGTAGCCCGATCAGCAGCACTCTCGATCACGTGCACGCGGCGGGCACCTACGCGGCGGGCCACTCGTACCGCGCGTTCGCGAATGCTCAGGCCGGCGATCCGATGCCGCGCCTCCGGCTGGTCAGCCAGCACAATTGCATCCAAGTCAGGCAACGCGTTACCTCTACAACGAACCCAGCGCAGTCCGCCAGTGACAAGAATTTGTCGCTCCCCCGCCCCACGGTCCCAAACCTGTTTAACTTTTGACAGCTACCGCCGCCAAATAGCTGAATCTTCAAGCGCACATGGCTTGCAGGAGATGCTTTCCACATGAAAGCCGTGATTCTAGCCGCCGGTTGCGCCACGCGACTCAGACCCTATTCAGACGACACCCCCAAGACGCTGCTCCCCGTTGGAGGGGTTCCGATTCTACGGCGTTCTATTACCAACCTGTTGCGATGCGGATTCGACGAGTTCGTCATCGGCACAGGCTACCTCGAGCACCTAGTGCGCGATGCGGTGACGTCGTGGTTTCCCACGCTCGACGTTACCTATGTATCCAACCCGGATTTTCGCTCCACCAACAACGCGTTTTCTCTTCTACTTACCCGCGAGCACGTCGACTCAGATGGCTTTATTTTGCTCGATGGCGACGTCGTATTTGACGCAAACGTCGTTGAGGAGCTCGTAGAGCGCGGCCCGGACTGCCTCGCGGTGCGCTCGGTCGGCGAAATCGGCCTCGAGGAGGTCAAGGTCAGCGCAGACGGCCACGACCGGATTCTCGCGATTGGCAAACACGTCGAGGTTCGATCGGCCATGGGCGAGTCGGTAGGCATTGAATTGTTTTCTGCGGCATCAAGTAAACGTCTTTTTGCTGCGTTGCAGCATCGCGTTTCCGAGCAAGGTCTTATCAACGAGTATTACGAAGCGTCATTTCAACAGATCATCGATGAAGGATGTACTCTGTACGGCGTCGACATCGGCTCCATGTATGCGACTGAGATCGACACCGTCGAAGATCTGATTGCAGCCAACGCTCGACTTGCCCGACGGCCGGCATTCGATACCCGCATCGACGCGATCCGACTCGCTGTGTAAGCGGTACGTCGAACGCCCTCTACGCAGCAAGGATCCGCATGGCGCCCGCCGCGCCTCGTTGAATCTGGCGTTTCCGCTGGCTAGCGGTACCGCCCACGGCGCAGATGACCAACTCGTCGCCGGCGAGATCGAGCTTCTGCATGTGCACGTCCCAGTGCCCACCGTCGCCTAGAACCGTGCCCGCAAAGCTAGAGATTTTCGAACCTGCCACGACGACGCGAGCTGCCACTTCATCGCAAGCGTAGGCGTCGCCCGCAACCGCGAGTGGCAGCCCGTCGAGATCGGCGACCACCATCGCGTGAATGTCTCCATCTCGACAGCAATCGTCGAGCTGATAGCGCAGGGCGAGGGCGGCGGAGTCGGTGCGGCGAATACGACGTTCTTTGGTCATGAAATAAATGGTCCTGCACCGCGCGCCGCAGGGCAAAATAACGGCATGATTCTGGACCCCGCCCGGGCCCGTACTCGAGGACCTTCCCCGTGATCCTGCACCGCGACAACCGCTGCGTAGTGGTCGACAAACCTTCTGGCGTGGCAACCCATCGGGGCTGGGACTCCAATGATGACGCGCTGTTACAGCGCGTTCGAGACGCCGTTAGCGCATACGTATACCCGGTGCACCGCCTGGACCGAGGGGCATCCGGAGCCATCCTGTTTGCCCTGGATCGAGACGCTGCACGTGCATTCTCCGATGCCTGGACGTCGCCGCAGACCGTTAAGTCCTATGTTGCGGTGACGCGCGGCCACCCACCCGAACATCTGGTGATCGACCACCCGATTCCCAGCCGACCGGGAGGACCGCGAATCGCCGCAGTCACCGAAGTATGGCGGATGCAACTCCTCGGGCGGTATGCGGTCGTTCGGGCGCAGCCGCATACCGGCCGCCTCCATCAGATCCGCCGCCACTTGAAACATATTTCGTGCCCGCTAATCGGCGACGTGCGCTACGGCAAAGGCGAGCACAATCGCATCTTCCGCGATCGCTTTAATCTGCACCGGCTCGCTCTGCACTGCATCGCATTGCGCGTCGCGCACCCCGACGGCGGCGAACTGGCAATCGAATCCCCGCTCGCCCCAGACCTCGCAGCGGCGATTGAGGCGGCAGGAAAAGCATTCACATAGCCGTTCGACGAGCGAGGTTCGCACCCGTACGCGTTCGCCTGTTTTTAGTATGCTCGTCGCATGCGTTACCTACACACGATGATCCGCGTTTTCGATCTGCCCGCAGCGCGGCGATTTTTTTGCGATGGCCTGGGCATGACCGAGATACGTCGGAAAGACAACGAGGCTGGGCGCTACACCTTGGTGTTCTTGGGAGTGCCTGGCCAGGATCAGGGGGACACTCCACAGCTCGAGCTCACCTATAACTGGGACCAGAAGGACACCTATTCTGTTGGACGCCACTTTGGGCATTTGGCGTTTGAGGTCGACGACATCTACGCAACATGCGAACACCTTCAGAAGCTCGGTTACCCGATTCGCCGGCCGCCGAGAGATGGCAGGATGGCATTTGTCCGCTCCCCGGACGACATTTCGGTAGAATTGTTGCAACGCGGTGGCGCCCTGGCGCCGCGAGAACCATGGGCATCGGCGTCCAATCAAGGCGAGTGGTAGGAGGCGAAAGCCGTTTCCGGCGTGTTCGGTGACAACTTAGCTGCAGAAGCCATGAAGCGGTTACGACCAATCATCCACGTCGATCAGTGGGCGTGCTCTGTTGAGCCGCTTGCCAACCGCCACCCAATGCGCGGTAGAGAGAAATTTCGCGCACGCGCCGCTGTTTGTAGACCTCAATTGCCTCGAGCCGAGCCCGAAGTGCAAGCTGTTCCGCAACCAAGATGTCTAGATAAGTAGCTTTGCCTGCTTTAAATAGCTCGCCCGCAGCTGCGGCTGCCTGATTGAGCGCAGCATTTTCCTGCGTTACCACTTCGATGAGATCTGCGGCCGCTTCGATCGCAGCAACATGGTCGACAACCTCGACAAACGCAGCGATCACCGTCTTTTGATAGTGATGGATCGCCTGTAGCTGGAGGGCCTTCGCTGCGTCGAGCTGGCCCCGCAGCCCTGCACGATTGAGCAACGGCGCAAGGATCCCCCCACCGGCCGCGAAGGCTAGCGACTTAGGCGAAAACAACAGGTTCGGTTGAAACGCGGTCAGACCAAGTGCGGCCGACAAGCGAACGCCTGGAAAAAACGCTGCTCGGGCGGCCTCTGCGTCGAACTTGGTTGCCGAAAGCCGGGCTGTGGCTTCGCGAATGTCCGGCCGCAGCTCAACGAGTTCGGCCGGAACGCCGAGTCGAACGCGAATAGGCGACGGTTGAGTCAAGCTCGCCGTGCTCCGCGCTACCGGAGCAGGGAAGCGCCCCAACAGCGTTGCAATACTAGTCTCGGCTAGCCTTACGCGTTGCTTCGCAACAATGAGCAGGGCGCGAACTCGCGCCAGTTCCGCCTCGAACTGCGACACAGCCAGTTGAGTGGTGCGCGCGGTCTCCTTTTGCAAACGTACGACTTCAAGCGCTTGGCTGCTGCGTTGCTCTGCATCGGTAAGTACGGTGATCGCTTCATCGTTTGCCACAAGCTCGTAGTACGCCATCGCGACTTCCGAGATCAGTGATGTAAACGCCAGTCGGCTCCCTTCGACAGAAGCGAGAAATTCCGCCAACCTTGCACTACGTTGGTTCTTGAGCCGACCCCATAGATCGATCTCCCACGACGCCTGCAGTGCGACTTCGAAGTTTGGCAAAATCGTAGGAACGCGACGCCCGGCTGTAATGTCTGTAGAGCGATTCCCCGCGCCCTCTGCCGTATATTCGCCGGCCCGTGCCACGCCAGCACCAGCGAACGCATCTACATGCGGAAATCGCAGGCCACTCGTGGCGGCAAATGCCGCCCGCGCCAGCTCTACACGCGAAATCGCCATCGCAAGATCGAGATTGCCGGCGATGGCCATATCGATGAGTGCGACTAAATGTTTGTCGCCCACGTACTCCCGCCACGAAATGTCCACAACCCGAATACCGTCTGCCGAGCCGCCCGTAGCGTACTGACCAGGAATCGCAAGCTTCGGCGCAACTACGGTTGCACTCGGTGCACACGCAACAAGCGCGATGAGCGCCATCCAACCCTTTTGCATGATCATACCGCCTCCCCCACTATTTGGGTTGCCGGTTCGTTTCCAGACTCGCTTTCCATCGCCGAAGGTTCGTCACTGCGCGTCCGCTGAACGAGCAGCAGATAGAGGCCTGGAACAAGGAGCCCCCCGAGAAAAGTCCCGACCATCATGCCGCCAGCCGCTGCGGTGCCAATCGTTCGGTTTGCAACCTGGCCGGCGCCGCTAGAGAATACTAAGGGCAACAATCCGACAATAAACGCCAGGGACGTCATCATGATCGGACGCAAGCGTTGGCGCGCTGCTTCGAGAACTGCGGATACTGCGTCGAGCCCTGCCCTTCGTTTTAGCTCCGCGTATTCGACCACCAGAATCGCGTTCTTGCCCAACAGTCCGATCAGCATGATCAGCGCGAGATGGGTATAGATGTTGTTTTCCAGCCCCGTGAGTTTCAGAAATCCCAGTGCACCAAATACCCCCGGCGGCAGCGACAAGATCACGGCCAATGGCAATCGAAAACTCTCATACTGTGCAGCGAGAACCAGATACACAAACACCAGGCAGATCAGGAATATGTAAATACTTTCGTTGCCTGACTTTACTTGATCGCGCGAAATACCCGCCCACTCTAACGCATATCCACGAGGCAGTGTCGAAGCCGCGGTTCGCTTCACGGCTTCCAATGCTGTTCCGCTGCTGATGCCTTGCTTGCCGGCACCCGTGACCTCTGCAGACGTGTACATGTTGTAGCGGGTCAACTGATCGACCCCTTGCGTTTTCGCTAGCGAAACAAAGGCAGATAGAGGAATCATTTCGCCGTGTTGATTGCGAACGCGAACCTCAAGTGCGTCGTCGGGCCGCATGCGGAACTGCGGTGCTGCCTGCACCATGACTTTGTACATTTGGCCAAACCGAATGAAGTTGGTGGCGTACTCACTTCCCAGTGTGGTCTGCAGAGCGGACAACGCCCCATCGACGGTCACCCCTTTGTGAGCAGCCTTTTCAATATCCACCGAAAGAATGTACTGGGGATAGTTTGCATTAAACATCGAAAATGCTGTCGCCAATTCAGGCGCAGCGCGCAGATCCGATACGAACTGCTTGGCAATCGCATCCAATTTGCGAATGTCGCCTGTACCGGTCTTGTCCAGAAGCCGCGCCTCAAAGCCGCTGGCATTCCCGTACCCAGGAACCGCGGGTGGGGGTAGCAATTCGATACTTGCGTCAGCGATGGCAGCGGTCTTGCGGCGAAGCCGTTCCATGATCTCATCGACGGATGCCGAACGCTCATCCCACGGCTTTAGGTTTACCAATGCAGTTCCAAACGTTGGCCCAGTTCCGTCGGCTAGGATGTTCACTCCGGCCAGCGTTGAAATACTCTCCACATCGCGATCGCTTTGCCATGCTTTTTGTACCGTGTCGATCACTGCCTTGCTTCGTTCAAGCGTGGCACCCGGTGGAGTCACTACCGTTGCATAAAACGCACCTTGGTCTTCATTGGGAATAAATCCCGATGGCAACACCGAGCCGACAGCTACTGTGGCAAGGACAAAAGCTGCGAGCGCGACCAGATTAAGCGTGCGACGCGGCGCCACTCTTTGCAGAATCCCCGCATAGATCGACTCAAATCGTCCATAGATACGGTTAAAGCCTGAAAACAGCTTTTCGAAGCGGGGATGAGTGTGCGTGTTCGGCCGCAACACCGAGCCGCACATCGATGGCGTAAGCGTGAGGGCTATCACACCCGACAACACGATGCCAACGGCGATCGTGAGCGAAAACTCGCGGTAGAAAATTCCCGCCGGCCCGCTCAAGAATGCCATCGGAACAAACACAGATGCCATGACCAAGGTGATGGCAATAATGGCTCCTGTCATCTCCTGCATGGCCTTACCGGCAGCCGCTTTGGCCGACAGCAAAGGATCGTGCTCCATTTTCTCCACCACTGCTTCGACGATCACGATCGCGTTGTCCACCACAATCCCAATCGCGAGCACCAACGCAAATAGCGTAATCAGGTTAAGAGAAAACCCCATCCATTGAATAAATGTAAACGTACCGATGAGCGAGACCGGAACGGCTACGAGCGGAACGATGGTCGCACGCCAACTTTGAAGGAACACAAACACGACGAGCGCAACCAAGGCAAAGGCTTCCCAGAACGTCTTGGTAACTTCGTGCACAGCCGCATCGAGAAATCGACTAACGTCGAAACTATAGCGATAGTCCATACCCGACATAAACGACGCGCGTTTGATCTCAGCCATTTTCGCTTTGACTTCATCGATTACGTCGCTCGCGTTTGAGCCGGGACGTTGTTTCAACAGAATTGACGCAGACGGCTGTCCATTGAACTTCGATTCCACATCGTAATAAATCGTGTCGAATTCAACAGTGGCGACATCTTTAATCTTGAGTAGCTCCCCGTTGGGCTTTGCTTTGACAGGAATGTTTTCGTACGCTTCTTTGGTGTTAAATTTTCCTGTGTAGCGAACTGTATATTGCAACGGCGATTGGCCGCGTTCACTGTTCTCACCCAATTTTCCCGGAGCCGCCTCGATGTTGCTAGCTCGCAGCGCGGCCACGACATCATCGGCAGCGATATCATGGGAGACCATTTTTGCAGGATCAAGCCACACCCGCATCGCGTATTCTTTGGCTCCGAGAATATCAATGAAGCCAACGCCACTAATCCGTTTTAACTCTGGCAGAATGTTAATGTCGGCGAAGTTATATAAGAACTTTTCGTCGTGCGATCGATTGCTGCTAAAAATGTCGATAAAGAGAAGCATAGCCTTCTCTTCTTTTTCGATCTTGATTCCGTTCTTGATAGCTTCTGGCGGCAACTCTTCGAGAACTGTGTTCACGCGGTTCTGAACATTGATCGCAGCGACATCGGGATTGGTGCCGGTCTCGAACACAACCTGGACGATGCCAACCCCATCGTTAGCAGCAATGCTGGTCATATACTTCATCTTGGGCACGCCATTGATCGCGCGCTCGATCGGCATGATCGCTGCTTTGGTTACGGTCTCCGCGTTTGCTCCGGTATATTCGACAGTAACGACCACTTCCGGAGGCGCGATCGCGGGAAACAGCGTCATCGGCAGGGCGCGTAACGCCAGCAACCCGAGAAGCGAAATGATGATTGAAATGACCGCCGATAGAACGGGGCGGCGAATGAACAGATTCATTGCGTTGCCTTCACGGTGGGCTGGCGGACCATAATCTTGTCGCCTTCTTTTACTTTCTGAATTCCTTCGACGATGAAGCGGTCGGTTGGAGTGAGCCCTTTCTGGATCACGAATACGTCGCCTTGACGCGTGAGCGGCTCGATCGATCGCGCACGCACGACTCCCGCATTGTCGACAACGTAGACGTACAGGTGTTCCTGCACTTCGAACGTGGCTTTTTGCGGGACCTGCAGCGCGTTGACCGTTGGTATCTGCACCGCGATCTTGCCCGTGCTACCGTGTTTCAGCTGTCCATCGCGATTTGCAAACCGCGCTCGCAGCGACACCGTACCGGTAGCTTTGTCGACCTGACTGCCGACCGAATCGATAACACCTGGATTCGCAAACCGGCCGACTTGCGTGTCAAAGTATACCTCTTTTGCGGCGGAGTTCGCGGTGAGTTCGATCGCCTCGTGCTCGGGCACGTGGAAGTAGACAAATACCTCGTCCGTATTGGAGATCGTGGTCAACAGCTCGTCTTCGTCGACGAGGCTGCCCGCCTTTTTGGGAATTCGAAAAATCCGACCTGCAAAAGGCGCGCGGATCTGCGCGTACGAGTGAGTTAGCTGCATCTGCGATGCGTGCGTGCGCGATTCGGACAACTTGGCTTCCAGCGCTCGGACTTTTGCGGCGTTTAGCGCGACTTCAGCATCCGAGACGACGTTCTTGTCGCGTAGGCGCTTGCTATTCTGAAGTTCAAGCTGCGCAGCATGGAGTTCCGCTTCTGCGCTCTGCGAAGAGGCTTGCGCCTTGGCGACTTCGCGCTGCAGGAGTTTTGCGTCGAGGGTGAATAGAAGCTGGCCTTCGGTGACCGCCTGCCCTTCGTCAACCTCCACCGCTTGGATGATGCCCTTGACCCGGGTCCGAAGCTCCGCGTACTGGGTAGCTCGAGCTTCGCCGACGTATGCACGCTCGAAAAACCCTTGAGCCGCCACCGGCGTCGCCACCTCAAAGATCATGACGTCGCTCTGGGCGGCCTCGCTCCTGCAACCTGTCAAGATCAACAATATCGCCAACCACTGTCTGGGCATGGCACCCGCTTAAGCAAATACCTGGCCATATACACTGGTATTAAAATCAGATATTTAGGACAGGCAACGTCGTAAAATGCGACCTGGATGTCGTAAATTCGGACTATGTCGATTGCCGGAAAGCTCACGCTAGCGCTCGCGCTTTTGGCGCTCTTGGCGTTCGGCATTGTAGGCTGGCGCCAAGTCAACGCGGAAACCGCTACGCTTCGCGAAGTTACCGAGAGCGAGGTGCTGCTGCTCGGCCGGGGCCTCCGGGCCTCGCTGGAACACTCCATCCGCGATGGTCAAATCGAGGATGCGACTTCGCTCGTGAACGCCCTCACGGATGTGAGGCCTACCGTGCAACTCTTTGTGTTCGGGAGCGCAGGCACCATGCTCACGATGTCGCCGGATGCGCACCTAACCGACGCCGCCGCCGATCTAGCGCGGCAAGTCGCGAGCCAACCGGTGACGATCGTGCAGTACCCGCGCAACGAAACGCTAATGCGAGTTGCGATGGCGCTTACACCGAGCGGAGCACTGATTCTAGAACGACCGCTCAACGACCTCGAAAGCGACATCGCTAGTACGAAGCGCAATATTTGGGGCGCTGCTCTGTTGTTCGCGATCGGCCTTGCGTTCGTTGTGTGGTTTTCCGCACGGCGCTACGTGGGACGCCCACTGGAGAAGCTAATAGAGGCGATGACTCAGGTACAGTCGGGAAACCTTACGTTGGACGAAATTCCGCATTCCCGCGATGAAGTTGGCAAAGTCATTCACGCATTCGCGGGCCTCGTTGAAGCGCTCCATGTTGAACGCCGACGCGCCGACGCCGAACTCGATGCAAGGACTCGCCTCGAGCGCGGTCTACAGGAAGCTGATAAGCTCATCACGCTGGGGCGACTGTCTGCGGTCATGGCACATGAAATAGGGTCACCGCTGCAGATCCTGGAAGGACGGGCGCGCGAGTTGCGCAAACATGCCGATCACCCAGGAATGACCGCGCGGATAGCCGACGTCATGATCGAGCAAACCGAGCGCGTGACCCGACTAATCTCGCAGTTGCTTTCGCTCACACGCCGCCCGACCCAGAGATCGTTGAACATCGATGCGGCTGCCGCTGTACAAAGCGTAGTGTCATTGCTCGAACGCGAGGCTAAACGAGCGAACGTGCAGATCGTGCAGCTCGGCACCGCTCCCTGCCTAGTCGATGCGAACCGGGATGAACTCCAACAGGTCGCGCTCAACCTGTTGCGCAACGCGCTTGCTGCTGCGCCGAGGCAGTCGACCATCACAATCAGGTTATCGCGCGATAACAAATGGTTCACACTAGAAGTAGAGGACCAAGGAAGCGGACTAGACCCTGCGATCCGCGAAACGGTGTTCGAGCCGTTCGTAACCACGAAGTCCGCGCAAGGCGGAACCGGATTGGGACTGGCCGTTGTCCGCGGCATCGTTACCGAACACCGCGGTACGGCGACGTTCGTCGATCCGTCACAAGGTATCGGGTGCATTGTCCGAATTCAACTCCCAGTAACGCGTTCAGAATCGGAGAGTTCATCACCATGAAGCCTCCGGAAGTACTGATTGTCGATGACGACCCCGGAATCGTTTCTTGGCTGAAAGACACGCTTCCCGAGGAAGGGCTCACTGTCTACGGAGAAACTTCTGCGCGGACGGCGCTCGAGCGGCTGCGCGAACGCGCATTCGACGTCGTGATTTCCGATGTAGAAATGCCGGAGATGCGCGGCCTCGAGCTCCTGAGGTCGATTCACGAAGTGCGACCTGCACAGATGGTACTGCTCATCACCGCCTTCGGCTCGATCGACCTTGCGGTGGAATCGGTCCGCGCGGGTGCAGTGGACTTTCTCGCCAAGCCGTTTCGCGCTGAAGTCCTCGCCTTAGCGGTCCATCGCGCCATGCGCGAGCGGCAGATGCGACGCGAAATCGTTCGCCTGCGCGACTCGGTGGCCAAAGCGCGCCAAGCTCACGGCATCACTACCAAGAGCCCCGTCATGAGCCGGGTTTTGGAGGTTGCGCAGCGAGCGGCACAAAGCCACCTACCGATTTTGCTCTCTGGCGAAAGCGGAGTTGGCAAGGGAGCGCTGGCCCGATTTATTCACCTTCATAGTCCGAGGCGTATTGAGCCGCTGATTCACGTCAACTGTGCCAATCTGCCGCCGGGTCTAGCAGAAGCGGAATTGTTTGGCGCTCGCCGGGGCGCATTCACCGATGCGAAGGAGGATCGCCCAGGATTGTTCTTGCAGGCTCATGAGGGCACGTTGTTTCTCGACGAGATCGCAGAACTCGCACTCGACGTCCAGCCCAAACTCCTCGCAGCGCTCGAAGGTACCACTATACGGCCACTCGGTAGCTCCACCGACGTTCGCGCCGACGTTCGCGTGATCGCAGCAAGCAACGTTCCTCTCGAGAACGCGCTGAAGTCCAACCGGTTCCGCGCCGATTTATACCACCGTCTCAACGTGGTCCGCCTCGAGGTGCCACCGCTGCGAGAGCGCCCAGAGGATATCGTTCTCATTGTCGATCAAACGCTTGCGGAGATCGCCGAACGCACCCGCCAAGCACCGCTAGGAATCGCGGCGAATGCGCTGCGTTGGCTCACGGCGCAACTATGGCCGGGAAATGTCCGTGAACTCATCAACGCTGTGGAACGCGCTGCGGCCCTTTCCGATCACGACGTCCTCACCCTCGAGGACTTCGCGAGCGTCAGCACAACGCCCCAACAATTTGCGCTGCCCGATGCCGACATGTCGCTTGGAGAGCTCGAGCAGCGATACATTCGATACGTGCTGGAAAAAACCGGAGGGCATAAGGCCAACGCAGCAAGGATCTTGGGCTTGGACCGACGCACGTTGTATCGCAAGGTGGCAGAACTGGAAAAAGACGGAAAGTAGTTCAAAACCGAAGCACAAGCGATGGCTGGTCTGGCCGCTCCCCCCGAACGTGGGCTTTCCTGGCCGGGAGGCGACTGCTACCAACGTACGACCTCCAGCTTGGGAACCCGCTCGAACTCGCTCACATTGCGCGTCACGATCCCGGCGCTGTGAACCAAGGCAATCGCAGCGATCAGCATATCGTTGGGACCGATCGGAGTCCCCTCCCTTCGAAGCTCAGCGCGCAGCTCGCCGTATCTTGTTGCCGCTTCGTCGTCGAACGGCAGCGACGGAAAATGCTCGAACAGTTTGGTAAGACTTCGAAGGTTCTCCGCCACGCGGCCGCTTGCGCGTGCCCCAAACAGCAGCTCTGCCTTCACGATGCTGCACAGGACCATATCGTCTTGCTCCTCTCGAAATCGTTTTGCGATCGGCTTGTCGCTGCCGTTGAGGATTGAGATGCAAATATTCGTATCCAGCAATTTCACTCGAAGTCGTCCAGCGGCAGGAGGTCGTCGTCTGAAACGTGCGCAAAGCTCGGCGCGCTACCGATAAGGGCCTCGGCCGCCTTTCGCTTGTCGCCTGGTCCGCGCACAAGATCAGCGATGTACGCCGACACGCTCTTCCGTGCACGTTTAGCATCTGAACGCACTTTTTGTGCGACCGCTGCCGGCAGGTAGATGGTAAGTTGGGACATATGATAAGTATACTATCATAGTAGACTACGCGTATTTTTTGCACGATAAATGGCTGATTTTACTAATAAAACACGAATCGATACATCGCGAATCCCGGTGGGGTTGACGGAGTCGCACGAGGCCGGCCAATCGCGGTTGCGAACCGAAAAAACATGGATAGCCTAGGGCTATCCGTCTAGGCGCGCCACATCCATTCTCGATCCGTCAGCTGCAGTACGCAGTCGCGATTGCAGATTCCTTAAGCTTTCGCAAGGCGGCGGAGCTGTGCCGCGTGTCGCAGCCGTCGCTTAGCGCCCAGCTCGCACAGTTGGAAAGCGCACTCGGCGTGTTGCTGTTCGAGCGCGATCGGCGCGGCGTTATTCCCACCGCAGCCGGCAAAGAACTTATCGATCGTGCCCGTCGCCTACTTGTCGAAGCGGACGATCTGATAGCGGCAGCAAAGCGGGCCAGCGATCCGTTCGCGGGCACATTTCGAATCGGCGTGATCCCAACCATCTCCCCCTATTTGCTGCCAAGCGCAACGCCGGCGCTCCGGGCTGCCTATCCACGGCTCACGACGATATGGCTGGAAGACAAAACCGAGGCGCTGGTCCGAAGTCTCGATACCGGAGCCCTGGATGCTGCCATGGTCGCCCTCGAGGCGGAGATCGGGGATGTCGAGCACGAAATCGTGGCCAATGATCCGTTTGTACTCGCCACTCGGCCCGATGATCCCTTGGGCACCCGAGCCAGGCCGGCAAAACCTGCAGAGCTCCGCAACAGCCACGTGCTGCTTCTCGACGATGGCCATTGCTTCCGCGATCAGGCCCTAGCCTACTGTTCCAGCGCACAGGCCACCGAACTCGAATTTCGCGCCACAAGCCTTCCCACGCTCGCCCATATGGTTGCGAGCGGTGCCGGTGTGACTCTCCTTCCCAAGCTTGCCGTTGCGACGGAAGCGCAGCGCGCGGGGCTCCGGGTCCGGAACTTTGCAGCTCCCGTGCCTCACCGCACGATCGCCTTGGTATGGCGCCGGCTTTCTCCGTTTGGCGCAGCGTTCCGGGAACTAGCGACTACCATTCGAGGCGCTTATCCCGAATCGCCATGAATGCAGCCGGGAAAGTGTTGGGGGGGGCCAATTCTGCCCCAACTCGGGCACTACCTCCGAAAGGTAAAGTCGACATCCACCGTGTACTTGGTGCTGGTAACCTGATCCTGAGCGGTGACGGTAAATTCTCTCTGCACCCCCCAGAAATTCAAGAACCTTCGACCGCCACCGCCGAACTCTGCCCCCACAACCACTTTGACGCTGGGCACCCCCGCAGGTGCGAGCACCTGGTTGCCCATTCGGATGACGGCGTTCGGGTCGGTCTTGGTTACAGTAATCGCTTCCTGTTGGTCGAAGTACACGGTCGTGCTGTATGTATTCGTAGCGTTGGCAACCGGATACAGGGCGCTAGGACTGCCCGTCAACGTCGCTGCGCTAACCGTCGACGGCGGGCCGTTGCCGGGAGGTAGAACCGTGCCATCGGGCAAGCTCCGATTGACGATCACAGAATAGATCTTGAACGTTCCGCTGGGAGCCGTAACGGTCAGGGTTGCAAATGCCGCTGTTCCGGCAACACCCAGCGAGATCGGAGTCTCCCCAACCGAAGCACCCGCCTGCGCAGTTACGGCCCCAGATAAAGTCGCGTTTAAGTCCATTTTGGTCGCTTTGAGAACCACGCTGTCGGTGAGATGACCGACATCCACCGTGTAGTTCTCCACATCCGGATCAAACGGCGGCTTCAGCGAGCCTGCACTCACATTCAAAGCCGCGAGCTTCGCCTCTTTCGAAGCGAGTCGGCTTACGATGATCGTGTAGGTAGTTGCACGTCCATCCGGTGCCGACGCGACAACTTCAACCGGCGTCGGCGTTCCGGGCTGCAGTAGTACCACCGGCTGTTGGTCTCCCGCCGGAGTGACCATCCCGTTGATGGCTATCGTGGCCGCACTGTCTTCGGGAACGGCCGTAACCGCTACACTGGTTACCTCGGACGAAACGCTCGCTGCGTAGTCGGTAGTGCGGCTCGAAAATGCTGGCTCAAGCTCGAGCGCGGGCGCGATCGCCAAGCTGGCCAAAGGAACTGCATCGGTGGGTTGCGGCCTCGGACCAGAATCGGTGCATGCCCCAACAACGAACCACAGAGCAAGCACACAGGCGGATGGGCAGCAGCCCGCAAACAAACACTGATTCATAGAGGATCTCAGATTACGGATTGAGATGGGATGAGGCTGACGATAGTTGGTCATGAATCGAATCAGCCACACGGCAAAGTTTCCATCAGAAAAGTAGGAAAGCCCGGGCACGTTAAGTACTCTGTCTTACCATGAAGAACATCAATTCAGTTGGACTCACCTTGCTTCTCGCTCTTACGGTCTCATGCGGCTCCGATGACGACGGCGGCGGTAGCGATAATTGCACGGGGACGCGGCTAACCGACGACAAACTGTGCAGTCTGATGTGCAACCAGACGACTATGGCGGACGCCATGACCATCCTGGGGCAACCCACCGCCAGCGGATCGGGACTACTTCAGTACAATTATACCTGCGTCGACGGGGTCACTGGCAGCGGAATGAGTTGGGATTTGTTCTTTGGCACCACGCTGAACGAAGTGAGGCTCGTGTCGGTGGGCAAGTTTGCAGGCTCCTCTCTCCCCGCGTGCCTTGCCGCGTGTACTCGATAGAACAACATTCTTGTAGTGAACACGCCTGGAAAGTGACCTGACCCGCAAGACCTACAATTGCACGATGGACCTGATCTAGTACCCATGCCGGTAAGTTAAGGAAAAACATCAATAGTCTTGATTCGTTGACGTTGACGTAATCGTTGACTCCACCATTGACCATGACGGCGACGTACGACGATGACCCCACCGATGACCCTTGGAAGTCCCCGACGGGGGATGACCTGTACCTTGACGATGTTCGAAAGCGATGAGGTCGAAATCGTCGAGGGTAGAGTCGACGACTACGTTGCCGTCAAACGCAACGGTGGGGTCAAGGACAACGTCAAACGCGGTCCGGGGTCATGAACTGAAATCGTTTTCAAACCCGATAGCTTACGCTTAAGTGAGCGGCATTGGATCTAGTACCTCGTCACAGTGAATCTGACCGATTGAGGACGCGCGATCCATTGCCGAGCGCAAGGCGCGGCTCGTCGGCCTCAACCGATCATCTTCACTGTGGCGAGGTACTAGCGGCACGTCGCGTTCTGCCTGGGGGCCTTCGGACCTTAAATCAACACCCGTTCGTCCGCCGGAATTTCGGCCTCGCCCAGCACGAGGGAGTTCTCGGTACTTCGCTCCTGGGTAAGCTCTTCAAGATAGTTTCGGATCTCGGGAACCCCGGCGACGATACGCGAAACGAATTCCCGACTGAGAAATAGCACTGTACTCGGCCGCACAGCGACCACCGTTGCTGTGGTTGGGGTTTCGCTGATGAGCGACATTTCGCCGAAGACGTCTCCAGTTTTCAGGCTGCCTAATTGCACCGGCCCGTCGTCGCCCAGCCTGCGTTGCGCGGCGAGCTCACCGGATAGAACCACGTACAAGCCGCGGCTGGCCTCACCTTCCCGAATCACTGCGTCTCCCGCGGTAACGTCCTGACTCGTAAATCGCCGCAACAGATCGCGTTGCTGAGGCCGCGTGAATGCTCGGAACAGCTTGGAAGTCGCCATTACGTTGTTGAGCAAACGCTCGCGAGTAAATCCGTGAAGAGCCGCTGCAACCGGGCCGAGCTCGTCCGCCAGCGCGGCGAGCGCGCCACCATCGATCTCGAACAAGTCGACGTCGGACAGGCACCGCACGCTTGCCGACCGCGGTTGCGCTGACAGCAGCGACATTTCGCCAAACACGGCGTTCTCGCCGAGCCGAGCCAGTTCAGTCGACTGCCCCAAACCATCGGTGGCGATTACGGCAAGGTTGCCGCTGGCGACAAAAAACAACGACCGCCCCGGCTCTCCCTGACGGATCACATCCGCTCCAGCCGGCATTCGAACCAGCACCATCGCCGCGACCGTGCGGCAAAACGCGTCCTCTGACATCGCCGACAACAGCGGAATCGCATGGAGCGATTGCGGATAGCCATCTAACGCATCGCAACAGTGCTCGGCGCGATGCAGCGCAGAATCGACCGCATCGCGAGGGGCTGGCTGGCTCACATCGGGGATGTCGATCGGCGTCGCCTCAGCAGGGAGGGCAATCCGCGCAGCGACCGTGCCGATCCGCGCGCTGTGCAGCCCGTACATCGATTGCAGCGCCGCGAGCATCTCCGACGCGATGCCGGCGAGCTCGCCCCCCTGGGATTCGAGCACGCGGGAGCATACGAGCGCGCTGAGCGGGTGGCCGGCGGCAAGGCAGTAACGCGCTGTCGCCCGATAGACGTTCGCAGCGCGAGCATCGCCAAGTGCGCGGGCCGCATCCGCAACGCGAATCCGCGCCTCGTAATCGAGCGGCGCGCTCGACACAACGGCATCGTACAACCGCAGTGCCGCGAGGTGCTGGCCCTGGGTAAACAGCGCCGCGGCGCTGCGCTTAACGTCTCCTAGAGTCACCATGTTCAAACACGATAGCGTAGCTGGTATTTTCGACTGGCTCCACGTATATAGTGAGCAGCCAAGGGGCATGTGTGAAACGATGCCGTAATTGCACCAAGAGTCTGCCAGACGCGGCTCTCCACTGCATTTTTTGCGGCGCACAACAGCCGGCCGCACCAGCGTTTCAACCCGGCGTCGCGAAAACGATGATGGGTTACGTTCCCCAGCCAGAATCCGAACCAATCAAGGGGGTTGTGGCCACCTCAGGGCCCAACGCCCCCACGGTCATGCTGCCAGCCGCTGCAGATCATCCCCACAAGCCACCGGGGCGTAGGCGGTCGGCGGTGGAAATTCTGCGAGAGATGCAACCCACTGTGCCGATGAATACCGCCGAGGAGCATACGGCGCCGGTGGGACAATCGGCGTATCGCCGCTTGGCGGCGCGTCGCTCCGGTCGGCCTGTCGAACCGTGGCGAAGCGCCCTGCGATCGGTTCTCATCGCTTGGGGCCTGCTCCTGCTCGCGGCGTTCGCCACACCGGTATCCATGAGCCCGCTCACCTTCAACTGGGATGCGATTATCCACCGGACCGGTCTAGCGGAGGTCCCGTTGATCCTGATCGCCGCGCTTGGCCTACTCGGCGTGGTGGTAGGCGCCATCCCCATGCCGCCATTTGCGCGCGGGATGTTTGCCGCGCTGTTGGGACTCGGCGGAATCGTGACGCCCATCGTTCTCGCCGGCGCCTTACCTCCGTGGATGCAAGTTGCTTCCGTCGCTGGACTCGTGGTGGCTGTCGCCAGCTTGTTGGTCCGCAATGAATATACGGAGTCGATCCTCGCGCGCATCGTGGTCACGCTCGCAATTATCGCGATGCTGCTACCCCTGCTGATGCCACAGGATGGCGGCATCCCGCTTGTCGCCCTTGTCAAAAGCGTCATCCACGGCAAGGTAACGACTGCCCAGATTACCCTGATCATCTCGGTCGTGCTTGCGGCGCTGTGCCTCCTGGTGTGGCTGCCAGGCCCGGCGACCGGTGGTGCGGCGATGTTCGCGTGGCTGTTTCTTCTGCTGCCGCTTGTGTCTCACGTCCTCGCCGTCGTGCTCGAGGGCGACGTAAGCCACATCACCACGGCGCCACATGCCACCGCCGCAGCGTGGGTGCCGGCGAGCGGATATCTCGCCTTCGCCGGATACGGGCTCGCAACCGTTTTCGGCAAAGCTCTCGAATAGCCCAAACCTGCATGGGGCACTATCGCGAAGTCGTGATCGGCCACACCGTGCTTGGCCGAGCCATTGAGGCCGTGCACTTCACAGCGGCGGAATACGCCCGGCCCAAGCCGCCTGCGCTGCTGTTTGGCGCGATCCACGGCGATGAGCCGATGAGCCAATTGGTGCTGGAGCGCCTCGCCGATGAGCTGGTCGAACGCCCTCCAGGGCGCGACACCTGGATCGTGCCGTGCCTCAACGTCGATGGAATGCTCGCCGGCACGCGCAACAACGCCAACAACGTCGATCTCAATCGCAACTTCGCAACGAGCAACTGGGGCGAACACCGCCGCCCCGGTTACGGCCCCGGCAACGCGCCCGAAGACCAACCCGAAACTCAAGCCCTGGTCGCGCTTGTCGCCCACACCTCAGCTACGCGCTTGGTTTCGGTGCATGCCACCTTTCGAATGATCAATTGGAATGGAGCCGGGGAAGCGCTCGCACGAGATATGGCCGCTCGCTCCGGCTACCCCGCGGAATCCGACATGGGGTACCCGTGTCCCGGGTCGTTCGGCACAAGATATGGCGATGAACTGGGCCTCGAGGTTGTAACCGTTGAATCGCCCTACCTGCTCGCCGAGGAGCCTGGCTGGCTTGAGCTGCGCACTGCCATGCGATGGGCGGTCGACCTGCCGACGTAGACGATGGCGCGCCTCGGCGACCGGAACCTGCCAAAACCACTGACATGAGGTACTGGGCACCGAGCGGGCATTGCGTTTCATGTGACATCTTGTCACAGTTGGTCAGGTGAGCGGGGAGACGCAGCACGCGGGACTCATCGGCAGTGCTCCGGTGATGGCGGAGTTGAGCGCAATGATCCAACGCATCGCTCCAACCGATTCCACGGTGCTCATTCAAGGCGAAAATGGCACCGGCAAGGAGCTTGTTGCGCGCGCCATTCACCAGCAGTCGAAGCGTTGTCATGCGCGGTTTGTGGTAGCGAACTGTTCGGCGCTGAACGACAACCTGCTGGACTCGGAGTTGTTTGGGCACAAGCGGGGAGCCTTCACCGGCGCCGTCGCCGACACCGTCGGGCTGTTCGACGCCGCCAACGGCGGTACGTTTTTCTTCGACGAAATCGGAGATATGTCTCCAACGTTGCAAGTCAAAGTGCTGCGCGTCCTGCAGGAGGGGACGTTTAGTCGCGTTGGCGACACAGACGTTCGCTCGGTCGACGTGCGCATCGTCGCTGCCACGAACCGCGACCTAGCGGCCATGGTTGGCAACGGCAGCTTCCGCGAGGACTTGTTCTATCGCATCCACGTCGTTTCGGTGGGGCTTCCCCCGCTGCGCGAACGGATCGGCGACCTACCTCTGCTGGTCGACGCCTTCCTCGCACGCCACAGCCCGGACTGTCCCAAGATCCTTGCTCCGACGTGCTTGCAGCGAATGCTCGAGTACCCCTGGCCCGGAAATGTGCGCGAGCTAGAAAATGAAATCGAGCGCCTCGCGGTACTGTCGGATGAGTCGCCCATCATCCCAGAGTCGCTGTTATCGCCGCGTATTCTCGACTACGCCCCTGCACCGCCGAGCGATGGCGACTCGCTGCCAGTCGCTGTCGAAGCGCTCGAGCGCCGAATGATCAGCGCCGCGATGCGCCGTCACGGCGGCAACAAAACCCGCGCCGCCGCCGAGCTCAAGATTTCGCGCCGCAACCTGATCCGGCTGGTGAAGAAATACGAGTTCGAGTAGGCCTTCTAACTACGCGGCTAGAAGTTCTTTCACGATCCGGCCGTCGCGCATGAAACGGCGCGGATCGATCCCGAATGCATGCAAGTAGGTGGCAAGCAAATCGGGTGGCGCCAACGAGTCGCGAACCGGCAAGAGCTGTTCCGCATCGGTCGCGCCAAACGTGCGACCCCCTCGAAACCGCGGTGAAATGATGAGCGCCGAGTTGTTGGGATAGTGATCGCGGCCCCCCGCGGGATTGATGTGTGGCGTTCGACAGAATTCGCTCACCACCAGAATGTGCGTTCGTTCCGATAGCTTGGTGTTGCGAAGTGTGGGATGCGGAGCCTTGTCCAGTAGCTTCACCGTGGTTGCGATGACCGCAAACAGTTCTTGAAGGATCAGCGCATGTTGGCGATGGTTCGCGGTGTGCGTGTCGAGCCCGCCGAGCGAAAACCCAACACAGCGGACAGCGTTGCGCTTGATCGCTTCCACGGCAAAGGCGGCTGCTACCGGCGCATCCACGAGGCGACCGCGATAGTTGTATTCGGAATAGGCCTGTCGAAGTTGGCGACTCGTAAAGGCTTGAGCAACATCGCCGCGAACCAGCGAGGCGACATCCTGATGTTGGCTCGTCAGCTGATCGAAAACGGGAGACCGCGAAACGCCGACCAGATCCTTTGCCTCCGCCGTCAATACTGCCGTTACAGCGGACCGATCGCTGCCGCTCAAGAAGCTTCGACTGCGCGAAAACGACTGCGCAACCGCATCTACGGTGTCGAGGCGAAGTGGAACGCTGCGCCGATCGAGCTTCGTCCCGACAAACGACGATGGAAACTTGACCGCGACATCCGGCATGAGCTGCGCCCTGCCCAATTCGTTCGCGATGACAACATCGACCGAAGACTCCGGCACGGAACCGCCAATGCGGTGACGCCCGGTGGTCGAAAACGCCGTTCCGTCGTCGTGACTGACCGTATTCATCGCAATCCCGTTGATGATCGTCAAACGGTCTCGCAGGTCGTACAGCGCACCGATCGCGGGCCCAAAGCGCTGCGACGTGGAAGAGATCATGGGTTCGAAGCTGTCACCAACGGTCTTCCAACGCTCGAGCCCGCCAATATCCGTGTTCGCCAGCGACGGCGGCTCAACAAGACCTTTGCGCTCGTTGCGCGGATCTGCCCACAACATGACGTCCCAGCCACCTGCAGCGTGGATAAACATGAAGTAGTCGTGCGAGTATTGTGGCGACGGAGCCGCTCCTAGTCGCCGAGCGAGCAGCGACCCTCCGGCCGCTCCGACCAGGGTGAACAACTGTCTGCGGTTCATGGCCGAGCTAGTACCTCATGTCAGTGGTTTTGGCAGGTTCCGGTCGCCGAGGCGCGCCGAGCGCGAGGCTTGCGGAGTAAGCGCTACTGGCGGTAACGCGACGGAGCATAACGAAGCGATCGGCGATGGATCGGCGGCCCGAACCGATCAAAACCACTGACATGAGGTACTAGGGCCTGTTGTAATACTCAACAACGACCAACGCCAAGCGAAACCAGGGGCATCGCACCTCAACGTGCACGGGCTCAAACCCTCTCTAACCACGGAGAATGTGTGGCAGCTCTACCAGTCCGTCAGCCAGCGGCCTTACCTGGATCGAGCCGAAGTCATACGAACGCGTGCCACCGTAAAATAAGTGACCTCGCGCTTGGGGATATTCATCGATAAACAGTTTCAATCCCTTCAAATCCGCCTCGCGAAACACGTGCGTTCGTTTGACTTCGAGCGCATGAAATCCGCGCTCACCATAAGCGACCAAGTCTACTTCGATGTTGTCTGAGGTACGCCAATGGAACAACTCATATCCTAGATTGTGGTTGGCGCTTTCGGCACGCACCGATTGGAACAGCAGCGTCTCGATCGCCGCGCCATCGATCTCCGCATCCGAGTCAAGAGGGCCGCGGGGCCGAAGCGCGCGATAAACCCCAGTATCGAAGTAAAAGAACTTGGGATGGGCGCTGACTTTTCGCTGAGCCTTCCGGCGAAAGACCGGAAGCCGCACGGCTAGCAGCAAATCTTCGAGAAGTTCGAAATGGGTTTCTACTGTCTTGCGATTGATGCCGGTATCGCTAGCAACGGCTTGCATATTGAGGGGAGCGGCTTGCGAAAACGTAGCAGCCTCGAGAAAACGACTAAAACTGCCGAGATTTCGAACCATGGCTTCTTGCTGCACTTCCTCGCGCAGATAGGTCCCGATGTAGCCTTTTAGGTAATCTTTGACATCGGAGTCGGACCAGGAGGTCGGCAACATGCCATAGGAAATGGCATGTCGAAGATTAAAACGCTTGCCCAGCTCGCTCGCAGTAAATGGATGCATCGTCAAAGTGCGGGCCCGACCAGCAAGAAGATTTGCACCTGAACGCCGCAGCTTGCGAGCGCTCGAGCCTGTGAGCACAAACTTCGTTTTTCGTTCTTCTATCAGCCGGTGGACCTCATCGAGCAGCGCCGGCAATTTCTGCACTTCGTCAATCACAACGACGGAGGCTCGAGCAGCTCCAATCATCGCTTCAAGCCGCTCAGCGTGGCCGGAAAGTTCCACAAACGTCGATTCTTTGAGTAGGTCGACCCGAAGACTGTTTGGAAAGCAATTCTGCGCCCAGGTGGATTTCCCCGTTCCCCTTGGACCGAAAAGGAAAAAACTTCCTTGAGGCGCCTTGATATCCCGGGAAATCACGCTACCTATTATTGCATAAAAAAGGCAACGTCGTTGCCATTCCTGGGGCTGTTTGGGGCGCCGGTTCGGCCGATGGGATTTGCATCATAAGGATTGGCGGTCGTCCATAGCATGAGGCCAACTGGGAGATGGAACAGAGGTGAACCGTTTCGCCCCAGTGCATGTGGGAGTGCGAAACGAGGTGCATCGCGCCTCTACGTGCACGGGCTCAAGCGCTCATACCGCGCCAGCGTGTTATGGCCAGCGGTGGCCGGGCGCGCCGAATGTGAGATTCGGATCGCCTAGGAACTCGCGACGCGATGCGCGCATCATGTTGTCGGCGCCGCTCAGGCTGGTGTCGTACACTTCCCAGATATCGTACGCGGCGTCATTCGGGCCGAGGTTATCGTTGAAAAAATCTTCGGCACACGCGTTTTTGTCGGTTACCACGCCAGGTCCGTCCATTGGCGTTTGCGTCGTCGGATCGTCGGCCACGCAGCGCCAAGGAGCGGCCATCCCTTCTTGGCGAACCTCGAAATTTGCTGCGGCGATCACCCCGCCCGTGCGCGATCTATCGACAGCGGTCTTGTACGGTTGTCCAGATGTCCAGTTGGAAAGAAAATTTCCCGACGCGTTGGGGAAGAACTCCACGTCGACAGCGCCCGAGTCGCTAAGGGCGCCGATTTCCATCCAGGCGTCGATCTGACGCGCGGCGATGCACGTGGTCGACCACCAGGCCATGATCGGCACGCCACCGCGCGCGGTGCCAATCTCACATGGCTCGGTGGCACTGACCAACCATTCGCCCGTGATCATATCGCCGGATGAAACTTCGAAACTCGAATCGTCAGCGCCATTCTTGTAGCCGTGCGCATACACGAAGGTGTCGAAGCGGTAGCCCTGCGACGTCAGATCCTGCATGGCGTCGAGGAGGCCCTCCCGGGTAGGCGGAAACACCTTGTCTGCTTGGGTGAACAACTGCGCATTGAGATTCATCGGGTTGGAGGTGTCGTTGTCGGCGACGAGAACGACGTACGAGTAGGCGGAGAACACGGTGCCGAAATTGAGCCCGAGCGCCTGCGCCACGCTCCGGACGCCGTCGTCTCCGAAGTGATAATAGACCAGCGCTGCGTTGCCTGCGGTTGCTTTATCGACCTCGTCGCACAGCTCCGGCGTAAAGTCATCGTCGTTGGGCACGCCGTCCATGTCGGCATCCGCTGCCATGATCTGGATCGTCGCCGAGATAGTGCCCTGGCATTGGTTGGGGCCGCAAAACGTTGCCGGACCGAGGGATCCGGAGTCCGTTGCCTGACCGTCGGGCAGACCGTCGCCGTTGGCATCTGCGCCGGAACAGCGCAGCGTCACGGTCGAGCACGCGAACGTGGTGTCGTCGTGGCCGTTGAGTCCACTATCGTGCTCGGTGAAGTACGCGCACACCTCGACATCGCGGGTTTTGCCGACGCGAACGCGATACGTGCCCAAGTCGAGACTCTGGCCGACGTGCTCGCCGACGCTGTACTTGGTTTCCGGTGATGATGCCTTGGTTTGCTCGGGCGGGTTGACGTCGTAGGCGCTGCCGTAAGCGTCAAACGAGATTTCGCCTTTCCCCTCGGACACGCCTTGCCCGGTCTCGAACGTGGCGCTGGTGAGGCGAACTTCGACATCGCAATAGCCGGCCGGGTCGGGCGGCCGCGTCGGAGGTGCGTGCTCCTGATTGTGACACAGCCACTCCAGCTGCGGTTTGGTGAATGGACTACTCGCACCGGGGCAGGTGGGCGCCGGCGGCGGAACGATGATGTGCGCGTGGTCAGTCGCGGCATCAGGTGATTCAAGCGGCGCCGTGGAGCACCCCGTGGTCAGTGCGCCGGTGAAGGCGCTTGCGCAAATCGCGATGGCACGAAACGTTGTGATGGTCGGCATGCGGGATTCCTTTGTTCGGGATTGCCGCATCGCTAAGGCAAGCCGCTTGCCAAGTCCGGGCGTCTGTTTTGCATGTGATTTCAGTGCATTGCAATCACTTGCCAGCCTGCGGATGTGCCGGCCTGGAACCCGCACGTACCGAATGTGCGCCGAACGGTCAGTTCCCTAGTACCTCGAGGTACCAGCGATGCGGCCGTGTACCGTCCCGACTCTGGAAATTGGGATATACGGTTTAGCGCAAGCGGCGCAACCACGACGGCGTGGTGGGGGGAACGCGGTGACATTCCTGTTCCGGCCGATTACGACGGCGATGGTCGTGCGGACATCGCGACGTGGACGCCTGGGTCGGGAGTGTGGTGGATCCAGGAAGCGGGCGGGCCGCAATGGTCTGCGCAATGGGGAACGAACGGCGACGTTCCGGTACCAGCGCGGTAACTCTGCCACGCTGCCCGATAGGCCGTTCGTCGCGCCAAGCCCTTCGCAGCAAGAGCTCCGGCAGTTACTCCGGCAACGACTGCAACGAACGCCGCCATAGCAATACGTCGTCGCCGGCGCATCGGATCGCGGCTCAACGCGCGCAACAGGTCGTGCATCGACGCAAACCGTTGCGATGGCTCGTGGGCGCAACCGCGCACACCGACCGCTTCGATCCAACCGGGCAACGGCGTGTGCAATGCTTCCGCCAGCGCAACGCTGAAGCTGTACTGATCTGCAGCAGTCGTAATAACGCCGCGCTGTCGCTGTTCTGGAGCCAGGTATTTAGGGGTTCCGGCAGCCTCACGCAGCGCCGCGGAGGCGATGTCGTTGGGACTTAGGGTCTCGCAAGCGAGGCCAAAGCCAACAACGCGTACTCTTCCGTCCAGTCCGACGAGCGCACTATCGGGCTTAAAGCCGCGATGAATTAGTTTCGCATCGTGCTCCGCAGCCAACGCCTGCCCTGCTTGGCGATAGGCGTCGAGAATCGCGCGCAGGTCCTTGCCGACCGACCACTCGCGTAAAGTCTGCCCCCGCACCAACTCCATCACGATGTAGAGCTGGTCTGATTCGAAGCCTACGTCAAACACCGGTACAATATTGGGGTGGGATAGTTTAGCGAGAGCTTTCGCTTCTTCCATAGAAGGCTCGCGACCTCGCTTCGGTATGTGCACGGTTTTGAGCGCAACGCTGCGATCGAGTTGCGGATCGTACGCCGCATAAACGACACCCATACCGCTGTGACCGAGCCGATCGAGTACTCGATATCGGCCCAGCCCCTCGATGTCATCGCCAAGCAGTTTGCCCGCCATGTGCTCTCGCTCCAATATCGTAGTTAGCGGTCACCTCTCGGACGAGCTGCATGGAGCAGATTTAACCAGCTGCCGAGCCACGCCGCGATCTTTGGTGAGCTGGTGAGCCCCCCGCTTCGCGGATGGCGGTTGAGTGCAGCAGCTCGAGATCTACGGCTTTCTGCCGAACTTCGCCCAATCAGATATCGCTCGCTCGAGATTTGTGACCGGGACATGCTCACCGATGGCCTGATTCCCATTTGGCTATGACGGGTGTGGTCGTGTTGTCGTCGCGCAGTCTGAATATAGGGACAGGCCCTAGTCCCCTGGAAAGAGAGTCGGCAGCAGTAGTCAGAGGTGTGTGATCTCCTTGTTCGAACCCGCGGAAGCCCGACGCATTCTTTCTCGACTGGAATTTCACTTCACTCCAAAACACGCGAGTTGGCTTAACATGGTTGAAATCGAGATAGGCGTGATGGTCCGTCAGTGCCTCGACCGACGTATCGGGGACCGGCCAACGCTCATCGCGGAGATCGCAGCCTGGGAAGCACGTCGTAATGCCGACCAAGCTCGCATCCGGTGGATGTTTACTATCGACCGCGCTCGCCGGAAGCTCGGCAGAGTCTACCCAACGCCTGCAATCCCCTCGGCCTTGAAGGCTGCTTGAACATGTCAAAACCACTGACATGAGGTACCCGGCAGGTGAGGCAGATTAGACCGCGGCGCCCGGCCTCCCCGTTGGCGCATTG
>CAYQQM010000007.1:0-87453 GCA_964419605.1 uncultured Kofleriaceae bacterium | reverse complement strand
AGTTTCGGCTGCTACATGCTTCCTCCTCAATCAGGCTTTCCTGGCGCACGCGAGGCACTAGATAGATAAGCCGAGCGACACTCGATGCCTTGGACTCCTCGAGGAAACCAGGCAATCAGCGCCTAACGGAGCCGGGCATGTCGCCGTGGGGTTCCCCCGACGCAAACTCGAGCGACGCGGCGACGGTTAGCGCTGTTACCGCACGTCACCGCCGATCAGCCAATAAAACATTGTATGGGCGCGCACAATCCTCCAGGCACGCCGCGCGCTATGCTTGACTGATGGCCGACCCGGCGAAGAAGCTCGCGACCTACGCGGACCTTGATGCTGTGCCGCCCCACTTAGTGGCGGAGATCATTAACGGTACGCTAGTAACATCACCCCGTCCTGCCGCACCGCATGCCCGCGCCGCATCGCGTGTTGGCATCGAGATCGGTGGTCCGTTCGATCGCGGAAAGGGGGGGCCCGGTGGTTGGGTGATCTTATTCGAACCCGAGCTACATCTCGACGGCGACGTGCTCGTACCGGACGTCGCCGGATGGCGGAGAGAGCGCATGCCAGAGATTCCGCAGGTGCCAACATTCTCTGTCGCGCCCAACTGGGTCTGCGAAGTGCTTTCACCTGGGACCGCCGCTACAGATCGGACGGACAAGCTGCCGATCTACGCCAAGGCGGAAGTTTCACATGCGTGGTACATTGACCCGCTAGCGCGCACGTTCGAGGTGTTCCGGCTCGATGGCGGAACCTTTCGCTTGGTACTTACATCGCGGGATAACACTACGATTCGCGCCGAACCGTTCGAGGCTATCGAGTTTGAGCTCGGTGCCCTGTGGGAACGATAGCCTCCGCGCTTGGCCGGACCTGGCCATTAGACATCCATTCGGCAGGACGGCGACCGGCCGCTCCCGCTACTCGATTCACTTGCCGCGAATTGAGGACACCCTCGCTGGGGCATTTTGTCGTTTCCGTAGCGATTGGTTATCGCTCTGCTTCGGTCGACCACAAAGTTGAGCAAATTCGAGCGGTCGCAGCCAAGGCACGCAGGGTACCGTCCTTGCATATCCACGAGTCGTGTTCGGAATCTTGATGGCCGGCCTGGTCGAGCTTTTCTCCAATCAATGCGTGACGAACTATGGCCAAACCGCCTGCGGTTATCACTGTATCGCGGCGCACGGACACGTAGCTTGTGCGCGGACTTCGTCCGGAATTTGCGGAACGACCAGTAGACGCTGGCATCTCGACGAATACGGGCCGGACGAACGCTTGCATCTCGAGTCGGTCGGTGTCGAACTTGCCGTCGATGATCTCTACATCGATCGAGTCGGCGCGATCGTCTAGGAAAGAGCTGCGTGCGACTGTGCACTAGATCACATCGCACCACAGCCAGTCGCTTCGGAGTGCAGTTTGTGCTTGACGTTGGGGGGGGCGGGTCAACAGTTCGTCCATGGCTGATCAACCAGCTCCGGACCAACAGATTTTCGTTCCTGAGACAAGTCCTTTTGAGGATCACCAGAAGGGCCACGAGGGTCCGGCGGGTGATGGAGGTGCCCTAAGACAGCTGAACCCCGAGTATAAAATTAACGATCCGGCCGTCCGGGCTAGGATAAACGAGCTTTTTGGAAATGCACGCACCGCACTATCGAAGATGAGTGTTTGGGACTTGTTGCGACTTGCAAACCCGGCACTTTATGGTGCAGCTAGCCAAGCCCAACATTCGGGTCTTGCTCGTGCGAACCGAGAACGCCCGAATCTGGGCGGCGCGGGGAACGTAGGGGGCGATCACGTACAGAGATTCGTTCCAGCCAACAAAGATAAAGCTCCGTAGCTTTGGCGTCCGGCTCGCAGGCGAACCTGACCGCCTCCGTACTAGCCGGCGATCGTCAGGCCCATCTGGGCGCGGATAGCAAAGAACTCTTCGCTAATCGAATACAGCACGAGTTCCTTAATCTTATCCTTGACTTGTGGTCCGCCGACAACGACTGGCTCTGCCGACACCATACGCGCTGCGACTTCGAGGTCCCCCGCCACCACGAACCCGGCGCGATATGAAACGGCGTCTACCGCATGTCCCCACTTCGCCAAGTTGATCTCTGGTGCAGCCTGGAGGAACCGCTGCACGACGGCTCCCAGTTGCTCGAGCGCATGCGGCGGCATGCGTTTCTGCATCTCGGGTAGATACTGCTGCACCATGGGCACCGCATCCGGCGGAACTGGAAATCGCGGCTGCACCATGACGAGGGCCGATAGCACAACGACTTTGAGCTCGGTGTTGGTCGGTAACAGCATCTTCAAGTAGTACTCGGGGCGCATGAACGTGAGTCGCCGAGCCGACAGGAACGCGAGTTCGCGTTCGTTTTTGCCCTGCAGCAGATGCGGCCGAACGACGAACGATGGGCACAGCTCGTTCTTTTCGATCGCGTTAGCCAGCTGGATGTCAGCGCTCTTGTTGTCCTCGACCAAAAACACTTCGGGCAGCGGAACGTTCAGGACCTGAGCGACATAGTAAAACAGCTTCGAGAACATCAGAGAATCGCCCTGAAGTTGACGCCGATCTTTCCGCTTAATGCCAAAGTCCTTGTGCGGGAACGCCTTCATGGCAGCCACGCCCTGCCAACACGCCGCGAATGTGGCCGATATGTATCGGTTCTCGTCGGGATGAACCAGCTTGCCCCAGGTTTCGCTGTTCATCATGCTCTTGGCTTTCACCAAGCCGCGCGGTTTGTACTGCTCATAGAACTGCAGTTCGTCGGGTTCCGCCTTCTTGAGGAACGCCAGCGTGCTGCAAATGCACCACGTCTTATCGTACTGGTGCGTATCCATGTAGATCTTGCGCAACGCCTTATACGAGTCGTATTTGAACGGCTCATTGCGCAGCATCCGCATGTGCTGATCGATCGCCTTATCGGTGTAATCAGGTCCGGCGACCAGATACAGCTCTGCGAGAATCTCGGCTCGATCGGTCCCGTCGCCGCGCATCTCGTTACGCGGATCCATCTGCTGCGCTACCTCGTAGGCCTGCGTAGCAGACTGGAAGTGCTTGAGTCGCGAGCGATAGATTTCGCCAAGTCCGTCGAACAAACCGACGCGCAGCTTATGAACGGTGCCGCTCTGGCCGACCGGCGTGTTCGGCGCAGGAAGGCGCTTGATCATGTCGCGGTACGCACGCTCCTGAGCCTTCCAGTCGCGCTTCGTCGTTAACACCTTGTCGATCGCTTCGAACGATTTCAGCGCGCGCGGCAGCGACGCATCCGATAGCTTGTCGGGCTGAGCAAAGAAGCTATCGAGCGCTCGGTTGTAGTAGTCCACTGCCTCATCGAGCGACTTCAACTCATCGCGGCACAGGGTCGCCGCGGCGTGGAAATACGCCCCTTTGCGCACGGTGTCGGATTCGAGCACAACGAACCTCTCGATGGTCTCGACGGCCTTCTTCCATTGCTTCGTCTCTGTATAGAGCTCGAGCAATTTCTGCAGCAGTTGATGATCTTCGGGGGAGAATTCGAGTGCCTCCACGTAGGCGGCCGTGGCTTTTTGCGGATTCTGCAGTCTGCTGTGATAAATGCCGCCAATCTGGTCGAGGAGCGCTGCCTTATCCCGATCCGACGCGGTCTGCATCAAGCCGCGTTTGGCATGCACCACCGCTTCCCAATCGCCCTGCTGCACTTGCAGATCGATAACCGCTTGCAACGTATCGCGGTGCGACGGATCGATCTCCAGCGCCTTTTCGAACATGTTGAGCGCCTTCTTGCGCTCGCCGAGCGCTTGGCGAACCATGCCGAGGCGATGGTAAATGCGAACCACGTCGGACTCATCTTGTCCATCGCGATGCTGAACCAGAATGGTCTGGTAGATTTTTCCGGCCGCATCCCACTCTTGCATCTTGAACAAGAGGTCTGCTCGGCCCAGAAGGGTCGGCAAATACGTCGAATCGATATCGTACGCGGCTTTGTAGTACTCGAGCGCCTTGTGATGGTCGCCCAACTCATCGGCGACCCGCGCCGCCCGGTAATAGAGTTCGTTGAGTTCCTTCGGATCGGCGTGCAGCTGCCCGACTTTTCGGCACAGCATGTCGATGACCGGAGATAGTTCCGCCCATTGCTTGTCTTCAAAATACAAATCGGCAAGCGGACGCCCCGCGTCAACGTGCTCCGGATCGAGCGCGATTACTGCGGCATAAAGCTGTTTGGCTTGATCATCTTGACGCAGCTTGTAGGCGTAGATGTTGGCGGCCTCAAAAAGCAAGCGTACTTTATCAACGGCGACTGCGGTGTAACTCTCCGCGCGTACCATCATCTGTGCGGCTTTGAGCCAATCGCCGCGATCGGCATATTGCTTCGTCAACGCCTCCATCGTCGGGACGTGACCCTTATCGAGCGAAAGCCCGCGTAACAGATTCGCCTCTGCGCCTTCGGGATCTTGCAGCTTCGTGTACTGCAGCCGACCCATCCGCGAGTACAGCTCGACTTGCTTGCGAGCATCTTGGGTCAGCGTAACGAGGTGCCCCATCATGTCGATCGCGCGATCGTACTCGCCGATCTTCTCGTACAGTCTGCCAAGCGCATCCAGCGCACGTGGCTCATCTGAATCGATGCCTAACACGTCGTTGTACGCTTCCAGCGCTCGATCTACTTCGTTGAGCTGCAGCTCATAGGTCTGCCCCATCGCCACATACAACTCGACGCGCGTCGTCAGATCCGTCGTAGCCGCAATGTGATTGCGGTAGGTTTCGACGAGCGCTTCGTACTTTCCAGCCTGCTGATAAAGCCGCGCCAGCTCGCGGTACGCGCTGTAGCTTCGACTGTCGATCGCAACGATCTTCTCCAGTGCCTCCGCTGCTCGGTCGAGCTTGCCAAAGCGCTCTTCCCATGCCGCTGCCATGCGTTCGTAGAGCGACACCCGCTCCTGATCGGAGGGCATGGCGTCGAGCTGGGCCTCCAGCACGTCGAGATACTTCTCGGTTTGCTCGGTCTTTTCGTACAGCGCCTCGAGCGCTCGTAGCGCGGCAATATTGGAGGGGTCCAGGTCGAGAACTTTCTGATACGCGCCGATGGACTGACCCGCGTTGAGCAACCGCTGATCCCAGATCGAGCCGACCTCGAGCCGCAACCGAATGATGTCTTGATCATCAGTCGATAAATCCGCGCGGCGCGTCATTACGTCGATCAGCGGTTCCCACTGCTCGGTTCGTCGATAAAGTCGATCAAGTGCTGCAAGTGCAGTTTTCGATCCACCATCGTGGAGTAACGCCTGCTGATACGAATGGATCGCGCCGCCGATATCCAGCATCTGACGCTCCAAAAGCTCAGCGAGCTGAATATAGAGCTCCGTCCGCTTCTCGGGCGCGGGCTCTACCGCTGCGTGGCGATGAAGCGTTTCACTGAGTTCGCTCCAGCTACCGCGCTTGCGCTGCAGGTCGGCCATGCCGGCCAGCGCTCCTGTGTGACTGGGATCGATGCGCAGCGCTTGCTGTACGGAATGAATCGCGTATTCAAGGTGGCTGAGGTGCTCAGAGTACCAACGTCCGATCTTGACCCAAAGGTCAGCGGCCGCACCGCGATCTTCGCGCTCGAGTTCGTTTACCCGATTCGTATACTCGTCGAGCAGCTCCTCCCATCGATTGGTGGCCGTCGCGAGACGCTCGAGCTCGTGCGCCGTTTGATCGTGCGAGTAGTCGCGCTTGAACGCGGCTTGAAGCACGTAAAACGCCGACTCTTGGTCGCCGATTTCCGTTTCGTAAATCCCGGCTACTTGATTGAGTAGCTGGATTTGCTGCTCCACGTTCGCCACGTTCTCCGAGCGCTCCAGCAGGATCTCGACGAGTTCGGCCCACTTGTATTGCTGGCGATATATCGCCTCAAGCCTCTCGCTCGCAGTCGAATTCGTCGGATCGCTGGCCCGAACTCGTTCATACACCTGCGCCGCGCGAGAGAGGTCTTCGACCTTTTCCTCCCAAGTCGCTGCTGCCTGCAACAGCGTATCCCGCCGCTGCTGCTCGTCGTCGAGAACAAGGGCCCGCTTCTCGAGGACGTCGATAGATTCCTCCCACCGGGCTTCGCGCACAAACAGATTCTCCAACGCCGACAGCGCGCGAAAATCCGAAGGGTCAATGGCGATAACCTGGCGCCAGGCAGCGATCGCCTCTTCGACTCGACCTAGGACGTCGCCCTCGAGCTGTCCGAGCTGAGCATAGAGTTCGATGACCTCACTCTCGGAAACCGTGGCGTTACGCTGCCCCACATCGAGAATGCGTCGGATCGTTTGGCTTAGCTCATCCCACGCTTGGGTAGACCGGTACAGTCGGGCGAGACTTTGCAAGGTTTCTGGGTCGCGACTATCAAGGCGATCTGCTGCAAGCCATGCATCGAGGGCATTGCGCTCGCGGGATAGTTTGTTTTCCCAAATGTCGCCGAGCCGCTTGTACAGAGCTATCTGCTCGCGATGCCCCTGCGCGACCGCGATTTGGCGTTCGACGATTTCGACCAGCTCCTCCCATTTTTCGCCTCGGGTCGTAAGGTCGGCAAGCGCAGAAAGCGCCTGAGGCTCCTCGCCGCGAATGTCGAGAACGCGTCCGAGTAGTTCGATCGCTTTGTCTTCATCGTTGAGGGCGTCGGAACAGATCCGCGCCATCCGAGCGTAGATGTCGGCCATCTCGGCGTCGCTATCGGCGGTATCGACCAACTTCTCGTAGGTGTCGAATAGTGGCTTCCATTCTTCTCGTCGAAAGTGAATGTTCTCGATCGCTTCGAGCGCGCGGCGATTGCGACTGTCGCGGTCGAGAATCGCGTTGTAGCAACCGAGTGCCTGCTCGAGGTCGCCAAGTACATCGGCAAACAGTTCACCTCGGCGAAACACCAACTCGAGCTGTTCATCCGGATCCTGAACGACTTCGATGCGCCGGCGTAGGATCT
The DNA here is from genome assembly GCA_964419605.1 of uncultured Kofleriaceae bacterium. Lineage (GTDB taxonomy): Bacteria > Myxococcota_A > Polyangia > Haliangiales > Haliangiaceae > JABFXX01. Next base: position 80,548 of record CAYQQM010000007.1, on the reverse strand, counting down.
CCACCAGGTCCTCGGACATGCCTGCGTTCAGATAGAGTCGATCGAGGGCTGCGAGGGCATCGCTGTCTTTGGCATCCAGCTCTAACGCAGCGAGGTACGTCGCAACCGCGTTAGCGGGCTCACGAACTTCGAACTCGTAAACCCGCGCCAATCGTAGGTTCGTCTGCTTCGCCAGTTCGGAGTCTCCGCTCGGGATGCGAGTGAGCGCCTCTCGATACGCGGCGACCACATCACCCCATGCCCCTGTGTCTTTCGCCAGCCGTTCGCCGTCTTCGACCGCGCGCTCCCACCGTGGATCTTCCACCACAGCCTGCGCCCACCACCGCAGTGCGAGCGCCGGATCCTCCAATCGGTGCTCAGCCAGCTCCGCCAAACGTTGGTACATCGCCTGGCGTTCAGGCCCCGAAAGCTTCTGGAGCTGGACTTCGTGGATCGCATGAAGCTTGCCGAACTCTGACGACGCTTCGTAGAGCGGCTCAAGAACATTGCCAATTTCCACCTGCAAGTGACCGGCATGAAACATGGTTTCAAGCGCCGTTAGCGCGGACTCGTGCGTAGGCTGAGTCGTCAATATCTCTCGATAAACTTCGACGGCCGCCTTACGGTCGCCAAGACGGCTCTCCAGAACTTGAGCCAGGCGATATTGCAGATCAGCAACCTCGCGGTCGGTTTCGGACAAAGCGATTTCGCGACGCAGGATCTCCGTCAGCTCGGGCCACGCAGCCGAAGCTGTGTAAAGTCGATCGAGTGCCAAGACTGCTGGCTTGTTGTCGGACTCTACCTCGAGGAGCTTGCGCAGGGTTGCAATCGCGCTTGGCACGTCGGCGAGCTCTTGCTCGTGCACACGAGCTAGCCGAGTGTACAGATCGACCTGGCGCGGTACGTCGAGCGACTTGGCCGCTTCTGCTCCGTACAATGCGGCAACGGGCTCCCACGTTCCAGTGATCTCAGCGAGGCGCTCGAGATGGCCGAGCGTCAGCGCATTGCCTGAATCGTCGCGCAGTGCCCGAACGTGGGCATCGAATGCGCCCTGGACGTTGTCGATCGACGCCTCTTGGAGATGCGCAATGCGGTGCAGCAATTCCACGCGCGACAGCGGATCTTCGTTGTGCGCAACGACGACCTCGATCACTTCAACGAGCTTTGCGTACTCCCCCGAAGCCTCGTAAATCGGCTCGAGCACACGAGCTGCCATCACAGGCTCTGTCTTGCTATGCACCAACCCATCGAGCGCTCGCAGGGTTTCATCGTGGGCTGGATCAATTTCAAGTGCTTCGCGAAAGCTCTCAATCGCTCGCGCAATATCCCCCAAGTGAACCTGCCACAGGTTACCGATCCGGTATTTGAGTGCAGCAATCTCGGACGTTCGCTCCGCCAGCTCCACTTGCCTCTCGAGGTTACTGAGCAGGTCGTACCACCGCTCCGCCTGGCCATAGAGCCGATCGAGCGATTGGATCGCCGGAAGTGCCTCGGCATCCAGATCGAGAATGTTCTGGTACGTCTCGATGGCTTTGGCAACGTCGCCGAGTTCTCGGTCGTGCACTTGCGCGAGCACGTATAGCATTCGCTTTTTGTCTTCTACGTCGTCGGCAAGTTCCGCTTTCTTTGCGTATACATCCTTGAGAGGCTGCCATCGCGACAAGCGGATGTACATCCGCTCCAGCGCGTCCATTGCGATCATGTCAACATCGTCGATTTCGAGCACATGGCGATAGGTAGCGATCGCACCATCGGCATCGCCAAGCACTTCTTCTTCGATTTGGGCGGCTCGATAAAGCAGCCGCTTGCGATCATCGACATTCGGCAGCATCTCGCTCTTGCGCTTCAAGATGCTTACGAGGTTGGGCCAATCGGCCGAGCGCTCATGAATGGCCTGAATGGCCGTCGCAGCTTCTACGTTGCCCCGAAGGAAGTCCCCTTCGGACGCACCAGGCGAAAGCTGCAGAACGCGCTCGTAGGTCGCTACCGCGCCAATACTGTCGCGAAGCTCGTGCTCCTGGACCTGTGCGCGCCGGAACAGTAATCCGACCTTCAGGTCGTCCTCGCTGGTGGCATTGGCTACTTCGTCGTAAAGCGCCGCTACCTCAGGCCATTTGCCCAAATTTCGAGCCAAGCGATCGATCTGTGCATGCGTGTCATCATTGCGCGGATCATCTCGAAGTGCGCGGGCGTAGGTACCGAACGCGGCATCGGGATTGTCGCCGCCGATTTCATGCAGCTCCGAGATCTGATGTAGCAGCTCGATCTTGCGCGCTGGATCGAACGCGTGTCGCGCCATGATCTCGTACACGCCGATCTGCTTGGCCCACTGGTTGGAGCTCTTGTAGATCGGCTCGAGGATGCTCGCGATCGCCAACTCGTGTTCAGGGCTCGCGAGCAACCGCTCCAGCGCGGTCACGGCCTCCCGATTGTGATCTTCAAGGTCGAGAACCTGGCGATAGGTTTCTACCGCGCCGGCCGTCTCGCCCAAATGCGTTTCCCGCAGTTGCGCGAGCCGCACAAGTAACGCCACTTGCTCGTAGGGTCGCTCAACGAGCGTCAACTGGCGAACGATGTTATCGCCCAGGTCGCGCCAGGCCTCGCGTTGCAGATACAACCGATCCAGAGCTCGCAACGCCTTTAAATCATCAGGTGCTTGATTGAGGATCTCGTTGAAAATTGCAATTGCTTCGTCGGAGTTGTGCAGCATCTCCTCGTGAAGCGAGGCCGTACGGTACAGGAACGCCAAGCGCTCTTCTGGCTCACTAGCAATATCGATCCGGCGGCGATAGATATCGAGCAGCTCGCGGTAGTTTTCGTCGCGGGTAAAAATGGCCTCGAGCGCGGCAAGCGCATTGAGGTCTGTGCTTTCGATCGACAGTGCGCGCTTGAAGTACTCAACTGCCTTCGGGCTGTTTCCTAGCCGGTCTTCGTAGTTTCGCGCCACCTTGGTCGCAAAACTATGAGCCAACGCGGGATCGAGCTTCGTGCTCGCCGAGCCCGAGCTATCGACGTCGCCCTCGAGCGCCTGTTCGAGCAGCTTGATCAGCCGCGCCCAACCGTTATCGATCAATACCGCGAGCGACTCGAGTTGGTCACGAGCCGCGTCGGAGGACGCATCTTCCTTAAACGCACGAGCATATGCATCGAAGGCGCGCTCTGCGTCCAACAGCTTCGTGCGCTGCAACTCGCCAATGCGAAGCAACAACGCCACGCGGCGACCCGTATCTTTCTCCGCATCTAGCTGAATCTCGTGTATGCCGACGAGCGGTCCCCACTCCTGCAGCTGCTCATAGACTGGCTCGAGAATGCTCGCCACCGCTAGTTTGTGCTCGCTGCCGGGCGCATCTGGACGCAGGTACGCCTCAAGCGCATCGCGTGCTTTCGCGTTGGTGACGTCGATATCGAGAACGTCGCGATATGAATCGATCGCTCCCGAGCGGTCGTTCAAGTGCGACTGTTTTAGTTGGCCAAGGCGATACTTGAGCTCGGCATGGGCGCGTTTGTCGTCGTCGGGACCAACGACGGTAATTTGTCTCCCCAACACATCCGCAAGTTCCGACCACATCGAATTTCGCTGGTAAATCCGGTCCAGTGCCGAAAGCGCAATCGGATGATCGCCATTGCTATCGAGGATCGCCGAATACGCAGCAATCGCCTTTTCGTCGTCCTTCAGTTCGCCTTCGTAAAGCTGGCCGATCTTGAGCCGAATCGCGATCCGTTCGTCCGGATCGGATGCGAGATCGAGCTTCCGCTCGTAGATCTTGAGCAGGTCGGCGAAATTTCCCTTCCCAACGAATAGCCTGTCGAGCGCATCAAGCGCCTGCTCGTTGCGGTCATCGATCGCCAAGATCTGCTGGTTCATCTCGAGTGCGCGGCCAATATCGCCCTGCTCGTTCTCGATGGTCCTCGCCATGACGAGCATGAGCGGCAGCGCGTCAGCCTTGTGCGAAAACTTGGGTACCGCCGCGGCATATGCATCGACAAGCGCGTTCCAGGCCCGGGTTTCCGCTGCGAGTCGCTCTACTTCTTGATGAATCTCCGAGCTCTCGTGGTCCTCGGACAGAGCTTTGATCCACCAACCAAACGCGGCCGGTTTGTCCCGGAGGCGGTCTTCGTTGTATTGCGCCAGGCGTTTCATCCGCTCTTGGCGGGTCAACTGGTCGTCCGTAGCAGTCGCTTGCAATTGGATTTCCAGCACCCGAACCAGTGCTTTAGGATCGCGACCGGCTTCGTATAGCGGAATCAGCGCCTCTGCGGCTTCAAGATTGTTGTCGTCGAGCTGCAGCACCTTCTCAAATGCGCGCATCGCGCGATCTGGCTTTTGCAGCTCGTCGCGGTAAAGCACAGCGATCTTGAGTGCGAGCTGCAGGCGGTGGGTTTCGCTCCCTGATTCAACTTCCCGCTCGAGCACGCGGATGTATTCATCGATCTTTGCGCGCGAGCGATAATGTTCTTCGAGATCCGCCCATCGCCCCTCGGTGACGTACAACTTCTTAAGCGCATCTTGAGCGCGGCGATTGCCGTCGTCGATCGCGAGCAGCTTCTGCCACGCCTCGATCGCACCCGCGGGATTTTCGACCTTTTCGGTATATAGGAGGCCCAGCCGCTGCAACGCATCGGCCTTGACCTTGAGATCAGTCGCCGCATCCGCTTGGCGATGGCAGATTTCCGCCAGCTTGTCCCACGTCTTGTTGCGCTCGTAGAGCTTGTAAAGCTCCGTCAGCGCTTCGTCGTGCGTGGGTTGGTAGATAACCACTTTCTCCCACCAATAGGTGCAGACATCCGGCTTCTTTACTTTCGCGGCGGCCATGCGCGCGACTTCAATGACCTTGTCGGCTCGCTCGTGCTCAGGAGCGCGATCGATTTCCGCTTCCTTAAGTTTGATCAGCTTCTCCCAGTCCCGTCGCTTTTCGTAGACCGCAAGCAGATGGTCCACGGCCTGAAGGTTGTTTGGGTCCAGCTCGAGTACCTTTTCAAATGCCTTAATCGCTTCGGCCTGATTCGAAAACCGCTCGAGATACAAATTGGCGACTTGAAGATAGGTGGCAACCTTCTCGCTACCGTCGAGCGTTCGCTCGGCCTTTTCCTGCAACAGCTTGACGAGATCCGGCCACCGCTTCTTCGCTTCGTAGATCGAGGTCAACTTGTCGAAAGCCTCGCGTCGCGAGCCATCGTGTTGAATGGCTTGCGTAAGGGCTGCGACGACCTGGTTGTCGTTATTGAGTTTGCCGTAGACATCGGCGAGTTCGACAAAAACGGCTGACTTATCCTCAGCCGACACCGTGGCCTTTGCCTCTTCGTCCTTCAGCGCATCGACAAGCTGCGGCCACAGCGTAGCGGTGCGCAAAACACGCGCCAGCTCGCGTCGGGGCAGCTTTTCGCTCGGATACTTGGCGACAACTTCCTTCCAGGCGCCCACCCCTTTGTCAGCCCCTCCTTCGCCCGCCTTGGCTTTCGCCATCGCGCTCTCTATGTCGCTAGCCCCAGGTGCTTCCGCGACGGCATTTTCGGCGGCCGCTTTTTCTGTCGCCGCCTTCTCCGCTGCCCGGTCCGTCGCCGCTTTCTCTGCGGCGACAGCTCTCTCCGCGGCTAAAGCTTTTTGCGCCGCGTTCTCCGCTGCCGCTTTTTCCGCTGCCGCTTTTTCCGCCGCAGCTTTTTCCGCTGCCGCCTTCTCGGCTGCCTTGCCCGTCGCCGCTTTCTCTGCGGCGACAGCTTTCTCCGCCACCTTCTCGGCTGCCGCTTTTTCCGCTGCCGCTTTTTCCGCCACGGCGGGCTTAGCTTCTGGCGTCGGAGCCGCTGCGCCGTCCGACGCTGCAGCCAAATCGGTCTGAGCCGGCATCTGTGGCATCGAGCCCGCTGCGATCTTGACGTCGTCCAGCGATCCGGTTGCGGCCACAAAATCCAAAACCCGCGGATTCTGCGGTTCAATGGACGCCGCTAATGCGTAATACGTTTTCGCTCGCTCGACGTCGTTTAGCTTGTCGCCGGCAATTTCGCCTGCTTGAAGCGCAATGAACAGCTTCTCCTCCGTGCCCGGAGTGCGCGGAATAATCGAATCGATAAGCTCCAACAGCGAGGTCCACTCGCCCTTTTCACCCTGCACCTGGCGCAGCAATGTGATAGCGGCAACGATTGACCGCATCGGAGCAGCACCGTTTTGGGCCGACGCCTTGAGCGCGGTCTCAAAAAACTTCGCGCCGCGGTCTCGGTCCTTGAATCGCTGCACCCACTCCAGCGCAAACGTACGTAGCGCCTCGATCCGTTGGCCGCGATCCGCGGCTCGCTCCGCACGCCGCAACTGATGCTTTTCCAATTCGTCCCAGCGATTCGACGTGGCCAGCAGCGTCTCGTAAATAAAGTTGGCGGACGGCTCGTCAATGTCTTTTACAAAGATGCGCTTTAGCAACTCCTCGAGTCGCGGGTCATCCGCGGCTTCGATCCGGACAATGCGCGCCGCGCGCAGCAACATGCGAATGCTCTGGGCATCCTCGAAGCGATCGGCTTCGTCGGCCAATCGATCAACTTCGTCCGACCAGTACTGCGTGTCGTACGTTACGGCAGCTAGAGCATCCAGAACTCGCGTCGAATCAGGCCGCGCACCAAGCGCCCGCTGTAGAATCGGTAGCGCCTTATCCTTTTGACCGTTGTCGAGCATCGCCTCGCCCACGATTTGGGCGAGCTCAACGGCGGCATGCGGACTGCGGAGCTCCATTTCACCGAGCTTCGCAACCATCTCGAACCGGCCGATCTCACCGTACACCTCGCGCGCGCGAGACAACGCCTTGAGATTGTCCGGATGCAGCTTCCACGCTCTCTGGTAGAGGCCGAGCGCTCGTTCGCGCTCGGGAATAACGTCCTCGACAAGCGCCCCGAGCTCAAAAAGTCGCTCGGATTGTTCGGGCTTCGTCCCCGAGGCCTCCAGCTCTTTCTCAAGCTCATCGATCGTTTGCGTCCAATCCCGCGATCGTCGCAGGCGTTCACGGAGCAGTGTACGCGTTTCCATCTGCGGTCTATCCTCCCGCATTTACAAAGCAAACCACAACCGGCACCAGATTAGTTTTATCATGGTCGCGCCGGCCAGTGCAGCCCGCCTTGCGCGAAAAACCTCGTGAATTTGGCGTGCGATAGTGCGGTGCCTCACCCTACATCGCATGCAACACAGCAGCGCCACTGCTGCACGGAGTAGCAAGGCGACACTAATGAGAGCGCGGGGAGAGAATCAACCTTCTGCTGTCACGCTGATAGCAACAACAAAGTCGTAGCCGGCCTGCGAGGAACACTGAGTACACGTAACCGAGAAGCAACGAAGACAGCCGGGATGGATCGGTGGCCCGGGTGGTCACGAACTTGCGGTGGGCTGTACTTAGGTCTTCTTCTTCCCGGCTTTGTTCTGATTCACGAGGTCCTGCGGTGAAACCTTCGGCTGGGCTGGCGCAGGCGCGCTGTCGGCGTTGGCTTTGGCGGCAATATCCATGAGCATCTTCGTCGCCTGCTGCTTGTTGAACTCCAGCGACGCTCCACTGGACTTGGAAAACTCTTCTAGATCGCGCTTTGCATGGATCAAGTCGCCCTTGCGAAAGTACGCTTGACCGCGCTGAAACTTCGCTTTGTAGTTATCGCGGCGCGATTCGATCGCCTTGTCAAACGCCTCGATCGCCTTGTCGTTCATGCGTTGGTCGTCGTAGCCCATTCCAAGGACGTACCAAATGTCCGACGCATCTTGACTGCCGGGCACATTGGAGGTTCCTTGCGATGCGACCTTGATCGCCTCTTCCGTGTAGTCCCAACGGCGGTAGAGTTCGCCGAGCGCAACGTACGGCCCCGACTCTCGGGGATTGGACTTGATGGCTGCCGAGAACTCCGAGGCCGCTTCCTTGGGCTTTTCCTGCTCGCGATAGATCCGGCCAAGGTAGTAATGCGCCCGCCACATGTCGCCGTTGAGCTTTACGGCCTCCTGCAGGTGCTGCATCGCCTTCTCAAAGTTCACGGTTGAGAGATCGACTTTGACTTCCTCAGGCTTTTTGTTCTCTTTTTTCGCCTGATCTTCCCGCGTGGCAGCAATCGCCTTCTCGTAGAGCGAGACGCCGTACCACATCTGGTACATGGGCTGCTTTTCCTCGAGCTGCACAGCAACCGCAAATGCATCAGCGGCTTTCGCCCAGTCTCCCTTGCCAGCTTCAGCGCCGCCCATGCCGTACCACGCGAGATGGTTGTCGTGGTACTTCTCCACCGCCCGCTGGTACTCCGTGATGGCAGTTTGAAATTGCTTTGCGCCGCTGGCCTTGTTGCCCGCGTTCAACGCCGCCTTTGACTCATTGAGCGACTGATTGGGACAACCAGCGAGAACCAAAAGCGCAAGCGCAGCGAGCTTCATTACCGAAACGTAAACCGGTTCGCCCTCCGCCTCAAGAGGAGTGTTCATCCAAGCCGACCCAATCGTGGCGGCCCGGCAAGCGGCGAAAACCAAGCGAACCAACCGCGCCGCGATTTGCCCGCGAGGACTCGTTCGTCGTAGGGACCCGCGCCTCGGTGCGGACGCCGGCACGCGGACGATCGAATCGACTCACTTGCGGTCAGGCGAGGCGGCAAGGCGGCGGACCGAAATCCGAGATTGGTGCTTGTGACCCCTCCAGAGCAGGCTGTGATTTGAGGTGAGGCGAGGCGGCAACGAGCGAGGAGCGGAGCGTACTTCCTGTACGTGAGCACCGCAGCGAGGCAGCCAACGAAGCCTCACCTCAAATCACAGCCTGCGGCCCTCTATTGGCCGGTGGGGCGGAATATGAACGGATAGTTCACTTGGACGCCGCCACCGCCTTTGGGCTTTGGAAACTCGATGCCGCGAATGACATCGGCCACACAGTTCGCCACGTCCGCATCGAGACCGCTGCCTTGCGACGAGGTTACGTTGCCATTCGGCGAAATGAAGAACTGGGCTTGTACGGTGCCTGCGAGGCTCGGCTTGGCGAGCAGCTGCTTCTCGTAGCAGTACGAGATCTTTTGGATGTTTCGCTTGATGTAGCGGCGAATGATCGCCTTATCCAAATCGCCTTGAACGTTGGGTTGACTGATCGTTACCGTGGGAACCGCCGCGGTGCGACCGCGAAGCGGGCCGCGCCCACTGCCCACACCGTAGCCTGAACCGGTTCCAGAGCCGTGGCCGATCGTTCCGTATCGTCCGGTTCCAATGGTGCCCCAACCGGTACCTCCACCCCCGGGACCAAAGCCCGAGCGGCCGAAGCCGAAACCGCCATTCATCTCACCCGCCTCGTTGCCTAGCAGACCGCCGTAAATGTTGGTGTCGTCGAAGCCGCTGCTGATGTCACCGGTTCCGGTCAGCGACGCAAATGCCCCGCCCTGCACCAGCGCTGCGTCGCCGAGAATACCCGCTGTACGCGCTTGCTCGATCGCCTGTTGGCGCGCGAGCTGCGGATCTTCCTGGTTCTTCTGCATCTTGTACTGACCCTCGGCGCGATCGGAGTCCTTCTTCCCCATCTTGCCTTCGTCGAGGGCCATGGCCGTGCCCGTTCCTCCCGACTCGTCGTCGCCGTTCGCGTCGTCATCGGGTGGCGGCGGCGGCGGATCATCTTGCGACGAACTGTTGGTGCGAGTCGCCGTATCTTCGCGCGAAGCGAGATCGATATTTGCGCTCGAATCCTCGACCGCCACCTGGAACAGAACCAGCATCATGATCGCAGCCGCACCGCCGGTTCCGGCGAGCGAATACAAAAAGGGCTTCTCGACCGCAAATGCGGGAGCGGCGTAGCGCCGAGGCCGCCGCACGCTCGAAACAAGAAAGGTCGCGTTCCCGGCGCGCACGCGAATCCTTGCGTTCGCGGGGATCGGAGAAATCGAAGTTCGACCTTGCGCAAGCAGCTCGCCGAGCGGGGTCGATTGGCCTCCAACGACCATCTCTCCCTCCATGCCCCGGTCAAAATTAAACGCAAAGTCGTCGCCGTGCGGCTGCACGAGTGGAAATGACGACAGTGGCGCGCCCTCCGTCGCGAACTCCACATCGGGCGCATCGCCGATGCGCACCCACGGGCTCTCCTTCTCCTTGCGCATACGCGCCACCGCCGAGGTCAGCGTAATCAGTGCGGCGGCAAAACCTCCAAATGCAATCCAGTCGAAACCTGCAGACAACATGTTCGGGCGCACGGCGTAACCGGGCTTCCCCGCTTTGGTCTCCTGTTCGTACTTTCGCTGGTTCGCTGCCGCGTTGGCTACCGAGGTGTAGAACGCAAACAACACCGCGATCATCGAGACGATTCCCACGCCAAACAGCGTCCAGGTCGTGCTCGAAACTTTGCCACCCCTGGGATCGATGCAGTGCTTCACACCGACAACGGAGTCGCCCAACATAGCCGCAACCTCGATGGCCTGCGCTCCGCCTGGGTCATCGGCCTCCCCCGCCATCGCCTGCTGAAATCCCGCCGTAGATGCCGTTGCGGTTCCGTACGGCGACAGGTTCCCCATGGCAAGCCCGGGTGGCGGACGCAGCGGCGGCTGCGTGGAACTCGAGGGCCGCGGGGGCAACGCAGGTGGAATCGTCCCTGGTCCGGTTGCTGACAGGGGCGGCGGAATCGACGCAGGAATCGAAGGCGGCATGCTGCCGCCCATGGGCCGAGTCGTAAGCGAATCGAGTGACGGGGGGATGGTCGGCGACGGCGTGGGTGGAATCGACGCGATGAGATCCTGCTGAAACGGTGCCTGAACCTTCGTCGCTTCATCGTCGTGTAGAGCGACCCCGCCGATTGCGAGCTCGATGCGCGTCTCCCCAACAACAATCGTATCGCCCGTCTGAAGCTTTGCTTTGTTCACCTTCTGGCCATTGACGAAGGTGCCCTTCGCCGACCCCAGATCGATGATGCTTACGTCTGCCGGTCCATTCACCTCGATAATCGCGTGCATGCGCGAAACCGATTCATCATCCAGCTTGAGGTGCGCCGAAGGCACCTTGCCAAGCTTGATCACTGACAAGCTCAGCTGTTCCTCGCGAATGAATTGCGAACCTTTAAATACTCGGAATGTAAGGGGTACTTTTTCGCCGGCCATGATGTTTTTTCCGTTGAGCTAGGAACGTTGGGCCGGGACCGTACACTTCGCTAGTGGCGTGGAGCGCCGCCAGCGATCGGTCTACAGGTCTTCGGCCGACTTGATGATCTCCGGTATGAAGTCCTTGCGAATTCGGATCAGCGACGAATGCTTCGCGAATTCGCGAGCATCGACACTCGAACCTTCGGGCCTGATGCGATCGCCGTCGATCGTATCGCCGGAAAAGTCGTACACTTTGACCTTGCCAGCTTTGTCGTTCGCCGCCGATTTGGCGTCGTCCGCCAACGCCGTACCGGCCGTCAATGCGAGTAAAAGGATAGAGAATAGCGCGTTCCGCATGGTTGCTCCTTTTCTACCTTGAAAGGCTAGGCGCAAACGATCCGTACGCACGAACCATCGACACCAGTGCCTCAAACGAGGTTCCGAAATTGTTGCAAAAAAGCCAGGACTAGCCACGTCCAAAATAACTACCGTAATATCAGCAACTTAGTATCACTGACCTGGGACAGGGCTCGGAGAAGGGGCTCCAGGGGCCGCGGGTGCCGGCGCAGGTGCGGCTGCAGCAGGGGCGGGTACGGCAGCCGGAGCCGGCTGCGATGCTAGCGAGCTGATGGCCTTATCGAGTTGCTTGATGATTTTATCGCAGTCTCCGATGTTGTGCCGCGCCTCGGCTTTGTCGGCCGCGCTGCCTTCCTTATCGATCGCCTGGGCAAAAAACTCCTTGGCCTGGCGATACTGGTTCTGCGATCCGCGTAAGGCGCGGATCGGATCTGAGTCGTTCTGCTGATTGGCGCGAAAGTCTTTGTATAGAACGCCAAGGTTGTAAAAACTGTCGCTGCGACGCGGGTCGAGGTCTTTGGCCTTCTTGTACTGAGCCTCAGCGCCATCGAGATCCTTGAGTCCGCGCAGCGCGATGCCAAGTCCGATGACGGCGTCGTAGTTCTTGGGCTGAAGTTCGACTGCCTTGGTGAAGAGCTCTTTGGCTGTGTCGTACTTGCGGAATCCCAGCATCAGGAGTCCAGCATTCACCCGCGCCTCGACGAACTTGGGGTCGCCTTCGACGGCCTGGGTGAACGAAGCCAGCGCTTCGTTCAACGAGCCGCGGAGCATGAAATACAGTCCAGAGGCGTTCAGCAGTGGCGGATACTTGGCATTGCGTTGTTTGCCTTCATCGAGCAGCAACTTGGCGAGTAACAGACGATTCTTGTTTAGCTCAGAACCTTCCATGTACAGCAATGCGTACGCGGTATAGGCCTCAACGCTGTCGGCGTCCACGCCAAGCGCGTTCGACAAATTCTGCTTCGCATCGTCTTCCAGCGTCTTCCACCGAGCATCTTTTGCATTATTGATTTTGCGCATCTGCTCGATCGCGAGCGAAGCGAGATTGATTCGCGCCGCGACGAGTTTACCGTTTGCCTTAACGGCGCTTTCCCAGTACTGCTTGGCACCATCGACCTTTCCGGCGCCATAGTAGATTTGCCCTAGGTTCGACAGCGCCATCGCCTGCTTGTTCGGGTCGCCCTTCATCCGGGTAGCCGCCTGATACGCCTTCTCAGCGTCCTCGAGCAGCCCGCATCGGTGAAACGATAGGCCAGCCATAAACTGTGCAGCGACCAAGTCCGGATGCTCGCGCACCACGGCGACGAACTTGTCGGCAGCCGACCGACAAGTAGACTCGCTCCACGCGGCCTTGTCGTTTTGGGCGAAGTACTGCACTGCAGCCTGATAGTCGTTGCGCGCCTCCGAAGAGATCTGCGCTGACGGAACTTTTCCGGCACCGTCGGCAGACTTCGCCACCTGGGCCGGCTCGGGAACTCCAGTACTCTTCACTGATGGCTTTTGCCCGCCACCGCACGCTGCGATAGCAAGGAAGATCGTGAACGACGTATTTCGCATGTTAGTCCACCTTCGTGGGGGGTTCGACCGCGATGACCGGCGCGACAGCGTTCGAGGCGCCGCGAACCTCGGAAGCGGTGGGAAACTCTTCGGGCTTGATCTGTCCGAGCTCGCGTTCGCAAAGCTTTGACCAGTCGCTGAACCAGCCCAACTCGGTGGACTTGCTTAGGCACGTACTAAACGCCTCCAGCGAACGCGCCGCCAGCGGTTCAGCCGCGGAGTTCAGCGCATCGCAATACGCATCCACCTTGTCCTGCGCCACATCGTAGCCGTCGATGATCTGCGGCGCTCGAACATCTTTGGGAATCTCGGCCGTAAACAACTGATCGGAGAAATCTTGCGAGATCTGACCCAGTCGGGCGGCGGCAGCGATTGAGTTCGCTGCATCTTTAATCTCCAGCACCTTTGCGTATTTAGCCGCAACTGTAACCGAGGACTTCGTCTTGCCCTCTAGCCACTCGCTGAACCGCTTTTGCGCCTTGTCTTTGAGGGCCTTTTGCCCCGGAGACCCATCGCCAAAATTGAGATTGGCCGGGAACTTGATATCGAGAAATTTCTCGAACTCAACATCGGCTTCCGCGAATTTAGCAACGGCGTAGTAGTAGCGAGCGCCGCCCTCGTCGCCGCCGGTCTTTCCGCCTTTGCGCCCGAACTCTCTCTCCGCCGCACCGAATGCCGCCATCGCGTCGCGCAGCTTGCGCGTGTCTCGAGGAACCACCGTCAACTTGATTTTCGACTCCGCACCGCACTGCATAGGCGCCACGTAGCCTTCTCTCTTGCCCCGCTGCCGCTTGGCTTGACGACTTGCAGTTGCTCGCTCACGCGAAATCTTGACGCAGGATCCGTCGACCTGCTTCACCGGACACGACTGCTCGAGCAAGATCTGACCAATCTTCGAGTTTGCAATGACGACCTTGTCTGCTCCGCCCCGCTCACCGTATTCGCGCAGATATTCCCGCAAATGTTTGATCGTCGCTTCTTTGTCACCGCGCTTCTCATAGATCGACGTCAACGAGAAGCTGGCATCAGCAGCGCTCTGCATGTTTGTCCGGCCAAATAGCCTGATGAAGTCTTTGGTGTTCTTAATCGCCTTTTCATCGTCGCCGAGCCCCTTGCGATACAGCACTGCGTCGTTTAGGGCATCGTGAGCGTCCTTCTCGCCTGCATACTTTGTCGCGTATTCCTCGAGTTTGTCCGAGGCGCGATCGTAATACGCGATATCGCCATAGGCTTTGCCGAGCCGAGCAACAGCCCGAGCTGTCACCTTCGATTTCGGGTAGTACTTCTGCAGGGTGTTGTACATGCCGATCGCAGCGCCAATCGACTTGCCCTCTTCAAAACACACACCGGCGTTGTAGAGCACTTCGTCGTTGTTTGGATCCTCTGGATTGCGGTTGTAGATGTCTTGGTAGGCCAAGCCGCACGCGATGTATTGCGCGTAGTCCTTGCTGTCTTTGGCCTTGGTGCGCATCGCTTCGGCTTTGTCGCGCAGCGACTTGCCTTTGATCTGCATCAGGCGAGCTTTGAGGTCTTCTTTGCCCTCAAGAAACGGCTTGTCGCCATCGAGCTTATCGGCCAGCGCAACGAGCTCGTCGTACCGCTTTTGGCGGTTGTAGGTGTCGAGCAGCAGGTTGGCTGAAAATTCCGCAGTCTCGTGTTGGCGATGGTGATCCAAGATGTCTTGGAAGATCGGCGTGGCTTGCTCGTAATGTCCGTAGCGGCGATAGATGTTCGCCTTCATGAACTTCATGCCCACCAACTCGTCGTCCTTCGGATCTTTGATGTAGTTGATGTAGATGTCGAACGCAGCGAGCATTTTCATTTCGCGCGGCGGAATGTCTTGCTTGGCGACCACCTGATCGACCGTTCTCGGGTCTTCGTCGGCGACCTGCTGCTTCACCCGTGGATCGACGTTGAGCGCGTTCTTCCAACCGAGCACGGCGGCGTAGGCCGATTCCTTGGTCAGCTTGGGCCCGACCTTTCCGGTTTTGACTACGTCGGTGAACGCAACCGCCGCATTCTCCCACAGCTCCGTTTGGATCCGCGGGTTCTTTTCCATTTCCGCCCGGCTCCAGATCAGCTCGGCGTAGAAGTATTCGGTCTGCGCGTAGTCCGGCGCGTCGGGGAACACCTCCAGATACACCTTGTACAACTTCTCGGCGTAAGCCAGCGTTTCAGGATTTCTGGTCTTTGCTGACTCCGAGTGGTAGGCGCGCGCGAGCTCACCCGACATCGCAGCTGCATTGTCGTGGCATTCTTGCGCCTCCGCCGGCGGAAGCACTTTCTTTGGCTTCAGCGCGCCGTAGAGTTTGACGAGATTCTCGATCTCCGCAACCTTGTCCGCATTGCTCGCGCCAACTACCGACAGCGACGCATGGGCAACGTTGTACTGCCACAGGCACACGTTCTTGTTCGTGGGCGCGCGCTTCATGAGGTCGCGGTACGTATAGATCGCCTTGTCGCTCTTGCCCTGCTCGAGGTAGAGGTCCGCGAGCAATTGCAGCATGTCGAACGCATAGCTGGCGTCGACGCGCTTGAACGCGTTAAACGCTTGATCGGCAGTTCCGATTTCCGAATATGCCCGAACAAAGTCCTTCTTCGCGGCACGATTGAGCACGACCTGTTTCTTGTCGTTCTTCGTTGCGTTTGCGACCTGGAAGAACGTGTCGAGCGCCTCTTTGTAGCGCTTGCGGTTGAGATGAATCCAACCCATCATGTACGACGCGTACCAGTACGGAGTGGCCTTGGGGAACTTGAGCACCATCCGGTACCGCACTTCGGCGTCATCGAGCTCACCGGCCTGAAAGTAGTACTCGGCAAACGCCAGGTGCGCCTCGGGCACGTACTTGGAGTTCGGATAGTTCTTCAAAAGCGTGTCGAAGACCGATCGCGCTTCTTTGAGGTAGTTGCCGCCTTGCAGCGTGTACCCGTAATAGAACAGCGCCATATCCATCTTTGGATAGTTGCGGAACGCTTCATTGTCGGTCAGCGCCTTGTAGGTCTTTACGGCTTTTAGCAGGTACTGCTTGGTCGCTTCCGTTGCTTTGGCTGCGGCCGCTTGAGCCTGTTGTTTTTGCTGTGGGGTCTTGGCTTTGTCGACGGCGATGGCCGCTTCAGCCGCTTTTAGGCGGTACAGCCGCTGCTGCTTTGCATAGAGTTCGCCGAGCTGAAAGTAATATTGCGCCTTCTCCTCAACCTCGGTGTCCGGCGTTTGCCGAATGAGCTCGGCGAGTCCTTGCTCCTGCTCGGCACGAATCCCAGACACCTGCGTTTCGATCGACAGCGCAGTATCCGCCGTGAGCTCCGGCTTGAACCCGGCCTTGCCCTGGGCCTTCGGCTGGATCGGCTTGACCTTGTCGGACAGCTTCACATCGATCTTAACGTCTTGTTGGCGTTTGAACTTGGTTTCCGCCCACGCGCTGCCCGACAGCAGCAACGTGGCAACTAACAGTCGTTTGGAATAGGACATCGCGAATTCCTCTTTCAACGGGGAATGGAACTGGAACGTACTCTTACTGTTTTGGACAATGGGACCTGATCTTGAAGCGGTAATAGCCCAACTCGTCTTTCCAGTACTCGCCATTGAACTTCCACTGAAAGTGCTCGTCGTCCACGACGATCGGTTCTTCCGGGTGATCGGCGGCGATGCGCGTACCGACTGCTTCGGTCGATATCTTATCGGCTTGCGCATTGAGAATTTCGATTTTGATCTTGAGGCCGTCGCGAGAGAGTGCACCCAGCTCGCGGGCCAACCGGTCGATCCGGTCGCGCGCCACTTTGCCGGCATCGCTCGCCGCCACGGACTGTTGCACGGTCAACTCCTGCAACAGCTCCGACGAGACCTTTGTAGACTGCCAGGCCTTGTCCGACCGCTGCAGTAAGTCTAGTTCTCTACCGAGTTCATCGACCCACGCAAACGTCTTGAGAACGGTCCGATCGCTCAGCACGCTCATGACCAGTCGCTGCGTCGCCGCGTCGAGCCCTGCCTTCTCTGCCTTGACCTTCTTCACATAGTCGTAGAACTCTGCGTTATCATTGTATTTTGCGATGAGTTCTTGGAGGTTCTTGGTAAGGGGTCCGTATTTCTCATTGAAGTCGGCGATCGCTTCCTGCGCCCGATCGTACAGACAATACTTGTAATAGATCACCGCGCGAAGCAGCAGCGCCTCGGGGTAGTACTGGTTCTCAAAGTACGGCGCGCTCAGCGTATGAATATTTCCCAGCGCCTTGGAGTTGAGCGTTTTCATAAAGTACGCCCACGACGCCTCGAACAGCGACTGCGCCCAATCGGCCGAATCCTGGGGCAGCTTTTCGAAGTACTTGATCGAGGTGTCGAACTGCTGCGTCGAATAGAACACGCGGGCCATCTGCAGCTGGGCGAGCTCTCGGTAGTTGTCGATATCATCGGCTGAGTACTGCTTCGGCCGCTCCTCGCCGATCACCAAGATTTCCTTGAACGCCTCAACAGCCGGTTTGCCCTCGTTCTTGCGAACGTACGTTACGCCCTCAAAGAACTTTGCCTTGATAAAAGAACTCGAATTCCGCGATACCTGCTGAAACAACGACGTCGCCTTGTCGAAGTCGCCGCGCTTATAGAAGTGGCGGCCGAGCAGAAATAGTACTTCATCCTTTACGGCCGCCAACGACGGGTCGTTAAGCGCCGCGGGATCATACGTGCCGATCTTCTCGAGAATGCCGGAGGTCTCGGGCAAAACCCGGGACAGTGCGGCGAGCCACTTGAGCGCGCCGCTGTGGTAGGTGTGGTTGTCGCCGCCCTGGACGATTTTGTCGAAGTACGCCATCGCCCCAGCGTAGAACCCCATTTTGTAGAGGGTCTTACCCATAAAGAACTCGGCCCGCTGCTTATTGCGCGCGTCGTCGCCGCTCTTTCCCTCGAGCACCTTCTTGAGTTCGATGGAGGCCGAGACAAAGTCCTTCTTTTCGTACAACTTGATCGCCCGCTCGAGTGTTTTCGATGGGGGCGTCGCAGCAGCGCTCTCGGGCTCGAACTCCATATCGGCGGCAGGACGAGCGGTTGCGAGCGTCGTTGCGAGCAAGATCGTCGATAATGCAAACGACGCGGTTCTAAACACGGGCATCACAGCTCCTTAGATCCGGACCGACATACGTGGAGATAAGATCATCGACGTGCCGGTGCCTCGTGTCAAGATAGCCGAGCCAGGGTCAACGATGTTGGGCGCGGAAGCGAAATATCGCGGCTTTGCGCCAGTCCCTTAGGTCGTTCACTTGACTCATGTCGCAGGCACTTTATTATCGGTCGATGATTCGATCGCGCTACCTCTGGCTTTTGGGGCTCGCGCTCGCCTGTGCATGTACGAGCAATCCTGTCGGACGCACGTGCGATCTCGGCTCGCAGCTGCCAGCACCTTCGGAGGTTGTCGTCGCGTCGCCGTCACTAGACTGCGTGTCACACACCTGCCTGCGCGTGCCGCTTGAGCGCCCTCTGCCAGACGGCAGCACCTACTCCGGTAACAGCGGATTGTGCACCGCCGAATGCGAGAGCGACGACGACTGCGACCGCGTTCCCGAGTCACCGTGCAAGACCGGCTTCACCTGTGGCGTCGCCGTGACGGTAGGCCCATTTTGCTGCAAAAAGTTCTGCATCTGTAAGGACTACGTGGTGATCCCGGAGACAGGTCAGCGGCCCCAGCCAGAGGCGTGTGACGCTGGTAACCCGGACAACGCGTGCTGCAACCTCTCCGGTCGGACCGGCAACGCGTCGTATCCGCTCTGCCGGAGCTAGCGCCAATCACCGCCCCGTTTGGAACCGCTTCGGTCCACGAGCAAGCTAGCTTGACCTTGTCGTCGACCCCCAGGTTGTACGAAAGAGATGGCTGACATGATGGCCGTGGAGGGCCTTGCACATGTAACCACAGCGCTGAGGCAGATGTATGGAGTGACAACGGTGATCGCCAAATGGCTCAATCTGGGATGATGATCGCGAATCCTATTGTCCACTGTGCCTGCGTATAGTACCGACTCTCATGGTGCGAAGTCCCAGCGAGAGGCTACTACAACATCAAGTACGGCCCGGAAACGATAGCGAGCATTTGCGATTGAACTACGCAGCGCTGGTCGAGGCACCGACTCCGAGCATTGCTTCGCTGACCGTCCACCCGAGTTCGCCCCGATCCGACACTGCTCAAGCGTATTCGCAACAACCGCCGCGGCTCGAGGGACCCAGCAATTGGGTTCGCGATTACTACGAGCATCCAGACCAGATAGTCGCCGATCTACAGCGTGGGGCAGCTCGAATCCGCGGTGAGCTCGCCGCTGCGTCTGTGGGTCGCGTCGTCGAGCCGCAAGAGCCATTGTCGACTCTCGAGCTGACGGTTTTGGGCGTTGGTTCGCTCCTCTCTAGACGACCGATCCCCTGGCGCTCCGCCGCGAAGGGCATGGAAGGCGGGGCCAACGCAATCCGCTCCGACGCTGCACCCTCTGGCACCGCCGGCAACAATGGCTTCCTCACCAAGGAGGACTGCGCAGCGCAGGGGCGCTCCGACCTCGCGGCGCGGTTGCATCAGCTCGAGGAGACCACCAAATCGTGGGTGACGATGCTGATCCCCAAGATCAACGCAGAAAGCACTCGACTGGAGATCACCCTTCTAAGGTTCCATGCGGGCTCCGGAGTAGACCGCCGCACTGCCCTCCCGAAATTCCTGAAAATCATCCGAGATATGGGGATGTCGGTGAAGATCAATCGCCTCGAATGACGTCCGTCCTTGTTCGTTGGTAGTCGCAATGTCATGGGATCCAGATAGAGTTACCGTCTATGGTAGCGAACGTTGCCCACGCCGCGCGGGCGCGCACCCAGCTGGCTACCCGACATGTGGGGGCCGCGGCGGAATCTAAAGCAGTGGCATTTTTGACTCGTAGCGGGTTTCGCATCGTCGAGCGCAACTTTCGCTGCAAAGTTGGTGAGCTCGATATCGTGGCGTTCGACGGCGACGTGTTGTGTTTTGTCGAAGTGCGCAGCCGCGCCGATGATCGCTGCGGCGACGCTGCTGTAACGGTGACGTATGCCAAGCAGCGCAAGGTGAGTCGCGCAGCCCAGGCCTTTTTGTGTGCACGCCGAGTTCCGTTTCGCGAAGCTCGATTTGATGTCGTTGCAATCACTGGCGATGAAGTTGCGCTGATTCGCGACGCCTGGCGGCTATCGCGCTGGTAGGCGCTCGCCTTCGCCGTGGCCCCAACCGTGCCCCACGAATCCAGCCGGCAAGCCGCCACCGATTTCCAACCACATATCGGACCTTGTCGGACGCTCCGCCGCACTGCTTCGCACACCCGGTGGTGGCAATGCCGCCCCGAAAAAGGGGCTGACGAGCCCCCCAATACCCCTGTAAGATTCTGGGGGAAGCAGTCACTTCAATGCGTTTCTTGATCGGGCTGCGCCACCTCGAAGTAACACCAGTTCTCGGCGCGGGTGCGCGTACGTTGAGGCATTCGAAAAAGGAGGCAGCCGCACAGCGAACACCGCCACTTCGCCATTTCAAGAGCAGCGTAGGCTGGATGCGCCATATGGCCCTAAAGGAATCGAGACAGTGGCTCTCGTTAGGACTTGTTGCGCCCCTGGTGTTTGTCTGCAGCTGCCGCCAGTCCCTGTTCGATGCCCATATCGAAGGAGGGACTGCGGGCGACGCTCCGCCCGCGCAGGTGTGTCCTGCGCCGTGCATCGGCGATAGCGGGGCGGACTTTGATGGCAGCGCGACTGGAACAACCGGCCGTTGGCGGTACCTAGCCGACCATCGCAATCGCACGTGGTCGCCGATGACCGCGATCGACGGCGGCTTTGTCGGTGCCAATCCCGAAAACACCATTCGGAGTTGCGCGGCGAATCCCAGCGCTACTGCGTGCCGGGCGTTACCCGGTGCGTTGCTGGTCTCCACGGCCGGAGTCTCTAGTCCGGCAGATCCGGCGATCGAATTCACCGCTGGTGCGAACCAAACGATCGACCTCCGGCTCAGCGTTCACGTTCCAGACGGCGGACTAGGCCAGACGGTGCAGATCTATCGCAATAGCCGCGAGGACGCACTGTTCACGGGATCTGCACAACCCCATGTGACATTGAACCATGTGGTTCGGCTCGACGCGCTGGCCAGCGATCGATTTCTTGTCGCGCTTTCCTCCCCAGCAGCGGGGCAGCCCGACATTGCTGTACAGCTGCATGTAGTGGACTCCCTTGTAACGTTTCCGGCGGAGTGTCAGTTCGCGATCTCGTTCTCGGCGCTGTCCGGTGGAACGACCGAAAGCGCGTGCAGGCCGAATCAGCTCGTAGCGTCGCACGATTCGACACCAGGCACACCGGCTCCAGCATTGGAAATGGGCCCGTACCCGGAGTTAGGTCAGGCAGCGAAGGTTGCGGAACACAACTACTACAATGCCGCGGCTGTGCTCGACCGCCCGGGCGACGTTACACTCGACCTTTGGGTGAAGCATGCAACGCTCCCCTCGGGTATCACGGCGTACATCTTCTCCGAGCGAAATCTCCACGCCCCCGGCGGCGGCGGCCTATTTGCACGTCTAGTCAACATCCAGGGCGAGCTACGACTGAATGCGGGGACCGTTTATACGTCGCCCGGCGTTGTAAATTCTGCTCACGTCGAGTTCATGTACCCTCCGGATCAGCGATGGCATTTCCTCCGGGTGGTCCACGAGGTCGACGGCCTCCTCAGAGTCTGTTTCGACGGCACTCTTAAAGGCGCAACGCTAGCCCCTGGCACGCTGAAGCCAAACAATCCGCCGTTCATCGGTCAGGACGCGCATAGTTTGGTCCTTCCCGCTACGTTCGTCGGTTCCATCGATGACGTTCGCGTTCTGAACACTGCGCTACCATGTAACTAAGGGCCCGCGTATTATCGAATGGGTGCCGTAGACACGATCAGGTCATCGAACCATTCTGTTTGGCTGTTGGGAGAACGATCCGGACTAATGTTACCGCCAAGAGCAAAACGTCTCATTGGCAACTCCGTTACGTGAATGTTGGGATAGTCCCACTTCTTAATCCCGTCGACCCAACCTTCCAGTTTCCCGGTACCCAGTCCGCCGACAATGTGCCAATCGAAACTATACCATCGGTCCGTTTCAACGGGAGTCGGGACTCCGATATTCTCACCTAGATTCGGCGGCGAGCCTTGTACAAACATCTGATTGAGGTAGATGGAGAATCGCAAGCCTTCTCCGGTGCGACGTGCCAACATCACGAAGTCGTCGCGCGGCCCAGCCCAATAACGCCAGATTTTTTTCCCTGCCGTTGTTCCTGGTGTGAACTGAAACTCCTTAGACCACTTCACGGCGAAGTGAACATATAATTCCTCGACATTCGGAAGCGGTGTATCTAGCTCCAGTGTACTGGTATTGTTCGCTAGCCAATTCAACTGAAGACTCGAAGATCCAGAATACGCCTGAAGGCTCGTAACTGCCAGGGATCCAAACGGCGCCTGGACCCCGCGAATGAGCGGCGTCCACAGCGACGAAATACCACCCTCGAAATCGTCTCGCAGCAAGACCGAGTCAGCGTTCGGGCCGCTGCTGTCGGGTGGAGCCGCATCGACAATGCTCACCGACGACTCGGCCGAGCAACCTACAAATACGAAAGCGATTACAGCGTATTTACACATCGAGGTCACAACAAACCGCAAGACAACTACGACTTGAGAGCTGCGGCAATCACCTTGCCCTTGGAGATCTGCTCGTTCAACACGGTCTGCGAAATGCCCAGGGCTCGGCCGAGGGTCTTGCCAACGGATTCGAGTGTTTCCCGGAAGGGTACATCTCCGGATTCATTCATCTGACCGGAGTTTGAATCAAACCCAGATGCCTTGAAGTCCTTCGTTGCAGGCACAATTCCGCCGACAACCGAACTTTTTATCGTACTTCCTATGAAGATAGAGCAGCTATGATTTCCGTTGTGGTCTCTCCCACCTGACCCCGGGCCTAACGTTCGACCAAATACGTTCTGAAACGCAACCGTGACTTTGTCCGTCAAACCATGTGAGGTCAGCTGACTATGAAATCCACCAATCGCCGCGACGCTGTCGATGGTCTGCGCGGTTTCCCTAACGAGACCTGTGTCGCTGTGATTGTCGCCGCCGAAGTCGTACCGACCAACGACGACCGGTGTTACTTTCATTTTGAACAGCACCGCAGCTGCAATGTTGAGGTCTTCCCGCGTGTTGCCTTTGATATCTGCCAACGCGTTTAGTAGATCTTGCGATATCGCGCGCGCCTCGCGCTGGGACTGCGCGTACTGATCGATGAGTTTCCGCTGTGCTATGTTCCCCGACTGCTTGAACAGTTCGTTGAGCTTATCGAGGTTTGTGTCGCGAATCTTCTGCAGCTCGGCCAAGGGTCCCGTTGGACTAACCAGTACATCGCGAAGGTTCGGCGGGAGCAGCGTGGGCATCACAGCACCATTAAAAGTCACTAGATTTGGACTCAGCACGACTGGCTGAGTCTGTATCGTGCCAAGACAGGGCGCCAAATGCTTCGCCAACAGCGAAATGAGCATCTCCTGTCGCTGCACGGCCCCCATCAGAGTGTTCACTTTGGCGGCGTCGGCGTGCGAGTTCGTGTAGGTACTGTGATGCAGGAAGCTTGTCCGAGCCAGCATCGCCGCAGGAAGCTGTGTCCACGGCAACGCGGCTTGATAGGACTGGCCGCCAACGGTCATCGCCGCCGGCGCCATCGTAGCCTGTTGTGGATGGCGAATCCCCGGGAGCACGTAGCTACCCGGGATATTGGCGTTTATCGGATCGCCATTGCTCGAGGTTAGGAAATAGAGAAATTGAGCGTTCGTGCACGCATCCGGCGCTGGGCTCGTGTCGGCGTGTGCGCGGCGGGACCGGGTGAACACCGACAGCGGCAGACCTGTGGCCAGTGCCCGAAGGCCCAAGCCACCTGCGCCAAAAAGGGTAGACAATAGGAGCTTGCGTCGCGTGAAGTCCATCGGTGTTCTCCTTAGAGTCCCACCAGCATGCTCGACGGCGAGATGCACGCCAGAATGAACGTGGCCTTGAGCGCGTTGGTTGGGTTGGCGTTTGCTTGGATCGACGCGGCGTAGTTTTCTGCCAAAATCGCGCGCGCAGCTGCTGCTCGTGCATCCGAGAGCGGAAGGTTCATCACGGTTGCAACGAAGTCATCTATCGCTGCTTCGGGGTTCTGACTCTTGTACTTACTCGTTCCCGTTGCTGCATCGACGACTTGATCCGCCACCAGGCTACAAACCGATTCTGCGCTCTGGCGATAGAACAAGTCGGGTCGCGTTGGCAGCGAGGGCAACGCAAACCCACGATTGTAGGTGTCGACGGGCATGACAACCGCCCGACCGCTCACTTTGGCTTGGGTGGGGGTCGGCTTCGTTACGTGCATGCCGCAAACATCTGGGAGTCCGAGCCGGCTCGATAGCGCGGCGCAAAATTGATCTCGGCGGGCAATGCTGAGTAGAACCCCCTTTTCGGCCGTGGTCTTGGTGCGGCTTTCCAGCGTGATCAGCGGTGAACTGAACAGTTCGCGCACCAGGGTCTTGAAATCGAAGTTGCTATCCTTGAAGGCGGCAGCGACCCGGATGAGTTCGGGATCATCGGACAGAGCCGCGGTTGAGGTTGCCCAGAAATGTAGTTTTTCAGCCCAGGCCAACGCGAACCGTGGGTGAGCTGCCAAGGTGTTTGCCAGATCTCCGACACCGGTGCCTGTCGCGCTTACACCGCCCAGCAAGAACTTTGCCGGTCCGTTCACGTTGTCGCGCTGGGCACTGTAGTAGACGGTGTAGGACTGGCGGAAGTATTTCCTCAGCGGGTCCAGCTGGGCATGGCAACCTATGCACGCGGGGCCGGCATGCTCGGCATCGGCGGGATCGAGCGTGAACCCGGGGGGAACCGCTTCGCCGCCCACAGCAGCGCCAAGGGCGACGATCAGTGCCTGATTCGCAGTCACACGCGCGCTGTTGTCCGCGTTGGTAGGCCAGTTGGCGGCAAACGCTAACGTGCCAAAGAAACCCAAGCGTTGCGTATGCAGTGTCAGTGCTGAGGCATTGCGGAGCCTAGTGATTTCGTAGAAGGACGGATCGGCGCTTGATGAGGATCCAGCAGGCGCAACGTTCATCGTCACCATGCGCCAGTCGTTCCAGTCGGCGTCTGTATATGCCGACGCAACCGCATAGAACCCGCAGTCGGGAAAAAGCGAGACTCCCATCAGAGAGCCGAATAAGCTGCCATCACCAAAATAGAACTTGAGATCGTTGGTATTTGACGTTTTCGTTACAGTCGTGGATGAACATGACGCGACGGGCTTTGAGCTTACCGATGCAGGAACCATGTCGCGCGCCGGCCAAATCATGTAGTTCGGGCTGGCTGGATCGAGCGATTCCGCCGTTGAGTGATTGGCTGTCCGACTCATCGTAAACTTCGCGATTGGATTGCGGGCCGCAAGGCGGGAGGAAGTATTTCCCGCGTCACTTACAGCGCGGTCGTCGAAAAACGACATCATCGCCATGAGACCAGTGGTGAGCATGTAGCGGTTGGTGGTCAGCGCTTCTGTGAAAGGCCGGCCTTCAGCCATCAGCTGCCACACCGTCAGTGGGAAGCTATCCATGATGTTGCGCAAGAACTGCGCTCGTACCGGATAGCTAAGATTCACGCTGAACGCCTCCATCAGATTGTTCAGGTCGACTTGGTTCTGTTGAAACGCGTTTCGAAAGAAATCGAGCATGCGCTCCTTGAACGATGGCTCTTCCATCCATTTATCAATGAGGCTGCGCATCGCCTTAGGCGATGCGATCACTGCTTTGATTTCAGCATCCGTGGCTGCGAGTCCCGTCAACAAACTCTTCACTTTGCCGACGTACACGTGCGGCCTCACCGGCTCAAACGGAACTTCCGGTTTGCTGTCGTCGCTATCGTTCCCACCGTCGCCACCGCTACCAACCGTGCATGCCTGCGCAGCGAAGCAAACCGCAATCGCAACGCGGGCAAAAGCCGACCTGGCGGTCGCTTGCCTGGCGGTCGCTTGCCTCGCCACCTGCGCGCTTGTTGAAATCCAGCTGCGAAGACTTCTGGGCATAACGATGAGGTATGCAACTGTAGGGCCGATGATAAGTGCTTGATTTTCATCGCTAGGGAGAGGGCGGTCGAGCAAGAAATTGCGTTACTGCGCAACGACGATCCATTTGACCGAATGCTGATCGCCCACGCTCGAAAACGAGGGACTCGCGGTGCCTCGCACGAGTTCAAGACGTGTGAAGAATGGTGCCGTGATGCAGCTTTCGTAGAAATGTCTGGACTGGCATCACCTCAATGTCGTCGACCTGGAGTTCTTTTTCTCCCAGATAAACGATAATCAAACGAGCTTTGGTACCAGAACGAAACGACAGCAAGCCTTTTTTGTGGTCTGAGCGATATGATTTGGAATACTTAACTTCAATAGCAACGACCTGACTCCCGTACCACCAAACAAAATCTACTTCCGATCCGCTCGGAGTTGCCCAATAGCCTAGCGACCCGCGTGTTCCGGAGTAAGCGAGGTAGCTTTTCAGTTCATGATGAATGAAATGCTCGAACAGAATTCCGTACACATCTCTTCCGAGCGGTTGCTCAAAACCTCCCGCTGCAGCGAATAGAACGCCCGAATCGAACCAATAAAACTTAGGGTGAGAAACTTCTTTTACTTTGGAGCGCGGTCGGTAGGCAGGTAGCCAGCTACCGATCAGCGTATCTTCAAGAATCGAAAAATAGCCTCGCGCTGTATCACGAGTAATTTGTGCGTTCGAGGCGACATTTGACAGATTGATTTTCTGCCCACCCAAAAGCGCAGAGACCTCGAGAAAACGGCTGAAACTGCCAATGTTTCGGACCAGACTCTCGCTCTTCACCTCCTCATGAAGGTACACATTCACATAGCTTCGTAAAAAGTCCTCTCGCTCACGCTCGTTCTCGGCAGTGACGCTAAGCGGCAAACACCCGTAGGCGATCAGCTGCTCCACTGAAACCGCGAATTCAAGTTCAGCGCTGTTGAGAGGAAACAGGTGGCGAACCTTCGCGCGTCCGGCGAGGAGGTTGGCGGCACCGTGCTTGAGCTTGCGAGCCGACGATCCAGTGAGGCCAAACTTGCGGTGGTTCACCTCTTCCATGAGGTAGTGAACTTCATCGAGAAGCTCTGGAACCCGCTGCACTTCGTCAACGATGACCCACCGGTCACGCGAAAGCGCCAATACCTCTGCGCGTAGCTGCGAAGGGTTCTTTTTGTACGTCAATGTCTGTTCGGGCGGGAGGAGGTTGATGACGTGAGCTCCGAGGAAGTTGTTGCGAATCCACGTGCTTTTCCCAGTGCCTCGAGGCCCGAACAGCAGGAACGCGGACTTAGGCGGTTCCAGAAACCGTGTATACATTACACCCAATTTTACCGTAAAAATGGGTGTTAACAAGTCGATTTGGCTACGCCGGCGGAGGCACAAATTGCGCGCCGCATGCTGGGCGGCCGCAGGCCTGCCGTGGTTTGCGCTAGCCTTCAAGCAGTACGATGTAGGTCATCTCATCGTATAGGAGCGCAGCTATCCAACTGGTTGGGGAAGCCGAGTCAGCCGCACCTGAGGGCAACGTGCGTGTTTGTCATCGGACGGTGTATGTTGTATTGTATCAACATGTCACACATCCTTTCGGTACGGTTGGATCCGGTCACGTACCGCCGGCTAGAAGCAACCGCGCACCGAACCCATCGCGCGGTCAGCACTATCGTGCGCGAAGCGGTTAGCAGCTGGCTTGCGCACGAACCTCGTCGTGCCACCACGTTGTTGGCCGCTGCTGGATCAGTGCGCGGATCGGGCGTGTCGGCGACCAACGCGGCGATTCGCGCATCGTTTCGGCGAAAGCGATGAACGTCATCGTGGATTCCGGTCCCCTGGTCGCGCTTCTCGATCGCAAGGACCCGTTCCACGCTTGGTCCGTAAAGACGCTAGAGACGCTCCCGGCTCCATTCCTCGTATGCGAAGCGGTTCTCACCGAGTGCTTCCATTTTTTGACCCAACCGACTCCCTTGCTGTCCGCTTGGAAGGCCAACGACCTCGTCGTGGCGTTCTCGGCCGAGGAACAGCGCACGCGCATCTCGAATCTAATGGACAAATTTGCGCCGATGGATTTTGCCGACGCCTGTGTGGTCGCAATGGCCGAGATGCATCATCCAGCCACCGTGGTGACGATCGATCGAAAAGACTTCAGCCGCTATCGCATCCACGGCAGAAATTTGATCCGCACGTTGATGCCACCGATCCGATGAGGCGCAGATGCCCAGCGCCGTTTCGGTAGCTAGCTAGACTTGGGGCAACAGCTTGCCCGATCGATTGTTTGAACCCGAGTCCTTGGTCAACGCCCACTCTTCTTTGTGGTAGTCGTGTGGGCCTTCACGATTTAAGGCTACAAAGTTCTCGATACCCCGCTTCGCGTCTACGACGGCATCTTGCGCATCGGATAGTCCAAACCACCCCTCAGGTTTGGCTGCGTCAGCCTCGACCTTTGCTTTCATCGCTGCTTCAAGCTGCGACCAGTTTTTCGCGTTCGGGCCGATTCGGCGAATGGTAGCGCCGCGAGCGCCACCCCAAAGCTCCAGCCCACGCTCGAGCCTACCCGCCCAGAGGTGCACCCAGGTCCCCGCGTTGTCATACCAGCTAAAAGCAGCCGCGGATTCCGCAGTCCTCGGTTTTCGGAATTCAACATCAGTCAAATGCTTATACTTGGCGTTTATAGCGCTCAACATGCCCCGAAACTCGCGGATCTGAGCCAGCTCAGCTTCTCCGTAGTTAAACCACCATCCCTTGTTCCAAATCTGCATTAGCCTGGCTAGTGTCCCTTCGGACATAGGGCATTCATAAAGATTTAGCGTCGCTGGAATCTCCGATTGCATCGACCCTGCCTGGGCCCGCTCGCGCTCTTCCCAGGCTGCCGTCCTCCGATCTTGGACCTTCTCCAGGTTCGTGGTAAAATCCCCCGGCATCCCTTTAGCTTCGTCTGCCATCCCGCCACTCCAGTCGTGCCCCCCACCGCTGAGGAGATGATACGCCCCAGCGAGTGGCGCCAAGGCTGTCAACATTGCGTAGTGGCCAACAGTCTCAAGCGCGGTTCTCTCTGGCGGGGCATTGGCAACCGTAGTGGCCGTTGCGGATCCGTTCAGTTTGGCAATCGTTTGTGCTCTCGTGGCTTCCTGCGTGACTGTGTAGTTGCTAGCGACGTTGCCAGCGACGTTTCCAGACTGACCGCCTGGCTTCGCAGCGTCAGCCTGCGCTATCGGCGGTGGTTCGGGTGCCGTCTTCCATCCGTCGTTCGCAGTATGCACCGATGCCATCGCGCTGCCCGACCGCACTCCCCTACCCAAGCCAGCGAGCACTTGAAGCCCATTGAGCCTTGCTTGCATAGCCTGCAATCCTGCGGTCGACGACCCGGATCCCGCAGACGCCATCTGCGAAGTCATTCGGGCGTTAAGGTCGCTCCAGCTTGTCGCTTGCTTCAGGTACCCATTCGCCCAATTTCCCTCAAACCAAACCCTCTGCGCGAGCATGATAACCGCGACCATGTTGTCCAGCCGGTCAGCCCACGGCAAAAAGAAATCTTGGTCTCTAATCGTGGCTTCGAGCACTTGGAAATGGAGCAACCGTGTCCCGCCCAAGACATCGTTTAGGAAGCTCTGGAGAGCACTGGAGCCTCCGAGGAGGTACTTCATCCAAAACAGGTCGTCTTTTTCAAGTTCTTCATGCGCCTGTCTCAGGCCTTTGGGCCGAGGATCTTCGCCCGAAACCAAAATCTTTCCCGAAAGAGAGGAAGACAGGTGTTCTTGCCGAATCTTATGGTCCCTTTTGATCTCAGCCTCAATCTCCGCGGGGGTTCTCTCGCGTCGCACTCCGTCGGACCCAGTACCGGACTGCATCAAAGAAACGGCAGTGCGCGAAGCGTCCCTTTGAACCAGCGATTCGCCTCCCACCTTCACCGGGGGCGAGACGACCTCGTGCCCTGGCGATTCACCCTTTTGCGAGCGCTCTGCGACGGCGGAACCGAAACTCATGGTGTCGCTATTTTACGCTCGCGGGGGCCCATGTCTACCCTTTGTTCCGCGTGGAGGGGCCACGAGACACCTGCAATGGGCGCTGTAAGCACCAGGAATGTGACATGTTTCACACGAAGCCGCGCCACCCAGACGCGCAAACCCGGTCGAGTTTACAGCAGCTTGGCCTCGAAGAGCTGCCGGAGAAAGTCCGTATAGGGAAGATCTCGAACCGGCCGCAGTGAAGTTGGAAAAACGGCAGAACCTGATCTATGCAGTCAAGAGTACCGCAACATCCCGCGGTCGGATGGTCGCGGCGACGTCACGAGATCAGAGATGAAGCCGCGGCGGCTGAGGATGAAGAGACTGAAAGGGTCGGCTACTTTTTCTTCGACCGAGACTTGGGCTTGGCGGGGGCTGCTTCGGTCGCAGCTGCGACTTCGTCGCCGGTCGCGCCAGGCTGAGCATCTGCCGCACCCGCGGTCGCTGCTGCTGCGGCGGCATTGCCGGTGTTGTCTCGCTCTTTGATGCGCGCCGCTTTCCCGGATAGATCGCGAAGGTAATACAGCTTGGACTGGTGCACGCGGCCTCGGGCTAGCACCTCGACCTTGTCGATGTTCGGCGAGTTGTCGGGGAAAATTCGCTCGACGCCGACACCGTAAGAGATTTTGCGGACGGTAAATGTCGACCGCGCTCCCTTCGACACGCGACGGATGCAAACTCCCTCGAAGGCCTGCAAGCGGGTCTTTTCGCCTTCGCGAATCTTGGCCCACACTTTGACCGAATCGCCGGGCCGGAATTGGGGAAGCCCACCGGCGCGAAGTTGGTCGTGATTGATCGAGTCGAGAATCTGCTGAGCATTCATACGCAAACCCTGATAGGGACGCAGGGTTCTACGGGAGAACGCCGGTCCGCGTCAAGCAGCTCGACCGAAGAGTCGGTCCAGCAGCACCGCTCCGGCGGACCGAACGGACAAATGGTTCCACGCGGAGTCGCCTTCAATTGGCGTAAGTACTTTAGAAACAACGGGAATTTTTGAGTCAGCCAGTCCCCACCCCGTGCCCAGCAAAATCAGCAGCGGCGAAGGGTCTGCAGCCGCTTCCGATAGCAACCGACCGGGGGTTGCGCGGGCGGCGCCTGGAAACGAGCTAGCTTGCGCCGACGTGGCGACTAGAGTGGGCTCGCGACCGGACTCGGCGCCAATCGCCGCAATCGCGTCTTCGATCGACGATTGCGTGCGCACCAAGGCAAGCGCGCGCGAGCGGTGGTCACCGTCCTCGTCTGCGCTCCAAACCGCCGCAATGTGCTCGGCTTTTTCCCGCTGTGAGGCCACCGGCGTGATGATGTGAAGCGCCGCGAGCCCGTACGTCATGGCCGACCGCGCGAGGTCGTGAACGTCGAGATTCGTCAGCGCGGTCGTGATGATTGCGCCGCTGCGATCGACAACGGGGTAGTGCACTAACGCAAGGTGGGTTCGATGCGCTAGCGGCGGAGCGAGTGCAACATCGGCTGGGCTAAGGCGCAGGCGCTTGTATAGATCGGGCCGCCGGACGGCAGTGCGGACGAGCGATTGCTGACGCCGCCATGCGGCAATCGCAGCATGGTTTCCCGACGACAGAACCGTAGGTATGGCATGGCCGTCGAACGAAGCTGGGCGCGTGTAGTGCGGGTACTCGAGCACACCGGCGCTAAACGACTCCTCTTCCGTCGACTCCGCCGCGCCGAGTACACCGGGAACACAGCGGGCGACGGCGTCGACGATCGCGAGTGCGGCCAGCTCGCCGCCCGACAGTACAAAGTCGCCGAGGGACAGCTCTTCGTCGATCCCGAGGTCGATCGCGCGTTGGTCGACTCCCTCGTAGCGACCGCACACCAAGACGAGATGATCCATCGCGGCGAGCTCGCGCACCCGCGCCTGGGTCAGCGCTGCACCGGACGGTGAAAGCAGAACGCGGTGGCCATGGCCAGCGCTAGCAATCGCCGCAACCAGCGGCTCCGCTTTCATCACCATGCCCGGGCCCCCGCCAAACGGGGTGTCATCGACGGTCCGCCTGGGATCATGCGTGAAATCGCGCGGATTCACGGTGCCCACCGAAATCGTTCCCGCAGTGCAGGCGCGTCCCACCACGCCGGCGGCAAGCGACGGAGCGATCAGCTCCGGCAGGATCGTCACCACCGTAAACCTCAACGGCGGGCTCCGCGAATCGGCGACTCGGGAAGTCCATCGGGGGGATCGACGGTAATGACGCCGCGTTCGAGGTCGATGCCCGATACGTACGCGTCGACCAGCGGCAACAACCGTTCGACCCCGTCGCAATGAATCACGAGCATGTCCTGGTGGTCACCGCTATCGACGCTGGCGACCACTCCCCAGGGCGAACCGTCCAACCTGTGGACATCGCAACCGATGAGGTCTGCGAGCAAAATGTCATCGGGCTCAAGTGCCAGCGCGCTGCGATCGACGCTCACGGGCAAGCCTTGCAGACGCTCGGCGTCGTTGCGGGTCGCGATTCCTTCGAGCAAAACCAGCCAACCGCGATGCGTAAACCGGGCGGCCGCCACAGATCTCTGGTCGTGCCCCACATAGATCGTCGCCACCTCGCCGAGCGTAGTCGAATTTGGGTCGTGCGTGACAACGACGACTTCGCCGCGGATCCCATGGGGCCGCGCTACGCCGCCGATCTCAACGCGGGTCGTACGCAATGCCGCTCACTACGCGTCAGCAAGTGGGCTGAAAAACGACCGCGGTCCACGACCGATAGGTTTGACCTTGTCGTCGACTCCACCCTCGACCTCGGCGATTTTGACCTCGTCGCTTACGAGCATGGTCAAGGTGCAGGTCATCCCCCTACCCTGGTTATTCGAGAATCTCGACCAGCGTGCGCTTGCGCGATCGGGGCGCCACGGCTTGGACGATCGTGCGCAGTGCCCGCGCCGTCTTGCCGCCGCGGCCGATGATCTTGCCGAGATCGGACTCAGAAACCTCGAGCTCATACACATTTGCCGCGCTTTCCTCGACGAGTTCGACATGAACCTCATCAGGGCTGTCGACGAGATTCACGGCTACGTAGCGGATTAGCTCCTCGAGATCAGGACCTTCCCTGGGCTCCCTCGCCGCCCCGTCATCGCTTGCTGGACCAGGCATTGCGATTACACCTTTGCCGAAGCGGCGCGGGCGGTGCGACGAACGATCGCCGCGAGCGAGCCACTCGGCTGCGCCCCGACCTTCATCCACTTTTCATAGCGCTCGTTGTCCAACTTGAGCACCTTGGTGACGGGATGATACGTCCCCAAGAGTTCGATGAACTTTCCGTCGCGTGCTTTGCGCTTGTCGGCGGCGACAATGCGATAAAACGGCGACTTCTTCTTACCTTGACGTGACATGCGGAGCGCTACGGCCATGAGTTCCTCAAGCGGTCGAGTTTCGACAGGCTGCATATCTACCGAGACATGCGGAGCCTGTCAACGTGCTATATCAACTCGCATGTTGCGGCGATTGGCCGTCTGGGGGCTTGTGGCCGCAGCTTGTTCCCCGAGAAATGAACGCGTAGAGGCCGCTGGCGGTAGCGCCGCCCCACCGCCAACGAAGCCGAGTTTCACCCTATTTGCGCTCGCAGAGGTGCGCGGCCAGATCGGTCCTTGCGGCTGCACCTCGGACCCCCTAGGCGACATCTCGCGGACTGCGCAGCTCGTCGCCGATGCGCGAGCACAAGGGCCGGTGATGGTGGTGGATTCGGGATCCCTACTGTACTCACAAGTCCCTGTACCTCCTCACCTTTCGGCTCAAGAGGAGCTTAAAGCCGACCTCCTTGCCGACATCTATCAGAACCAGCTCGAAGTTGCGGCTTTAGGGATCGGCCCCGCCGATTTGGCGCTCGGAAAGGAGAAGCTGCGGCTTCCCCGCATCGCCGCCAATTTCGCCGGCGCGACTCCCGGCAAAATCGAAGTCGTCGGGAACATCAAGGTAGGAGTGTTCGGAATCGTTGCCCCCGACGCGGTGAAGGTGCCGGTTTCGGACCCGATACCAGCGGGGCGGGAACAAATTGCGCAGCTGCGAGCGCAAGGAGCACAGGTTGTCATCGCGCTCGTCCAGGCCGCGTCGAAAAAGGATGCGGTACGGCTGATTCGCGATCTCCGTGTCGATTTCGCTGTGGCGGGGCTCGGATCGAATGCTCCGGAGCCAGATGCGACCGAGATGGCAGCGGAGTTCGTCGCGAATTCCGGCTCGGACGGCGGAACGTGGCTCGTGGTACCCGCCAACCGGGGGCAGATCGTAAGCCGCATCGAAGTATTCATGCGCGGATCGGGACCACTTTCCGACGCAATCGGCCCAGCCGCTGGCGCGGCGCGACTGGCGGCGATCGACAAGGAGCTGGCGCGCCGCGATCAGGAACTGGCGAGCTTCGCGAGCGACCGCACGGCCGATGCGGCGTTCGTGGCGATCAAGAAGCGCGAGCGAGCCAAACTCAGCGAAGAACGCGCCCGGCTGGCGACCCATCCGCTGGTCGTGCCGATCCGAGGTTCGTATTTTACGTTGGACCAGGTTCGCATCAGTAAACGACTCGCGTGCTCCGTTCCTACCCAAAGCGCAGTCACAGCGTTTTTCGCCGCCGCTGGGCAGGCCAACGTCAAAGCGGCCGCCGGCAAGCAGGTTGCACAGCCCAAGCCCGGCCAGCCAAAATATGTTGGTGGTGAGGCCTGCGGCGACTGCCACGGCGAGGCGGTCGAATTTTGGTCCAAAACTCCGCACGCGCATGCGTGGAAAACGTTGGTCGATCGCGGCCAGCAGTTCGATTACGACTGCATCGGTTGCCACATCACCGGCTTTGATAAACCGGGAGGCTCGAACCTTGCCCATAACGAGTCGCTGCGCGACGTGCAGTGCGAAACCTGTCACGGTCCGGGGTCGATCCACGTGGCCAAAGGGGGCGAAGAAAAACCTGCCGCGGTATGGCGCGCTCCCCCCGACGACTTGTGCGCAACCCAGTGCCATACCCGCGAGCACTCCGACACGTTTGAGCGTACCGCGTACTTGCGCGACATCCTCGGTCCGGGCCACGGCGAAGCGCTCCGCAAAAAACTGGGCGACGGCGATACCGGGGCCAAGCTGCGCAAGGCCGCACTCGATAAGGCGGGAAGGGCGCTCGGCCCCGCCTGCCTCCGGTAGATCGCGCACTGTCCTTTGCGGTGAGGCTTCGTTGGGTTCGTCGCTGCGGTGCTCGCGTACAGGAAGTACGCTGCGCTCCTCGCTCCTCCCCGCCTCACCTCACCGCAAATAACAGTGCGCTCCCTCGTCCGTATTCGCCGCTTCCTCGCTCGTTGCCGCCTCGCCTCACCGTACGTGACGCAGCGCTCCGAAGGCCGCCTTCGCCGCTTCCTCGCTCGTTGCCGCCTCGCCTCACCGTACGTAGCGCAGCGCTCCCTCGTATGTATTCGCCGCTTCCTCGTCGTTCTTCGGCTCTCGTTTCACTACTCCACCGTCCGCCTCGCTTGCGCAAAAAGACCGTACACTCCGGCCCTATGCGAATGAAGTCTGGAGTCGGCCCGTGCGCAACCATCGCGATCATCGTTGCCTGGGTGGCTGCGTGTGGGGGGCCGCAACGGCAGGGCTACGTGACTGGAAATTCGGGTTATGCGTCGTGGTACGGCGAGCCGCAGAAGACAGCGTCGGGCGAGCGATTTGATAAGAGCGCACTCACCGCGGCGCACCGAACGTTGGCGTTCGGCACGCGAGTCCGCGTAACCAACAAACGCAACGGCAAGAGCGTGGTGGTGCGCATCAACGATCGCGGTCCCTACGGCCCACGCCGCCGAATCATCGATGTATCCGAGGCCGCCGCACGCCAACTCGGCATGATCGACGACGGTGTAGTGCCCGTCGCACTCGAAGTGATTCGGTAGGCCAGGTTCGAGACGCGCCAGCCGGAGTGCGCAACGGATCTAAATGGTTCGGCTGAACACTTGGTGGTCCGGTGCGTGACGAGCCAACCGCGCGTCGAACGCCATGCCGATGTTTCTCACGAACGCGCGCCCTTGCGGCGTAACGCGCAACCCGCACTCCGTCAGCTCTATTAGTCCATCAGATTGCATTTCGCTCAATCGGGCAGGAACTTCCGATAGAAACGGTTCCTGGTACGGACTCCAATCAACTTCCAGCCGCGTCATCACATCGAGAATGCATTGTCGAAGCGCCAGGTCCTCGCGATCCAAAATGTGTCCCCTCGCGATCGGCAGCTCGCCGACAGATACCTTGGCCCGCCACGCTTCGACGGTTTTTTCGTTCTGAGCGTAGGCGGTCCAGGTGTCTCCAATCGCCGATACTCCCAAGGGGAAAATCGGCATGGTCCGCCTCTCGGTGTAGCCCATGAAGTTGCGGTGCAATTCGCCTCGGCTCGCCGCCGCGAACAAGCCATCGCCTTCCAGGCCGAAATGATCGAGACCAATCTCGTGGTATCCCGCGTCGCTTAGCGCTCGACGCCCCACCTCGTAAAGTTCGCGTTTGGCCTCCCCGGAAGGCACATCGGAATCTTGAAACTTACGCATCACGGTTTTGATCCAAGGAACATGCGCGTACCCGTAAAAGGCGATGCGATCGGGACGCAGCGACGTCACGGCCTGCATCGTCCGAACAATTGCCTCCGGCGTTTGCTTGGGCAGCCCGTAGATCAGATCATAGTTCACGCTAGTGAATCCTAGCGATCGCGCTGTTTCGGTAACCGTGCGCACCTCGTCTACCGTTTGGTGGCGGTTCACAGAAGCTTGAACCAGCGGGTCAAAATCTTGGATGCCCAACGAAATGCGGCGGAATCCCAGCCGAGCGAGTACCTCGAGCTGTTCGCGCGTTGTGACGCGGGGGTCGACTTCGATCGATAGTGCCGCATCGCTCGGAACCTCAGCACTACCCAATACGACGTCCAAGAGTCGGTGGAGTTGCGTTGCCGAAAGGTGAGTGGGAGTTCCGCCGCCGACGTGGACTTCGTCGAAGCGAACTCTCCCCAGTTGCCGGGTGTACATCGACCACTCCGAAACGACGGTGTCGATATACGGGTCGACCACACCAGGCTCGCGGGTGATGACCGTGTTGCAACCGCAGTAGTGACACATACTGCGACAAAACGGGACGTGGATGTAGAGCGAAGCTCCAGTGCTCGCAGCCCTACTTCGATCCATCGCGTCAGCCAAATGGCTGAGCCATTGTTGAGACGTTGGCGAAGAAGTCCAATACGGGACCGTTGGATAGCCGGTATAGCGGGGTCCAGGAACATCGTATTTCGCTAGCAGTTGGCTCAACGTCATCGGCAATCCCTTTACTTTATCTCCGACCGAGTTTGATTCTGGCATCGGGACTGGGCCCAGGATCCGCGATGGCAAGTTTCGGCGCAGTCACCGTTGTGTCCTTGCACTCCGACCCCTGATCGCGCGTGATCTGCGACCGCAGCAACAGCGTATGCTCCACCCACGCTTGCGCGACTGCCGGA
The DNA here is from genome assembly GCA_964419605.1 of uncultured Kofleriaceae bacterium. Taxonomy (GTDB): domain Bacteria; phylum Myxococcota_A; class Polyangia; order Haliangiales; family Haliangiaceae; genus JABFXX01. Next base: position 43,100 of record CAYQQM010000007.1, on the reverse strand, counting down.
TCGACCTCAAGGTCGCGGAGGGTCTCGCGGAGAATCTGCAAGCGCCGCTCGAAATGTCCGCCCAAAATTGGCGATTGCGCGTGCGCTGTCCGCATCGGTCGACCGGTGTATTTCACGTCGGCCCCGAGCAGGCCAGCGGTGAACTCATACTCCTTCTCAATCAGACGGGCCCTATCTTTGCCCTGAAACAGAAACCCGATCATCACGTCGGGAAATACCCGTGCGTAGAACTCGGTTACCACGGCTCGGAGTTTTTCCGATCCGATCCGTGCAAACAGCGGGGCGCTGGTCGTCGAGTGCGGCATCCACAGGTAGCATTCGACGTTGTCGCCGCATGCGCAAGCCGAACGCCATCCGGAGTGAGGAGTCGCGCGGAGAGAATGTTCCTACGCCTTGTGAACCGTCACGGATAGTGCGACGTTCCCTTCGCTCGCGTCTATTACTCTCAGGCGGCGCGTACAGCCATGAAGCAGTATTCGGTTGGCGTATTGATTCTGGCCCTCGCAATGGGGGACGTCGCATCCGCGCAGGGCCCCGAAGTATCGGACATCGCGGTTCCAGACGTAATGTTCGACTCGGTGGAACCCAGCTCTGGCAAGCCGGTCGACGATGCTCTCGACCTTGCGAACATTGTTCGGTCGGCTGCAAAAGGGTTGACCACGGTGCAAGAGGCCCCGGCGATCGTTACCGTCATCACAGCCGATGAGATCGCCGACCGTCAGTTCCACGACTTTCAGCAGATCATCGAAACGGTTCCCGGCTGGAGCCGGATCGGCTTCTACCACTCCAACATCCAATCGGTGCTCGGGCGCGGCCAAATCGTGGCGCAGTTCTTACGCGACGGAATCTCGCTGTTCGATTCGTTTTTGAGCTTGCCTGCAATCCATCGCGCCCAACCGATCGAGCTGATCAAACGCGTCGAAGTCATTACTGGCCCGGGCAGTGTGCTTTGGGGATCGAACTCGCTGCTCGGTATCATGAACGTCATCACCAAAGATGCTGAAGACGTTGAGGGCGTTGAGGCGGGCGTATTGCTAGGCGACGGAGTCGGCGACCGCCGCACTGCAGGTGCATACGTGATGGCGGGCGCCTCCCAAATCGCGGGCACCAAACTCAAGCTATTCGCACATGGCAACGTCGAGAGTTACAAGGGCCCCGGCCTTGACATGCCGCTGCTGTTCCTGAGCGCACCGCTGCCTCAGCCGAATTCCCCGAACATCTATGGTCCATTGACGACCTCGGATCCGAAGCGCTCGCTAATGGTCACCTTCGATGGCAAGCTCAGCTACGACAAGCTGCAGCTGCGATGGTGGGTGCCATTTGGCGAGATGTATCGGCCGCTGGGTCTGTCCGGGCAACCAGTGAGAGATCTGGTCGATCCTGCCGATCCGCTGGGCAGCGCTTCGAAGAGTCGCTTGGATCACTACGATCGCTATGGAGTCGTTGAGTACCGCACGCGGTTCGCGCGCGAAAAGGCCGGGCTGACCGCCCAAGTCTACGCCCAAGAGTTTATTCGCAATTTCCGGCCGTTGACGTTTCTGGCGCCCTCCATGCTGTTGCCGGGCGGCCTCGCGCCCTCGCTCAATTTCTTGAGTTATCGCGTGGGAGCAACGTTCGATGGTGATATCGAGCTAGCTCGGCAATTCCGGGTGTTGTACGGAGCCGAGGCGCTTCACGAATGGAAGCCGATCAGCACCGGTAGGTCGCGTCAGGGTGAAGGCACCGGAACCGACTTCGAGGGTCCGGCCGACGTAAGCCGGCTCTCCGTTCTATGTCCGCGCGTGTACGAAGGCGGAATGCTGGTTCCGCTCCCGCGATGCCCTCTCACGTCGGCGTTTCCGGCGAGTCGAAGCGTCATTGGCGTGTACGCCAATCCTCAGTATCGGCCGAATTCCAAGCTGATTCTTGACGCAGGGGCCCGTGTGTCGGTCGCGCCGCGCGCCCTCGGGTCGATAGGCTACAAGGCCAACCCGTCATTTGCAGCCGCTATCGTCTGGACGTTTGTTCCCAATTGGCACCTAAAGCTGAATTACACGGAAGGTTTTCAGCCGACTCCGTTCAACAGCACCCAGGCCAACGGTGAAGCGACTCAGCTCGGTGGAAACCCCGACCTAGAAGTCGAGCGGTCCCAAGCCGGCCAAGCGGAGATCAACGCGCGAATCTTCAAGGGGGAGCGGCGCATCCGCGAACTTTCGTTTCGCTTCGACGCCAGCTACACCCGGCTCACGAACCTCATCCAGGTGTCGAACGGCAAATACGGCAACACCGGTAACCGCGGCCTTGCATCCGCCGAGTTCCTCGGCAAGCTCTACTTACAAGGCGGCCATCGCATCGAGCTCGGCTACACGTGGCTGCGCGGTGAGGGAACGGACGAGGGCACACTGCTAGCGCTGCCCGAGCATTGGTTTCACCTGGCCACGGTGTGGAGTCTGTGGCCCAAGAAGTTAACCCTAACGACCAACCTGAGGGTCACCGGGGCTGCCGAAGATCCCAATAGGCTCGTCGAGTACCGAGGCATTGCCTACGACGCCAATGGTCAGCCCATGGGAACCGCCACCACGCTCGCTACCGACCTCGTGGTCGATCGATTGCCGCCGATCGCAGAGCTTTCAGCTGGCATCCAATACATGCCGACGTCGAAATTGGCGATACGAGCGAGCGTGTACAATGCCCTGTTTGCGCATTCCTATCAGCCCGACGTGTTAACCGACTACGAGCCTCACCTGGAATACCTCCCCAATCCGTACGAAGGGGTTCGCGCCTATCTATCTGCGGCTTTGAAGTACTAACGGACTACTGCTGCGCCGGAGTGATTTCAAGCACGCTGATTTTTCCCTGCCTTGCGTAGTCGATGGCTTCGCCGAGGACTCGGGCTGCTTCTTGAGGTGCGTGATATCCCATGCTGTTTTCCGCGGCGATGAAATCCAGTCGCCACTGGGCTTTGCGCTGTAAAGCCAACGCGGGAGCCAACTGCTCCGATGTCGCGCCGCGGCCCTTCGCAGCGACAATGGCATCGATGAGCTCGACAATGGCAGCGCCACCGCGCTGCAACAGATCGTAGTTGCGCTGCTGAATTACGTCGACGCGCGCCTTCATCTCGGCTTCGGAAGCGCGATGGCAGGTCTGACATGCGCGATTGATGTTGAGTAGCGGACTGCGCACCCAGTGGTCGCTCACTTTGGTAGCGCCATCCCGCATGTACGGCATGTGGCAGTCCGCGCACGACACTCCACTGCGAGCGTGAATGCCCTGGCTCCACAACTCGAATTCGGGGTGCTGCGCCTTTAGGACCTGAGCCCCCGTCTCTGCGTGGGCGTAGTCGAAAAAAACGGCCCCATCGGGAAACTTGAGCCCGTCCCAATACGATTCGACTTCCTCCACTTTTAGGCCATTGCCCCACGGGAAGGTCAAAGGCATTTTGGACGAACAATAGTATTCGACGTGGCATTGACCGCAAACAAACGACCGCATCTCGCCGCGCGACGCCTCCACATTGGGATCGTACGGTTTCTGTCGCGAGCCTTCGCGCCAGCGCTTGATCGAAGGTAGTGCCGAATGAACCTCCGCCGGCCCTGCCGCAAGTGCAGCAATTCCGCGTAAGAACCCGGGACGCGTTACCCGCAGTGCCATGGTTTTGGGCTCGTGGCAGTCGACGCAACTGACGGGATGAGCGTGACCGCTATCGTGAAGCATCTTGTCAGCTTCCGCATAGGGCAGCTTGAAACTGGCTTCGAATCCTTTCATCACGTCGCCTCCACCCAGTTGGCGATAGAGCGGAAGCACTGACGCGTGGCAGTGCAGACACGAGCCGGTCTGAGGTTTGTTCAGCCGCTTGGTCGCCTCTTGGTCTTCGAGCATGTAGGCGTGGCCGCGGCGATCGCGATAGTCGATCGAAAACGCGTAGCCTCGAAACATCCGCTCAAGCCATTTGTCGCGCTCGATCTTCTCCTCGGGCAGCGCTTCGCTGCCGCCGTGACCGCCGAATCGGGTCTTGGTCCGCTCGGCGGTGAGCTTGTAGCTGCTGTACTGCGCGGGCCAGTTCCGGCCCCATACCGCCGGATCGGTGTCGTTCTCCCCGACCTCGACGACGCGGACATAGGGTTTGGTGGCTTCGATTTTGTGCTGAAAAATGTCGGTTACCAGGTACGCAACGCCGATCGTTGCAAGGGACGACGCAACCGCGATCGCTACATAGAAAAGCCGGCGGCTCGACCGGGGCTGTTGCGGGGCTGGTTGAGGATTGCGGGGCGGGGTCGATGTCTCGGTCATTCGTTGTTTGCCTCAGCTTTTCTGGTCTCGCCAATTCGCCTTGCCCCACCCAATCCGGTGGTTTCGCCATGACCGACGGAGGCATGGCAGTGGATGCAAAAGCGAGCTGCTTCTCCGCGATCGCTACCATCCGGCCGCAGTCCACTCGCGATTTGCGCGTGAACCAACAGTCCGTGACAGCGAATGCAGTTGTCGTACAGCCGTTCGATATTGGCACCCTTGATTTGGATCGGCTCAGCGAAATTCTGGCGTGTAAACGCAACGGAATGGTGGTAACCGTTTTCCGCTTTCGCGATGTACTTGGGCAACAGCGCATGCGGTAGATGACAATCGACGCAGGTGGCAACCGTGTGGTGGCTCGCTTTCTGCCATCCATCGTATTGCGGTTGCATGATGTGGCAGTTGACGCATGCTTTGGGGTCAGCGCTGAGGTACGACACGCCACCACCGTAGTGCGTCGCAAACAGGCCCAACCCCATCGCAACTCCAATGCTGATGGACGCCGCAATCTTGACCACCCTAGTACCTCATGTCAGTGGTTTTGATCGGTTCGGGCCGCCGATCCACGCCGATCGCATCGTTATGCTCCGACGCGTTACCGCCAGTAGCGCTTTCTCCGCAAGCCTCGCGCTCGGCGCGCCTCGGCGAACGGAACCTGCCAAAACCACTGACATGAGGTACTAGTGTCATGCGAAAAACCGGTACTGCGAATTCATCCGCCGAGGTGCACGCTTGATATATGGACCTCGCTCAATGTGCAACTGGTTTGGCGCATCGGGAGCTACACCCGCAGGTCAAATCGGTCAGCGTTCATCACTTTTGTCCATGCGGCGACGAAATCGCGAACAAACGTGTCGCGGTTGTCGTCCTGCGCGTAGAATTCTGCGTAGGCTCGTAGAATCGAGTTCGAGCCAAACACCAGGTCGACCCGCGTCGCGGTCCATTTCACCGCTCCGGTCACGCGATCGCGAAGCTCATAGGTGCCGTTGGCTGCGGCCACCCAGCTGTACCGCATGTCGGTAAGGTTGACGAAGAAATCATTGCTGAGAGCGCCGACGCGATCGGTGAACACACCGTGCTTGGCGTCGCTGTGGTTGGTCCCCAAAACCCGCATCCCCCCGATCAGCACAGTCATCTCCGGAGCGCTAAGCCCCATCAGCTGCGCGCGGTCGATGAGCAGTTCCTCAGCGCTCACAGCGCAGTCACTCTTTAGCCAGTTGCGGAACCCATCGTGAATCGGCTCCAGCACCGCAAACGACTCGGCATCTGTCGTCGCTTGGGTCGCATCGCCACGTCCCGGTGCGAACGGCACGCTGACATCGACGCCAACGGCTCGCGCTGCCTGCTCGATGCCAACGCAGCCCGCAAGAACGATCACATCTGCGACGCTTGCACCGGTATCGCGTGCGATCACCTCGAGTACCGCGAGCACGCGCGCCAATTGCGCCGGCTCATTGCCCACCCACTGCCTTTGGGGATGAAGTCGGATTCGCGCCCCATTCGCCCCGCCCCGCTTGTCCGAGCCCCGGTACGTTCGCGCGCTATCCCAAGCGGTGCACACCATGTCGCGAATCGACAGCCCACTCTTGGCTATGCGCGCTCGAACGTCGCCGACATCGTAGTTCACTTCGCCGAGCGGAATCGGGTCCTGCCATAGCAGATCTTCCGTCGGTACATCTGGGCCGAAGTAGCGCGCCTTCGGCCCCATGTCGCGATGCGTGAGTTTGAACCAAGCGCGCGCGAACACCTCCGAGAAGTAGGTTTGGTCGCGGTAGAATCGCTCTGAAATTTTTCGGTACTCAGGATCCTTGATCATTGCCATATCCGCGTCGGTCATGATCGGAGTGAGCCGCCGCGTCGGATCCTCCGGATCAACGGGCATATCCTCCTCCTTGATGGTCACCGGTTGCCACTGCCATGCGCCGGCGGGGCTCTTCTTCAGTTCCCATTCGTGTTCCAGCAACATCTTGAAGTAGCCGTTGTCCCAGCGCGTTGGATGCGTGGTCCACGCGCCTTCCAGACCGCTCGTGACCGCATCACGCCCTACGCCTCTGCCGTTTGGGTTTTTCCATCCCAATCCCTGCTCCGCGAGGTCACCTCCCTCTGGACTTGGACCAAGCGCAGCGGCATTGCCGTTGCCGTGTGCTTTTCCGACAGTATGGCCACCCGCAGTTAGCGCAACCGTTTCTTCGTCGTTCATCGCCATGCGCGAAAACGTGAGCCGCACATCCTGCGCAGTACGCAAAGGATCAGGCTTACCACCCACGCCTTCCGGGTTGACGTAGATGAGGCCCATCTGCACCGCGCCGAGCGGACGTTCGAGCGTTTCGCGGTCGGTGCCTTGGTGACGCGCTGAAGCCAACCACTCGCTCTCAGGGCCCCAATTTACATCCTTCTGCGGGTGCCAGATGTCCTCACGTCCGAACCCGAACCCAAACGTCTTAAGCCCCATCGACTCGTACGCGACGGTTCCCGCCAAGATGATGAGGTCAGCCCAGCTGAGACGACGGCCGTACTTCTTCTTGATCGGCCAAAGCAATCGACGTGCCTTGTCGAGGTTGGCGTTATCTGGCCAGGAGTTGATGGGAGCAAATCGCTGATCGCCGGTACCACCGCCACCGCGCCCATCTGCGACGCGATAGGTCCCCGCCGCGTGCCACGCCATGCGGACGAATAACCCGCCGTAGTGTTCCCAATCGGCGGGCCACCACGATTGGCTGTCGGTCATCAGAGCGTGCAGATCGCTCTTGAGTGCCGCGACATCGAGTTTCTTCAGCTCCTCGCGGTAGTTGAAACCGGAGCCGTGTGGATTGGTCTTGGTGTCGTGCTGGTGGAGAATGTCGAGGTTCAACGCCTTGGGCCACCAGTGCGTATTCGAGCCGCTAGACGTTGTGTGACCGCCGTGCGTGAACGGGCACTTGCCGGTACGAGCTTGTGGATGGGACTGGGTAGGACTTGGTTTGCTCATGATCTGTTCCTGTTCAGGGCAATGGCGGTGAATCCCGCTGGTGTCTTGCAGTGTGCCCAGGCGGGCCTGATTGGTCCAATACATTGTTTTTACTAAATCGATAGCCATAGACTATCAGTGGGCTGGGGCTCGGGAACGACCGCCTCCGGTGAGATTGCCGCGCGGCGGGATTGCCGCGGCAGCATTCATCGAGCCACATCCGCGCAACGCCGGCGATCTGGTGATACACTGGTAGTACGTTCTCGATGAGGGCGAGCGTGGCCATAAGACCGCGCACCGCCCTGCTGATCGGCTCGAAGGCCGGGCGTCTCCAAGGAGCCGCTAGGACCATCATGCTCGATCACCAAGCCTCTCTAAATAATTCAGCGCGCTTGAAAGGCAGACCGGAGCGCATCTTTGTGTCGGTGGACCAAAGCACGAATCGATCGACCATTTCGTTTCAGCCCGCGGGTGTCGGAGAGCCGATCGTGCGCGAGAACGATCGCACAGGTGACGTAGCGATGCGTGCGGCCAAAGCGATCTCCAACGGTCATCCCGGGAGTACCGTCCACGGTCCCCACTTCCATGGCGCTAGGCCACCGGGGCGAAAGCGGACCGGACGCAAGCCCTCGACCGAGGGGAACGAGTAATCCGTGTCTAACCAACGCCCCTCCTTCGCAAAACGCGACCGCGAGATGAAGCTCAAGCAAAAAGCTCGCGACAAAATCGAACGACGCGCCGCAAAACGCGCCGCGAAGTCGGCCGCGCCAGGAGAACGTACGACCGAGGACACTGAACCCGTGGCGCCGTCCCCACAGCCGCCCACCCTCATGCCGCCAGCCGCGGATCGATAGTACCGCTGCCACCAAGGCGACGTGTCCTGGTGTAACGTGAACCATGGCCATGACGTTGTTACCCAGCGGGCTCCAGTACGACGACACGCGGATCGGCACCGGCCCCCAACCCAAACCGGGACAAACGTGCGTGATGCACTACACCGGCTGGTTGTGGGTAAACAGTAGCAAGGGCAGTAAGTTCGATTCCTCGCACGATCGAAGCGAACCGTTCTCGTTCCCGTTGGGCATGGGACGCGTTATTAAGGGATGGGACGAGGGCGTCGCCGCCATGCGCGTGGGTGGAGCGCGCACGCTAATCATTCCTCCCGAACTCGGCTACGGCGCTCGCGGCGCAGGCGGCGTCATCCCTCCCCACGCCACGCTTTGCTTTGAGGTCGAACTCCTCGAACTCAAGTAGCCGAACCGATCAACTGGCAACGGAGCGAGCACCTCGTGAATGCTCACTTCGAGATCACCATAAACACCTGATAACCGCGGGCTTGCCGCTGTTACGAGTTGATTTCGACATGGTGAGATTCCTTTTCGATCGTGATGACGAGCAGCCCCGCCGACCCGGGGCTCTTCAACCCATCCGGGTCGCCAAGTGAAGGTGCGTCAGGACACCGTAACATCCTGCAAAATGGCGCAAATTTGGATTATGGATAAGGCTCCGCCCGGCCGGCAACAACGGGTCGTTCAGTCGGCGAAGTACGCGTCGCAATTCGGCGTGGGGTCCACCGCGTCTGACGAATCCGCGGAGGCGTCGGCGGGTTCACCCAGCGCAAGCTCGGTCTGTGGTGGAGCGCGGGCCGGAGAGATCGGCAGTGGATCGACCGGCTCTCCGACGCCCCGAAGGAAGTCCCCTTGGGGGATGTGGTCAAGAAATGGCATCGCAGAACGTCAACCGCGAATATTTGGCGCAGCAGGCGAGCCCATTCCATTCGACCTACCTCCGTTGCGGGAACTGGAGGCCAATGCAGCCGCTGGCCAAACGACGCCCCGGCTGGCTGTTCACAAACACGGACTGTTGACCAGCTCGGGAAGGACCTATCGTTTGCCGGCCGTCTCTGCGGTGACGTCGAACGATCCGGCCTGCATAGCAACGCCGTTCACCACGACGTCGACGGCATGTTTTCCCGGCCGCGGCTTGCGCGTCGTGTGGACCGCAAGCGACACCGCCCGCTGCAGCGTCACGCCGCCGCCCGGTGGGAGCGAGACGCGCTTCAACTTGAACACCTTTGGCGATGCGTTTCCGTTCGCCTTCACGAAGTGCAGCGCGAGGTCGACCAGCAAATCCTGTGAGCGTCGCGCCTTGTTGCGCAGCGTGAAGCTGACGCAGACCCGCCCGCCGATCGCAACGCGCCGTGGCTCGAAGCGAACGTCTTCGATCGCAACGTCTGGTTTTCCTCCGAAACCGAGGAGCCGAAGCGCGCCGGATTCGCCGCGCTTGATCGCGCTGCGCAAGGCGTGCTCGATGAGCGCCTGACGTTCGACCGACGTGTTGTCTAGCCAGCCGGCACACGTGTCGACGAGAAGCGCTGGATGGACCTTGCCGAGATCGTTGAGGTTGTTTGCGACGCTGCGGCGTACCAGCGTCGTCGGATCGTCTTTGAGCAGCTCGAGTAGCTCGATCACGCGCTTCGGGTGTTGATCCAGCCACGCCACGCGCATGGCCCACGGCAGCCGGAGCCGTGTTCCCTCCGAGACCAGCCGCCGCACGTGTGCGTTGTCGTCGCGTGTCCACGTGCGGAGGCTTGCAAACGTGCGCTCGGGGTCGCGCGCGATATACGGGCGAATGCTGCTCTCGGCGCTGAACCGTTTCGTCAGCTCATATTGCGCCCGCATCGACAGATCGAAGTGGTCGAGACCTCGCTCGGCCACGAACAGCACGTGGGGCAAGTAGAACAACGGCGCCATCCCGACGCCGACCAGCTCGTCGGTCGCGTTCTCGGGCCCGAGCGATTGGAGCAGCACCTCGATCGCCTCGGGGTACGCCGGCGGCAGATGCGTCGCAAGTGCGGCCATGATGTGCTTGCCGCGATCGATCAGCTCGAGGTCGTCGAGACCCGCCGCCGCCTCCTTGACGAACGCGCGCGACGCGAAACTCGGATGAACCCGCGCGATGTCGTCGGCTAGCCTTCGCACCAGCGCCGGCGAGAAGAACGTTTTTAGCGGCTCAGCCATGCGTCGGTTGTCTCGTCAACAGCGCCGGGAAGCAAGTACGGATCGCCCATGACCAACGAGACAGAATCCATTGCCAGCACGGTCACGGCGGCGCCGTCACTGGATTGCGCAACACGCCAATCCCTTCGATCTCAACTTCCGCTTCGCTGACGAACCCGCCGGAGAATTCCGTACGCTGCAGGTCCACGCATGAAACTTTGTTAGGAATCACCGATCCATCGGACTAACCGCAACAGTCAATCGGTAGCCGTCCGTCGACACGCGGCTCACAGGACATCACTCGCGACCGCGCGTCGAGCGCGATGTGGCAGCAGCGTTCAAGCATCGTGCGAAGCCGCGCTCGGCCACGCTGAACCCGTGACTTCATGCCCGAAAGCGATACCCCCCACGATCTCGGCAGCTCGCTTCTGGCTGTGCCCTTCGAGTTCCACCAACGTGAGCGCTTCGCGATACGGGGAGGGGAGCATCGCGACTAGCAGCGCCATGTGGCTCGCGAGCTCTCGCTCCTCAACACGGTCGTCGTCATTGCTGTCCGACAACAGGTGGTCCTCGTCGGAGCTGTCATGCACGCGATACTTCGCAGCGACGCGCAGATGGTCAGCGACAGCGCTCCGAGCGATTTTGTAGACCCACGGTCCAAAGCGCTCGTGATCGCGTAGCTCGGGAAGCCCGCGTTGCAAGCGCAAAAACACCTCTTGCACGATGTCATCGACGTCGACCTCCGAACGCACCCGACGAGCGATAAACGGTCGCAACTTCGCCTCGAGCTTGCGCCACCCATCGACCGCCGAGAACCCGCTCGCTTCGGCGTCGTCCAGCCGCGCCGCCGGTTCGTGCGAGAGCGGAGGTAGATCCATCACGGCGACTCTCCGGAGGCGCAACAGGAAGGTCCGCAACACGATGAACTCCGGCCAGGCTTTACTGCAGTAATTCTCGCCGACGCAACGTAGTTCTCAACGCCAGACCCGGGGATCCAGTCGCGGATGAACTCGCGACTTTCCGCGATCACATCGACGGAGATTCGCTCAAACCCTGCCTCGCGGAGCAGCACCTGGATGGTTTCCACGGTTGCCGAGCCCGAGACACATCCCGTCAGCGCTGCAACGTTGTCCTCCAGCGCCTTGGGAAGCGACTGAACTTTCACCACGTCGGAAATTGCGAGGCGCCCTCCTGGCTTTAGGACTCGGAACGCCTCGTGAAACACCGCCGCTTTGTCGGGGCTTAGATTGATCACGCAATTCGACAGAATGGCGTCGATCGTTCCATCCGCAACCGGTAGATGCTCGATCTCTCCAACGCGAAACTCTACGTTGGTTGCCTCGAATTTGCCCGCATTCGCTCGTGCTGTGGCCACCATCTCCGGTGTCATGTCAACTCCGATAACGCGCCCGCTCGGCCCAACCTGCCTGGCAGCGAGGAAGCAATCGAAGCCTGCGCCAGCGCCGAGATCCAGCACAATCTCGCCGGCCTTAAGCGCAGCAATCGCGTGCGGGTTGCCACAGCCGAGCCCCATGTTGGCGCCCTCAGGTACTGCGGCGAGGTCGTCCGGTGAGTACCCAAGATTGAGGCTTGCGCTGGCACCAGGGCCGCAGCAACCCGGTGAGCAGCTATCGCGGGAACTGGACCGAGCGATGTTTCCGTATTGATCGCGTACTGCCGCCCTAATCGAGTCGTTGGTCTGTGCGTTCATGTTCGTTACCTCCTACGGATAAAGACGAAGACCTCGCCGAAAAGACGCACCCATACGACCCTCAGCCAAGTCCCTCCTCGGCGGCGAACCGCGCAAGTAGCCCGCGAAGTGTGTCGCGTGCGGCCCGGAACCGGATCAGCATCTCGTTGCGCGATATCGCAGGATCCTTACTCGCGGGATCTGGAATCGGCCAGTGCAAGCGCCGAGCCTCCCCGAGAAATACGGGGCAAACCTCCTCCGCACAAAGCGTAATCACTGTTCCAATCGTTGCCGGATCGATCGCGTGCACCGACTTCGAATGGTGCGTCGATAGATCTACGCCCAATTCGCGCATCACCTCGACTGCATAGGGATTCACCGTTGAAGGGTCGCTGCCGGCGCTCATCACGGGCCGACGCTCTCCGAACATCATCCGGGCGAGCCCTTCAGCCATCTGGCTCCGGGCAGAATTGGCAACGCATAGAAACAGGATGTGCTTCGATTCGCTGATCATGGCTCAAACTTTCGACTCTATAGGAATGTCTGCCGCGCACGTCGGACATGGGGCGGCTAGCTCTGTTTCGGAGAACCAACGGCGTTGCGCCCAGAGCGCCACGTTCACGAGACCAATAAGAACGGGTACTTCGACGAGCGGGCCGATCACAGCGGCGAATGCCGCGTCGCTGTGAATACCAAAACTCGCAATGGCAACTGCGATGGCGAGCTCGAAGTTGTTTGAAGCAGCGGTGAAAGCGAGTGTCGCGGACTGCTTATAGTTGGCACCGATTCGCTTACTCATAAACAGCGAGATCCCGAACATCACAACGAAGTAGATCAACAGCGGTACTGCGATGCGAAGCGCGTCGAGTGGGAGCCGAACGATGGCCTCGCCCTTGAGCGAAAACATCACCACGATCGTAAACAACAGTGATAGTAGCGTGATGGGACTGATGCGCGGAACAAAACGCCGCTCGTACCAATCGCGTCCCTTGGCGCCCACAAGCACGCGTCGAGTAATAAATCCACCAGCAAACGGAATACCAAGATAAATGGCAACGCTCTTCCCGACCTCGGCAATCGAAATATCTACGCGAGCGCCCTCGAACCCAAGCCAGTCCGGCAGAAGCGTAGCGAAGACGTACGCGTATACCGAGAAAAACAGGACCTGGAAGATCGAGTTAAACGCGACGAGCCCCGCGCAGTACTCGGAATCGCCCTTCGCAAGGTCGTTCCATACAATGACCATCGCAATACAACGAGCAAGGCCGATGAGAATTAGGCCCAGCATGTAACCGGGCTGGTCGCGCAAAAATACGAGGGCCAATCCGAACATGAGCAGCGGTCCGATGATCCAGTTTTGTACCAGCGATAATGCGAGCACGCGCCCGTTGCGAAACACCCTCCCCATCTCCTCGTACCGAACCTTGGCCAGCGGCGGATACATCATCAGCACGAGACCGATTGCGATTGGGATCGATGTCGCGCCGACGCTCATGCGGCTGAGCACAGTCGTTAGATTGGGCGCGGCGAATCCAATCGCGACGCCCAACGCCATTGCAGCAAAGATCCACAACGTCAAGTAACGATCAAGAAACGAGAGCCTGCCAAGCAAGCCGGCGTTGAAGTGCTTGATCATAGAAACCGCCTTCTCCTCCGTTCACTAGGACATCGATTCAAAAGCTAGCTCCTTGCACAGGGATTTATCGTCATATTACGATATATAGCCATAACACTCTTGCTAAAGCCCGCCTACAAGTGCGCGAAGGCGGCGCAGCATTTGAGGCTCGAGGCAATAGCAAATGCGAGCCCCGTCCACGTCGCCGCGGATCAGCCCAGCGTCTTTTAGGACCTTGAGATGTTGAGACACAGTCGATTGTGCGAGAGGCAGTTCATCGACGATATCGCCACAAATGCAGCTGTTCTTTTGGCTCAACATTCTGAGGATCTTCACCCGCGCGGGATGTGCGAGCGCCTTCGAAAGCGAGGCTAGCTCTTCATCCGCCTCTTCACCCTCGACCGGTCGAAGGTCAGGCTGCTGCTTCGCGGGCGGGCAGCAGCCAGAGGATATCGCCGAAGGCAATGTCATCGTTAGAATACGATAGCGCAAGAACGCCCCTGCGTCAACGGAACGTAACGCCCTGTCCCTAACGACTACCATTCGCTTGTGAATCAAGGCGACGAGCGGGATTGAGATCTGTATCGAGCGCTTGCTGGGCGATACGGATTATGAACTTAGGGCCTTCATCTCAGGGTAGTGATAAACGGCGGATGCGCTAGGCGGGTTCAGCGACGTAGCGATCATGGCCTTGGCGATTTGCTCCACCGTGATCGATTTGAACTTGCCAGGCGTGATGAAAGAAAATATGGGGAGCAATTTTTCGAGAAGCCACGGGGTGTGCTGAGAGCCAATGATCATGGAAGGTCGAAAGATGCTCACGACCGGTAAGCCACTCGCTTTCACGGCCTCTTCGGCCTCCCCTTTCACCCGGCTGTAGCGCGCCATTCCTGCGGCTCCGGAACCGGAGGTTGCCGCAGTCGGGTTGGCACCTGCCGCCGACATGAACGCGAGGTGATGAACTTTTTTCGACTTCATCAGCCCGCGAGCAAACGCCGCGTTTAGGTGGACGTCGATAGCGCGATGTTCGTCGATACTCAGCTTTGCTGTCCCCGCCCCAATACCCAACACGCTGAATGCAGCAACGACCCCAGTTTGCGAGCCAGCCGCCTCGGCAGTAGCATTCTCCAGCTGTTCGCGACCCATTTCGGGCAACAGCACTTCATGGAACTCAATGCCTGCGTCACGCGCCATGGCGACCTGCTCCGGTTGAGACCGACGCACCAGCGTCACGACCTTCCACAAGCGGTTGGCAATCAACTGTTTGACGAGCCCGGTACCAACCGACCCTGACGCGCCAAGAACGATCGCTATCCGAGAACTCTGCATGCGGCCCGGTGCGCGCACTGCGATGTTGGGAAGTACGCGCGCAACAAGGTGTCGCACAACTTGCCTTCGATGCCAAGAACCATGCCTGGCGAGCCGCTGGCCCTCCCACCGGGCATTGCTGCTATTCTCGAACAACGGCGCCGCGATTTCGTGGAGCATGCAGACGCGCCATGGCGATAAAGACGAGAAATGGAGTCACGCGACGTGTGGCGCTCGCTCTGGCGGGATCTGGAGCGGCGGTGCTTGCGGTTCGGACGGCAGGGAAACATCGATCAGGAGAACGCGTTATGTCGAATAGAATGCCAACCGCCTTTGTTCCTCACGCCGGCGGGCCGGTCGGCCATGTCGAAATGGGATTGTCCCCCGGGGAGGTCGAGGCATTCGTCTCGTACTGGCGCTCGCTTCGCCGCCTTTCTGGCGAGGCGCCCAAAGCGGTCCTCGCGGTATCCGCGCACTGGGAAACTCGAGTGCCAACCGTGATGTCCTCGCCGAATCCGCCGATGCTCTACGATTATGGAGGGTTTCCTCCCGACGCCTACAAAATCACCTGGCCCGCGCCGGGAGATCCGGCACTCGCGGCGCGCATTCGGACGCTGTTGGGACGGGCTGGATTCGAGACCGCCGAAGATCCGACGCGAGGTTTCGACCACGGTACCTTCGTTCCGCTCAAGATCGCGTACCCCAAGGATGTCCCCGTTGTGCAGCTCTCGCTCAAGGCCGGCCTCGACGCTGCGGAACATTTACGCATAGGGCGCGCGCTTGCGCCGCTACGAGAGGAAGGCGTGTTCATCGTTGGCAGTGGTGACAGCTTTCACAACATGCGTGGATTTACGCCCGCATACGTGGAGCGGTCCGTGGCGTTCAACGCCTGGCTGACCGACGCGGTCACAAAGCCGGCCAACGATCGGAACGAGAAGCTCCTGGACTGGGCGTCGGCGCCATTCGCGCGGCAATGTCAACCGCGCGAAGATCACCTCATCCCGCTGATCGTCGTCGCGGGCGCAGCCGGCGATGACATCGGTGTATTGACGTGGCAGGGGTCGTTCCTCGGGCCCCAGCAGGTCGGCTACCACTTCGGTTGAGCCGAGCCCATGCATCACCGATCAAACTCGCAACTCGCGATCGACACGAACTCGTGTGTTATCGCCCTTCACGCGCAATACCTTCCCAACGAGGAATCAGATGACCGACTTCGTCGGCTTTCCCGAGGGATTTCTGGCTGATTTGCAGTAGCATCTTGGGCGTTGGTATCCGATTGCCTCTCCACCGCTCACGCGATGGGTGGACAACCACCCTGCGTGATACCCGCCAATCGCGCCTGCACGTGATCGATGAAACTGCGCACCGTCGGCGAAAGATGCCGCGTGCTCGGATAGACGATCTGGATTGGCGTGGATGGAGGGCTCCACTTGGGAAGCACACGCTCGAGACGGCGCGCGCGGATCGCCTTCTCGCACAAAAAAGCCGGTATGACCGCGATGCCAAGTCCGGCGTTGAGCGCCGTTTGCAACACATCCATGTCGGTGACGAGCAGCTTAGGGGTTATCGATATGCTCTGCACTGTCCCATCGCGCGTCAACATGAGTTTGGCGCTGCTGCCGAACAGCAGGCAGTCGTGCTTGTTCAAGTCGGCTGGTGACCGAACGCGGCCGCGCCGCTTCAGGTACGCCGGAGCAGCGGCGAGGATCCATTCAACGGTGGCCACGGGCTTGGCGATCAGCGACGAGTCCTCGAGCCGGCCGATGCGAATTCCTACGTCGAAGCGCTCCTCGATGAGATCGACCACGCGCGCGTTGGCGGATAGCTCCAGCCGCACCTCGGGATAGCGCCTCAAGTAGTCGCTGATGATGGGTCCAAGGACCGCGAGATTCAGCGGCGTGGTAACCCGCAACAGGCCGCGCGGAGCCTCGTGCTGGCTTCGCACTGCGTGCTCGGCGTTCTCCACCTCGGATACAATGCGAACGCCGTGCTCATAGAACATGCGGCCGACATCGGTGAGACCGAGTTTTCGCGTCGTGCGCTGAAGCAAGCGCGAATCGAGCCGCTCCTCGAGCTCGATCAACTTCCGACTCACTGTCGACTTCGGCATCCCGATCAGCTCGGCCGCCCCGCGAATACTGCCCGCCTGCACGACACGCACGAAGACGACCAGCTCGTTAAGGTCCATGCCGGATATCGTCCCCCAGGTGGGACATTTTGACCATAGCTACCATACTTATCTATTTTTGTAGGACACTGGCGGCGAGCCTGCTCCGGTAGCTACGAGCGCTTCTTCTGGCCTTCCCTCGATGCCTCGAGCGACGGCGGTGCTCGTCACACGTCCGCTCCCGTATCTTGACCATCTTTGGCGACCATGTGCTTTCACAAAGCCATGCAGCTTAGTCCCATCGAGGCCGCAGCACGCTGCTGCCTGGGCTGGCGTCGCCCCGGGCAACAACGAGAGCGCCGGCAAACTCTGGGTCAGGTAGGTCAAGCGCAACCTCGTCAAACGCCTGGAACGCCTCGGCTATCACGTCACCCTCACCGCTGCGGAGGCGCCCGTGGCGTAGCTATTTTCGTGGCAGCGAGTCGGGATGGATCGGCTGCGAGAACGATCAATTTACGCATTCGAGGGCCTCTAGTCGACTTCGGGCGGTCCCGCCCGCCGCACCCGAAGTGGAACGATCGGACTGCCGGGCGTCGCGTTGGAACGGTTGGCCAGCTGGCCACACGCCGCGTCGATGTCGTCGCCGCGCGGCAACCGCAAGTACGCCGGTACGCCGAGGCGCTTGCACTCTGCCTGAAACGCGTCGATCGCGGTCATCGTTGGGCGCTCGTACGGCGCGCCCGGATGTGGATTCCACGGAATCAAGTTGAGTTTACATCGGACTCCGCGCAGTAACTTGGCAAGCTGAGCCGCGTGAAGTAGCGAGTCGTTCACGTTTGCGAGCAACACGTACTCGAAGGTGATCCGACGCCGTTGTTCAAGCGGATACGCCTTTAACGCCGCCAACAGCCGCCCGATGTTCCACTTGCGGTTTATGGGCATGAGCTCGTCGCGAAGTTCATCGTTCGGCGCGTTCAGCGACACGGCGAGGTTCGGCCGAACCGTTTCGCGACCTAACCGCTCGAGCTTCGGTACCAGGCCCGAAGTCGATACCGTGACTCGGCGTTGCGCCAGCTTGGCGCCTTTATCGTGCGTGAGAATGCGCAGCGACTGGATCAAGTTATCGTAATTGTGCAGTGGCTCACCCATCCCCATATAGACGATGTTGGTGATGCGCCGGTCCGGATCGGTCTGCGCGAGCAGCCGCCGGGCGAGGTACACTTGATCCACGATTTCCCCCGCGTCGAGGTTGCGCACCAAGCCCAATTTCGCAGTGGCGCAAAACCGACAATCCACCGCGCAGCCAACCTGCGAAGAGATGCACTGCGTCGTTTTATGGCCATCGGGGATAATCACGCTTTCGATCGAATGACCGTCGTGAGTTACGAACCGCAACTTGCGGGTTCCATCGGCTCCGGTTTGAACCTCGGCCAGATCGAGACCGCCGAGCGCCGATGAATCAGCGAGGGTTTGTTTCGTCTCCCGGCCCAAATTCGACATTTCATCGAAGCTGCGCACCCCGTGCTGGTGCACCCAGCGCCAGATCTGCTCGCCGCGAAACCGGGGCCATCCGTGTCGGATCGCAACAGCCTCGGCACCATCGAGCGTCAGGGCGCGAAAATCGGGTTTGTTCCCTTCGGCGATCAAAACGAGCTACCAGGTAACACCGGGTTTCGACCCCGTCAACGTATGTGTAAGATCGCGAAGCTATTTCGTTTTTCGAGGCATGCAGGGACCGGATTTCACTCGGGCCGGGGTTTTGCACGACTGATGGTCGCTCCGAGCATCGGTGAACTTCGGCTTGCGTGAGCTTCGACCAAACCCAGGCCCGCGCGATCAGTTCCAGCTCTGGCTGCTGGCCAGAAGCGTTCGCAGCCGAAGCTTTCCGCCCCAACCGATGAAGTAGCCGCCGGTGCTTTGCAGAATCGCCCTGCCGTCGCCTGCGCTGGGCAGGCCTGCAAACGGCCGAACCCCAAACGTCCGCCCGGTCGGATACTCGCACACCACATCGCTTACCTTGTCGCCGCTGAAATCGCCCACAAGCAGCTTGCCACTGCGAGTGCACATCCGCTCGCGACACGTTCCCGCTTCGCAGCGCTGACCATCGGCACAGCCGCCATCGGCTGCGCATGTCAACCCGGTGTTAAGCGTTGCGGACAACTCGGAATCGACCCAGGAAGCGAACGGCGTCGAGCCGCCACGCGAGAGTTGAACGTGGAGGTATCCCGTCGGACGGGTGAAGCACAGTAGATCGGTCTTCGCGTCGCGATTGAAATCGCCCGTGAACAATTCGGCTCCCACATGGCTGCACCAATGCGTGTCGGTGAAGAACTCGCCTGTGCTCGTGCTGGGAATCCGGCCGGTCGCATCCGTGTACCGGATCCATTTGGCGCCGCTTGCCTTGTCGTGGCACAACAAATCGGTTCGCCGGTCTCCGTTGAAATCGCCCACTAGCATCTGCGCGGAGGCGTGCGTGCACCACGTCGTCCCCAGCAGTTGGTGCGCAGGATCTGCGAGGCGGTAACGCGGCGCGATGGTTGGCTGGGCCACGTAGGTCCGCAACGTCGAACCCCAAGCAGTCGGTGTGCGACACAGCAAATCGGTGCGGCCATCGCCGGTGAAATCGCCGGTGTAAAGCTTTGCGCCAACGCCAGTGCAGAAGGCGACGGGTCCGGCGTCGTAAACGAAACGAACATGGCGATTGCGATTCTCCGCGACTTGAATGCGGCCACCTGATGTGTCGTGGCAAATCGCGTCCGGAAGTCCGTCGGCGTTCACGTCCCCCCAGTGCATCTGGCGCGGCGCGGGACAAAACGCTCCACGATCGACATCCGGGCTCAAGGAATCGCTTTCCCATGAGGACATGATGTTCAAGATTTCCGTGCGATGAGCAACGACGTCGCCGAACCCATCGCCACCGGCGCTAAGATAGCTATTGACGGCGAACAACGCGCCGGTGCGTCCAGTGCCTGCGAAACGCGGGCCGCCGGAATCTCCCGGACACAGCATATGAGTCGGTGCACCTGCGGCGGACACGCCGTATCGCATCTTCCCGTCGGAACCGCCTCCAAGTGCGGTACAGCCCAGCCCCCACGTCGTGACGCTGCCAGTAGTTGGCACGGCGGCGGCCAGCGTGGCCGGGGTAAGGAACGATGTGTTGAGGGGCGTGCGCAGGCGAATGAGCGCGATGTCATCTCGGCCAAGAGCCGTCTCGCTGTGGAGCATGATCGTGCGATCGGTCTCGATCGATTGGCAGCCGACGCAGGATCCTGCGCCCCACGATACGCCGTCGGTCGACGTCTGGAACAGCAGGTGCGGCGTGGCCGCTGTATCGATCGTGTCGAGATAGTCCCAACAATGCGCCGCGGCAATGACCCACTGGGGAGCGATGGCGGTCGCCGTGCAACCGCCCCATCTCCCGACCTCCCGCCGATGCGTCGCAGCAGTCGTCACCGTGCCGCCGCGAAGCTCCTGTTCGGCCGAGGCAACCTCGGCGTCCGTATCGTCTTCGTCGGTGGGCGCAACGCATGCACCGAGCGCAACGATTGAAGCCAGTCCAACAACGGACATCACCTCCGTTCGAAGAAACTTCCGCTTCGGTTGAGAAAGGGCAACGCGATCAGAGAACGCAGAAAATTTTTCCATCATGAAACGACCTCCGGGCCGGTAGTTCCACTCTTGCGCGAAGCGTTACAAAAAAAGGGTCGACTCCGAATCCGTCACGTGACCCACGTGCGGCGTCCCTGGGCGGTCCGCCACCAATCTCCACGGCTGCGAATCGCTCGTTGGTTCGCTTCGTCGTCGCCACCGCTTCCGGTTGGGTGCCTCGCCGATCTACGATGCAGTTCTGTGTCCGACCCCGGGAAGTCCGGATCTGAGGATGACCTTGTATTGCTCGAGCGCTGGCGAACCGGCGATGTTGCTTCGGGTCAAGCGTTGTTTGCGCGGCATTTCCAAGCCATCTACCAATTCTTCGAGCACAAAGTTCCCGCCGATGTCGACGACATGGTTCAACGCACATTTGCTGCGTGCGTGGCTGGCCGAGACCGGTTTCGCGCCGACTCCTCGTTCCGAACCTACTTGTTCGCAATTGCTCGCAAGCAGCTCTACAAATTCCTGCGCCAGCAGCCCAAGGGCGATCACTTCGATTTTGATCAAATTTCGATCGCAGCCGCCACCACGCCGCCCCCGACCAAGATCGACCGAGCCAACCAAATCGAGCTGCTCCGCCACGCCCTGCTTCAGCTACCCGCGGAACAACAACTCCTGCTCGAACTTCATTACTGGCAAGATCTCGACGCCGCGGCGCTCGCGCAAGTATTTGAAACTGCTGCCGGAACTGTCCGGGTCCGCCTGCTGCGGGCGCGGGATGCGCTTCGCAAGCAACTTTCCGCACTCCGAGCCGATATCGGAAGTGAACGCAGCGACGACCGCCTTGTCGTTGCCCTTACCCAAGCGGAGAACCCAAATGATTCAGGTAGATAGCCATCAACCATGCAGCACTCGTTTTGCTTGTAACGCTGGCCGCACACCCGGAACTACCACGAGGCCTATGAAACCACTCCTCGCCATCGCCACCGCCCTTCTTATCCCCTCCTGCGTTTCGCTCGATGAGCCGGTCGAGACGCAGGGAGCCCCAGAAATCGAGGAAATTGAGCGACTTTCCGCTGCGCCCAGATGGGGAACCGGAACGAACTCTGCAACCGTTGGAGACGGGCTGCTGTTCGACGAACTCAATAGTGATGGATTTCCGAACGGGTACGGGCTCCGCATCGACAGCGCCCGTCTTAAGGATGGCACCGCGCTACGGCGCATTGGTGTCCGCCGCCACCACCTAATCGCCGTGGATTACGGCGGCACAACGTACTCGGGATACGCATTGGAAAATGCCGTCATCGTTCTCAAACACCCTGTTCACGGGGCGTATGAAGTTTTCATCGAGGCCTACTATCCGCAGGATCTCCAATTTTGGGTCAACTCTCGGGAGGCTCCCACCGAGATTGTGCCGTTCTACCTAATGAAAGCGCGACGCGAAGGAGACGTGCAACGCAAGCCCGAATATGTGTGCCGCGAGGACCGATTGGAGCCAGTCTGGGGTCGAACAACACACGCCACTCTGGTGTTCCAAGGCGACTACTACGACCCGATTCGCAAGACGGTGAGCTCAGTACCCGAATCACTGCCTCTAGATTCCGACCCGCGATTCAACGTTGCATGTGCTGGAACTGCACCCGCCAAGATGCACCTCACCCGCCACACTAGAGCCGGCAGTATCAACGACGTGGGCCGCCCGGTTTACCCAACCAGCGTTTCCCACCGACAAGCCATGCTAAAGATGTTCACTGCGGACTACTGCGGAACCGGCAGATCGTTCACCGTCGACGGGGTCCCACTGACCTATTCCGACGGAAAGACCGAGTTTGCTCGCTGGTCCGAAGCGACGGAACTCGAAGCGGTTTGGAAGGCCCGAGGAGCTATATGTTTGAATACTCCGAGACGACGCTCCCCTAAGATCCGCTTAGGAATCGATCACGAGTGTGGGGACCTCCCCTCCTGTGACTCGATTCCCTGGATTCCCAGAGGGGCCATCTTGCCGTATCCGTACGTTACTTCAAAGCTACTTCCGCTGTAGCATCTCAAGTTCGCCGATCATGGCGAGTGGGGCTTGAGATCGCCGAAACCATTCAAGGGCCAACGCGGCGTTTGAGGTTGGGTCTTGACCGGTTTTGGACTGAAGCCGCGCAAGCTCCGCCCGAGCACGACCCAGCCGGCGCGCGATCGCGACCGCGGGGTGACCTCGGAAAACATCCTGCAACGCCGAGACTGCGGGCTCCACGACCGCACGCGCGCCCGCAAGTTGGCCCTGCGCTGCCCGTGCGCGTCCCGCGCCAAGCAGCACTTTGGCGCGATAAAAGCGAACGTGCCACGGAGCATCGGCCGGAAGCGGATCTGCCAGTGCTGCCGCGAACGCCGCAGCTGCGCGCGTCGGATCATCTTGCCAAAGCAGAGCGTACCCCCGCACCTCAGGAGTATCCTCGAGCTCACCAGCTCCGTAGTTCAATGCGCGATGCAGGGCCGCCATCGCACCCTCTCGATCACCCAGCTCGAACCGAACATCCGCCAGCTCTACCCAACACCTCGCGGTCTGCGCCAGCAGGCTGGAATGAAGCTCGTTCTTGGCACACGCAGTCGACAGCAGTGCTTGCGCACGCGGCAGCGATGCGATGACCGCTGTCGCCCGTATGTAGTCCAGCATGAGTACGTCGGGGTGAGCGTCGCCCAGGCGTGCGACCAGGTCGCGGCGAGCGCCTTGCATTAGCTGCTCCGAGTAGTTAGCGTCTTCGACAGTCAACGCGAGATTTTGGCGAACCGCGATCAGCTCGACCGCACCGGGCCCGGTGACCTTCTCCGCCTCGGCGAGTGCGCGTTCAAACGCTGCCCTCGCTGCCGCGCGGTTGCCCCGGGCGAGTTCAACGCTTCCAATATTGTTGTAGAGCAGTGCGCGAGGAAACGCATCGCGGCTGCGCGCTGCTAGTGCGGTCACGACGTCCGCACCCCCGAGGGTCGTTGGCGTCGATGGATCACTGACACCCTCAAGCCATGCGCGACGTGCCCACGCTTCAACCGCCAGATCATCCGCGTTGACTTCGAACGCAATATTTGTGGCCTCGCGCAGCACCGCAATTCCTTCCGAATCTTGGCTGGTTTGGAGCAGCACGTGACCGTCCACCAACAGCGCTTCAGCGAGTAGCGGGCGATACCCTAGCGCGCGCGCCTTCGCGATGACCTGGGCTGTGACCACTCGAGCCTCTGAATACTTTGCGGCGACGAGCTGAACGCGCGCACGTGCGAGTTGGTCGCGCTGATGCGTCACCTCGGTGGCCAGAGGTGGCGGGGGCGGCCCGACGTTGTCGGCCAGGGCGGCGAGACTTCGGCACGCATCGGGATCGGGAAGCGCGCCTGCAGCGCGAGCCATATTGGGCACATCGGCGGCGGAAGTGTCGGTCGCGATGTGCGCCAAAGTCGCAAACGCCGCGCGGCTCTGATCGAGACACGCCATCCGGCGGTCGAACAGCCGCTCCGACAACGCGCCAGCGCGCTGCGCCAGGCATGCGTCGCGATGACCAACCACCCAGCGCGTTCGGTATGCCGTCAGTTGCCGGTCCAGAACTTCGAACACCGACCGGCCGTAGGGAGACAACATCGCGATGCGCGTCAGCGCGGCGAGCTGATTTGCCATGGGCCACGCCGCTTGCAGCTCGCGGTGGCCCCCGCTGCAGTACTCCGCCTCCGACGCTCGATTGTGCCCAGCCAAAAACGCAATGCCTGCCACTCCCGCCAAGGCAATACCCACTCCTCCCGCAACGATGCGCTGCCGACGTCGCCGCGCCGGATCTCGGCCGAGCGCCCGCAGCAGCTCATGCATGGACGAATACCGCGCGGTCGGATCGTCGGCGCGACCGCGAGCGACGACGGCGTCAATCCATCCCGGCAACGGGGCCGGCAGCGCTTCGGCCAGAGAAACGCAAAAGCTATATTGATCCGCTGCGGCAGTTACCACACCCCCAACGCGTTGCTCCGGAGCCATATACTTCGGCGTGCCGACGGCCCGACGCGAAGCTGTCGCGTCTTGGCTGGAGTCTGTGGCTTCGCACGCCAGCCCAAAATCGACCACGCGAACCCGACCGTCGAGGCCGACGATCGCGTTGTCCGGTTTGAAGTCGCGGTGCACCAGGTTTGCGTCATGGGCGGCGGCCAGCGCGTAGCCCGCCTGGTGGTACGCATCGATAACGGATCGAAGATCTTTCCCGGCGGCCCACTCGCGTAAGGTGTCGCCGCGCACGAGCTCCATCACGATGTACACCTGATCGGCCTCGATCCCGACGTCGAACACCGGCACCACATTGGGATGCGACAGCTTGGCGAGCGCTTTCGCTTCTTGCAGCGCGAGCTCGCGTCCGCGCTTCGGCACGTGCACCGTCTTGAGCGCCACGCTGCGGTCGAGCTGCGGGTCGTACGCTGCGTAGACCATGCCCATCCCGCCACGGCCCAGCCGGTCGAGCACGCGAAACCTCCCCAGCCCACCCCCAGTGCCAAACAACCGTCCCGCAATGCGAGCCCGCGCCAGCACCGAATTTTCGACATCCGCGGGACGCGCCGCCTGCAGGAGTTCATCCAGTCCCTCCGTCTGAGCAGCTTGCGTCGCACCCCGAGCGGGCTGTCCAGACTCCAGCATCGCCCGCAAAATATCTCGGACCACCCGCAGATCCATAGATGCAGACAGTCCATTCGGCGTTCGATCATTTTCGCCGACGCTTTGACAACGCCCCGCTGACCGCAACGACCCACCGGCGCCATGTAAGGCAGCGACGAAGGATGTCGGGGCGTATGAGTTCCTTCGTCGGGCGATGCTGATATTTCTCGTATAACTTATGTTGCAACGAATTATTCTATATTGCATAATTCTTTATGGACTTCGTTAATCGTGCCGAAGAACTTGCGCGCCTGACCCGCGTGTTCGATTCGGGCGGCTCCGCTCTCGTCGTGGTTTGGGGCCGGCGCCGAGTCGGCAAGACCACACTGCTTGGAGAATGGGTCAAGCGCACCGGGGGCTTGTTTTTCGCTGCCGACGAGTCTGCTCCAGTTGTTCAGCGCCGGTACCTCGCCGAAGTAATCGCTGCCAAGCTTTCTGGGTTTTCCGAGGTGGAGTACCCCGACTGGGGAGCGCTGTTCACTCGATTGCTCCGGGACGCCGAAGCGGCACATTGGCGCGGCCCACTCGTAATCGACGAGCTTCCGTACCTCGTTGCTCAGTCGTCGGAACTTCCGAGCGTGCTTCAGCGAATCATCGATCGAGATGCGAAGCGGGCGAACTTCGTGATCGCGCTTGCGGGCTCCAGCCAACGCATGATGCAAGGGCTGGTGCTGGACCGCAGCGCGCCCCTTTACGGGCGAGCGCGGGAAATCTTGAAACTGGCGCCGCTACTCGCCCATCACCTCGGCGTGGCCCTCGGGCTGCAGGACCCCCGCCGAGTTGTCGAGGCCTGGAGTGTATGGGGCGGCATCCCACGCTACTGGGAGCTCGCGGAGCCGTTCGGCGACGATCTCCGAACAGCTCTTGATACGATCGTGCTTTCGCCTCAAGGTGCCCTTCACGACGAACCTGCGCGTCTGCTGCTGGAGGAATCCGCCATGGTCCTGCGTCCTGTCCTCGATGTTATCGGCGGCGGAGCACACCGTCTTGTCGAGATCGCGGCCAGGGTGGGACAAGCAGCGACCTCCCTGTCACGACCTTTGTCGCGGTTGGCAGAGCTCGAGCTGGTTCAGCGCGAAATTCCGTTCGGAGAACCGGAACGCTCGGGAAAGCGGGCGTTGTACAAGATCGCTGACCCGTTTCTGCGCTTCTGGTTTTCGGTCGTCGCGCCACGCAAGTCGAGTTTTCTCCTCGGCACTCAACGAAACCGGCTCGCGGTCGCGGACAAGCGACTGCCCGCGCTTATCTCGACTGGCTGGGAGGAGCTGTGCCGGGCTGCAGTGCCTCGCCTCTCGAATCTTGGAGAGCAGTTCGGCGTGGCGCTGCGGTTTTGGCGCGGTGACGGTGCGGAATGGGACGTGGTTTCCTCCGATGCCGGTTCGAAGACGCTGCTTCTCGGCGAAGCAAAATGGTTCGGCCGCGAGCCAACCGCGAGTGAAGTCGAAACTCTTGCTCACGCCTTCGTCGCAAAAGGTGTGCCCCCAGGAGTGTCCGCGAAGCGCATCCTTCATGTGCTGTTCGTTCCGAACACGCCGCGCGGCAAACAACTGATCCATGGCGTGCGAATCGTGGATGCCAAAGACGTGATTTCAGCGTTGCGCTGAGATCTTCCTCTTTCGCTCTGCTTGGAGGAGCCCTGCCCCTGCTCCGATTTTGTTAACGCGTTTCAAGCTGTTGCGCGACCTTAAGCAGCGTTCATCGCCCAGATACCGGACCTCGCTTCCCTTTACACCTCTCGTGCTTTGTGGATCGACACTCCTATGCGTATCGAAACTCCCTTGTATCGGCGGACGGGAAGGGCGGGCTCACCTGTTCCTTGCCGCGTCGCCACTGATCGGAGCAACGAGTTCGGTGCGCCAGCGAAACTTGTGCGCGAGTGGGTGGTGCTCACCCAACGCAATGTCCGCGATCAAAGGACCGAGCACGGGAGCGAATTTGAATGCATGCCCCGAACCACCCGTTGCAACGACGACGTTGTGGCGCAGGGGATGGCGGTCGATCCAGAAGTGGCCGTCGATCGTGTCTGCGTACACGCACAGATAACGGCG
Organism: uncultured Kofleriaceae bacterium; assembly: GCA_964419605.1. Classification (GTDB taxonomy): domain Bacteria; phylum Myxococcota_A; class Polyangia; order Haliangiales; family Haliangiaceae; genus JABFXX01. The sequence goes on along the minus strand of CAYQQM010000007.1, from coordinate 15,863 downwards.
CACAATCGGGGCCCGAGCGAGCTCGGGAAATGTATTCGCCAGGAAAGCGCGCAGAGCCTCCTCTTGGGCCGGATGCACGCTGCGGTATGCGTCGCCTTCCGGCGTGATCGCAACGGAGACGCCCTCACCGTGGTTTGCAATTTTCACGATGCCATCTGCGTTTGCCGGAAAGCCGTAGTAGCCGGTGCGCGAGATATCCACACCGAAAACCGGGAATCGGTCTGCGGCGAAAGTCCGTGGATCGGCCGGCTGCATGTGAAACACCGGCTGACCGTTCGCCACGATCGCTGTCGCGAGATCGGGCAACACGTTCGCCGCCCACGCCCCCGCGCACACGATGACGAGGTCGCCGCGCTCCAGATCTTCGAAGTCCGCTTCGCTTTCGAGGATCGCGACATTGGCCGCTCGTGCGAGTTGAGCCAGCTTGGCGATTACTCGCCCCGATTCGACCCATCCTCCGTACGGATTAAAGTAACCATCGACGAGCCCAGCGGACGCGTACGCGGGGAACCGCGCGGCGATCGCGGCGGCATCGAGGCGGTCCAGCGGGTGGCCGCGCTCGACAAGCGTCCGGTACGACTCATACTCGAACGAACCCGACTCGAGAGAGATGCGCGACAGGAACAATACCCCGGTCTCGTGGAACAACGCACCACATGAAGATGTCCACTCAGCGTTCCATCGGCGCCAGCCGTCGAGAGCTGCCTCGCCCAGCGCGCTGTAGTCCGTGTCCGCGCCGTAATCCATGCGCACCACCTTGGAAATGTCCGTCGACTCTGCAAGCGGATGGGGGATAGGGCCGCGATCGTGTACGACAACCGTATGACCGCGACTCGCGAGCTCCAGCGCGGCTGTTAGCCCGAAGATGCCGCCACCCACAATGGCAATGCGCATGAGCAAAGCCTACGGCCTTCTTCGCCTAATGTCCCGAATATACTGGAATTGTTAACAATAATGACGATTGCTCGCAGAGTATGTAGGAAGTATGCTGCCGCGCTACGGTGCCCAGTGGTGAGTGAACGCGCCGACGCCTGTCACAAGGCAACGAATGCATGGATTGCTGCCGCGGAACGCGCGTCTGAGGCAAACGACGTGTTTTGGCAGAAATTCGAGGCGGGAGACCCCGGTCTAGATCTTCCAGCAATCAAAGCCTTGTTGCGATCTTGGAAGGCCGACTGGCATCGTGCTTCAGCCTCGGACGAAGCCGAAAAGCAGTGCAAAGGTATCCCCAAGAATGAGCGACCACCACCTCCGACGCCTGATCTGCGAGTACGAAGGATCTTCTAGTGAAGGTTGCAAAATGTGCCCCAAGAACGACCGCACACAACGCTCCAACAAGCGAGGACGGCAACATTGATACGCGTTCAGCAGCAGGCTTTCGAGAGCGTTTTCCGTACACCGGAGTCTTCCCAGACCGGAATGGCTCCCCCCAACAAAGCGCTGCAACGCAGATCCTGCCTTGTCAATCACCGTGCTCTATCCTTTCTAACGTCGATCTTTACGATCAAAGCTTTCGTCCCGCCGTCCAACAGATAGTGGTCGAATCCGCTTCTCTACTAGACGAAGCTGGACTCGAAATCCCCGAGAGTCTCGAGCTTACAGTCGGTCGCGAAGAATCGAGTTACAACGAAGAAAAGATCGAAATCGCAGCTTGGCAAATTGACAAGGACGAATCTCCAACGAAACGCGATCTTCTTGTGGCGTTCCTTCATGAATATGGTCACCCAGTGTTCCGCAAAAATTTTGCCTCGCGAACAGGGGAACGAATCGAAGAAAACATGTCTGACGTAGCTGAGAAAGGTTTTTGGCCGACGATCCAGTTTTTGATGGACTCCGTGCGAGAGAAGCGGGCACCAGACCTTCGTTCCAAGGCGCTCGACCGGATCGAGAACGCTATCGGGACGCCTGGACGCACTTCCTGGTTTCGACTCACGAGTGCCTACACCGAGCTCTTCTCCGACACCCTCGCCGTGCTTCAGCTAAACGATGGAGCAGCGGTAAGGTGGACCGATGGCGACAGTCGTCGCGATTTTACGCTTGATCACCGCCGGAACGAGGTCACGAGTTCCGAGGTTCACGTCGTGCTCGCACCGACGCGAAGCGTCATTTGGGAGATGCACAAGAAATATCCGGCATTGAGAAGTGGACATATCCTTCGAGCGCTGTTCGACGCAATTTGTAGCGAAGCAACACGGCGACAACAGTCGGGACAACTAGCGCTTCCCCCCAGGGAGCTGAACGACCGCCTGATCGCTGCGTTCCAGCGCGAAATGGAACCATATGTCGCGCCCCATCTTGGACAGCGCGCATGCGACAGTGAAGGACCTATGAGCCGAAACCCCTGACTCAATCCGGTGGGTGGTTCGCTTCGACGCTCACGTTCGACTTCTCACGGCGGCACGGCTGCGGCACGGCCCTCGCTCCCGCGCGCTGATCATTTTCGCCGACGCTTTGACAACGCACGCCGCGGCACCTATGAATCGAAGCATGAGCGTTGAGAGTCTGAGAAGCCTGACCGAAGGCATGCCGATCGTGTTCGGCGGGGACCGCGTGACCCGCGTATCTCGACAGCTGGCGGAGGCGTTTGCGCCGGGCGACTCCCTTTTGGTGGTGCAAAACACCGGTGAACTACTGCATGTTGCTCGCGATGTGCGCGCGCTCGTGGACCGCTGTGTCGGTGAAGCCGCTAGCGCATTCGGGCAATTGAGCGCCGTTCCCGATACCGCCATCTCCAGTTTCTTCTCGACGTTCGCCGACAATCTAGCGGACGACTCGATCTGGCAGAAGATCGAAGTAGCCAATCGAACCGATGTCGAAGCCGCCACCAAGCGCGGCCGATCTACGACGCGATTGGTCGCCAGCGAAACCATGCGCATAGCAATGATCGAGGGCCTGCGGGGATGGATCGAGGCGCCGAGTCGTCGCGGCGAGCGGCTTGAAACCGTAGAGCACCACAACTTTTGCGTTGAACTCATGGGCGATGCGCTGGGTGTCGTCGGCTTTGTGTTCGAGGGCCGACCCAACGTGCTGGCCGACGCAACAGGCGTCCTGCGCGGCGGCAACACTGTCGTATTCCGCATCGGCAGCGACGCTCTAGGCACCGCGCTCGCGATGATGGAGCTGGCACTGACGCCAGCACTGGACGACGCTGGCTTGCCTCGCGGCGCCGTCACGCTAGTTCCGAGCCCCGCACATGCCGCTGGCTGGGCATTGTTTTCCGACTCGCGGTTGGCCCTGGCGGTGGCGCGCGGCAGTGGCCCTGCAGTGGCGACCTTGGGCGCCCTCGCACAACAGGCGGGCGTCCCGGTGAGCCTGCACGGGACTGGCGGGGCGTGGATGATCGGCGCGGAAACCGCGCGCGCCGAGGCATTTGAGGCCGCGGTATTCGCGTCGCTCGATCGCAAAGTCTGCAACACCGTCAACACGTGCTGCATCGTGGAGTCACGCGCGGATGAGCTCGTGCCCGCACTGTTGCGGGCGATGGAACGCGCAGGTAACCGCACCAACCAACAAACAGGCGCCTACAAGCTCCACGTAGCATCAGGTACCGAGCGATACATCCCGAAACCGCTGTTCGCAACACACGTGAGCGTCCAGCGCGCATCGGGGCCTGTGTCCGAGCTGCAAGCGGAGCCACTCCCCGTCGACAAACTCGGCGACGAATGGGAGTGGGAACAAACGCCCGAGGTTAGCGTTGTCGTGGTGCGCGACGTGGCCGAAGCGACGTCGCTATGCAACCGTTACAGCCCACACTTTGTGGCGGCGCTCATTTCCGAAAATCCGGTTGAGCACGATGCGTTTTTTGCTGAAGTAGACGCGCCATTCGTGGGCGACGGCTTCACGCGCTGGGTCGACGGTCAATACGCGTTGCGAAAGCCAGAACTAGGCCTATCCAACTGGCAATTTGGCCGACTGATGAACCGTGGCGGCATCTTGAGTGGCGACTCCGTATTCACCGTGCGCACGCGATATGTCACGCGCGAACGCACGAAATAGTCTGGAAGATGCGCGCTTCAACCGAGGGCGGCGCTCACGGTTTCGATCGGTAAAAACAGCGTTCTACTGTCCGCCGGATATTCGATGAATTCGGCGCATGTCATGTAAAACTGTTTCGCGCGCGCGTTTTTCGCGTGAACCAGAACCGCGGCGATTCTAACGCTCTTTGACGCTGCCGCAATGCGCCGCAGCGCATCGAACAGGAGGTCTTTTCCAAGCCCTTTCCCACGATGATTGCGATCGACAGCCAGCCGTCCAATGATCGAAACAGGAATTGCGTCGGGCGCGTTGCGTCGAAGTCGTCCTGGCGCACCATGCCGGTGGACCGCCCCGGCCGAAACACAGTAGTACCCCACAACATTGTTACCCTCGGATACTACATACGTTCTCGAAAATCGACTCTCGTTGGGAAGCGCCCGACGAGTCAGCCACTCATTGAGCTCCGACACCCCGCAATCGAAATCCTTTGTTAGGTGATGCGCCGAGATTGGAACGGGCGCGAGCAACTGGCTCATCGTTTCCAAGCAGGCACGCGCTTCATCAGCCCGCGAAGCTTAGGCCCCGGGGGACGCGGATTGTCCAGTGCCTGTATAAATTCGGAGAATGAGTGCGCTTCGAGCGAAAATAGCCTGCGATCGAGCAAAACATCAATTGCTTCTTTTCGCGCCGTTTCGATCATGAATTCTGTCCGCGTTTTCCCCATTGCAGCCGCCGCATCGTCGATCAGTTTTCGAGTTCGCGCCTCGATGCGCAGACTGATCGTGCCGCGTTCCGCCAACGCGTCGTTTTTGCGAGGTCGCAATCCTGCCATTCAGTCAATCTAACAATGCGTATGGACATTGTCAATACAACGAATTGGCCTGCCCAACGAGCAATTGGGCCGATGTTGGGCGCGGCACGATCAACCGACAAGCCCCCGAACTCAAGGATCCGATTCGGCTCTTCGCACTTCTGGCGGCGCACGAGATCGGGCACAGCGTCGGACTGGACCACACCGACAACATCAACTCCATCATGTATGGCATGAGGGAAGGGTTGGCATCACAGTGCGGGTTTACCGTCGGCGCGCCTCTCTCCACTGCGGGTTGTCCGCATCCGACCGGCGTACAAGATGAACCAGCACTGCTTGCTGAGAATGTCGGCCTCCCCGCCGGAGTCGGACTACCGCCAAGACCGTGCGACCAGCCCTAGACAGGAACGCCCCACATTTTCCGGGCAGGCTCTACGTTACAACGCGGACATCGCGGAACTTTTTAGCAGGGTCCCCAAGGTCTCTCGGACCTCGGCATGGGTCTCAATGTCGTGGTGTTGACGCAAAATCGGAACCACATCGGGGTTGTCGATCTGCGCCAGCGCTCGTGAGGCCGCGTCGCGAAGTGCACCCGACTCCTGGCGCAGTACCATGACGAGAAACTCCCCCGCTTCTACAGTTTTTATCTTGCCCATCGACGTCAGCGCTGCAGTGCGGACGGTCGGCTCGGTCGCCTCGCGATAGATCCGCGCGAGCGGATTGAACGCATGCGGGAAATGCAAACCCGAAATCGCAACCAACGCAGCCTCTCGAACGGAAGCGTCGGCGTCGGACAGCGCCTTGCGCACGATCACGAACGAACGTTTAAAGTACAAGAACCGCAGCGCCCGCACCGCCGCAACCCGCACCGCGGGGTCGGTCGATTCGTACAATTTCTCGAGCGGCGACAATGCGGCGTAGGACTGGAGCTCGCCGAGCAGCTCGGCGATGCGCACCAGAGTTGCGTTTTCCGCGCCCAATCCGCGACCGTTGGCCTCGGCCAGGGTCAGCAGCACTACCAGGGCCCGGCGCCGAATCGCATTGGGATAACGCAAATCGCCGACGATCGAAGTGGCTACGGCGATCGGGTCTCCGCCCATTTCCCACTCGAGCAAATCCACAAACCAGATATCCGCGTATGCATGCTGCTGTTTGACGTAGTCGGGTAATCCCGGGAGCTCGGCGACGGCGGCAGCCATCCCAACAAAGCGTTTGCTGATCGATGCAAACCGCTGTCGCGCACGCTCGGGCAGGTCGAGAGCGGCGAGGCGCTCAAAGCAGTTTCGCACCGCGGCGTAGTCGCCAACCGCCGAGAACTGCGAGGCGGCGGCGAGCAGAGCATTCTCGACCATCTGCACCGGAGATCGGGTCTCGGCAAAGTGCTCGGCACAGCGCAGCCAAGCAAGCCCACTCTGTTGTTGGTAGTGCCGGTCGTAAGGAAGCCCGGCGCGTGCAGCGTACGCTCCGGCCTCCTGATACAGGGTTGCCGCAGCGTGCAGCTCGGCCCGCTCGACGGCTAGCTTGATAAAGTCTTCGTAGTACTGCAGCACATAGAACTTGAGGTTGTCTTGCCGCAAGACGCGGATGCAGTTGACGTACCCTTCGGCAAGGTTCTCAAACTGAGACGACTCTTTTCCCAGCTTGAGCACAATTTGAAAGCAGTCGAACGCGCGCTCCAGTTCGCCGGCCTGTTCAAAATCATCGGCAACTTGTTCGAGTTTGCGCTGGCTCTCGATCAGTGCACGGCGAGACTCAAGCGAGTCGGGGTCGCTGCGCGCAGCAGTCAAGCCGTAGTTAAAATGCACAAGTGCGGTTTCGTAGGGCCGATGTGCCAAGCCGGGATGGCGAATCAACGAACGCCACGTTGCACTCGCCTCGGCAAACTTCTTTGCTTTCTCTGACGCAACCGCCGCGTGAACGGGAAGGTTAGCCGTTGCGTAGAGCTCTGCTGCCTCGGACCACTTCTTCTGCGTTTCAGCCAGCCGAGCGCGCACGGCAACGGATTCGGCGCCAATACGCTGGAGCTGCGTCTCTGCCAGGTCGAAGTAGTGCAAATACAGATAGATGAGCCCCGCTTCACGGTGGCGCTGTAGCTGGTGATAGATCTCCGCTAATCGTCGCAGCCAGTCGTCGTACTCGTAGTTGATGACATGGGTCTGGGAGATCAAGTCGCGATAATGAGCCTCCGCGTCGCGCCACTTTCCTTGTTGAGCGAAAGCCTCGGCTTGATCTGCCGAGGTTTCAATCGAATTGAACGTTCGTCGAGCCACCGCTAGCTACCTATGGAGAACCGTTGCGGCAGGCCCGGCTCATGCCCCCGGTGGGACTCCACCGCGGTTCCGAGCGGTTCATCTTTCGCGGTCCGGGTAGCATCGCCGACGATGTCCAACGCGCGCCGCTGGCGTTCGCTGCGCGACACAAGCGCATCAGCGCGAACAATTTGGTGTCGATCGAACAGAGACACAAATTCGGGCAACTGCTCCGAACTGGGTAGACACACCACCCCGTAGAGAAACGCATGCTGTTTCAGCGCAGCCACGAGCTCAGGCTCGATGTGACATTGGCCGTGCGTGATCACGTAGAGCACAACGCGCCGCTTATGCTCTCGGCGGATGCGTGGAACTTCGATCAGCAACTGGCGAAATACTTTGCCGTAATTGCGACCGCGCTCCGACCGAAAGGCAAGGATATAGGGGACAGGAACCTGGCCAGAACGAGAAATCTTCATCGTCTCGTGAAGCCGAGAGTCAAAGAATCGAACCCAAATCTCATCGCCTTCTAGCGTCAGTTTTTTTATCAGGGCGAGAGCAAGTCCGCGCGCAAACACCTGGCGCTGGCCGCGCATCGACGCCGAGCAGTCGATCATCACGTACTGCAGCCGACGCTCTTCTTCCTGCTGCTTGTCGCGCCCGTAGTACAAAAGCTCGTCATCAACGACCTTTTGTTCAAACATCTCGGGTTCGTACGCCAACTCCGATAGGACCAACGAATCGATGTTGCCTTTGCGCTCAATGGAAGCGTAGCCATCGACCGAAAACGTCTGCACGCCCGAAGACCGCCGGGTCTCGAGAACACTCGGCAACAGATCGAGCGAAAAATTTGCCACATCGTTGGCCTCGGGTGAGCCGAGGGCGGCAAACAGGTCGACCAAATCGACCGCTCCTCCCAGTGCATCCCGGCCGGCAACGCCATCGTCCTTGAACAGGCCGAGAAGTCGAACGGTATCGAGGTCGATCAGCTCGACCTGCGTATAAACGTGGTTTGCCTGCGCGTACAGGTGGTCGAGAAACGCCCACAGCGCGCGCGGATCGAAATCGCGAAAGTGATCGGCAAAGTCCACGTCGCTCAGGAGTCCGAGGTCGAGCGGCAACGCCTCGACTCCCGCAGACTTCGCCCGATCGCGCCAGCGGTTGTAGGTATCGCCAAGAATTCGGGAGAGTAGAACCGCGACCATTTCATCGCGGAGCCGCAACCCGGCGAGCCGTTCGGTAACTTCAGATGTCGCGATGTTCTCGAGCAGCGCTTTGTATCCATCGAGATGCACTTTGACGCCGAGCGGTATCTGAATCCGCGCGAGCTGACTCTCGCGCCGTCGCAGCACAAACCCCGCACCGCCACGCGCTAGCGACAACAAGACGCCTATATCGTGAACGACAAACAATGGCAGATGTACGCCCATGCGCGATAGCGAGTTTGTCCAAGCGGCCGCTCGCACGATGGCCATCGGCGTGTCCGTCTGAACATGCGACAGCGCCATCGTGCCGACTTGTCGTGCTAGGTAGCTGCGCCGTCGCTCGCCGGGAATCGGCACAAACCCAATCTACCACGTAGCCGCGGATGCGGCGGCATCATCGACAACTTGAACGGGCCGCGTTGGCTTGGGCGGGTCTGTGTTCCCCGGGCGGGCACGTCCCCCCTACCCTGGGTTTACGACGCGGAGCCGGCGTGTTGCTTGTTGCGCCGCAGCGTACGAAACTCGGGCACTACTTGTAACAAGTGGGAGTAATCACGTGACTGACCCCATTTGGACACCGCCACCCGACCGCAGCGCGAACAGCCACATGCGTCGGTTCCTCCAAGCGAATCGCCAGTTCCTAGCCGGCGAAGACTACGCCTCGCTGTACCGCTGGAGCGTAGAATCCCCGGCGGAATTTTGGGCAGCGGTCTGGCGATTTTGCCTCATCCGCGCCAGCGCCGAATACTCCTCGGTCGTTCGCAACCCAGACCGCATGCCGGGTGCGCAGTGGTTCGAGGGAGCAATGCTGAATTTCGCGGAAAACCTGCTCGCACCCGAGCGGTCCGGTGCTGCGATCGTGTTCACGAACGAGCGCGACGATCGACTCGAGATCAGCTGGCCAGAGCTGCGACGACAAGTCGCTTCCGTCGCAGCGCATCTGAGGTCAATGGGGATCCGCAAAGGCGATCGCGTAGCCGGATTCGTCGCGAATCGGCCCGAAGCAGTGGTCGCCATGCTCGCGACCGCGAGCTTGGGCGGTGTTTGGTCCTCCTGTTCGCCTGACTTTGGCGTTGAAGCGGTGCTGGACCGATTTGGGCAGATCGAGCCGAAAGCACTGTTTGCTACCGATGGTTACACGTATAGCGGCAAGAGCATCGACTCCTTACCCGCGGTTCGCGCTATCGCGGCGAGCCTGCCTTCGCTGCAGAGCGTTGTGATGATTCCGTATCGCAGTCGCAACCCCGATCTCGTGGGTCTGCCGAACGCAGCGTTGTACTACGATCTGATACGGATGCACGGAACGTTGGAATTCACCCCAGTGGGGTTCGCCGACCCGATTTACATCCTGTACTCCTCGGGAACAACCGGCGCACCGAAATGCATCGTCCACAGCGTTGGCGGTACGTTGTTGCAACACCGAAAGGAGCACGTCCTGCACTGCGACATCTCTCCAGGTGACGTCGTATTCTACTTCACGACGACGGGCTGGATGATGTGGCATTGGCTGGTCTCCACCCTGGCCTCCGGCGCAACGCTCGTCTTGTTTGATGGCGCGCCACTTCATCCGGATCCCGACGTGCTATGGCGAATCGCCCACCGCGAGCGGATTGACATCTTCGGAACGAGCGCAAAGTACCTTAGCGCCGTCGAAAAATCGGCCTATCGACCGCGCGACCACCACGATCTGTCGACATTGCGGAGCATCCTATCGACGGGATCACCGCTAGCGCCGTCGAGCTTTGACTTTGTGTACAACCACGTAAACTCAGAGGTGCAACTCGCGTCGATCGCGGGCGGAACCGACCTCATTTCGTGCTTCGCCTTGGGCAATCCGTTGTTGCCCGTATATCGCGGTGAATTGCAGTGTCGCGGGCTCGGCATGAAAGTTGAGATTTTCAGTCCTACCGGTCAACCCGTGCGCCGGCAAAAGGGCGAGCTCGTGTGTACAGCCCCGTTTCCTTCCATGCCCATCGGATTTTGGAACGACCCCGACGGCAGCAAATACCGGCGCGCCTATTTCGAGCGGTTTCCAAACGTATGGCACCACGGCGATTACGCAGAACTTACAGACCACGACGGGCTCATCATTTACGGGCGTTCCGACGCCGTACTGAACCCGGGCGGCGTTCGCATTGGCACCGCCGAGATCTACCGCATCGTCGAGCAATTCGCAGAGATCGCGGAAAGCATCGTCGTGGGCCAGGACTGGGAAGGCGACGTGCGAGTGGTGCTATTCGTGCGCCTGCAGCCAGGATGTTTGCTTGATGCTAGCCTCGAGCGGCGCCTGCGCAACGAGATTCGAAGCCAGGCAAGTCCACGCCATGTGCCGGCCAAAATTCTGAGCGCGATCGACATTCCGCGAACCATGAGCGGAAAAATCGTGGAGATCGCCGTACGCGACGCGATCCATGGCCGGCCCATCGCCAACCTCGACGCGCTGGCCAACCCGGAAGCGCTCCAGTATTTCTACGACCGGCCCGAGCTCGCGCAATGAGCCAAGACCTTGCACGCTAATCACCTCGACCCTTGGAAGTCGCTGACGAGGGACTCCGCGCGTCGCGCGGCCTCTTGTCTTGTAACCTATGCGTCACTGTTTAGTAACGACCTGTTACTGCACGACCTAGTATAAGTACTTGATTTTATTTGCCTCGATCCAGGCACACTATGTGCTGATGCATCGCAGCAATGTGGACGCTGGCTCGAAAGCTGCTCTTCGCCGATCGACTGCGGTTCGCGGTGGCAATCGCCGGCGTGTCGGTGTCCGTGATGCTGGTGCTTGTACAAGTCGGGCTGTTTTTTGGCTTCATGGATACGGCATCGGCACTGATCGACTCGAGCCGCGCCGATCTGTGGGTGGGCAAGCGGGGCAACGAGTCGTTCGAGTTCGCAACTCCCTACGATGAGCGAGCCTTCTATCGAGTTGCATCGGTGCCCGGCGTCGAGCGCGCTGAGCGGGTGCTGATGAATTTCGCCCAATTTAAACTCGCGGATGGCGGCGACCTAGGGGTTCAGGTAGTAGGCGTCGAGACTACAGCTGGCAACGACCCCCTACTCGTGCCTTGGAACGTGGTCGCAGGTGACTCAAATCGCCTCGGAGAAGCTGGAGCCATTACCATCGATCGCTCCGAATACGCCAAACTGCAAATCGATCGGGTAGGAAGCACGAGCGAAATCAGCGGTGTGCGCGCCCATGTCGTGGCTCTGACCGAGGGAATCCGATCGTTCACGACATCGCCAATTGTGTTTACTGACATTCGCTCGGCGCGCAGCTTCATGCCGCAGCTTGGAGCGAACGCAGTTACCTACGTGCTCGTTCGCGTTGCACGTGGACACTCCGTCGAGGAGGTCCGCAAGCGCATCAATCAATTGCCTCACCTCGCCGCCTACACCACAGCGCAGATGTCGGAGCGCACCCGATCGTATTGGTCCGAGCGAACCGGTGTTGGCGCCGGATTCTTTACGACCGCTGTACTTGGAATCATCGTTGGGTTTGTCGTCGTTGGGCAGATCCTGTACAGCGGTACTCTCCAGCACCTGCGCGAGTTCGGAACGCTCAAGGCCATGGGAGCCAAGAACGCGATGGTCGTTCGCGTGATCTTGTCGCAAGCGATGATCTCCGCCGGTCTCGGGTTTGTCGTTGGCAGTGGCCTTGCGGTGGGGATGCGCGCCGCGATGGCCATGGCCAACCTCCGAGTTGCCTTATTCCCCAGTTTGTACGCTGTGACGTGGATCGTCACCGTTGCGATGTGCTCGTTCGCGGCGCTGCTATCGATCGCCAAAGTACTCCGCCTCGACCCCGCTTCCGTATTCAAAGGATGAAGACTGCCATGAACGCCGCGATCGCTCGCAACGACCTCTCGCAGACAACAGCGCCCGCCCAGGTAGCGCTGGCTCGGTTAACGCGCGCCGGCAAAGTGTACGGAACCGAGGCCAACGCCGTCACAGCGCTATCTGAGGCGTCACTCGATATCCGCAGCGGTGAAGTCACGCTGATCGAAGGCCCATCGGGTTCCGGCAAGACGACACTGATCTCCATTCTCGGCTTGCTGCTTCGTCCGACCACAGGAGAAGTGTGGATTGAAGGCAAGAACGCCGCAGAGCTATCAGAGCGCGACTTGCCCGACTTGCGCGCGCGCAATTTCGGATTTGTGTTTCAGGGATTCAACCTATTTCCAGCTCTCACTGCGTTAGAGAACGTAGCCATCGCGATTCAAATGAAAGACCCTGGGCGCAAAGATGCCCGACTCGAAGCGCGGCGCCTGCTAGAACTTGTCGACCTGGGAACGCGAGTCCACCACCTCCCAGCGGACCTGTCTGGCGGGCAAAAGCAGCGAGTTGCGATCGCCCGCGCCCTCGGCGGCAATCCTCCGATCTTGATCGGCGATGAACCCACCGCCGCGTTAGACACGAAAACCGCCCTGTCCGTGATGACGCTGCTGCGCGAGCTCGCTACGGCGCATGGCCGCGCCGTCGTGGTGGTCACTCACGATCCTCGCCTCGAACAGTTTGCCGATCGCATCGTCCGAGTCGAAGACGGATCGATAGCCACGGCCTCGCTGGGGCGCGCAGCACTTCGCGAGGAGTGCGAAGATCGATCGATCTCCATCATTGACCCACAAAGGACCAAGCTATGAAGAAATGGATCGCTTCAATCGTCGCTGTTGCCGCAATTTCCGGCGGCTACCTGTGGTTTGGCCATCGCGCGTCAGACGCACATGCAACCCCCGCGATACGACGCACCGCCACGCTTGTGGCACCGGGTCGAGTAGAGTCCGCGCGCGATCCGATCGCGCTGGCGTTTGAGACTGGCGGCCGCGTTACGTCGATCGCCGTCGATGAGGGCGATAGCGTGCAGGCCGGACACGTGATCGCCCAACTGGATGACCGATTGGCGAAGGCGCGCGTTGCGGCCGCAACAGCCGCGCTCGCACAAGCTCGCGCACGACTGGACCTCGCCCGCCGTGGACCGCGGCGCGAAGACGTAGATGCCGCCAAAGCCGAGGCGGCGGCCGCTGAGGCATCTGCCGAGCATCGGGAGATCGAGCAGCACCGTAGCGATCAGCTCGGGGCGGTCGGAGCTGTATCGGCAGCAACCGTCGACGCTGACGGAGCTGCCGCGCGGGTTGCCACCGCGACCCGGGCGGCTGCCACTGCGCGATACCGCAGCATCTCCAAAGGCACTCGCGCCGAGCTTATCGCCGAGGCCTCCGCTGCGGTCGATGCGGCTGCAGCCGAGCTCAACGCGGCGAATGTTGCACTGGAGCAGTGCGCCCTCCGCGCTCCACACAGCGGTGTCATCCTGCGTCGCATGGCAGAGCCTGGATCTATCGTCACGGCACAAAACCCAACCACCATCGTTACCCTGGCAGATTTATCCCGCCTGGAAGTGCGCGCCGAGATCGATGAGGCCGATGTCGCGGCAATGGCAGTCGGCAAGCCGGGCTACGTGACTTCCGATGCATTTCGCGACCGACGCTTCGCCGTCCGCGTATCCCGCATCAGCCGAGAACTTGGGCGTAAAGCGATTCCCAACGATGACCCGCGGGCGCGTGTCGACACGCGAGTACTCGAAGTACTATTGGCCTTTGAAACCACCCCCGACGTTACATTGCCACTCGGCATGCGCATGTATGCACACATCGAACGCTAATGGTACGATGCCTCCATGCTGCGGCACGTCGCGGTTTTCATTGCGCTGCTGGGGTGTAGCTCGCGCAAAGTGCCGCTGCCCGAGTCCAAGAACGGCCAGCCCATAGTTCCCGACGCGGTGATGTCCCAGCTCGGAGATATTGGGTTCGCTCTGGCTATCGATTTACAGGCCCTCGACCTAACCGCAGTATCGGCGATGATCCCCGATGCCTTCCGCTGCGCGCGCCATATCGCCCGCACGGCAAAGATCGCCGTGATCACGGCTGGAATCCCGGACACCTGGGAAGGCCGATTTCGCGGAATCGCCGAAGCAAGTTCGCGCGATTGCCTGACCACGATCGGAAATTCCCTCGGCATTTCCGTCACTGCAACCGGCGAACACAGCGCAACTATCAACGCAGAGAAAGCGGTATCCGTGCAATGGCGCGATGGCGACATGCTCGTCGCCGAAAAGGGCGCACCGGTGCGCTCTGGCGTTCCGCCCGGTGTGATCACCGATTTGCTCGCTTCCGTACCTCACAACGTGCAAGCGTGGTTGGTCACATCCGGCGCACCAGCGCACAAGCTCAAGCGCGTCGCGGCATGGCTCGAGGCAACTCCAACGACGTGGCGGGTAACCGCACACGCGGAGTCGACTCAGCTCGGCGCGGCGCGGCCCTGGGCCGAATCGATTATTGGCAGCTTCACTGCCGCCGCACAAGCAGCGCGTATTCCTGTCGATGCACATTGGTTCTCCGTCGAGTCCACCTCCACCACGGCAAAGCTGGTCGCAACCATCCCCCTCGCCGCGTTTGTGCCCCAAACCCAGTAGCCCCTCGCCGAGGCTGCACTGGACCGCCCGATTCCTAAAACGAAAACTCGCAACGCGACACCGCCTCGCACACGCGCGCATCCGCTTCGAGGTCGCAGATATCATCGCTGACGAACATCTTCGGATTGTCTACGGCAGCGCCGCACAGGCAGTCGTAGCTTCCAGTCGCGTTCTTTGCGCAGTACACCGCGCGCTCTGGGGCGCTGAAGATATTGACCTGGCACAGCCCTCCGGTCTTGGCTGTCGAGAACGTTTCTTCGCCGACACAGCTTTTCGCGCCGTCGTCGCTTCCGCATGCAGCGGTTGTGGCCAACAAGGCAAAAAAGACCATCGCACCCGCCGTTTTGAGCATGCTCCTACGTACCATGCCTACAACACGCCTGCGGGCGGAGTAACGACAACCTCCTCCACCGACAGCTGCGGCTGGGTCACGATGGTTACGAGAAATCCGGCGACATCCGCTGGCCGTAACATTTTCGATCGGTCGAATCCGGGCCGATCATCCCAGATCGAGGTGTCTGTTGCACCGGGCAGAAGCGCCGTCACTCGAACATCGAACGCCCGCGCCTCGGCTGCAAGTACGCGCACGAGCCCAAGCTGGCCTGCTTTGGCCGCGGTGTAGCCACTGCAATCGTGAAACGCGTGATGGACCGCATGCGAACCGATAACGATAATATGGCCACGACGCCTCTGCTGCATGCGCCGGAGCGCGGCACGCGCACAGGTAAACGCGCCCGTGATGTGTACATCGAGCATCTCGCGCAGATCGGAAACACGCATGTCGAGCGCCGGCCCAAAAGCGCCACTGCCCGCCGAACACACGAGAACGTCGATGTGCGGCAGCTCATTGATGCGCTGCGTCACCTCGGCTTCGTCGGTAACATCCAGGTGAGCGTGAGCCACAGCGCCGAACTGCGGTACCGCCCGCCCGACCGCTGCATCTAGCCTGCGGCTGCACGCGAGTACCCCTGCCCCCTCACTGGCGAGTGCCTGTGCGCACGCCGCACCAATGCCACTGGCCCCGCCGGTGACCAATGCGTACGTTCCATTCAATCGCTTCATTACGCTACGCTATCATCATGGGACGCGAACCGAGATAGTAGTACTAGTACCCATGCCGGTAAGTTAAGGAAAAACATCAATAGTCTTGATTCGTTGAC